>NZ_CP073637.1:2126505-2835340 GCF_029962485.1 Burkholderia cepacia
TGTGCCGCTCCTCGAGCGGCAGCACGATCTCGCTGGCGCCGTCCTTCGCGGACACGAGCTGCACGCCGAGCATGTCGACGAACGGGCTTTCGATCGACGGGCCTTCCGTCGGGGTTGCCGCGTCGCTCATCGTGCGCTGTCGACGATGTAGTCGACGCACTCGCGCGATTCGGCCACCGCGACGACGAATTTCTTCACTTCCTGGTGGACCGGGTGCACCTGGTACGCGTCGAGCGCGGCCTTGTCCGCGAAATCGGACACGAGCACGATGTCGGCGGTCGCGTCGAGACCGGGTGTCGCCACGCCGACGTCGATCTGCAGGGTACCCGGCACGAGGTCGCGGCAGCCTTCGAGCTTTTCCTTCAGCTTCAGCGCGTTCTGTGCGCGCGTCGCGCCTTCGGCCGATTCTTTCAACTTCCACATCACAATATGTCTGATCACTTCGGTTGCTCCTGTTCGTTGGTGTTCACGATGCGGGCTCGGCTCCCATCGTGGCCGGCCGGATGATGTCCAGCCAGTCGTCTGTCCGCTTCGCTTGCGCGCGGTCGCGGCAACGGGAAAACAGCGCGTGTCGAATCGGCTGTCGTCCGGCCTTTCCGGCGACGATACGCGCATTTTCACCGCGTCGCTCGCCGACCGTGCGATCCGCGCAAGCGGCGGCAATCGCCAAGCCTACCAAACTTGACGGCTTCGATGGAACGATCGCGCAGTCTTCCATTGAATTGCGGGAACGCGACTTGCCCGGCTTCGCATGCGCCGTTTCAGCGCATGCCTGCTCGCCCCTGCAATGACTCGCGCAAATGCAACGCTTCAATTCCTGTCCGGCAGCAATCGCCGGAATGAAACGTCATTGCCAATTATTTCCTCCCCGCATATCCAGATTCCAATACTTGCCTTCATTAAATCGCACAATTTACCGATTCAATGGGTAATAGTTACGATCGTTTTTTTCACAAAATATCCTGAAATCAGGAAAACATCGTTGACTTCGATTATTCCGAAAATTTAGAATCCCCTACAGCAGCTTACGATTGATTTTCCCTCGCTTCACACAAGCCGGCATCCGCCCGCACGAACACCGTCCGCATTGCTTTTTCTCGCATCGCAGCGGGATGGTGCCCCTTGCCGTTTCAGCTTTCGGCATTTATCGCCCACTCATATATTTTCTGCTCAATTCACTCACCGCAGCAGCATCACATCGTTATTAACACCCGGCATTCACTTGAATGCCCACGATACGGTACCAAACGGACAAAAGATCCGTTGATTCGACCATTCAGATAAAAAATCGCCAATCCAATCACCAGGAGGGACATCAACATGCATCGCCTTGCGAAGTCGCTGTGTCTCTGGTTCGTCTGCGCCAGCCTGCTCGCGGCCTGCAACGACGACGACGTTCAGTCGAACAACCCGCCGTCGATTTCCGCCGCGCTGTCGTTCCGCATGGACACCGGCGGCCAGATCAACGCGTTCTACCGACAGGACAAGGTCGCCGCGCACCTGCTCGTGCGTTCGTCGACGAAGCCGCGCCTGCTCGTGGTCTTCCCCGCCGGCAACAGCGGCACGGGGCTGTGGTTCGACGACACCGCGCAGCCCGTGAACTGGAGCCTCGACACGCCGCCGTCCGCGCTGTCGGCCCCCGATGGGCACGGCCGCCCGCTGTACGGCATCGGCGCCGACGTGTCGGTCGACACCAGCACGCTGACGATCCGCCAGGGCGTGCTCAGCAACGTGCGCTTCCTGCGAGACTTCAACGGCGGCGCGACGATTCCGCAGCAGATCATCACCGCGCCGACCGTCCAGGGCAGCGCCGCGCAATGGCAACGCGACCGCATCGACGGCGCGCCCGGCTATTCGCTTCGCATCACGCTGCGCGACGGCGGCAACATTGCGCCCGCAGCCGGCGGCAAGCTCGTGCTGAACGCGCCGGCCGGCTCGCACACGCTGAAGTTGCACATCGATGCGCTGTCGGGCGAGACGCCGTTGTCGCCAATCACGCGCGCCGACCTGTTCGCGCCGTCCGTGAACCCCGATCCGGTGAGCCAGAACGTGCTCGAATTCCTGAGTTTCAACGACAAGCTGCTGGCCGGCTCGTGGCAATACGACACGTACTTCGGTCGCGACACGCTGATCTCCGTCCGCATGCTGATGCCCGTGCTCGAACCCGCGGCAATCGAGGCCGGCCTGTCGTCGGTGCTGAGCCGCCTGTCGGTCGACGGCAAGGTCGCGCACGAGGAAGGCATCGGCGAATTCGCGCTGGTCGACAACCAGAAGAACGGGAAACCGAACGATCCGACGCCGACCTACGACTACAAGATGATCGACAGCGACTACCTGCTCGCGCCGATCGCGGCCGCATGGCTGATCGACGATACGCGCGGCCACGCGCGTGCGGCTGCGTATCTCGCGCAGCGCGGCAGCGACGGGCAGACCAACGGCGCCCGCCTGGTCGTGAACCTGCTGCACGTCGCGACGACCGCGCAGGCGTTCGCTCAGCAGCCGTCGGTCGCGAACCTGATCCACCTTCGGCCCGGCGAGATCGTCGGCAACTGGCGCGACAGCACCGACGGGCTCGGTGGCGGCGTCTACCCGTACGACGTGAACGCGGTGCTCGTGCCGGCCGCGCTGCGCGCGGCAAACGCGTTCCTCGCGCATGGCCTGCTCGACCCGTACCTCGATGCCGCGCAGCGCGCGACGCTCGCCAACACGGCAAACGAAGCGACCACGTGGGAGACGCAGGCGCCGCCACTGTTCCAGGTCGGCGTGCCGGCCGCGCAGGCGACCACCGACGTGTCGGCCTATGCGCCGTCCGCCGGCGTGCCGCCCGGAGCCGCGCCAAGCGCACCGCTGGCCTTCTACGCGCTGTCGCTCGATCAGCAGGGCAATCCGATTCCGGTGATGAATTCGGACGGCGGCTTCGCGTTGCTGTTCGGCACGCCACCGGACGACCAGCTCCAGCGGATCGTCACCGACGTTACGCGGCCGTTCCCGACCGGGCTCGTGACCGATGCCGGCATGCTGATCGCGAACCCTGCGTATGCGAGCCAGTCACTGTGGCCGAAATTCACGAGTTCCGCGTATCACGGCACGGTGATCTGGTCGTGGCAGCAGGCGATGTGGGTGGCCGGGCTCGATCGCCAGCTCGCGCGTCAGGACCTGTCGGTCGCGACCCGCACGCTGCTCACTCAGGCACGGCAGACGATCTGGCAGGTGATCTCGAACGGGCGCGACATGCGGACATCGGAGATGTGGACGTGGTCCTACGTGAACGGCAAGTACCAGACCGACGCGTTCGGCACGCGCAGCGCCGATGCGACCGAAGCCAACGCGGCCCAGCTCTGGAGTACGACGTATCTCGCGATCCGCGATCCGCAGCAGCGCGCTGGCAAGTACTGGTGGCAGGCGTCGCAGCAGATGCAGGACGGGCAATCGAAGCGCGCGACGGCGGTGGCGTCACGCTAGCGCATTGCCTGTCGCCTGCCGACCGGCATACAAAAGCCCCGGGCGTTGCCGCCCCCGGGGCGTCGGCGAAACCCGGATTACCGCGACACCACGCGGTTGCGCCCTTCCCGCTTCGCCGCGTACAGCCGCTCGTCGACCACCCTCAGCAATGCGTCGACCGTACTTCCATCGACGCCGTATTGCGCAACGCCGACACTGACCGTCACCTGCACGCGCTTGAAATCCAGCCCGAACGGCGAACTCGCGATCGACGAGCGCACGCGCTCGGCCGTCATCCGCGCGCCTTCGAGCGGCATGTCCGGCAGCAGCGCCATGAACTCCTCGCCGCCGACGCGCGCGAGCCCGCCCGCCGGCCGGATCGCCTCGAGGCACTGGCGCACGACGCCGCGCAGCACCTCGTCGCCGATCTGGTGGCCGTACGCGTCGTTGATGTTCTTGAAATTGTCGAGATCGAGCGCGAGCAGGCAGAACGGCGCGCCGTCGCGTTCCGCCCGCACCATCTCGCGCTCGACCTGCGCGATGAACTGCCGGCGGTTCGACGCGCCCGTCATCGGATCGGTCGCGGCCATGTACTCGAGCTTCTGGTTCGTGCGCCGCAGTTCCTGCAACGCGCTCTCGGTGCGCGCCATCGATTCCGACAGCCGGCTCATCAGGTCTTCCTGGCTGTAGATCGCCGAGAACGAACGGGTCGTCTGCAGCGCCTGCACGACGCCGTAGCTGAGCAGGAAGAAGCCGCCCGCGAAAATCGCGTGCGCCAGCCACCACATGTGGTTCCAAGGCTTGCCGAGAATGAATGCGAGCGAAGACAGCGCGAATGCCATGATCGACACGCCGTAGATCACCATCAGCGGCGAGCGGATCCGCCGCGCGAGCAGCAGGCAGACGTTCAGCAGCGAGAACACGAGCGCGCCGCCCTCCATTGACAGCCGCGTGCCGAGCGCGCCGGCAATCGGCGAATACGCGACATAGGCGACGACGACGTTGACGATCACGAAGAACGCGATCCACGGCAGCCACGTCCGCGCGCTCGTGCGTTTCTCGATCCGGTCGGACGGACGCGAATACGACAGCAGGCCCGTCAGCAGCAGGATCGACATCACGAGCCGCGACGCGGGCCCGTACAGCAGAAACAGCCAGATATTGTGGTGCGCCATCCCGGTGAACGCACCGTGCAGCGCATAGATCATCGCGAAGCCGAGAAAGCCGAGCGTCAGCCAGCGCAGCAGCGGCTCGCCGGACGACCGGTAGCACACCCACGTCACGTAGGTGACGAACGCGCCTTCGAGGGTCGCGGCCGCGATCGCGATTTCATGGAATGCGTGGCTCTCGAACACGACGTGCGGGTCGCTGAAGAACCACAGGTAGGCAATCAGATACGCAGGCAGCAACGCGAATCCGATCAGCAGGCATTTCGCGTAGAGCCTGGCGGCCGCGCTGACGACGCGCGGCGGTTCCCCGGCTGCATAGGTCGTACTCATTCGGTCCCCGGTCGGTCTGCTGCGTTGGTTCGAACCTTCGCGGCACGGATCGCGCGATGCACGATCCTGCCCATCGTGCCGAAAGGCAAATGTCAGAGCAAGTATAGGTGGGGCAATTCGTTTGACAAGTAAGGGGAAACGGCATTACCGGGCGCATGCCTTTTGCTTCCCGATTGTTTCGAATCGCGGTTCTGTCTCACCGATTCACGTCGCGGCCGCGAGCGTCGCCGAAGCGACACCGCGGCCGCCACCGGTCAAAGATCAGAGGATTTCGAACAGGCCGGCCGCACCCTGCCCGCCGCCGATGCACATCGTGACGACCACGTACTTCACGCCGCGCCGCTTGCCTTCGATCAGCGCATGGCCCGTCAGGCGCGCGCCCGACACGCCGTACGGATGGCCGACCGCGATCGCGCCGCCGTTCACGTTCAGGCGATCCTCAGGAATCCCGAGTGTGTCGCGGCAGTACAGCACCTGCACCGCGAACGCTTCGTTCAGCTCCCACAAGCCGATGTCGTCGACCTTCAATCCTGCCTGCTTCAGCAGCTTGGGCACCGCGAACACGGGGCCGATGCCCATCTCGTCCGGCTCGCAGCCGGCCACCGCGAAGCCGCGAAACACGCCCAGCGGCTGCAACCCTTCGCGCTGCGCCGCATCGGCGCTCATCACGACGCATGCCGACGCGCCATCCGAGAACTGGCTCGCGTTGCCGGCGGTGATCACGCCGCCCGGCACGGCCGAACGGATCTTCGACACGCCTTCGAGCGTCGTATCGGGGCGAATGCCTTCGTCGGCCGATACCGTCACTTCCTTCGTGAACAGGCGGCCCGTCGCCTTGTCGGCGATGCCCGCGAGCACCGTGATCGGCACGATCTCGTCGCGAAAACGCCCGGCTTCCTGTGCGGCCGCGGCGCGCAGCTGCGACTGCACGCCGTACTCGTCCTGCCGCTCCTTCGAGATGCCGTAGCGCTTCGCGACGTTCTCGGCCGTCTGCAGCATGTTCCAGTAGATCTCGGGCTTGTGCTGGACGAGCCAGCCTTCCTGGACCATGTGCCGGTTCATCTCGTTCTGCACGCACGAGATCGATTCGACGCCGCCGGCAACATACACCTCGCCTTCGCCCGCGATGATCCGCTGCGCGGCAAGCGCGATGGTCTGCAGCCCCGACGAGCAGAAACGGTTCACCGTCATCCCCGGCACGGTCACGGGCAGCCCCGCGCGCAGCGCGATCTGTCGCGCGATGTTCGCGCCGGTCGCGCCTTCGGGGTTCGCGCAGCCCATGATCACGTCCTCGACGCGCGCGGGGTCGAGCTTCGCGCGTTCGAGCGCGGCCGCGACCACGTGGCCACCGAGCGTCGCGCCGTGCGTCATGTTGAATGCGCCACGCCAGGATTTCGCCAGCGGCGTGCGTGCGGTCGATACGATTACGGCTTCGGTCATGCGAGTCTCCTTCGGTCCTGCTTCATATCGGATAGGGAAATGCGCTACGCCGCCGGGCGCGCGCCCGCGGACGTCACATGCGCGACGCCCGCTGCCTGCATCTGTTGCCATGCGTGCGCGAGCGACCCGTTCAGGTCGATCGCACGGCACGCATCGTTGATCACCGCGGCTTCGAAACCGGCCGCGCGCGCATCGAGCGCCGACCACGCGACGCAATAGTCGGTCGCGAGCCCGCAGCACCACACGCGCTTCGCACCGAGCTCGCGCAGGTAGCCTGCGAGCCCCGTGCGCGTCGTGCGGTCGGCTTCGACGAACGCGGAATAGCTGTCGACCTGCGCGTCGCCGCCCTTGCGGATCACGAGCCGCGCCTGCGGGATGTCGAGGTCGCGATGCAGCGCCGCGCCGTCGGTGTCCTGCACGCAATGCACGGGCCACAGCACCTGCTCGCCATACGGCAGCGTGAGCGTGGAAAACGGCTCGCGGCCCGGATGGTTCGCCGCGAACGACACATGCTCGCGCGGGTGCCAGTCCTGCGTCAGCACGACCTGGTCGAAGCGCTGCGCAAGCGCGTTGATCACCGGCACGACCGCATCGCCGTCGGGCACCGCGAGCGCGCCGCCCGGCATGAAGTCGTATTGCACGTCGATCACGAGCAGGACGTCGTCGGTACGTTTCATTGCGTTTCTCCGGGTGTGCGTCGCGCCGCGATCGGGCGCGTCAGCCGTTGAACCCGCGGCCGGCCTTCGCCAGTTCCGCGATCGACGGCGCGAGCTGCCATGCGTCGCCGTTCGGCGCCGCAGCGTAGCGACGAATCGCACGCTCGACGTTGTAGAGGCCGACCACGTCCGCGTACAGCATCGGGCCGCCGCGCCACAGCGGGAAGCCATAGCCGGTCAGGTAGACCATGTCGATGTCGGACGCCTTCGACGCGATCTTCTCCTCGAGAATCTTCGCGCCTTCGTTGACGAGCGCCAGCACCAGCCGCTCGACGATCTCGTCGTCGCCGATCTTGCGCCGCTCGACGCCGCGCTCCGTCGAATACGCGACGACCATCTCGTCGACCAGCGACGACGGCTTCGCCTTGCGATCGCCCGGCACGTAGTCGTACCAGCCGGCACCCGTCTTCTGGCCGAAGCGGCCCTGTTCGCACAGGCGGTCGGCGATCTTCGAGTACTGCAGATCGGGTTTCTCGACATAGCGCCGCTTGCGGATCGCCCAGCCGATGTCGTTGCCGGCGAGGTCGCTCATCCGGAACGGCCCCATCGCGAAACCGAACTTCTCGATCGCGCGGTCGATCTGCGCGGGCAGCGCGCCTTCCTCGAGCATGAACAGCGCCTGGCGGATGTACTGCTCGATCATCCGGTTGCCGATGAAGCCGTCGCACACACCCGACACGACCGCCGTCTTGCGGATCTTCTTCGCGACCGCCATCACGGTCGCGAGTACGTCCTTCGCGGTCTGCGCACCGCGCACGACCTCGAGCAGCTTCATCACGTTCGCCGGGCTGAAGAAGTGCATGCCGACAACGTCCTGCGGGCGCTTCGTGAACGCCGCGATCTTGTCGACGTCGAGCGTCGACGTATTCGACGCGAGGATCGCACCCGGCTTCGCGACTTCGTCGAGCTTCTTGAACACTTGCTCCTTCACGCCGAGCTCCTCGAACACGGCTTCGACGATCAGGTCGGCATCCTTCAGGTCGTCATAGGACAGCGTCGGCGCGATCAGCGCCATGCGCGCGTCGAGCTTCTCCTGCGTGAGCTTGCCCTTCTTCACCTGCGCGTCGTAGTTTTTGCGGATCGTCGCGATGCCGCGTTCGAGCGCGTCCTGCTTCGTCTCGAGCAGCGTGACGGGCAGGCCCGCGTTGATGAAGTTCATCGCGATCCCGCCGCCCATCGTGCCCGCGCCGATCACGCCGACGCGACGGATCTCGCGCAGCGGCGTGTCCGACGGCACGTCGGGGATCTTGCTCGCCGCCCGCTCGCCGAAGAACGCATGGCGCAGCGCACGGCTTTCCGGCGTCATCATCAGCGCGACGAAGCCCTCGCGCTCGGCGATGCTGCCCTTGTCGAAGCCGTGCAGCACACCAGCCTCGATCGCGTCGATGCACTTGTGCGGCGCCGGGAAATTCGGCGCGGCGGCCTGCGCGGAATTGCGCGCGAACTGGATGAAGCCCGCGGCATTGTCGTGGACGATCTTGCGATCGCGCACACGCGGATGCGGCCCTTTCTGTGCGCCGGCCTTCTGTGCGAATGCGACGGCCGCGTCGAGCAGGTCGCCGTCTGCCATTGCGTCGAACAGCCCGCTTTTCGCCAGTTGCTCCGACAGCACGGGCGCGCCCGACACGATCATGTTCAGCGCGGTTTCGAGCCCCACCGCGCGCGGCAGCCGCTGCGTGCCGCCCGCGCCCGGCAGCAGGCCGAGCTTCACTTCGGGCAGCGCGACCTGCGCGCCGGGCGACGCGACGCGGTAGTGCGCGCCGAGCGCGAGCTCGAGGCCGCCGCCCATCACGACGCTGTGCAGCGCCGCGACGACGGGCTTCGCGCTCGCCTCCACCGCGCGGATCACGGTGTGCAGCGTCGGCTCCTGCAGCGCCTTCGGCGTATTGAATTCGGTGATGTCCGCCCCGCCCGAGAACGCACGGCCGGCGCCGGTCAGCACGATGGCCGTGACCGACGGATCCTGCGCGGCGCGATCGAGCGCGTCCATGACGCCCTGGCGGGTCGACAGGCCGAGCCCGTTGACGGGCGGATTGTTGAGCGTGATGACGGCCACGCCGTCGCGAGTCGAGTAATCCACTGCCATCTGCCTGCCTCCATGCATCGCGCGCCGGGGTGGCTGCGCTTCATTGTGCGCGGTCGAACAGCCGCATGTCCGGATGAACTGAGGCAGCATACAACGAAAAAGCACGGTCGTTCAATTTGAATTTTGTTCCCGATCCGGGGTCGGATCGGGCGACCGGTTCGCGGGCCGTCGCCGGCCCGAGGTGCAACGCTTACGGCTCGCACACCGCCGTCGGCAACACGTAATTGCGGAACGTCTCGCGCAGCTTCAGCTTCTGCAGCTTGCCGGTCGCGGTGTGCGGCAGCGATTCGACGAACACGACGTCATCGGGGATCCACCATTTCGCGACCTTGCCTTCGTAGAACGCGAGCAATGTGTCGCGGTTCAGGTTCGCGCCTTCGCGCGGCACCACGACGAGCAGCGGGCGCTCGGTCCATTTCGGGTGCGCACAGGCGATGCACGCGGCTTCGGCCACGCCCGGGTGCGCGATCGCGACGTTCTCGATGTCGATCGAGCTGATCCATTCGCCGCCCGACTTGATCACGTCCTTGCTCCGGTCGGTGATCTGCAGGAAGCCGTCGGGGTCGATCGTCGCGACGTCGCCGGTCGGGAACCAGCCGTCCGTCAGCGGCGACGTATCGCCGCGAAAGTAGTGGTCGATCACCCACGGTCCGCGCACCTGCAGCTCGCCGAACGCGACGCCGTCCCACGGCAGCTCGCGGCCGTCCTCGCCGACGATGCGCATGTCGACGCCGCAGATCACGCGCCCCTGCTTCTCGAGCAGCTTGCGCTGCGCGTCGAGCGGCCGCTGCGACTGCGCCCAGTTGAGCTTCGCGAGCGTGCCGAGCGGCGACAGTTCGGTCATCCCCCATGCATGGATCACGCGCACGCCGTATTCGTCCTCGAAGGTGCGCAGCATCGCGGGCGGGCACGCGGAGCCGCCGATCACCGTGCGGTTCAGCGTCGAGAAGCGCACACCGGCTTCACGCATGTAGTTCAGCAGCCCGAGCCACACGGTCGGCACGCCCGCGGAGAACGTCACGCGTTCGGCTTCCATCAGCTCGTACAGCGATTTCCCGTCGAGATCCTTGCCGGGCAGCACGAGCTTGCCGCCCGTGAGCGGCACGGCGTACGGCAGCCCCCATGCGTTGACGTGGAACATCGGCACGACGGGCAGCACGGCGTCCATCGCGGACAGGTTCATCGCGTCGGGCAGCGCGGCGCCATACGCGTGCAGTACGGTCGAACGATTCGAATACAGCACGCCCTTCGGGTTGCCGGTCGTGCCCGACGTGTAGCAGAGCCCCGACGCCTGCTGCTCGTCGAGGCGCGGCCAGTCATAACGGCCGTCCTCGGCTTCGACGAGCGTCTCGTAGCAGAGGTACGGCGTCGCGCCTGACGGCAGGTGCGCGGCATCGGTCATCGCGATCCAGCCCTTCACGTGCGGGCACTGCGGCGCGATGGCGTCGACGAGCGGCGCGAAATTGATGTCGAAGAAGACGTAGCGGTCTTCCGCGTGATTGACGATGAACGCGATCTGCTCGGGGAACAGGCGCGGGTTGATCGTGTGACATACGGCGCCCATCCCGCCAATCCCGTAGTACGCCTCCAGATGCCGGTAGCCGTTCCACGCCAGCGTGCCGACGCGATCGCCGGTTGCGACGCCGAGCCGCGCGAGCGCCTGCGCCAGCTGCTTCGCGCGGCGTTCGCAATCGCGGTACGTGTAGCGATGCAGGTCGCCTTCCACGCGCTTCGACACGATCTCCGTGTCGCCGGCGTGCCGCGCGGCATGCGAAATCAGCGAGGACACCAGCAACGGCATGTCCATCATCTGGCCCAGCAACGGCTTACCCATCGTCTTGTTCTCCGTGAGGATGCGAATCGGTGACCAGCCTGGCGCGCGTTTCCGTCCGGAAGCCGCCCCCGCGGCGCGCCCGTCAGCGGCCCCGGACGGGCGTGGCGCACGGCGCGCGGGCCACCATGCGGGCGGCGCGGCGCCGCCTTACAATATCGGCTTACCCAGAGGCGCTCAACATGTCGTTTTCCCGAAGCGCAGCCGATGCGGCTGACACCCTCCCCGACCTCGCCGCCACGCTCGGCGCGCCCGCCGCAGGCGCGTTCGTCACGCTCGGCGATGCGTTTCATACGCGGCTGCCGGCCGCGCCGCTTGCCGCGCCGTACGTCGTCGGATTTTCCGGCGAAGTCGCGCAGTTGCTCGACCTGCCGCCGTCGATCGCCGCGCAGCCCGGCTTCGCCGAGCTGTTCGCCGGCAACCCGACACGCGACTGGCCCGCGCACGCGATGCCGTACGCGTCGGTCTATTCCGGTCACCAGTTCGGCGTATGGGCCGGCCAGCTCGGCGACGGCCGCGCGCTGACGATCGGCGAGCGGACCGGCGCCGACGGCCGCCGCTACGAGCTGCAGCTGAAAGGCAGCGGCCGCACGCCGTATTCACGCATGGGCGACGGCCGCGCGGTGCTGCGCTCGTCGATCCGCGAATTCCTGTGCTCGGAAGCGATGCATCACCTCGGCATCCCGACCACGCGCGCGCTGACGGTGATCGGCTCCGATCAACCGGTGGTGCGCGAGGAAATCGAGACGTCGGCCGTCGTCACGCGCGTGTCGGAGAGCTTCGTGCGCTTCGGCCACTTCGAGCACTTCTTCTCGAACGATCGCCCCGACCTGCTTCGCCAGCTCGCCGATCACGTGATCGACCGCTTCTATCCGGCATGCCGCGACGCGGACGATCCCTACCTCGCGCTGCTCGAAGCCGCGACGCTGCGCACGGCCGACCTCGTCGCGCAGTGGCAGGCCGTCGGCTTCTGCCACGGCGTGATGAACACCGACAACATGTCGATCCTCGGCGTGACGATCGACTACGGCCCGTTCGGCTTCGTCGACGCGTTCGATGCGAATCACATCTGCAACCACTCGGACAACAGCGGCCGCTATGCGTACCGGATGCAGCCGCGCATCGCGCACTGGAACTGCTACTGCCTCGCGCAAGCGCTGCTGCCGCTGATCGGGCTGCAGCACGGCATCGCCGACGACGATGCGCGCGCGGAGCGTGCGGTGGACGATGCCCAGGCCGTGCTCGCGAAATTTCCGGAACGTTTCGGCCCCGCGCTCGAACGCGCGATGCGCGCGAAGCTCGGCCTCGAGCTCGAACGCGAGAACGACGCCGAACTCGCGAACAAGCTGCTCGAGACGATGCACGCGAGCCACGCGGATTTCACGCTGACGTTCCGCCGCCTCGCGCAGATCTCGAAGCACGACGCGAGCCGCGACGCCCCGGTGCGCGACCTGTTCATCGACCGCGAAGCGTTCGATGCATGGGCGAACCTCTACCGCGCGCGGCTGTCCGAGGAAACGCGCGGCGACGCCGCACGCGCGGCCGCGATGAACCGCGCAAATCCGAAATACGTGCTTCGCAACCATCTGGCCGAAGTCGCGATCCGGCGCGCGAAGGAAAAGGATTTTTCGGAAGTCGAGCGACTCGCGCAGATCCTGCGCCGCCCGTTCGACGAACAACCCGAGCATGAAGCATACGCGGCGTTGCCGCCCGACTGGGCCGGGTCGCTCGAAGTGAGCTGCTCGTCCTGAGCCCGCAACCCGCGCGTATCGACCGACCGATCAGGAGAACCCCACATGTCCCACGATTCCGACGACAAAACCTTCCCGTACCAGAAGGACGAAGCCGACCTGCGCCGCCGGCTCACGCCGATGCAGTACGAGGTCACACAGCATGCGGCCACCGAGCGTGCCTTCACCGGCGAATACACCGACACGGAAGACGCCGGCATCTACAAATGCATCGTCTGCAGCACGCCGCTGTTCGAATCCGGCTCCAAATTCCACTCGGGCTGCGGCTGGCCCAGCTACTTCAAGCCGCTCAACGGCGAGGTGATCGACGAGAAGGTCGACTATTCGCACGGGATGGTGCGCGTCGAGGTCCGCTGCAACCATTGCGGCGCGCATCTGGGCCACGTCTTCGAGGATGGCCCGCGCGACCAGACCGGTTTGCGGTACTGCATCAATTCGGCTGCGTTAAACTTCGAGTCCCGACCCGAAAACGACTGAGCGGCGCCGGGCGGATCGGCGGGGTCGACCCTCGCCGGCCGGCCAGCCTCGGGCTGGCCGCCCCGATCCGCAACGGTGGTGCCTGGCGGGTCCCTACAACGGTGAAAGGCCGCGCAAGCGGCCTTTCACGCAGCTGCGAGCGCCATGAAATTCCTGTTCGATCTGTTTCCGATCATCCTGTTTTTTGTCGCCTTCAAGGTCTGGGGCATCTTTACCGCCACCGCCGTCGCGATCATCGCGACGCTGGCCCAGGTTGCATGGGTCGCCTTCCGGCACCGGAAGGTCGACACGATGCTGTGGGTCAGCCTTGGCGTGATCGTCGTCTTCGGTGGCGCCACCCTCGTCCTGCATGACGAGAAATTCATTCAATGGAAGCCGACTGTGCTGTACTGGTTGTTTGCGGTCGGGTTGCTTGCCGCGCGTTATGCGTTCAGCAAGAACCTGATCGAGAAGATGATGGGCAAGCAGCTCACGCTGCCGACCCCCGTGTGGGACAAGCTGAACGTCGCGTGGGCGCTGTTCTTCGCGGTGCTCGGCGTCGCGAACCTGTACGTGGTGCACAACTTCACCGAATCGCAATGGGTGAACTTCAAGCTGTTCGGTACGACGGGCGCGATGGTCGTGTTCATCATCCTGCAGAGCCTGTGGCTCACGAAATACCTGAAGGACGAGTGACATGACGGACGCCTTTCTCCACGCCTCACCCGACGAGCGCATCGCGCTGATCGAAGCGCGCCTTACCGCGTCGCTGGCGCCGCTGGCGCTCACCGTGCGCGACGACAGCGCGCAGCACGCGGGCCACGCCGGCGCGTCCGCCGGCGGCCATTTCACGGTCACGATCGTGTCGGCCGCCTTCACGGGCAAGCCGCGCGTCGCGCGGCACCGGCTGGTGTATGATGCGCTCGCTGATGCGATGCAGCGCGGCATTCACGCGCTCGCGATCGTGGCTTACACGCCCGAAGAATTCAACGAATCTTCAATCTAGTCTCATTAGGAATTCCCGATGATCCTGAAATCCCCCCGCCTGTGGGTCGCGGCGGCTGCTTTTGCAGCGGCACCGGCATTTGCCCAGAACATCGCCGTCGTCAACGGCACGCCGATTCCGAAGTCGCGCGCCGATGCGATGGTCGCGCAACTCGTCCAGCAAGGCCAGACCGACGGCCCGCAACTGCAGCAGGCCGTGCGCCAGGAACTCGTGAACCGCGAAATCCTGATGCAGGAAGCGATCCGTGAAGGCATCCCGAATCGTCCGGACGTGAAGGCGCAAGTCGCCGTCGCGCAGCAGACCGTCGTGCTGCGCTCGATGATCGAGAGCTTCCTGAAGAAGAACCAGCCGACCGACGCCGAAGTGAAGGCGCGCTACGACGATCTCGTCAAGGGCGCTGGCGGCAACCGCGAATACCACCTGCACCACATCCTCGTCGACAACGAGCAGCAGGCGAAGGACCTGATCGCGAAGATCAAGGCCGGCGCGAAGTTCGAGGATCTCGCGAAGCAGTTCTCGAAGGATCCGGGTTCGGGCAAGAACGGCGGCGATCTCGACTGGTCCGATCCGAAGGCGTACGTGCCGGAATTCGCGGCAGCGGCGCAGAAGCTGCAGAAAGGCCAGATGACCGACACGCCGGTGAAGACGCAGTTCGGCTGGCACATCATCCGCGTCGACGATATTCGCGACATCGCCCCGCCGCCGCTCGAGCAGGTGAAGGCGCAGATCGCGCAACAGCTCGTGCAGCAGAAGCTGCAGGCGTTCGAGGAAGGTCTGCGTCAGCAGGCGAAGATTCAGTAACGTCGGCGATACTCGCCCGCACATCGAAAAGCCGCTCTTCGGAGCGGCTTTTTTATTGCCCGCAGGCTGACTGCCGGCGCATCACGATACGCTGCGGCGCACCCAAAGAAAAAGCCGCTCCGAAGAGCGGCCTTTCCCGTGTGCCGGATCGACTCGCGCCGCACCCTTGCGTTACGCGGGGTAGAACACGTCGTGATAGCGAACGTCGCCTGACGGCCGCGGCGCTGAGTCGTCGAGCGACAGCGCAAGGAAATACTCGGGCGGCACGCCAGGGAACACGATGTCGCCGGATGGCGCGAAGCCGAAGCGCGTGTAGTACGCGGGCTCCCCGAGCAGCACGCAGCCGCGCGCGCCAAGCCGGCGCAACGCGTCGAGCCCCGTGCGCACCAACCCGGCGCCGATGCTCTGCCTCTGGCAGCCGGGCAGCACCGCGAGCGGCGCCAGTCCGTACCAGCCCTGGCTGCTGGACGGCTCGCCGCCGATCGACACCGGCGAGAACGCAACGTGCCCGATCACGCGGCCGTCACGTTCCGCGACGAGCGATACGCTCAACGCACCATCCGCACGCAGCGCGTCGACGATCCGCCGTTCGAACTGCCCGCCTTCCGGTTCATCCGCGAACGCGGCGACGATCACGCGGCCGATCGCGTCGACATCGCTCGCGCGCTCGTCGCGCAGCGTGACGACCTCGACCGGCGCATTCGGGTCGAACATCATCCCGCTCAACCGATCCAGCGGCGCGCGTTACGGAACACGCGCATCCACGGGCTCGCTTCACCCCAGCTTTCCGGGTGCCAGCTCATTGCGACCGTACGATGCACACGCTCCATGTGCGGCATCAGCACCGAGAAGCGGCCGTCGGCCGTCGTGACCGACGTAATGCCGGCCGGCGAGCCGTTCGGGTTGAACGGATAACGCTCGGTCGCTTCGCCGCGGTGGTCGACGAAACGCATCGCGATCGCGACGCGATCGATGTCGCCCTGCTGCGAGAAGTCCGCATAACCTTCACCGTGCGCGACCGCGACCGGAATCCGCGAGCCTTCCATCCCCGCGAAGAAGATCGACGGCGATTTCTCGACTTCGACGAACGAGAAGCGCGCCTCGAACTGCTCGGACTTGTTGCGCGTGAACTTCGGCCACGCTTCCGCGCCCGGGATCATCGACGCGATGCTCGACAGCATCTGGCAGCCGTTGCAGATGCCGAGGGCGAACGTGTCCGGACGCGCAAAGAACGCCGAGAACATGTCGGCGAGGTTCGCGTTGAAGCGGATCGTCTTCGCCCAGCCTTCGCCCGCGCCGAGCACGTCGCCGTACGAGAAGCCGCCGCATGCAACCGCACCCGCGAAATCGGCAAGATTCGCGCGGCCGGCGAGCAGGTCGCTCATGTGCACGTCGTGCGCGTCGAAGCCTGCACGGTCGAACGCGTAGGCCGTTTCCAGGTGCGAGTTCACGCCCTGCTCGCGCAGGATCGCGACGCGCGGGCGTGCACCCGTCGCGATGAACGGCGCGGCGATGTCGTCGGCCGGATCGAAGCTCAGCACCGGCGAGATGCCCGGATCGGCTGCGTCGAGCAACGCGTCGTATTCGGCATCCGCGCATGCGGGGTTGTCGCGCAGGCGCGCGATGCGCCAGCTCACTTCGCCCCATGCGCGATGGAGTTCGGTACGCGGTGCGTCGAAGATCTTCTTCGCGTCGCGGTACACCTCGATCACGTCGCGGTCGTTGACCGAGCCGATCACGTGCGAGCATGCCGACAGGCCAAACTCGCGCAGCGCGCCGAGCACCGTGTCACGGTCGGACGCGCGCACCTGCACGACAGCACCGAGTTCTTCCGAGAACAGCGCGCGCAGCGTGCGGTCGTCACGACGGCCGCTCGTCTGCTTCGCCCAGTCCTTCGCGTCGCCGTAGTCGGATTCGTGGTTCGGATCGAGCGTCAGCATGTCGACGTTCAGCGACACGCCCGCGTGGCCCGCGAACGCCATTTCGCACACCGTCGCCCACAGGCCGCCGTCCGAGCGGTCGTGGTAGGCGAGCAGCTTGTTCTGCGCATTGAGCGACTGGATCGCGTTGAAGAAGCGCTTCAGGTCTTCCGCGTCGTCGACGTCCGGCGTCGTGTCGCCGACCTGCTGCGTCACTTGCGCGAAGATGCTGCCGCCCATCCGGTTCTTGCCGCGGCCGAGATCGATCGCGATCAGCACGCTGTCGCCCGCATCGGCGACGCGGCGCAGTTGCGGCGTCAGGTGACGGCGCACGTCCTCGACCGGTGCGAACGCGGAGATGATCAGCGACACCGGCGACACCACTTCCTTCGCGACGCCTTGTTCGTCCCACTTCGTCTTCATCGACAGCGAGTCCTTGCCGACCGGGATGCCGATCCCGAGTGCCGGGCACAGCTCCATGCCGATCGCCTTGACCGTGTCGAACAGCGCGGCGTCCTCGCCGGCCGTGCCGCACGCGGCCATCCAGTTCGCCGACAGCTTCAGCTTGTCGAGCGATGCGATCGGCGCGCTCGCGATGTTCGTGATCGCCTCGCCAACAGCCATGCGGCCCGATGCGGGCGCGTCGATCACCGCGAGCGGCGTGCGCTCGGCCATCGTCATCGCCTCGCCCTTGAAGCCCGCGTAATCGAGCGCGGTGACCGCGCAGTCGGCCACCGGCACCTGCCACGGGCCGACCATCTGGTCGCGCACCGACGTGCCGCCGACCGAACGGTCGCCGATCGTGATCAGGAACGACTTGCTGCCGACCGTCGGGTGCTTCAGCACGTCGACCGCGACTTCCGACAGCGCGATGCCCGTCACGTCGACCGGCGTGCGCTCGGTCGCCACGCGCGCGACGTCGCGATGCATGCGCGGCGGCTTGCCGAGCAGCACTTCCATCGGCATGTCGACCGGGTATTCGTCGGCGCCCGTCGCTTCGTCGTCGACGAGCTTCAACTGGCGTTCGTCGGTCGCGACACCGACCACCGCGAACGGGCAGCGCTCACGCGCGCAGATCGCCTCGAAGCGCGGCAGGTCGGCCGGCGCGATCGCCAGCACGTAGCGCTCCTGCGCTTCGTTCGACCAGATTTCGCGCGGCGACAGGCCCGATTCCTCGAGCGCGACCTTGCGCAGCTCGAAGCGCGCGCCCTTGCCCGCGCCGTCGACGATCTCGGGGAACGCGTTCGACAGGCCGCCCGCGCCGACGTCGTGGATGCTCAGGATCGGGTTTTCCGCGCCGAGCTGCCAGCAGCCGTTGATCACTTCCTGCGCGCGACGCTCGATTTCGGGGTTGCCGCGCTGCACCGAGTCGAAGTCGAGCTCGGCCGTGTTCGCGCCGGTCGCCATCGAGCTCGCGGCGCCGCCGCCCATCCCGATCCGCATGCCGGGGCCGCCGATCTGGATCAGCAGCGAGCCTGCCGGCACGTCGTGCTTGTGCGTATGTTGATCGGCGATGTTGCCGAGGCCACCCGCGATCATGATCGGCTTGTGATAGCCATGCACCTTCCCGCCGACGTTCTGCTCGTACACGCGGAAATAGCCGCCGAGGTTCGGGCGGCCGAATTCGTTGTTGAACGCGGCGCCGCCGAGCGGGCCGTCGATCATGATCTGCAGCGGCGATGCGATGCGGTCCGGACGACCGTACGGGCCGTGCGCGTCGTTCGGGTTGCGCTCGCCGACCGGCTGCGCTGCGTCACGTGCGTTTTCCCACGACTGGCGGGCGTCCGGCAGGTCGAGGTTCGACACGGTGAAGCCCGTCAGGCCGGCCTTCGGACGCGCGCCGCGGCCCGTCGCGCCTTCGTCGCGAATCTCGCCGCCCGCGCCGGTCGCCGCACCCGGGAACGGCGAGATCGCCGTCGGGTGGTTGTGCGTCTCGACCTTCATCAGCGTGTGCGTGAGCTCGGTGTGGCGACCGTAGCGCTCGCCCGGCTCGCCGGCCGCGCCCGCGTTGCGCGGGAACCAGCGCTCGGCTTCCGCGCCGACCATGATCGACGAGTTGTCCGAATACGCGACGATCGTGCCCTGCGGGTTCAGCTTTTCGGTGTTGCGGATCATCGCGAACAGCGACATGTCCTGCGCTTCACCGTCGATCGTCCACTGAGCGTTGAAGATCTTGTGGCGGCAGTGCTCGCTGTTCGCCTGCGCGAACATCATCAGTTCGACGTCGGTCGGATTGCGTTCGAGCTTGCGGAACGCGTCGACCAGGTAGTCGATCTCGTCGTCGGCGAGCGCGAGGCCCAGCTCGACGTTCGCGCGCTCGAGCGCGCCGCGGCCGACGCCCAGCACGTCGACGCTCGCCAGCGGCTTGGCCGGCAACTCGTCGAACAGGTGCTTCGCGTCGTCGCGCGCCGCGACCACGCTTTCGGTCATCCGGTCATGCAGCGCATCCACGACGGCTGCGCGCGCGTCGTCGGACAGCGCCTTCTTGCCGCCGAGCAGGCCCGACTTCAGCGTGACCGTGAATTCGACGCCGCGCTCGATGCGGCGCACCTGCGTGAGGCCGCAGTGCTGCGCGATGTCGGTCGCCTTGCTCGCCCACGGCGAAACCGTACCGAAGCGCGGCAGCACGACGAAGGTCTCGACCGTGCCCTTCTCGGCTGCCGGCTGGAACGGCTCGCCATAGTGCATCAGCGCGTCGATGCGCGTGCTGTCGTCGGCCGACAGCGGTTCGGCCGCATTGACGAAGTGCAGGAACTGCCCGCGCACCGCGACGATGTTGGCGTCGATTTGCCTGAGCGTGTCGAGCAGACGGGTTTGACGGAAATCGGAGAGGGCCGAAGCGCCGGGAAAACACGAGAAGTGAGCCATGGGCTGGACTGACGTCGATGAGTCGCGCGAGGTGGCGACGTGGGGCGAAAGGAAGGCCGTAATTATACCCGGAAGTCGGGCGCCCAAGACCGGCCGATCGGTAGTCCGCGTGCACCGCAACGGTGCCCGGGTGCGCACCGCGCACGGCCGCCCGCCGGGCCGGGCCGCGCGGGTGCGGGCGCCGGCCGCCATGGTGCGACTGCACGGCGCATGCTCGCCCGACGCCGGTTTCCGCGATTTTGGCGCTATCATTCCGGGTTCACCGGGCCCGGGCCCTCAGCGAATTCTCACCGGGCGGCGTGCGCGCCGCCCGTCATCGAAGCAATCCATGGATGTCATCGTCATCGGCGGCGGAATCAGCGGCGTCGCCACCGCCTACCAGCTGCGTGCGGCCGGCCATCGCGTGTGCGTGGTCGAACGCCACGCGACCGTCGCGCAGGGTGCGACCTACGGCGACGGCGGCGCACTGCTGCCGAGCCCGCTCGACGTCTGGTTCGGCCCGACCTTCATGCGCCAGCGCCAGCCGCGCGACAGCGGCATCGTCTACAAGCCGGGCTTCAACGGCGGCGTGCGCCGCTTCGTCAAGCAGCTCGGCACGCTGCGCGAGCCCGACGCGTTCGCCGCGCAGTACGCGCGGCTGCGCCCGCTGATCGACGCGTCGCGCGACACGCTCGCCGACATCGAGGCGCGCCTTGAACTCGAATTCGAGCAGAAGCCCGGCATCCTGCACGTCGTGCGCGACCCGCGCGACTGGGAAGCGCTGCAGCCCGCGCTCGACCTGCTGCGCACGCTCGACCAGCCGTACCGCACGCTCACCGCCGACGAATGCGCGGCGCTCGAACCGTCGGTGCCGGCCGAACCCGGCTTCGCCGGCGGCGTGCTGCTCGAAACCGAGCGCACCGGCAACTGCCCGCTGTTCGCGAAACTGGTCAAGCAGACGCTCGACGAGCATGGTGTGCAGTTCCGCTTCGGCGCTGACGTCGCCGCGATCCGCGTCGACAACGGCCGCGCCGCGGTCGAGCTCGTGCCGTCCGGCCAGCGGACCGCGGCCAAGGCACGCGAAGTCGACGTGATTTCCGCCGACGCGATCGTGGTCGCCGCCGGCGCCGGCAGCGTGCCGCTGCTCGAACGGCTCGGCTGGCGCCTGCCGCTGCACCCGGTGCGCGTCCACACGCTCACCGCGCCGGTCGCGTACGAAGAACATGCGCCGCACCTGAGCGTCGTCGATTCGATCAAGCGGATCTCGATCACGCGCACCGATCAGCGGCTGCGCATCGGCGGCGGCGCCGTGCTGCAGAGCCTCGCCGACACCGCGAAACCGCTCGCCGAGCCGCTGTCCGAGGCCGCGCTCGCCCTGCTCGGCCAGGCCGTCCACGACTGGGTGCCGGGCGCCGCCAAAATCTCGGCCGCGCTGTCGTGGCAAGGCATGCAGCTGCTGTCGCCGGACGGCCTGCCCGTCGTGGGTCCGACCCCGCATCCGCGCGTGTTCGTCAATTTCGGGCATGGCCCGACCGGCTGGGGGCTCGCGTGCGGGTCTGCTAAAGTGGTGACCGACTACCTGGGCGGCGACGCCCAGCAGTGGCCCGCCGACACGCTCGCCGCGCTCAGCGCCGGCCGCTTCACGACCTGACCGCCGCGGGCCCGTCTCGTGGCGGCATCCTTGCCAGCCGCCACGATCCCGATGACCGTTACCCGCCCGCTTCCCGATTCCGATCCGATCGCACTGCTGCGCGTCACCGACCTGCGCGCAGCCGAAGCCGACGCCACCGCCGCACTGCCGCCGCACACGCTGATGGGCCGCGCGGGCGCCGCCGCCGCGCACTGGCTGTCCGAGCGCGTCGCCGGCGATGACCGCCCCGTCTGGTTCGCGGTCGGCCCCGGCAACAACGGCGGCGACGCACTGGTGGCCGCCGCGCATCTCCAGCAGCTCGGTGTCGCGACGCAGGCGTGGATGCCGGTACCGGTCAAACCGGACGACGCGCAATGGGCGCTCGGCCTCGCACGCGCGGCCGGCGTCCCGCTGTCGGCCACGCCGCCCGCCTCGCTGGACGAATACGCGTGGGTCGTCGACGGGTTGTTCGGCATCGGTCTCGGCCGCGCGCTCGACGGCGCATTCGCCGAGCAGGCCACGCGCATCGCCGCGCATGCGCGCAACGGCGGTCGTGTGCTCGCACTCGACGTGCCGAGCGGGCTCGACAGCGATACCGGCCGGATCGTCGGCGCGGGCGTCGCCATCGCGGCCACCCATACGCTCACCTTCATCGGCGCGAAGCCGGGCCTCTACACGGGTGACGGCCGCGACCTCGCCGGCGAGGTCGACATCGCGTCGCTCGACGTCGCGCCGCCCGCCGCACCGGCCATCGTGCTGAATGCGCCCGCGCGGTTCGCCGCGGCGCTCCCCGCGCGTGCATTCTCGTCGCACAAGGGCACGTACGGCAGCCTTGCCGTACTCGGCGGCGACACCGGCATGTGCGGCGCACCGATCCTGGCCGCGCGCGCCGCGCTGTTCGCGGGCGCCGGCAAGGTACATGTCGGCTTCCTCGGCGCCGGTGCGCCGCCGTACGATCCGCCCTTCCCCGAACTGATGCTGCACCCGGCCGATACCCTCGACCTCGGTGCGATGAGCGCGATCGCCGCCGGTTGCGGGCTCGGCACGCGCGAGGCCGCGGCGACGCTTGTGCGCGACGTGCTCGCACACGCCGCCGCGACGCTGCTCGATGCCGACGCGCTGAACCTCGTCGCGACGCACGCGGATCTCGCGGCCGCCGTCGCCGCACGCGGCGCGCGCGACAATCCGTGCGTGCTGACGCCGCATCCGCTCGAAGCCGCACGGTTGCTCGGCAGCGACACGGCCGCCGTGCAGCACGACCGCATCGCGGCCGCGCAAGCGCTTGCGGCACGTTATATGGCGATCGTCGTGCTGAAAGGCTCGGGCACGGTGATTGCGGCACCCGACGGCCGCGTGACGATCAACCCGACCGGCAACGCGGCGCTTGCTACCGGCGGCACCGGCGATGTACTCGGCGGCCTGATCGGCGCGCTGCTCGCGCAGCGTGTCGCGCCGTACGAAGCGGCGCTCGCGGGCGTCTACCTGCACGGGCTCGCGGCCGACACGCTGACCGCGAACGGCATCGGCCCTTCCGGGCTCACCGCAGGCGAACTCGCACCGATGGTGCGCTCGCTGATCAATCGCCTTTTTTATCCGTCGCCGCGCGCCGACACGTAACGCCGCTATACTGACTGCCCCGTCGCACGGCGGGCCCTCTCGTCCGCCGGCCTTCCGATCCCGATGAGCCGGCGCGGCATTCCTCCCGATTCACGCTTCACTCGAACCGCCATGACGCTGAATTCGCTCCCCGCCTGGACTGCCCTTCAATCCCACTTCGAACAGATTCGTCACGCCCGGCTGCGCGACTGGTTCGCGCCGGAAAACGATCGCGCGCCGACGCGCGCCGAACGCTTCACGATTCCGGGCGGCGGTCTCGCCGCCGATTTCTCGAAGAACCGCATCAACGACGAAACGCTGCACCTGCTCGCGCAACTCGCGCGCGACGCAGGTGTCGAAGCGCGCCGCGACGCGATGTTCGCGGGCGAGATCGTCAACCCGACCGAAGGCCGCGCCGCGCTGCACACCGCACTGCGCGCGACCGATCCGCAAGCGCCGTTCCACGCACAGGTGAGCGCCGAGCGCGCGAAGATGGCGACGTTCGCGCGCGCCGTGCGCAGCGGCACGTGGACCGGCTACACGGGCAAGCGCATCCGTCACGTGATCAACATCGGTATCGGCGGCTCCGATCTCGGGCCGAAGATGGTCGTGCATGCGCTGCATCACGTCGCGACGCCGGAAATCTCGACCCACTTCGTATCGAACGTCGACGGCGCCGATCTCGCGCGTGTGCTCGAACAAGTCGATCCCGAGGAAACGCTCGCGATCATCGTGTCGAAGACTTTCACGACGCTCGAGACGATGACCAACGCACGCTCGCTGCGCGACTGGTTCGTCGCGCGCGGCTGCCCCGAGGACGCGCTGTCGAAGCACTTCGTCGGTGTGTCGGCGAACCCGGCCGAAGTCGTGAAGTTCGGCATCGCCGCGGAGAACGTGTTCGAAATGTGGGATTGGGTCGGCGGCCGCTATTCGCTGTGGTCGGCGGTCGGCCTGTCGATCATGATCGCCATCGGCCCCGAGCAATTCGACGAACTGCTCGCCGGCGCGAACGACATGGACCGCCATTTCCGCGAAGCGCCGCTGGAACGCAACCTGCCGGTGTTGCTCGGCATGATCGGCATCTGGTACCGGAATTTCTTCGGCTCGCAGAGCTATCTCGTCGCACCGTACTCGGAAGCGCTGCACTACCTGCCGTCGTACCTGCAGCAGCTCGAAATGGAGAGCAACGGCAAATCCGCGCGCCTGGACGGCACCCTCGTCGATTACCCGACGTCGGCCGTTACGTGGGGTGAGCCGGGCACCAACGGCCAGCACGCGTTCTTCCAGATGCTGCACCAGGGGCCGACGATCGTCCCGATCGACTTCATCGCGGTGCTGACGCCCGAGCACCTGCTCGCGAGCCATCATCCCAAGCTGCTCGCGAACTGCTTCGCGCAGAGCGAGGCACTGATGCTCGGCCGTACGCTCGAAGAGGCCCGCAAGGTCGCCGGGCCCGGCAAGGAGGCGCTCGCGCCGCACCTGACGTTCCCCGGCAATCGCCCGACCACGACGCTGCTCGTCGATGCACTGACGCCGCGCACGCTCGGCGCGCTGATCGCGCTTTACGAACACAAGGTGCTCGTGCAGGCAACGGTGTGGGACATCAATCCGTTCGACCAGTGGGGCGTCGAGCTCGGCAAGATTCTCGGCAAGGTCGTGGAAGCCGACCTGTCGGCCGAATCGATCGATCCGGCGAAGCACGACTCGTCGACCACGGCGTTGATCGAGCGCGCCCGCGCGGCGCTCAAGCGCTGACGCACCAGGCGCATGGCCATGCCGGCCGCGCAGTACACCCTGCGCGGCCGGCAGAACAATTCATGCGTGGCGCTATGCCGTATGCGGCGCGACGATGCGACCGGTGTCGAGCGTCACGGTCGTCGCACAGCGACGCGCGAGTTCGGCATCGTGCGTGACGAGCACGAGCGTTGCGCCGTGCGTGCGGTTCAGCTCGAACATCAGGTCGATGACGGCATGGCCTGTCGCCGCGTCGAGACTGCCGGTCGGCTCGTCGGCAAACAGGATCGCCGGGCGCGTGACGAAGGCGCGTGCCAAAGCGACGCGCTGCTGCTCGCCGCCCGACAACAGCTTCGGATAATGCGCGGTGCGCTCGCCGAGCCCGACCTGCACGAGCAGCGCGCGAGCGCGATCCGCCGCATCGCGTGCGCTGATGCCGCCCTGCAGCTCAAGCGGCAGCATCACGTTCTCGAGTGCCGTCAGGTGCGGCATCAGCTGGAACGACTGGAACACGAACCCGACCGCGCCGTTGCGCAGCGCGGCACGTTCGTCTTCGTCGAGCTGGTCGAGCGCGCGGCCGAGCAGGCGAACCGTGCCGCTCGTCGCGCTGTCCAACCCTGCGAGCAGGCCAAGCAGCGTCGATTTACCCGACCCCGACGCGCCGACGATCGCAAGGCTGCTGCCCGGCCGCACGGCAAGCGTGATGCCGTCGAGGATCGTCAGCTCGCCCGTCGCATCGGCGACCCGCTTGCACACGTCATGGACTTCGATGATCGGATCGGTAATCTTGAACATGGACACGACATTTCGCTGGAAAAGACGCACGGCGGTCGCCGCGCTGCTGGGCACCCTGCTGGCCATCGCCGTACCGGCACACGCCGCGACGGCGCCAGCATCGGGCCAGCCCGTGATCGTCGTACTCGGCGACAGCCTGTCGGCCGAATACGGGCTGCCGCGCGATACCGGCTGGGTAGCGTTGCTGCGGCAACGGCTTACAACGGAGCGAGTTGATTATAGCGTCGCGAACGCCAGCGTCAGCGGCGACACCACGAGCGGCGGCCGCGCGCGGCTGCCCGCGGTGCTGCAGCGGCTCAAGCCGTCGATCGTGGTCGTCGAACTCGGCTCGAACGATGCACTGCGCGGCGTGCCGCTCGCGACGACCGAGCAGAACCTGCGCGACATCATCGCCGGCGCGCGGCGCGTACAGGCCAAGGTCGTGCTGGTCGGCATGTACGTGCCACCCAATTACGGCCCCGACTACACGCAGAAGTTCCACGCCGTCTACACGCGACTGTCGAAGGATCTCGGCGTGCCGCTCGTGCCGTTCCTGCTGGCCGGCATCGAGAACAAGCCCGAGATGTTCCAGGCTGACCAGATGCATCCCACTCAGCAGGCGCAGGGCATTCTGCTCGACAACGTGTGGCCGGCGCTGAAACCGTTGCTCGGCAAGCCGCGCGGCTGACGCCGCCTCCCCGCCGGAAAACAAAAAGCCCCGCTCGAAGCGGGGCTTTTTTGGTTGCGTGCGAAACGATGCTCAGTTGTCGCCGTCTTGCTTCTGGCTGGCCGTCGAACCGTACAGCTTCACCTTCGAGCGATCGCGCAGCGCGGTGAGATAGGCCTCGCCTTCGCTTTGTGCGTCGACTTGCGCCATCTGCTGCTGCGCGGCCGCCAGTTGCTGCGGATCGACCGCCGAACCGGGGATCACGGCGTTCACGCGGTAGATCGCGTAGCCGTCCGCGCCGAGATCGACACCGACGTAGGCCGGCAGCGTCTTCGCATCGACCTTGTAGACGGCGCTCAGTGCAGCCGGCGTCAAGCCTTGCGACTGCGTGCGCGACACCTTCTGCGCAGCGGTGAACCCGTCAGCCGACTTCGACTTCTGCAACTCGGCGAGCTTCGCCGCGCCGTCCTTCTTCGCGAGTTCCGCAGCCTGCTCGGCAACGACCTTCTGGCGCACGACGTCCTTGATCGCATCGAGCGCGGGCACGGCAGCCGGCTTGTAGTCGGTCACGCGCGCCGAGATCAGCGTGTTGTTGCCGACGTCGATCGCTTGCGTGTTGTTCTGGCTCTTCACCGAATCGTTCGCGAACACGGCGGCCAGGAACTTCGGATTGTTCAGCGGGCTGGTCGGCGGCAGTTGCGGGTTCGGCGTCGGCGTGACGGTGGCCGTCTGGATCGTCAGCTTGTACTTGTCCGCGGCCGGCTGCAGCGTCTTCGCCTTTTCGTACACGGTCGACGTGAAGCCTTCCGCGTTGTCCGTAAACGCCTTCGATGCGTACTGCTGCTTCAGGTCAACCGCGATCTGGTCCTTCACTTCCGCGAACGGCTTCACGGCCGCCGGCTTCACTTCGGTCGCCTTCAGGATGTGGAAGCCGAGATCCGACTGCACGACACCGCTCACGTCGCCCTGCTTGAGCGCGAACGCGGCGTCGTCGAACGCCTTGCCGCCTGCCGTCGAGCCACGCGTGATGAAGCCGAGGTCGCCGCCCTTCGCTGCCGACGGCGCGTCCTGCGAGTTCTTCTGCGCGATCTGTGCGAACTGGTCCGGATGCGCCTTCACGTCGGCGAGCAGTTGCTCGGCCTTCGTCTTCGCTGCCGCCTTGTCGGCCGCGCTGGCGCTGCCCGGTGCCGCGATGAAGATATGGCTCACGCGCACCTGCGCTTCGGTGCGGAAGTGCGTCGGGTTGTCGTCGTAGAACTTCTTGATGTCCGCGTCGGTCGGCTGCGCGCTCGCGGCCGCTGCGGCCGGCGAATACACGAGGTACTGGATCGTCGCAGTCTCCGGCGTCGCGAAGCTCTGCTTGTGCGCGTCATAGTACGCGGTGAGCTGTGCATCGGTCGGCTGGACCTTCGCTGCGAAGTCGCTCGTCTTCAGCACGAGCGCCTGCACTTCGCGCTGCTGCGCGGCCAGTTCGGACAGACGTTGCGCGAGACTCTTCGGCGTAAATGCACTCGACACGATGCTGGCCGGAATCTGCTGCAGCGACAGGCTGTAGCGCACGCGCTCCTGGTACTGCTCGGGCGTCATCCCCTGGAACGACAGCAGCTGCGCATAGCGCTCGACGTCGATCGTACCGTCGGGCTTCTTCAGCGACGCGATCATCGGGTCGCTCATCAGCGCATCGCGCACGGCGTTGTCGGAGGCGGTGAGGTGGAGGCGTTGCGTCTCGTCGGCCAGCACACGTTGCTGGATCAGGCCGTCGAGCACTTGCTTGCGATGCTCGGGCGTATCGAACATCTTGATGTCGAACTGCCCGCCGAGCGCCTGGCGCGCCTGGTCGATCTGCTGGCGGAACGCGCCGTCGAATTCGACCCGCGTGATCTTGTGCCCGTTGACTGCCGCGACGTTCGCACTGTCGTCGAAGAAGCCGCGGAAGCCTTGGATCCCGACGAAACCCAGCCCCGGCAACACGATCAGGAGCAGGAGCGCCATCATCAGGCGCTGGTGATTACGGAAGAAATCGAGCATGCGTGACGGGAAAATTGGACAAAACGTCCGATATTACAACATACGGGGTGGGACGGGAGAAAAGCAGGTGTGCTGCGTGCGGGCGCGGCCGGCAACGCAAATGAAAAAGCCCGCACAACGCGGGCCTTTTCATTTTTTGGCGGAGCGGACGGGACTCGCCTACATCCTGCAGGCCGCGGATGCGCGTGCACGCGCATCCCTTCGAGTCCCGCCGGAAGCCGCGCAGGCGGCTTCCTCCGCTCCGCAGTCACGCGCCCGCCAGCGGGCGCGATCGACGACACAAATGAAAAAGCCCGCACAAGGCGGGCTTTCTCATTTTTTGGCGGAGCGGACGGGACTCGAACCCGCGACCCCCGGCGTGACAGGCCGGTATTCTAACCGACTGAACTACCGCTCCTTGGTCTGGCTGAATCAGGAAACTGGTGGGTGCTGAGGGGTTCGAACCCCCGACCTACGCCTTGTAAGGGCGCCGCTCTACCAGCTGAGCTAAGCACCCGTTTCCGATTCGTTCTGACTGCGATCTGCGTTTCCGCATCAACAACCAGCGAGCCCGCAAGTTTAATTCATCCCCGATCATTTTGCCAAGCCCCCACGCGATTTTTTTCAACGCTCGTGCACGCGTTTTCAATGCGCATAAAAAAACCCGCGGACACGCCGCGGGTTTCGTGAACAACCGTCAACAACGACGGCGTTCAGGGTCTCAGTGCTTGACGACTTCCGTCGAGCCGGCATCCTTCGCCGCCTCGCCGACCGGCGCTGCTGCCTTCGCCTCTTCTTCCGGCGGCAGCGGCGTCGGCGAACGCTCGAGCGCGAGCTCCAGCACCTTGTCGATCCAGCGGACCGGCACGATCTCGATCGCGTTCTTCACGTTGTCCGGAATGTCCGCGAGATCCTTCACGTTCTCTTCCGGAATCAGCACGAGCTTGATGCCGCCGCGATGCGCAGCCAGCAGCTTTTCCTTCAGCCCACCGATCGGCAGCACTTCGCCACGCAACGTGATTTCGCCCGTCATCGCGACATCGGCACGCACGGGGATACCCGTCAGCACCGACACCAGCGCGGTCGTCATCGCACCGCCAGCGGACGGACCGTCCTTCGGCGTCGCGCCTTCCGGCACGTGGATGTGGATGTCCTGCTTCTCGAACGCTTCGTCCTTGATGCCCAGACGGCGCGAACGCGAGCGCACGACCGAACGCGCAGCCTCGACCGACTCCTTCATCACGTCGCCGAGCGAACCCGTACGGATCACGTTGCCCTTGCCCGGCATCACCGCGGCTTCGATCGTCAGCAGATCGCCGCCGACTTCCGTCCACGCGAGACCCGTAACCTGACCGACCTGGTTTTCCTTCGCCGCGAGGCCGAAGTCGTACTTGCGCACGCCGAGGAACGTGTCGAGGTTTTCACCGTCGACCTTGATCGCACCCGATGCCTTCTTCAGCAGCAGCATCTTCACGACCTTGCGGCAGATCTTTGACACTTCCCGCTCGAGCGAACGCACACCGGCTTCACGCGTGTAGTAGCGGATGATGTCGCGGATCGCCTGTTCGGTGACATCGATCTCGCCGTCCTTCAGCCCGTTGTTCTTCTTCTGCTTCGGCAACAGGTAACGCTGGGCGATGCTGACCTTCTCGTCTTCCGTGTAACCCGACAGACGGATCACTTCCATCCGGTCGAGCAGCGGCGGCGGGATGTTCAGCGAGTTCGACGTCGCGACGAACATCACGTCCGACAGATCGAAGTCGACTTCGATGTAGTGGTCGGCGAACGTGTGGTTCTGTTCCGGATCGAGCACTTCGAGCAGCGCCGACGACGGATCGCCGCGGAAATCCATGCCCATCTTGTCGACTTCGTCGAGCAGGAAGAGCGGATTGCGCACGCCGACCTTCGTCAGGCTCTGCAGGATCTTGCCCGGCATCGAACCGATGTACGTACGGCGGTGGCCACGGATCTCGGCTTCGTCACGCACGCCGCCCAGCGCCATCCGGACGAACTTGCGGTTCGTCGCCCGTGCGATCGACTGGCCGAGCGAGGTCTTGCCGACGCCCGGGGGCCCGACGAGGCACAGGATCGGCGCCTTGACCTTGTCCACGCGCTGTTGCACCGCGAGATACTCGAGGATCCGTTCCTTGACCTTCTCGAGGCCGAAGTGATCTTCGTCGAGTACCTGCTCGGCGTTCGACAGGTCGTTGTTGACCTTGCTCTTCTTGCGCCACGGCAGGCCGATCAGCGTGTCGATGTAGTTGCGCACGACGGTCGCTTCCGCCGACATCGGCGACATCAGCTTCAGCTTCTTCAGCTCGGCGTCGGCCTTCTTCTTCGCTTCCTTCGGCATGCGCGCGGCGTTGATGCGCTTCTCGAGCTCCTCGAGATCCGCACCTTCCTCGCCTTCGCCCAGTTCCTTCTGGATCGCCTTGACCTGTTCGTTCAGGTAGTACTCGCGCTGGCTCTTTTCCATCTGGCGCTTCACGCGCCCGCGGATGCGCTTTTCGACCTGCAGGATGTCGATCTCGGCTTCGAGTTGCGCGAGCAGGTGCTCGAGGCGCTCGATGACCGGGAACATCTCGAGGATGTGCTGCTTCTGGTCGAGCTTCAGCGGCAGGCGCTCGGCGATCATGTCCGCGAGGCGGCCTGCTTCGTCGATACCCGACAGCGACGTGAGGATCTCCGGCGGGATCTTCTTGTTCAGCTTCACGTACTGGTCGAACTGCGACACGATCGCCCGGCGCAGCGCTTCCGTTTCAGCGCTGTCGGCGTGATCGGGCTCGAGCGGCATCACTTCGCAGGAGAACTGCGTCTCCTGTTCTTCGATCGACAACGCCTTTGCGCGCTGCAAGCCTTCGACGAGCACCTTCACGGTGCCGTCCGGCAGCTTCAGCATCTGCAGGATGTTCGCGATACAACCGACCTCGTACATGTCCTTTTCGGTCGGTTCGTCCTTGGCCGCGGTTTTCTGGGCGACGAGCATGATGTGCTTGCCGCCTTCCATCGCTGCTTCGAGGGCCTTGATCGATTTCGGCCGGCCCACGAAGAGCGGAATTACCATGTGCGGGAAAACGACGACATCCCGCAGCGGCAGCAGCGGGAGCGTGATGCGTTCCGGCGGGAGAAGTTGGGTGCCTGACATTTCATTTCCCCATGAGTGGAATCAATTGTTCGGTAATTGAGGCCGCCACAACGAATTGCAAGCCTTCAAGTGCGGGAAATATTCGGTAAGAAAGTAACCACCGCGTTTCGAGTCAGAGTTACCCACAAGATAAACGAAAAAAAGCCGCCCACGGTCTCATGAACGGCCTTTTTCGCAGAACATCGTCGGCAAGCCGGTCAGTTCGAACCCGCCACCTTCGGCGTGTCCTCGTAGATCAGCAAAGGCTTGCCGTCGCCATCGATGACGTTCTCGTCGATGATGACTTTGCTGACCCCTTTCATCGTCGGCAGCTCGTACATCACGTCGAGCAATGCCTGTTCAATGATCGAACGCAAACCGCGCGCGCCGGTCTTGCGGCGGATCGCCTTGCGGGCGACTGCCTGCAACGCGCCCGGCCGGATCTCGAGCTCGACGCGCTCCATTGCGAACAGCTTGTGATATTGCTTGACGAGCGCATTCTTCGGCTCGACCAGGATCTTCATCAGCGCCGCTTCATCGAGCTTGCCGAGCGTCGCGACCACCGGCAAGCGGCCGATCAATTCGGGGATCAGACCGAATTTGATCAGGTCTTCCGGTTCCGTCTCGCGCAGCACTTCGCCCGCGTCGCGTTCCTGCTTGCTCTTGACCGTCGCGCCGAAGCCGATGCCGGTTTTCTCGGTGCGATCGGTGATCACCTTTTCGAGACCGTCGAACGCGCCGCCGCAGATGAACAGGATGTTGGTCGTGTCGACCTGGATGAAATCCTGGTTCGGGTGCTTGCGGCCACCTTGCGGCGGCACCGACGCCATCGTGCCCTCGACGAGCTTCAGCAGTGCCTGCTGGACGCCCTCGCCCGACACGTCGCGCGTGATCGACGGGTTGTCCGACTTGCGGCTGATCTTGTCGATTTCGTCGATGTAGACGATCCCGCGCTGGGCCTTGTCGACCTCGTAGTTGCAGTTCTGCAACAGCTTCTGGATGATGTTCTCGACGTCCTCGCCGACGTAGCCGGCTTCGGTCAGCGTCGTCGCATCGGCGATCACGAACGGCACGTTCAGCAACCGCGCGAGCGTCTGCGCGAGCAGCGTCTTGCCGGAGCCCGTCGGGCCGATCAGCAGGATGTTGCTCTTCGACAGCTCGACGTCGTCCTTCTTGTCGAGATGCTTCAGGCGCTTGTAGTGGTTGTACACGGCCACCGCGAGGATCTTCTTCGCACGTTCCTGACCGATCACGTACTGATCGAGGATGTCGCGAATTTCCTGCGGGCTCGGCAAATCCGACCGGGACAGGCTGGCCTCGACGCCGGCGGCAGCCGCCTCGTCGCGAATGATCTCGTTGCAGAGGTCGATACATTCATCGCAGATGAACACCGACGGGCCCGCGATGAGTTTTTTCACCTCATGCTGGCTCTTCCCGCAAAACGAGCAATACAACAGCTTCTCGCTGTTCGAACCTTTTTTGTCCGCCATGAATGTAGAGCCTCCGGACAGGTAAATGACATGATACGCCGAATGCTCCGGACGCCGCGCCTAGGGCGCGACCGGAGCCGGCTGGATGTGCTTGCCGCAGATGCTCAGGGCGTTCGGGGCAGCAGGGGCCGCCGCACGAATCGGGGCGGCACCCTACTTACGCTCACGGGCGCTTCAGCAACACCTGATCGATCAGCCCGTACGCCTTCGCATCCTCGCTCGACATGAAGTTATCACGGTCGGTGTCGCGCGCGATGCGCTCGACGTCCTGGCCCGTGTGCTGCGCGAGCAACTGGTTCAGCCGCTCCTTCAGGTAGAGGATTTCGCGTGCCTGGATCTCGATGTCGGACGCCTGGCCGCGCGCGCCGCCGAGCGGCTGGTGAATCATCACGCGCGAGTTCGGCAGCGCGAAGCGCTTGCCCTTCGCACCCGACGCGAGCAGGAACGCGCCCATGCTGGCCGCGAGCCCCATGCACAGCGTCGACACGTCCGGCTTGATGAACTGCATCGTGTCGTAGATCGCCATGCCGGCCGACACCGACCCGCCCGGGCTGTTGATGTACAGGCTGATGTCCTTGTCGGGATTCTCGCTCTCGAGGAACAGCAATTGCGCGACCACGAGATTGGCGGTCTGGTCGTTCACTTCGCCGACCATGAACACCAGGCGCTCCTTCAGGAGACGCGAGTAGATATCGTACGAACGCTCGCCGCGGCCGCTCGTTTCGACGACGATCGGCACCAGCCCCAGCGCTTGCGCCTCGAAACCCTGCGGCGCGTTCGAAGCAAGCATGTCCAGCAATTCAGCGCGAGTGATCATTCAATGAACCTTGTTCGAATGGAAAATTGAACGGAAGGAAGCCGCCCGCTCAATCGCCATATTAATGGCAACCGTGCGCTTGACGTAAAAACGGCGTGCGGGCCGTCGCTCCGACAGCCGGCACGCCGCTAGAGCAACACTTACGCTTGCGCCGATGCGCTCGCGAGTGCCTCGAAGCTCACTTCCTTGTCCGTCACCTTCGCCTTGCCCAGCACGAAATCGACGACGTTGCTTTCAACGACGAACGCTTCCATCTCGGCGAGGCGCTGCTGGTTGGAATAATACCAGCGGACCACTTCCTTCGGGTCTTCGTAGCTCTTCGCGAACTCGTCGACTTCCGCGCGGATCTGTTCCGGCTTCGCTTCCAGGTTGTTCGACTTCACGAGTTCGGCCAGCACGAGGCCCAGCTTCACGCGGCGCTCGGCCTGCTCGGCGAACATTTCCGCCGGGATCGGTGCGTCCTTCGCGTTCGGCACGCCGCGCTGCGCCAGATCCTGGCGAGCCATTTCGACGAGGCGTTGCTGGTCTTGCTCGATCAGCGCCTTCGGCACGTCGAGTTCGGAGATCTTCAGCAGCGCGTCCATCACCTGGTTCTTGACGATCGACTGCGTGCGACGCTTCGCTTCGCGCTCGAGGTTTTCCTTGATCTCGCCGCGCATCTTCGTGAGGTCGCCGTCTTCGATGCCGAGCGACTTCGCGAATTCGCCGTCGATTTCCGGCAGGTGCGGCCACTCGATCTTCTTCATCGTGACCGTGAATTGCGCGGTCTTGCCGGCAACGTCGGCACCGTGGTAGTCGTCCGGGAACTTCAGGTCGAACGTACGCGCTTCACCGACCTTCAGGCCCAGCGCGGCGGTTTCGAATTCCGGCAGCATGCGGCCTTCGCCGAGCACGAACGGGAAATCTTCAGCCGTGCCGCCCTGGAACGCGACGTCGTCGATCTTGCCGACGAAGTCGACCGTCACGCGGTCGCCGTTCTTCGCTGCGGTGTCCGCGCCGCCGTCGCCGTGCTCGCCGGCTTCGCCGCGTGCGTGGAAGTGCACGCGCTGCTTGCGCAGGATGTCCAGCGTGCGGTCGATTTCGGCGTCGCTGATCGACGTCGTCGAGCGCTCGACTTCAGCCGTCGCCAGATCACCGATCTTCACTTCCGGGTAGACCTCGAACGTCGCGTCGAACGCGTATGCATCCTCAGCCTGTTCCTGCTTCGGCTCGAAGCTCGGCTGGCCGGCGACGCGCAGGTTTTCCGCGCGGCTGATCGTGAAGAATTCCTGGCCGATCTTGTCGCTCAGCACTTCGGCTTCGACCTGACCCGCGTACTGTTGCGCGACCATCTTCAGCGGCACCTTGCCCGGGCGGAAACCCGGCATGCGCACGTTCTTCGCGAGTTTCTGGATACGGGCGTCGATTTCCTTCTGCACGGTGTCTTTCGGCAGGGAAATCGTCACGCGGCGTTCAAGCTTGCCGAGGTTCTCAACAACGTTAGCCATGGCTTCAATCGTCCTAAAATTATTCGAGCGAATCGGGTTTTCCTTGCCGTGCCTGCCTGCAGCATGCGGTGCGTCGCACTCACACGCCGCGCCGGAGCGCCACGCCATCCCTGCACGCGCCGAATGGCTAGCGCAAGCGGCTCGGAGCACGGCTTTGGCCGGAAGAATCGACTATTCTAGCAAACAATTTTCCTCGTACTGCCAGATCAGCGCGTCGCGCGTGCATCCTCACCATGCCGACAGCCCCGCGCACGGCAACGCGCGCGGATCGCCGCTATGCCGAACGCCGTATCCTCCACGGCCCCACCATCCTGTAAGCTCCAATGGAAAGTGAGCCGTCATTGCGGCCGCGTCATTCTTCACACCAATTACGCCTTCCGGAGACACCATGCCGCAACACCCGTCCGCGCCTGTCGTCGTCATCGCGCCCGATTCGTTCAAAGGCTCGCTTTCCGCCGAGCAGGTCGCGGACGCGATCGCCACCGGCATCCGCCGCGCCCGGCCCGACGCGGTCGTGCGCTGCTGCCCGATGGCCGACGGCGGCGAAGGCACGCTCGACGCGATGCTGGCGGGCGGCGGCACGCGGCGCACGCTGCAGGTGGCCGGCGCGTCGCTCGCGGCACGCGACGCGGCGGTCGGCGTGATCGACGCGCGCACCGCGATCGTCGAGACGGCCGAGATCGTCGGCATTACCGACGCGGTCGGCATGAGCGTACCGGTCGACGCGCGCAGCACGCGCGGGATGGGCGAGGCGATCCGCACGCTGCTCGACGACGGCGTGCGCCGCTTCTTCGTCGCGCTCGGCGGCAGCAGCACCAACGACGCGGGCGCCGGGCTGCTCGCAGGCCTCGGCCTGCAGTGCTTCGACGCCGGCGGCCAGCCGGTCGAGCCCGTGCCGTCGCGGCTCGCCGACATCGCGCGCGTCGACGCGTCGGCGCTCGACCCGCGCCTGAAGGAAACGGAATTCGTCGGCATGTCCGATGTCGACAACCCGCTGACGGGCGCGCACGGCGCGACCGCGGTGTTCGGCCCGCAAAAGGGTGTGGCGCCCGATCAGGTTGCGACCCTCGACGCCGCCCTCGCCCGCTTCGCCGACCTGCTCGAAGCCGAGCTCGACCGCCGCGGCCGTGACCTGCCGGGCGCGGGCGCCGCGGGCGGCCTCGGGTTCGCGCTGCACATGCTCGGCGCGCAGTTCGAAGCCGGCGCCGAAGTGGTCGCGCGCCAGGTCGGGCTCGACGCCGCGCTCGCCGGCGCCGACTGGCTGATCACCGGCGAAGGCCGCTCCGACGTGCAGACGCTGCACGGCAAGGCGCCGTTCATCGCATGCCGTCACGCGCAGGCCGCCGGCGTACCCGCGTCGCTGCTGTCGGGGGCGGTCGACCCGGCCGCGCTGCCGCGCCTGTCCGAGCATTTTTCCGGCTGCTTTTCGCCGGCTCCCGGGCCGATCACGCTCGACGTCGCGATCCGCGACGCGGCCAATCTGCTCGCCAACGAAGCGGAACAATTGACGCGCCTGAAATACGGTGCAAACTGACCGTTGACCCGAGCGCGCGATACAGGAACAATCGGGCCCGCCCTTTTTCTTCAGGATTCGACATGAAAGGCCGTCAAGCCGGGCTCGATCAGTTTCTGACCTATCGCCTCCACGCGCTCACGAAGCGCTCCGACCGCGGGATCGGCGAGGTGTACCGGCACAAGCTCGACATCTCGCTGCCCGAGGCGCGCGTGATCGCCGCCGTCGGCGCGTTCGGCCCGTTCTCGATCATGGATCTCGCACGTCACACCAATCTCGACAAGAGCCAGGCAAGCCGCGCGGCCGAGGCGCTGCTGCGCCAGGGGCTGCTAGAGCGCAGCGCGAGCGAGGAGGACGGCCGGATCGTGCTGATCGCGCTGACCGCCGACGGCCGTGCACTGCATCGCAAGATCATGCCGATCGTGCGCAAATGGAACGACGGCCTGCTCGCCTGCCTGTCCGACAGCGAACGCCAGACGTTCGAGCGGCTGCTCGACAAGGTCGTCGCGCACGCCACCGAGCGGGACGACTGAGCCGCATCACGGGCGCCGCGCCGGCCATATTGATCCGACGAATTCGACGGGCTGCCCACGTTGCCTGACCGGCAACGCGGGCGGCCCGCTTTGCGTCATGTGGCGGGCGCGATGAACGTCCCGCGCTTCGCCGCTGGCGCCGGGCCGCACCGGTAGCGGCCCTGCACGCGCTAGAGCCCGCTGTTCGCCGCGCGCTGGCGCAACAGTCCGAGCACCGCGTCGCAGTACGGGGTCGGCACGCCAAGCTTGCGGCCGAGCTCCGGAAACACGCCGAGGATCGGCCCGATCTCGAGCGAACGCCCCGCTTCGACATCCTGCAGCATCGACGTCTTGAACGCGCCGAGCTTACGCGTGAACGCGATCCGCTCAGGTCCGCTCATCCCCGTGGACAGGCCGAGCCTTGCGCCGATCGCCGCCGCCTCCTCCATCATCCGCAGCGCGAGTTCCTGCGTGAACGGATCGCCGAGCAACTGCTCGGTCGTCGACCCCGTCAGCGCACTCAGCGGATTCATGTTCATGTTGCCCCACAGCTTCGTCCAGATCTCGGCCCGGATCACGGGCGTCGACTCGACGTCGAAACCGCCTGCCGCGAGCGCCGCGGCAAACCGCGCCGTGGCCACGTCGAGCCGCTGATCCGGCGCACCGACGATCAGCCGGTTGCCGCGCCCGCGGCGCACGACGCCCGGCGCATCGGTGCTCGACGACAGGTGCACGACGCAGCCGATCGCCTGCGCGGGCGGCAACGCCGCCGACACCGCGCCGCCCGGATCGACCGCGTCGAGCGGCACGCCGTCGATCGATCCTGCCAGCCCGTGCGTGAACCACCATGGCAACCCGTTCATCGCCGCGACGATCACGGTGTCCGGCCCGACCAGCGGCGCAATGCGCTCCGCCAATGCCGGCAGCGCCTGCGCCTTCAGCGCGATCACCACGTAGTCCTGCACGCCGAGCGCGAGCGCATCGTCGCTCGCGCGCACCGGCACCGACGAGGTATCGCCGGTTTCGTCGATCACGCGCACGCCGTGCGTGTTCAGCGCGTCGAGCGTCGCGCCGCGCGCGTACGCGCTCACGGTCATGCCGGCCCGCGACAGCGCGGCCGCGAGCAATCCGCCGATCGCGCCGACACCGACCACCGCCGCGCGCACCGACCCTGAATTCGTGTCGTTCATGATGGAATTCCGTCTCCTGGGAGCTGACGAGCATAACGTCAAATAGTTGCGGACACAACCATTCGCGCGGAGGCACGCCATGCGCCCGCATTCGTGCGCGTCAGCGCGGCATGCCGCCGGCTTCAACGGGTTCGACCGGTTCGTCGTCGGCCATGCTGCTGCCGGTGGCGCCGAGCACGCCAGCGATCTGGCTCTTGTCGTGCATGCCGAGCTTGCGGTATGCGCAGCGCAGGTAGTGACGCACGGTCGTCGGCGAAATCTCCATCTGTTGCGCGACCTCCTTGTGCGACCGCCCGGCGCCGTAATAGCGAATCGCCGCCAGTTCGCGCGGGCTCAGCCGGTCGAGCAGCGAGCGCGGCCGCGCTTCGATCTGGAACAGCCCCGCGACGGGCACGCACTGGATGCGCAGCGCGTCGCCGACGAACGGCTGGCCCGACTGGCGCCGCAGGTGCGCGACGAGCGGCTCCGGCACGCGCGCCCCGGCCCAGGCCGGCCACTCGGTCCGCAGCACGTCGTCGAAACCGTGATCGGCATGGTGGAGCACGCCGAAGTTGTCGCACAGCGCGCGCGCCGCCGGCGCCACCGTCTCGGCGCGCTCGCGCGTGAGTTGCGCGGCACGATTGATCGTCAGCGCGGCCGCGAGGTGCGGAATCACCTCCTCGAAGCGACGCGCATCGTCGTCGCTGAACGGGCGATTGAGCCCCTGCCGGTAGATCGACATGAACGTCGTCAGGCCGAAACGGCGATCGAGCGTACACACGCACATCAGCTGCGCGAGCCCGTACTTCACGCACCAGTCGCGAAACCGCGTGTCGAGCCCCGGCTCGACGACCGTCAGCCGCACCGCGCGGCCGTGCGCGCCGTGCAGCGTGCGGTGCGCCAGCGGATCGCAATCGCGCACGCGCTTCCAGTCGATGAAGAACGCGTGCGGCAAACAGTACAGAAAGCTGTTGTGCATCACGGGGCCGGTCGGCGCATGGGTCGCGACGCCGGTCCACGCGGCATCGAACGGAATGAGCGCCTGCAGCAGCGAAAAGAACCGGTATTCAAATTCGCCGATGCCGGATTGCGCGGCCACTGCGTACAGGTCGAGCAGCATCAGGCCGAGTTCGCGCTGCGCTGCGTCGCCGCGCGTGACGCCGTCGAAATCGGCGCGCCGGGACGGCAGCGGCGGCCACGCGAATTCGTCGAGCACGATGGCGGCCGGCACGTCGCGCAGCGCTTCGAGATCCTGCCCGATATCCGTCGTGATCCTCACCTTCCGCTCCCCTGCCCGATCGGGCTGCTGATGTGCGCTACGACACCGGCCGATTATAGCGAGTGGCTTTTTTGGCGGGCCACGGTGCCGGAACGGGCGCCAACCCCATCCATTTGAACGGTGCACGGCACGTTGCTGCTCCGCAGCACGCCGCGCCGCGGCATCGCGCGGCGGTAATGCCGCGCACAGCGGGTTTTCCACACCGTTCATCTGTACGACTGTTCGAAGGTTTTCCCGCTGCGGACACTGCGTCGCGACAACACCAACGACAAACCGATGCAGGACGGTATGGAGAACCCCACGTGACGAAATCCCGCTTCATCCGCGCGGCCGCGACCGCCGCGACGCTTGCCGCGTGCAGCGCCGCCGCCCATGCGCAGTCGGCCCTCACGCTATACGGCGCGCTCGATGCCGGCGTGCAATACCTGACGCACGCCGACGGACGCCACTCGGCCGTGCAGTTGCAGAACTACGGCATCCTGCCTTCGCAGGTCGGGATCAAGGGCCACGAGGATCTCGGCGGCGGCTGGCGCGCGCTGTTCAAGCTCGAACAGGGTCTCAACCTCAACGACGGCACCGCGACCGCGCCCGGCTACGCGTTCTTCCGCGGCGCGTACGTCGGCATCGCGGGGCCCGTCGGCACCGTCACGCTCGGCCGGCAGTTCAGCGTGCTGTTCGACAAGACGCTGTTCTACGACCCGCTCTGGTACGCGTCGTACAGCGGCCAGGGTGTGCTCGTGCCGATGAATGCAAACTTCATCGACCATTCGGTGAAGTACCAGTCGCCGACGTTCGCGGGCTTCGACGTCGAGGCGCTTGCCGCGACGTCCGGCGTCGCCGGCAATACACGCGCCGGACGCGTGCTCGAACTCGGCGGCCAGTACACGAGCAACGGGCTGTCGGTCAGCGCGGTGCTGCATCAGGCGCACGGCGACGTGGCGGCGGCCGACGACACTTCAGCGCGGCGCCGGGAACTCGGCACGCTCGCCGCACGTTATGCGTTCGCCACGCTGCCGCTCACCGTCTATGCGGGCGTCGAACGCCTGACCGGCGACCTCGATGCGGCGCGCACGATCGTCTGGGGCGGTGCGCGTTACCAGACATCGAACGGGATCGGCCTGAACGCGGGCGTCTATCACACCGATTCGCGCACGCCGGCGATCGGCCACCCAACGCTGTTCATCGCGAGCACCACGTACGCGCTGTCGAAACGCACCGTCGCATACGTGAACCTCGGCTATGCGCGCAACAGCGGCCAGAGCTCGCAGACCGTCTACGAATACGACCCGACGCCGCTCGCCGGCGCATCGCAGTTCGGCGCGATGGTCGGCATGTACCACCTGTTCTGATTCCCCAAACGAGATCCCGCCATGAAAACCCTGTCCCCGGATGCCGCACGCTCGCCCGACGGCCTTGCGCCGGCCTTCGCGCGCTCGACGCTCGTCGCGCTCGTCGTGTTCGCGGCCATCACGCCGCTGCTGCTGCTCGTTGCACCGGCCGTTGCCGGCCAGCTCGCGACGCAACTCGGATTGTCTGCGTCGCAGATCGGCACCTACTTCTTCGTCGAACTCGGTGCGTTCAGCCTCGCGACCGTGCCGTCGTACCTGTGGCTCGGCCGGGTCGACGCGCGCCGCGTCGCCGGATTCGCCATTGCGCTGTTCGGCGCGGGCAACCTGCTGACCGCGCTGTGGATGCCGGGCTTCGCCGCGCTGCTCGCGCTGCGCGCCGTCACCGCACTCGGCGGCGGCTCGCTGATGGTGCTCTGCATGACGAGCGCGGCGACGAGCGAGAACAGCGACCGCGTGTACGGCCTGTGGGTCGTCGGCCAGCTGATCGCGGGTGCGATCGGCCTGTTCGTACTGCCGCACGTGTTCGCCACGTTCGGGCTGCGCGCGTTGTATGTCGCGCTCGCCGCGCTCGCACTGTTCGCGGCACCGCTATCGCGCGGCTTTCCATCGTCGCTCGGCACGCGGACGACGCCCGCCCGATCCGCGCACGCCGACGCGACGCAAACGCCGCGAGGCTTCGTCATGCTCGCCATCGGCGCTGTGCTGACGTTCTATCTCGCGATCGGCAGCGTGTGGACCTTCGCGAGCCGGGCCGCGGCCGAGGCCGGGCTCGATCCGCAGTCGACCGGCAACGTGCTCGCGATCGCGAGCGTGATGGGGATCGCGGGCGCTGCACTCGCATCGTGTGCGGGCGGCCGGCTCGCGCGACGCGCGATGCTCGCGGCCGGTTACGCGCTGCTCGCCGCGTCGCTCGTCGCGCTCGCCGCGATGCGGCACACCGGCGGCTACAGCGCGGCGATTTTCGCGTTCAAGTTCGCGTGGACATTCGTGCTGCCGTTCATCCTCGCGACCGTCGCGCAGATCGACACGTCGGGCCGCCTCGTGGCAACGCTCAATTTCGTGATAGGCGCAGGCCTTGCCGCCGGCCCGCTGCTTGCGGGCCTGATGCTCGACGCCGGCGGCACGATGCGCGCGCTGTTCGTGGCCGCGACGGCCGTCGCGATCGTGTCGTTCGCCGCGCTGCGCCATATCGATCGCCGCACATGCCCTTCCGCTTCCTCCCAACCGTGACAGGTTACGCACCCATGAATCGCACTGCCTTCTTCACCGACGAACGCACTTTCTGGCACACCGGCGGCACACACGCGCTGTTCTTCCCGGTCGGCGGCTGGGTCCAGCCGCCGTCGAGCGCGGGCTACGCGGAATCGCCCGATTCGAAGCGCCGCTTCCTGTCGCTCGTCCAGGCGTCGGGCCTTGCCGCGCAGCTCGACTTGCGCGGCGCCGAGCCGGCCACGACCACCGATCTGCTGCGCATTCATCCGGCGCACTATCTTGACGCGTTCCGCGCGCTCAGCGACGCGAACGGCGGCGACCTCGGCGATCTCGCACCGTTCGGCAAGGGCAGCTACGAGATCGCCGCGCTGTCGGCCGGCCTCGCGATCGCGGCTGTCGATACGGTCGTCGACGAGCGCGCGGCCAATGCGTTCTCGCTGTCACGGCCGCCCGGCCACCACTGCCTGCGCGACCGCCCGATGGGCTTCTGCATGCTGGCGAACATCCCGATCGCGATCGAGGCCGCCCGCGCGAAACACGGCATCGAGCGCGTCGCGGTGATCGATTGGGACGTGCATCACGGCAACGGCACGCAGTCGATCTACTACGACGATCCGGACACGCTGACGATCTCGCTGCACCAGGACCGCTGCTTTCCGCCCGGCTACAGCGGCGCGGACGACCGCGGCGAAGGTGCCGGCATCGACGCAAACCTGAACGTGCCGCTGCTCGCAGGCAGCGGCGACGACGCATATCGCTACGCGTTCGAGCGGATCGTGCTGCCGGCGCTGGAGCGCTTTCGCCCCGAGTTGATCGTCGTCGCGAGCGGCCTCGACGCGAGCGCCGTCGATCCGCTCGCGCGCATGCAGTTGCATACCGACAGCTATCGCTTCATGACGCGCGCGGCGAAGGATGCCGCGCAGCGTCATTGCGGCGGGCGGCTCGTGATCGTTCACGAAGGCGGGTATTCGGAGGCGTACGTGCCGTTCTGCGGGCTCGCGATCGTCGAGGAACTGGCCGGCATTCGCACCGATGTCACCGATCCGATGCTCGATCTCGCGATCGCCCAGCAGCCGGGTGAGCGGTTCGTTGCGTTCCAGCGCGCGCTGCTCGACGAACTGGCGACGTCGTTCGGGTTGTAACGCGCGGGAACGGATGTGACGGGGCCGGCCCGCGCCGGCCCTTGCGCGATCCGTGCGGATGGGGTTTCCTGTGCTTTTATCCCTGTTCCGGCTCGAGGCCGCACTCTTCCGATGAAATCGTCCCCGCGCGATGACAACGACAACGCCAAAACGCGCCGCCAGCCATCGAAGCTGGTCCAGAACATCGCCGCCGTCACGGTCGGCCTCATCACGTTCGCGATCGGCGCGGCGTGGGTGATCTACAGTTGGGTCGTCGATCGCGAAGCGCAGTATTTCGCGATTCCGCTGGTGTTCTCGGTGCCGGTGATCGTGGCGGTCGCGATCCGGAGTTTCTGGGAGTAGGCGCGCCTGAAATGACAAAGCGCCGCGGTCGGGCGACGCGCGCCGCTTGGAACGACCATCAACGAAAAAAGCGCTGCGGTCTGTCGACCGGCAGCGCTTTTTTGGGGAACCATACCCTGGCGGGTACGTATCCGACTTCTGGTGCGTGAGGCCGGACTCGAACCGGCACACCCTTGCGGGCGTCAGGACCTAAACCTGGTGCGTCTACCAATTTCGCCACTCACGCGCATTTCTGTCGCCTGACCGCGCGGCACGCAAGATACGTGCGCCACGCGCCCGGGACTTCATGCCGGCCCGAAAACCGGCACGCCCGATCAGGCGAGCGCGAGATTCTACCCGATCCGCGCGGCGTTGTCTCGCCCCGCCGGCACGCGTCGTGCAGCGATGCTAGAATGCCGCGCTCGACGTTTCGGCACCGCGCCGTCGCGCGTCCCCCGAACCCGAACCCACCCGATTCCGCCCGTGAACTTCGACGACTACTGTCAGCAAAAGGCCGCCCCTGCGGGCTCCAGCGTCTACTACGCGCTGCGCCAGGCGCCGCTCGCCACGCAGCCGCGCCTGACCGCCCTGTTCGCGCTGCGCCGCGAACTCGAGGAAACCGTCAAGGAAACCAGCGACCCGACCGTCGGACACACAAAGCTCGCGTGGTGGCACAAGGAACTCGCGGCACTGGCCGACGGACAGCCGTCGCACCCCGTCACGAAGGCGCTCGCGCAGCATCATCCGGCGATCGCCGCCGAAGCCGATGCGTTGCGCACGCTCGTCAACGGCTACGAGATGGATCTCGAACAGGCGCGCTACCTCGATTTCGCGAACCTGCAGCGCTACATCGCGCAGGTCGGCGGCACCTTCGCGTCACTGGTTGCGCGCGCAAGCGCGGCGAACCCGGCCGACCCGCAGCCGTGGGCCGCGGACGCCGGCCGCGCGCTGATGCTCGCTCAATTCGTGCAGGAACTCGGCAACGACGCGCGCCACGGCCGCATCTACCTGCCGATCGACGAACTGCAGCGCTACAACGTGACCGCGGCCGATCTGCTGAATGGCCGCTACAGCCCGGCCTTCACCGAATTGCTGCAATTCCAGACGGCCCGCGCGCGCGAAGCGCTCGCGGCCGCCGAAGCGGCGATCCCCGCCTCCGAACGCCGCGCGCAACGCACGCTGCGCGCGCAGATCGCACTGGCCGGCGCGCTGCTCGACGAAATCGAACGCGACGGCTACCAGGTACTGCACCAGCGCATCGCACTGACGCCGATCCGCAAGCTGTGGATCGCGTGGCGCGCGTCGCGCCGCCGCTGACCCCACGCATCACGCCTTCAACAACGGCAGCGTATCGAAGCGCTGCTGCAGCACGCGCGACGCATCGAGCCCCCACCACGGCCCGAGCACGGTCGCATAGAGCTGGCGGAAATCGACTGCGACCGGCAGGTTGCCGTTGCCGTCGAGCCGGCCGAGCGCCGGCGGCGCACCGTACAGTCCGCCGGCCACGCGGCCGCCCATCACGAAATGCGGCGCGGCCGTGCCGTGATCGGTGCCGTTGCTCTGGTTCTCACGCACACGCCGCCCGAATTCCGCATACGTCATCACGAGCGTCTGGTTCCAGCGCCCGAGTTCGGTCAGCGCGCCACGCATCGCATTCATCCCTTCCGCGAACTGCTTGAGCAACGCAGCCTGCTGCCCCGGCTGGTTCTGGTGCGTGTCGAAGCCGTTGAGCGTCAGGCGCAGCACCGCGACGCCATCCTGCGCGCCGGGCCCGGACGCTTCGCACGCGGCCAGCACCTGCATCGCGGTCTTCACCGACGTGCCGAACGCGCCGGCCGGAAAGGCCGTCCTGAACTCACGCATTCCGCCACGCGGACGCAGCCGGTCGGCCGCCTTCACGATGTCGTTCTCGACGTCGATGATGTGTGCGAGCGCAGGGTTCTGCTCGCGCAGCGACGACGGCTCGGCGAGCCGGGCCGCCCGGATGAACTGCGCGGGATTGACGAGCGCGATCGCACGCGCACCATTCGACAGCGGCCCCATCTCGGCGCTGCCGAGCACGACGCCATCCGCCGCGAACCCCGGCGGCACGGGCGCCTGCGCGAACGTGCGCGTGAGCCAGCCTTCGTGCAGGTACTGATCCGAGCGCGACGCGGTATCCCAGATCTCGATCGAGCGGAAATGCGACAGGTTCGGCTGCGGGTAGCCGACGCCCTGCACGACCGCGACCTGCCCGTCGCGCCATAGCGGCATCAGCGGCGCAAGCGACGGGTGCAGCCCCGTATGCGCATCGAGCTGCAGCACCTGCTCGCGCTTGATGCCGATGCTGCGCCGGAACTGGTAGTAGAGCGGATCCGTGTACGGCACCACGGTATTGAGCCCGTCGTTGCCGCCCTTCAGCTCGACGAGAATCAGCACGTTCGCATACCCGGCCGCCGGTTGCCGCCCCGCCTGCGTCGCGGAAGCCGCCATCGCGGGCGCTTGCCACATCGACACGCCGGCCGCGGCCGCAGCGCCCGTCAGCGTCAGAAAATCACGTCGGTTCATCGCGCATCCTTTGGTTTGCCGTCCGGCACCTTTGCCGCGGCGGCGCCCCGCTTCGTCGTCGTTCGAATCATTTCAGTTGATAGGCCGGATCCATCAGCAGCGCCTCGAGATACGCGCTGCCGGTCGAATCCGTGTCGATCGCCGCGACCGGCGACAGTTGCAGCACCGCGTGCTGCAGTTGCAGCTCGGTCGACAATCCGGCGATCGCCTGCGGCCGCGCGCGATATTGCGCGAGCCAGCGTTCGAGGTCGAAACGCAAGCCGGCGCGCGCGGGCTTCGGCGGCGTGCCGCGCATGCCGGCCGCGGACGCCGTGTCGACCACCGGCATCGCTTGCGCACGCGCATTCGGCGGTGGCGTCATCGGATGCGCGGGAGGATGCATGCCGGCCGCCTCCGTCGCGCGGAACAACTGCTCGACGAACTGCTTGCGCGACAGCAGCGTGGTGCTGTTGATCCACAGCCCACCGCCCGGCCAGCCCTTCACGTTCGGCGGATAGAACAGGTTCTGCCCGAGCGTGCGCACGGTGTTCGCAAGCATCTGCGGATCGCCGTACGCGACATCGAACAACCGCACCGACCCGACGACGAACTCGGCCGGCGATTTGACGAGCACGCCACGGTTGCGCGGATCCCAGAACGCATCGGTCGACCACAGCGCGGCGAGCGCCGCGCGAATGTCGTAGCCGCTCGCGCGGAACCGTTCGGCCACCGTATCGAGCGCGCCCGGATCGGGCGTATCGGACACGAATTCGCGCCACAGCTTGCCAGCAATGAAGCGCGCGGTGCCCGGCCGCTTCAGCAGGATGTCGAGAAAGCCGTCGCCGTCGAACGGCCCCGTTTCGCCGAGTATCGTCTTGTCGCCGGCATCGTGCGCTTCGGGCCGCACCTCGAAGCGCAGCGTGTCGGGATCGATCGTCCAGCCCGTCATCGCGCGTGCAGCCTCGGTCACGTCGTACTGCGTGTAATGCCCTTCGCCGAGCGTGAACAGCTCCATCACCTCGCGCGCGAAATTCTCGTTCGGACGTCCCTTGCGATTGCTCGCGCCGTCGAGATACTGCAGCATCGCCGGATCCTTCGCGACCGCATGCAGCAGCGTGCCGAAATTGCCGAGCGCCTCGCGGCGAAACAGCGCGTTCTGCGCGGCCATCGTCTGCGGGTAAGGCACCTTGTCCTGCCCCGACGTGAAGTGCCCGTGCCAGAACAGCGTCATGCGTTCGGTCAGCGGCGACGGCGTGACGATCATCTCGTTGACCCAGGCCGCGCGCAGCGCATCGTAGCGGACGTTGCGCTCGCGCTGCTCGTCGCGGCGCATGTCGGGTGTCAGCGCCTGACGCTGCGCGCGCGTCGGCGGCAACTCGGCGATCCAGTCGGGCCACGTCGTCACGGGCTCGTGCCGCACGCTGCCGAGCGTGTCGGCCACGACCTGCGCGCGCGTCATGCCGACGACACGCGCGACGTCGGCGGGCGCGGGAGAGAAACCGGTGCGGCTGAGGAAAAACAGTGCGTCGTCGGCATCGAGCGGCGACTGCATGGCAGGCGACGGCGCCAGTGCGGCAGCGTTCGCTTTCATCGTCATGGACTCCCGGAACGCACCGGCGGTGCGGATGCCGGTACAACGGCATTCGGCAGGCGAAAGTTGACGGAAAAAGTGCTACGAATTCTTTCCGCGCGGGATGTCGGCGCAGGGCGAAAGACGGCGCGTGTCAGCGCTTGTACAACTCGCGAACGGCGTCTTCGATGTGCTGGCGCAGCAGGTGCCGCTCTTCGGGCGTCATGTGCCCGTCGCGGCGGTGCTGTTCGAGATCGGGAGGCACGGCTGAACGAACCGTCATATCGGCGGTACGGTCCGACTGCGGCGCTTTGCCGCGCGGCAGCTTGCGCGACGGTGCGCCCTGCTCGGGGCGCTGCGCATACGCGAAGTTCGACGCATACGGACCGGCAAGTGCGATCGTCAGCATCAGTGCAATCCGGGCAGATCGCATGACCGTCCTCGCTTCTTTGGTCGATTTGTTCCCTTCGTCACGCGGCAACCGGCTACCTCTGGTACTTGAAAAACCCTGCGGAAATCGGGTGTACAAAGATGAATGATGGAGTGCAGGGGAGTATCTACCGAATTTCGGCTTCGAGTAAAGGAATCTCTATAGCCTGCCTTTACTCGGCGCGACACTACGGGTAAATTTTGTAACCGACTGTAACGCACGAAAATACGTGACCGTGCGTCAATTCCCATTCGCGATAAGATGCCGATCATGGAAACGAAAAACCCCTCCAAGATTCTCGTCGTCGACGACGACCCTCGCCTGCGCGATCTGCTGCGCCGTTACCTCGGCGAGCAGGGTTTCAACGTATACGTCGCGGAAAACGCGACCGCGATGAACAAGCTCTGGGTACGCGAGCGTTTCGACCTGCTCGTGCTCGACCTGATGCTGCCGGGCGAAGACGGCCTGTCGATCTGCCGCCGCCTGCGCGGCAGCAACGACCGCACGCCGATCATCATGCTTACCGCGAAGGGCGAAGATGTCGATCGCATCGTCGGCCTCGAGATGGGCGCCGACGATTACCTGCCGAAGCCGTTCAACCCGCGCGAGCTCGTCGCGCGCATTCATGCGGTGCTGCGCCGCCAGGCGCCGGCCGAACTGCCGGGCGCGCCGTCGGAAACCACCGAGGTGTTCGAGTTCGGCGAGTTCTCGCTGAACCTCGCCACACGCACGCTGACGAAGTCGGGCCAGGAAATTCCGCTGACGACCGGCGAATTCTCGGTGCTGAAGGTGTTCGCTCGCCATCCGCGCCAGCCGCTGTCGCGCGAAAAGCTGATGGAGCTCGCGCGCGGCCGTGAATACGAAGTGTTCGACCGCAGCCTCGACGTGCAGATCTCGCGCCTGCGCAAGCTGATCGAGCCGGATCCGGGCAGCCCGCGCTTCATCCAGACCGTCTGGGGCCTCGGCTACGTGTTCATCCCGGACGGCGCCGCCTGACCTTTTTCCTTTCCGGTTTCGCCCGTCCACGGCCCGTCCCATGCGTATCGACCGGCGCCTCCTTCAGCTCGCGTTCGGCGGGCTGTTCTGGCGCACCTTCCTGCTGATCGCGCTGCTGATCTCGGTCAGTCTCGCCGCGTGGTTCCAGAGCTTTCGCGTGATCGAGCGCGAGCCGCGTGCGCAGCGCGTCGCGCTGCAGCTCGTCGCGGTCGTGAAGCTCACGCGCACCGCCCTGCTCTATTCCGATCCCGATCTGCGGCGCGCGCTGCTGCAGGATCTCGAGAGCAACGAGGGCGTGCGCGTATATCCGCGCGAGAAAACCGACAAGTTCAAGCTGCAGCCCGACGAATCGCTGAACCGCCTGATCGAACACGACATCCGCAGCCGCCTCGGCGACGATACCGTGATCGCGCAGTCGGTCAACGACATTCCCGGCGTGTGGATCAGCTTCAAGATCGACGACGACGATTACTGGGTCGCGCTCGACCGCGACCAGCTCGACAACGTCACGGGCCTGCAGTGGGCCGGCTGGGGGCTGTTCGCGCTCGCGCTGTCGCTGTTCGGCTCGGCGTTCATCACGAGCCTCGTGAACCGGCCGTTCTCGCGGCTCGCGCTCGCCGCACGGCAGATCGGCTCGGGCCAGACACCCGAGCTGCTGCCCGAGCGCGGGATGGGCGTCGCGGCCGAAACCAATCGCAGCTTCAACCAGATGGTGCGCGACCTCGAACAGCTCGAGGCCGACCGCGCGCTGATGCTCGCGGGCATCTCGCACGACCTGCGCACGCCGCTCGCGCGGCTGCGGCTCGAAACCGAGATGAGCCCGTCCGACCAGGCGACCAAGGACGCGATGGTCGACGACATCGAGCAGATGGACCGCATCATCGCGGCCTTCATCGACTACGCGCGCCCGTCGCAGCGCAAGCCCGAGCCGGTCGACCTGTCGTCGATCGCGCAGGAAGTCGCCGCGCGCGTCTCGGGCGAGGACGGCGTCGAGATCCGCACGCGACTCGCACCGAGCGCGATCATCGAAGCCGACGAGACCGACATGCGCCGCGTGATCGGCAACCTCGTCGAGAACGCGCGCAAGTACGGCCAGAGCAAGCAGGACGGCATCTCGCGCATCACGGTCGAGACCCGCGTGTCGCACGCACGCGTCGAGCTGTCGGTGAGCGACGAAGGCCCCGGCATCCCCGAGGATCAACTGCCGCTCGTGATGCGGCCGTTCTACCGCGTCGACACCGCACGCACCAAGGCGGACGGCACGGGCCTCGGGATGGCGATCGTGTTGCGGCTGGTCGGCCGCTATCGCGGCGCGCTGCGCCTGCGCAACCGGAACCCCGAAGCGGGTCTCGAAGTCACGCTCGAATTCCCCGGCGCCGGCAAGGTACGTGCGACTGCGTGACGCGCTCACGCACACCTCTTGCGCTGCACACTATCGATCCGGTTGAGAAAAACTATGAAGATCGTTAGTCAAAATCTATTGAAGCACTTTACTAATAGTGTTATAGTTTTGCCCATGCTGTCACACCATCGTTGCAGCACCGAGGTAGCTTGACTCAGTCCTCTTCCCAACTCATACAGGAGTATCCGCATGAAAACCGTGGGCGATAAACTCGAAGCTTTCACCGTCGTAGCCGCGAAGCCGGGCTTCAACAATCACGAGGAAAACGGCCAGTCGGCATTCGAGACCGTCACCGAAGCGTCGTTCCCGGGCAAGTGGAAGATCATCTACTTCTATCCGAAGGATTTCACGTTCGTGTGCCCGACGGAAATCGTCGAGTTCGCGAAGCTCACGAAGCAGTTCGAAGAGCGCGATGCCATCCTGCTGGGCGGCAGCTCGGACAACGAATTCGTCAAGCTCGCATGGCGCCGTGAGCACAAGGACCTGAACAAGCTGAACCACTACTCGTTCGGTGACGTCAAGGGCGAGCTGATCGACCAACTCGGCGTGCGCGACAAGGAAGCCGGCGTGGCACTGCGTGCAACGTTCATCGTCGATCCGGACAACACGATCCAGCACGTTTCGGTGAACAACCTGAACGTCGGCCGTAGCCCGGAAGAAGTCCTGCGCATTCTGGACGGCCTGCAAACGGACGAACTGTGCCCGTGCAACCGTGCAGTCGGCGGCGCAACGCTGTAAGCGCATCGATGCACGAAGCCCGCGGCGCACGTCCTGCCTGCGGGCTTTTTTAACGGCCAACCCATAGGAGATATCAATGGAATTCATCGACTCGATTAAGGCACGCATCCCCGACTACGCGAAGGACATCCGCCTGAACCTCGACGGCACGATCTCGCGCTCGTCGCTCGAAGGCACCGACGCGGTTGGCGTCGCGCTGGCGGCCGCCATCGCGGCAAAGAGCCCGGTGCTCATCAAGACGATCCGCGAAGCCGGCGTCCTGTCGCCCGAAGAGACGAACGCCGTGCTGACGGCGGCCGCGCTGATGGGGATGAACAACACCTGGTATCCGTATGTCGAAATGGCCGACGACGCCGACCTGAAGACGCAGCGCGCCGAGCTGCGGATGGGCGCGTATGCCACGCACGGCGGCGTCGACAAGCGCAAGTTCGAGATGTACGCGCTCGCCGCGTCGATCGTCGGCAAGTGCCACTTCTGCGTGAAGTCGCACTATGCGCTGCTGAAGGACGAACAAGGGATGACCGTCACGCAGCTGCGCGACGTCGGCCGCATCGCGTCGGTAATCAACGCCGCCGCGCAAGTGATCGCCGCCGAAGGCGAATAAGCGGTTGCGCCACGCGAGCCGGCAGCGATGCCGGGAGCGACGCCCGCTTCAAACGAAAATGCCACGCTGATGCGTGGCATTTTTCATTTCCGCGGGACGGCATGCGGCGCGAACCGCGCGCCGCCACGAGCAACCATCAGCCGCCCTGCTTCACCAGCAACGCGGCGGCCTGCGCCTCGATGCCTTCGCCGCGGCCGAGATAGCCGAGCTTCTCGTTGGTCTTCGCCTTCACGTTCACACGATCGAGCGGCAGCCCGAGATCGGCCGCGATGTTCGCGCGCATCCCGTCGATATGCGGCGCGAGCTTCGGCGCCTGGGCGATCACGGTGCTGTCGACGTTCTGGATCGTGAAACCCGCCGCCTTCACGCGCTCGGCGCACGCGCGCAGCAGCACGCGGCTGTCCGCGCCCTTGAACGCCGCGTCCGTGTCGGAGAAATGGCGGCCGATGTCGCCAAGCGCCGCCGCGCCGAACAGCGCGTCGGTGATCGCGTGCAGCAGCACGTCCGCGTCCGAGTGGCCGAGCAGGCCGCGCTCGTACGGAATCGTCACGCCACCGATGATGAGGGGGCGCCCTTCGACGAGCTGGTGCACGTCGTAGCCTTGTCCGATTCTGAAATCCATGCGTGTTCCGATTGAGATGGGGTGAAAGTCAGGAAGCGTTCGCGGGGCGCGCGAGGATCGCTTCCGCGAGCGCGAAATCTTCCGGGTACGTGACCTTGAAATTGCGCAGGCTGCCCTGCACGACGCGCGGCGTATGGCCGGCCCATTCGATCGCGCTCGCTTCGTCGGTCAGGTCGTGCCCTTCGCGCTGCGCGCGCAGGATCGCCTCGCGCAGCATGCCGATGCGGAACATCTGCGGCGTCTGCGCCTGCCACAGCGCGTCGCGCGACTCGGTGCGCGCGATCGCGTCGCCACCGGCCGGCACGCGCTTGAGCGTATCGGCCACCGGCAGTGCGACGATGCCGCCGACCGGGTCATCCTTCAGCGTCGCGACGAGGGTGCGGATCAGCTCAGGCGTAATGCCCGGGCGCGCCGCATCGTGCACGAGCACCCAGTCCTGGTCGGTCGCGCCGAATTCGGCAAGTTCGAGCAGCCCGTTCAGCACCGACGCCTGCCGCGAGCCGCCGCCGCAGCGGCGCACCGCGAAACGCAGGCCCGCGAAGCGGCGCGCGTCGAAATGGGAATCGTCGGGCGCGAGCACGACGAGCGTCTGCGCGAACTCGCTGCACGCGTCGAACGCGGCGAGCGTGTAGTGCAGCAGCGCGCGGCCGGCCAGCGTACGGTATTGCTTCGGCACGGCGGAGCCGGAACGGCTGCCCGTACCGGCACAGGGAATCAGGGCGAAAAGTCGGGGAGTCACGAAGGGAAACGCCGGAAAGATGAAATCGAGAAGCGGATTTTATAATAGGTCTTTCGTCTCGACCGGCGCACCGCGATGCGCCCGTGCACGCCACCCCTGTCGTCCCTATGCCAGATAACGCTTCCACCCCGTCCGCCTCGCCCGTTGCGCGCGTCAAACCCGGCCAGCGCTTTGCCTTCGACGGCACGCACGGCTCCGCCGACGCGCTCGCCATCGCCCGTTATCTCGCCGACAACCGCCAGGACGTGCCGCTCCTCGCGGTGATCTGCGCAAACGCGGTCGACGCGCAGCGGCTCTCGCAGGAAATCCGCTACTTTTCGCCCGATGCGCGCGTGCGCCTGCTGCCGGACTGGGAAACGCTGCCGTACGACACGTTCTCGCCGCACCAGGACCTCGTGTCCGAGCGGCTCGCGACGCTGCACGACCTCGGCGAGGGCCGCTGCGACATCCTGCTCGTGCCCGCGACCACCGCGCTGTACCGGATGCCGCCCGCCTCGTTCATGGCCGCGTACACGTTCGCGTTCGCGCAGGGCGAGCGGCTCGACGAGGCGAAGCTGAAGGCGCAGCTGACGCTGGCCGGCTACGAGCACGTGAGCCAGGTCGTGCGACCCGGCGAATACTGCGTGCGCGGCTCGCTGATCGACCTGTACCCGATGGGCTCGCCGCTGCCGTACCGGATCGACCTGTTCGACGACCAGGTCGACTCGATCCGCGCGTTCGACCCCGACACGCAGCGCAGCCTCTACCCGGTGCGCGACGTGCGCCTGCTGCCCGGCCGCGAATTCCCGTTCGACGAAGCCGCGCGCACGGCCTTCCGCAGCCGCTGGCGCGAAACCTTCGAAGGCGACCCCAGCCGCGCGCCGATCTACAAGGACATCGGCAACGGCGTGCCGTCGGCCGGCATCGAGTATTACCTGCCGCTGTTCTTCGACGAAACGGCCACGCTGTTCCACTACCTGCCGCAGGACGCGCACCTCGTGTTCACCGGCGATCTCGAGGCGTCGATCCGCCGCTTCACGGCCGATACGAAGCAGCGCCACGCGTTCCTCGCGCACGATCGCGAGCGGCCGATCCTCGAGCCGCAGCGGCTGTTCCTGTCCGACGAGGATTTCTTCGCGTTCGCGAAGCCGTTCGCGCGCGTCGTGCTGCCCGCGCAGCCGGCCGGCGGCTGGGCGACCGCGCTGCCCGAGCTGACCGTCGACCGCCATGCGGACGATCCGCTCGCGTCGCTGCGTACCTTCGTCGAATCGTCGGGCAAGCGCGTGCTGCTGACCGTCGAATCGGCCGGCCGGCGCGAGACGATCCTGCAACTGCTCGCCGAGCATCACCTGCGCCCCGCGCCGAACGACCACTTCGCGGGCTGGCTCGCGAGCGACGAACGTTTCGCGCTCGGCGTCGCGCCGCTCTCGAACGGCTTCGCGGTGCCGGGCGAAGGTTATGCGGTCGTCACCGAAACCGAGCTGTACGGCGCGCTCGGCCGCCGCGCGGGCCGCCGCCGGCAGGAACAGGCGAGCAACGTCGACGCGATGGTGCGCGACCTGTCGGAGTTGAAGGTCGGCGACCCGGTCGTCCATGCGCAGCACGGCATCGGCCGCTACATGGGCCTCGTGTCGATGGATCTCGGCGAAGGCGAGACCGAATTCCTGCATCTCGAATACTCGGGCGACAGCAAGCTCTACGTACCCGTCGCGCAACTGCACGTGATCTCGCGCTACAGCGGCGCCGACCCCGACAGCGCGCCGCTGCACGCACTCGGTTCCGGCCAGTGGGAGCGCGCGAAGCGCAAGGCCGCGCAGCAGATCCGCGACACGGCCGCCGAGCTGCTGAACCTGTACGCGCGCCGCGCGGCCCGCGAAGGCCACGCGTTCTCGCTCGATCCGCGCGACTACGTGAAGTTCGCCGAAAGCTTCGGCTTCGAGGAAACGCCCGACCAGGCGGCAGCCATCGCGGCCGTGATCGGCGACATGACGAGCGGCAAGCCGATGGACCGCCTCGTGTGCGGCGACGTCGGCTTCGGCAAGACCGAGGTTGCGCTGCGCGCCGCGTTCATCGCGGTGCTGGGCGGCAAGCAAGTCGCGCTGCTGTCGCCCACCACGCTGCTCGCCGAGCAGCACACGCAGACCTTCGCCGACCGTTTCGCGGACTGGCCGGTGCGGATCGTCGAGCTGTCGCGCTTCAAGACCGCGAAGGAAGTGAGCGCGGCAATCGCGCAGATCAACGAAGGCAGCGTCGACATCGTGATCGGCACGCACAAGCTGCTGTCCTCGGACGTGCAGTTCAAGCGGCTTGGCCTCGTGATCATCGACGAGGAACACCGCTTCGGCGTGCGCCAGAAGGAGGCGCTGAAGGCGCTGCGCGCGGAAGTCGACGTGCTGACGCTCACCGCGACGCCGATCCCGCGTACGCTCGGGATGGCGCTCGAAGGGCTGCGCGATTTTTCGGTCATCGCGACCGCGCCGCAGAAGCGGCTCGCGATCAAGACTTTCGTGCGCCGCGAGGAAGAAAGCGTGATCCGCGAGGCGATGCTGCGCGAGCTGAAGCGCGGCGGCCAGGTGTACTTCCTGCACAACGAGGTCGAGACGATCGAGAACCGCAAGGCAATGCTCGAGGCGCTCGTGCCGGAGGCACGCATCGTGATCGCGCACGGCCAGATGCACGAGCGCGAACTCGAACGCGTGATGCGCGATTTCGTCGCGCAGCGCGCGAACGTGCTGCTGTGCACGACCATCATCGAGACCGGCATCGACGTGCCGAGCGCGAACACGATCATCATGCACCGCTCGGACAAGTTCGGCCTCGCGCAGCTGCACCAGCTGCGCGGTCGCGTCGGCCGCTCGCACCATCAGGCGTATGCCTACCTGCTGGTCCACGATCCGCAGTCGCTGACCAAGCAGGCGCAGCGCCGGCTCGAAGCGATCCAGCAGATGGAGGAACTCGGTTCCGGCTTCTATCTCGCGATGCACGACCTCGAGATCCGCGGCACCGGCGAAGTGCTCGGCGACAAGCAGTCGGGCGAAATCCACGAGATCGGCTTCCAGCTCTACACGGACATGCTGAACGACGCGGTGAAGGCGTTGAAGAACGGCAAGGAGCCCGACCTCACCGCCCCGCTCGCCGCGACGACGGAAATCAACCTGCATGCGCCCGCGATCCTGCCGGCCGACTACTGCGCGGACGTGCAGGAGCGGCTGTCGCTGTACAAGCGGCTCGCGAACTGCGAGCACGGCGACGCGATCGACGGCATCCAGGAGGAACTGATCGACCGCTTCGGCAAGCTGCCGCCGCAGGCGCACGCGCTCGTCGAGACGCACCGGCTTCGGATCGCCGCGAAGCCGCTCGGCATCGTGAAGATCGACGCGAGCGAGGTCGCGATCGGGCTGCAGTTCGAGCCGAATCCTCCGATCGATCCGATGCGGATCATCGAGATGGTGCAGAAGCACCGGCACATCAAGCTCGCGGGCCAGGACAAGCTGCGCATCGAAACGCGCTCGCCCGATCTCGCGATCCGCGTGTCGACGATCAAGGAAACGCTGCGCGCGCTGGCCCCGAAACAGGGGGCGGCCACCGCGGCGCGCTGACGCGATACCGACGGGCGCGACGTTGCTGCACCGCATCGCGCCCGACGAAGGCGGGCCGGCGCGTTTTTGAGTATGATTTCCCATTCATCAGACGGAGTTTTGCCATGTCCACTCTCGACGCGTCGGCGCCGTCCGCCGCAACCCAAGGCGACGAATCGCTCGTCAGCCTGCCGTGGGTCAAGCAACTGGTGTCGATGGACACGACGAGCCGCGTGCCGAACCTCGGCCTGATCGAAACGGTGCGCGACGCACTCGCCGCGAAGGGCATTGCCTCGACGATCACGCACGATCCGCGCGAAGGCTGGGCGAACCTGTTCGCCACCGTACCCGCGCACGACGGCTCGACCAACGGCGGCATCGTGCTGTCGGGGCATACCGACGTCGTGCCGGTCGATGGCCAGCAATGGGACAGCAACCCGTTCGCGCCGGAAATCCGCGACGGCCGCCTGTACGGCCGCGGCACCTGCGACATGAAGGGCTTCATCGGCACGGCGCTCGCGCTGCTGCCCGAGATGCAGGCGACGAAGCTCGCGAAGCCGATCCATTTCGCGCTGTCCTACGACGAGGAAATCGGCTGTGCGGGCGCACCGCTGATGATCGCCGATCTCGTCAAGCGCGGCGTGCAGCCGTCGGGCTGCATCGTCGGCGAGCCGACCAGCATGCGGCCGATCATCGCGCACAAGGGCATCAATGCGTACCGCTGCTGCGTGCGCGGCCACGCGGCGCATTCGTCGCTGACGCCGAAGGGGCTCAACGCGATCGAATATGCGGCGCGCCTCATCTGCCATATCCGCGACATCGCCGAGCGCTTCCGCGCCGAAGGCCCGTTCGACGAACTGTACGACGTACCGTTCACCACCGCGCAGACGAGCACGATCCAGGGCGGCAACGCGATCAACACGGTGCCGGCCGAGTGCCGCTTCGACTTCGAATTCCGTAACCTGCCGACGCTCGATCCCGAGCAGATCTTCACGCGCATCGAAGCGTATGCGCAGGAAACGCTGCTGCCGCAGATGTTGCGCGAGCATCCGAATGCCGCGATCGAGTTCTCGAAGATCGCCGCGGCACCCGGCCTCGACGCGACCGAACAGGCCGCGATCACGCAGCTCGTGCGCGCGCTGACGGCCGACCAGGACAAGCGCAAGGTCGCGTACGGCACCGAGGCCGGCCTGTTCGAACGCGCGGGTATCCCGAGCGTCGTGTGCGGGCCCGGCAACATCGAGCAGGCGCACAAGCCGAACGAGTATGTCGAGCTCGCGCAGCTCGCCGGCTGCGAGCAGTTCCTGCGCAAGTTCATCCGCAGCATGTCGGTCGACGCGCACTGACTGCCTCCCGCCACGCCGGCCCGCGTGAGCGGGCCGGCCCACTCCGCCACCCGCCACGTCATGTCGACTGAACAACAGGGCACCGCCCATACGACGATCGACGGCGAGCCGATTCCGACGCTCGACGAAATCGCCGCGCAGCATTTCGCTTTGTCGCCGTGGGTCGCGCGCACGCCCGTGTTCGAGCGCGCCGACCTGCCGTCCCTCGAGGGCACGCACGTCAACTTCAAGTTCGAGCTGCTGCAGGAGAGCGGCAGCTTCAAGGCGCGCGGCGCGTTCACGCACCTGCTCGCGCTCGACGAGGCGCGCAAGAACGCGGGCGTCACCTGCGTGTCGGCCGGCAATCACGCGGCGGCCGTCGCGTATGCGGCGATGCGGCTCGGCAGCAGCGCGAAGGTCGTGATGTTCCACACCGCGAGCCCGACGCGCATCGCGCAGTGCAAGCAGTACCGTGCGGAAGTCGTGCTCGCGGGCAGCGCGTCGCAGGCATTCGATCTCGTGCGGCGCATCGAGGCCGAGGAAGGCCGCTTCTTCATCCATCCGTTCAACGGCTATCACACGATCCTCGGCACCGCGACGCTCGGCTACGAATGGGCGACGCAGACGCCCGACCTCGACGCGGTGATCGTGCCGATCGGCGGCGGCGGGCTCGCGGCCGGCATGGCGACCGCGCTGCGGCTCGCGAATCCGCGCGTGCACGTGTACGGCGTCGAACCGGAAGGCGCGGACGCGATGAGCCGCAGCTTTGCGGCGAACCACACGATCAAGATGAGCGCGATGCAGACCATCGCCGATTCGCTGATGGCGCCGCATACCGAGGAATACAGCTACCAGCTGTGCCGGCGCCACGTCGACCGCATCGTCACCGTGTCCGACGACGCGCTGCGCGCCGCGATGCTGTTCCTGTTCTCGCACCTGAAGCTGTCGGTCGAGCCGGCCTGCGCGGCTGCGCTCGCCGCGCTGCTCGGCCCGCTGCGCGAAACGCTGCAGGGCAAGCGCGTCGGCGTGCTGCTGTCGGGCACGAACACCGATCCCGGCACGCTCGGCATGCATCTCGCACACGCGAAACTGCAGCACTGACCCTACATCGGGCACCAACGGACCAACCTAGGGTTATCCCCAGATTATGTTGACAGCCCTGTTGATAACCCGCCGGACAAGCACGCAAGTGGTTGAGCGCGCAGCGTTTTGCGCGCGCGAAGGTCGATCGTCACGAAATGGGCAGATGCGGCCGCTGGCCGCATGCGCGATGGCGCTCGCGCTGCTCGCCGGTTGCGCGACGGCACCCTCGCCCGTCGTCAACGCGCAACCTGCGTCCTGCACGCAACCGGGCGAAAGCCGCATGCTGCAGGCCGACCTGCTGTTCGGGCGCGACATCACCGGGCGCGGCCCCGTCACCGATGCGGAACGCGCGGCGTTTCTCGCCGACACCGTCACGCCGCGCTTCCCCGACGGCCTCACCTACTGGGACACGCATGGCCAGTGGCGCGACCGCGCAACCGGTGCGATCACGCGCGAAGACAGCTTCGTGATCCGTATCATTGCCGACGATACACCCGACACGCACACGCGGCTCACCGCAATCCGGCAAACATACATGCAGCGCTTCCATCAGCAATCGGTCGGCATGACGGTCGCGCCGGCCTGCGCGTCGTTCTGATTCACCCTCTCCTGCTGCCGGCGATTCACGCAAAAAAAAACGGGCGCCCTAAGGCGCCCGTCTCTTGTCTGAAGAACAGCGTACCGCTTACTTGTTCTCGAACATGTCCATGATCTGCTGCTTCTCCTGCGGCGTGACGGGCGGCGGCGCAAGCCCTGCCGCACCGGCCGAACCCAGCGCGTCGTTCGCGCTGATCGCGTTCTCGGCCGGGTTGATGTCGACGTTCGCGACGAAGCCGTTGCCCGGCGTGCGATCGGCGTAGTACAGCTCGCCGTCGATCGAGGTCAGCCCGTCCGGCATCGGCATCTGCTGCTCGGGCACGCCGTTCAGCGCGGTGCGCATGTAGTTCACCCAGATCGGCAACGCGAGCTGCGCGCCGAATTCGCGGCTGCCGAGGCTCTTCGGCTGGTCGAAGCCCATCCATGCGACCGCGACGAGCGACTGCTGGTAGCCGGCGAACCAGCCGTCCTTCGCGTCGTTCGTCGTACCCGTCTTGCCCTGCAGGTCGCTGCGGCCCAGTGCGTTGGTACCCGCGCCCGTGCCAGCCGTCGCGACCGAATGCAGCAGGCTGTTCATCACGTACGCGTTGCGGCCTTCGATCGTGCGCGGCGCCGTGCCGCCCGCGATCACCGGCTGCGACTTCTGCAGCGGCTGGCCGCGTGCGTCGTCGACTTCGGCGATCAGGTACGGATCGACCTTGTAGCCGCCGTTCGCGAACACCGCGTAGCCGGTCGCGAGCTGCAGCGGCGTCACGAGACCCGCGCCGAGCGCCATCGGCAGGTACGGCGGCGTCTTCGCCGGATCGAAGCCGAAGCGCTGCGTCACGTACTGCTGCGCATACTGCGTGCCGATCGATGCGAGGATCCGGATCGACACGAGGTTCTTCGAACGCTGCAGGCCGGTGCGCATCGTCATCGGGCCGTCCGGCTGGTCGTCGTCCTTCGGCTCCCACGCGGTGCCGCCCGGCACGCTCGGCGGGAAGTACAGCGGCGCGTCGTTGATCATCGTCGCCGGCCCCATGCCCTTGTCGAGCGACGCCGAGTAGATGAACGGCTTGAACGACGAGCCCGGCTGCCGCCACGCCTGCGTTACGTGGTTGAACTTGCTCTTGTTGAAGTCGAAGCCGCCGACGAGCGAGCGGATCGCACCGTCCTGCGGGGCAATCGCGACGAGCGCGCCTTCGACCTGCGGCAGCTGCACGACCTGCCAGCCCGTCTTGCCGTCCTTCAGCACGCGCACGACCGAGCCCGGCTTGATGCGCAGCGTATCGTTCGCGCGCGGGCTCAATGCGGCCGACACGAAGCGCAGCCCGGCCGGCCCGATCGTCGTGGTCGCGCCGCCGACGAACTGTACCTCGACCGCATTCGGCGACGCCGACAGCACGACCGCCGACTGCAGGTCGCCGTTGTCCGGGTGATCGGCGAGCGCGTCGTCGATCGCCTCGTCACGGTCGTCGCCGGCCGCGGGCAGCTGGATCGACGCTTCCGGCCCACGATAGCCGTGGCGGCGCTCGTAGTCGAGAATGCCGCGACGCACGGCCTGGTACGCGGCTTCCTGATCGGACGAGTTGATCGTCGTCGTGACGGTCAGCCCGCGCGTATAGGTTTCGTCCTTGTACTGCTGGTACATCATCTGCCGCACCATCTCGGCGACGTATTCGCCGTGCACCGCGTACTGGTTGCCCGGCGTGCGCACGTGGATCTCTTCCTTGATCGCTTCGTCGTACTGCGGCTGCGTGATGTAGCCGACCTCGAGCATGCGCTTCAGGATGTACTCCTGGCGCACCTTCGCGCGCTTCGGATTGACGACCGGGTTGTACGCGGACGGCGCCTTCGGCAGCCCCGCGAGCATCGCTGCCTCGGCAAGCGTGATGTCCTTCAGGTCCTTGCCGAAATACACGCGTGCGGCGGCTGCAAAACCGTACGAACGCTGGCCGAGATAGATCTGGTTCATGTACAGCTCGAGGATCTGGTCCTTCGTCAGGGCCTTCTCGATCTTGTACGCGAGCAGCATTTCGTAGATCTTGCGCGTGTAGGTCTTCTCGCTCGACAAGAAGAAGTTGCGCGCGACCTGCATCGTGATCGTGCTCGCGCCCTGCCGCGCGCCGCCGTGCATCAGGTCGGCCACGCCCGCCCGCAGGATGCCGACGAAGTCGACGCCGCCGTGTTCGTAGAAGCGGTAGTCCTCGATCGCGAGCACGGCCTTCTTCATCACGTCGGGAATGTCCTGGAAGCGCACGAGGCTGCGGCGCTCCTCGCCGAACTCGCCGATCAGCACGTGATCGGCCGTGAACACGCGCAGCGGCACCTTCGGCTGGTAGTTGGTCAGCGCATCGAGCGACGGCAGTTGCGGCGCCATCACGACCAGTGCATAGCCGACGATCAGCGCGCCGACGATCGCCAGCGTCACGAACAGGCCGGCGAACCACAGCGCGACGCGCGAGCCGAACGTGCGACGGCGTCCGCCGCCGCCGCCGCTGCGCTGCTGTGCGCGGCGGTCGTCGTCGCGATCGTCATCATCGGGGTAATAGGCCCCGGACGGCGAACGGCGCAGCGTGTAGTGGGGTTCGTTCCTGTCGGAAGAAGAAGGCGGTCGTTTGATAATTGGCATGTCGGAATGGCGGGCGTACGTGGCGCCCTCGGACGCATGCGGAAATGCAAGCGGATGAATCAGAGTGGGTGCATCGAGATGCGGCTGTCACGTCGACAGACCCCGCCGCGCGGCGATCCGTTCCCGCGACGTGACAGCGCATTTTAATGAAATCGACCGGGTGCCTTCGCGATTTTTTGTAAAAATTCCCGCAATGCCGTGATTTGCGGAACGTATTGTCGGCATCCTCGGCCTATGATGGACACGCAATATCGCGTGTTACCGATTTTTTCTTTCAGTTGCGAAAGGTTCGGTATCCGGATACTCGGGCCGCTTGAACTCGCGCGTTTAAGCCGTATTTAAGTGAACCGGTGGTGTAATATCCGCCGGCTCATGCGGGTCGGAACCGGCCCGCAGCGGGCACTGCCGCGAATGCGCGGCGCCTTTCAATCACGGAGGATTTCATGTCGCTTTTCGACTCTGTTTCGCGCACGATCAAAGGCCTGCTGAACGATGCGGCCGATTCGGTACAGGATCCGTCGCGCGACGCACGGCAGATCGTGCGGGAGCTCGACGACAGCATCGGCCGTGCCGAGAATTCGCTGATCGAGATCGAGGCACAGGTCGCGACCCAGCGCAGCAAGCGCGATGCGGCCGACGACAAGGTGAAGAAGTACGAGGACGGCGCGAAGCGCGCGCTGCAGTCCGGTGACGAAGCACTCGCCCGCGAGGCCCTCGCCGCGCAGTCGAACGCCGAAGCCGAGCGCGATGCGCTCGCGGCCGAGCTGACGACGCTCGAGCCGTCGGTCGACAAGCTGAAGGGGCAGATCGCCGACATGCGTCAGCGCCGCAACGACCTGAATGCGCGCTCGAACATCCTGCAGGCCAAGCAGGAAATCGCGCAGGCGAAGGACGTCGCGGCCAGCGCGCTGGGCGGCATCGGCGGCAAGAACCTGTCCGAGGATTTCCAGAAGCTCGAAGACAAGGTCGCGCTGCAGAACGCCCGCTCGGACGCCCGCCTGAATTCCGCCGACACGTCGAGCGGCAAGGCGCTCGACGACAAGCTCGCCGCACTGAACAAGGGCCCGTCGGTCGAGGATCGCCTCGCCGCGCTGAAGAAGCAGCTCGATACGCCCGCGCAGTAACGGCAAACGCGCCGCGCCCCGGCCCGGGTGCGCGGCGCGAACCGATCGTCAGGAGACGGGCGCCTGCGCCCGGTTCGACCATGAAGAAATCTCTCGCCGCACTCGGCCTCTCGCTGATGTTGCTGTCGTCCGCCGCGTTTGCGGTCCCGTCGCTGCAGCAGGTCGAGCAATCGATCGCGCAACGCAACTGGCAGCAAGCCGACACGCAGCTGTCGCAAGTCATCGACGCCCATCCGAACAACGCGCACGCGCGTTACCTGTATGCGCAGGTGCTGGACCGCGAAGGCCGCGCGTCCGACGCGCTCGCGCAACTGCAGCAGGCGAAAACGCTCGATCCGCAACTGAAGTTCACCGACGCGTCGCGCTTCGCGCAGACCGAATCGCGCATTCGCGCCGACGCCGCGCGCGTGAGCGGCAACGTGCCGTCAGCCACGCAGGCCGGCACGCTGCAGCCAGGGCTCGCCCCTGCCGTCGCGCCGGCCGAAAAACACGGCCCGTCGACCGGCATGTGGATCAGCCTCGGGCTGATCGTCGCGATCATTGCACTGGTGCTGCGCTGGACGCTGCGGCGCGCGCGCACGGCCGACGACGGCCGCGCCGACGACGAACGCCGCACGCAGCTCAAGCGCGCGACCGACGTGCTGAACGACATCCGTCCGCTGAAACTCGACGCGAAGCTGTCGACGGCGCCCGGCGCCGCGGCGCTCATCGGTGAAATCGAAGCGATCGAGACCGACGCGCGCACGCTTGTCGAGGCGCTGTCGAACGGCAAGAATCCGGTGCCGCCGTATCGCGTCGACGAACTCGAACAACGCCATGCGAGCGTGAAAGCGCGCGTCGAAGGCCGCCCCGATCCGGCCGCGCAACCTGCGGCACCGGCGAACGGCAGCGGCTCCGTGTACGCACAGGAAGCCGATCGCATGACGGGCGCGCAGGGCCAGCCCTACCCGCCACAACCCTATCCGCAACAGCAGCCGCCCGTCGTGATCCAGCAAGGCGGCGGCGGTTTCGGCGGCGGGATGGGCGGGCTGCTGACCGGCGTACTGCTCGGCGAGGCGATGTCGGGCGGACGCGAGCGCGTGGTCGAACGCGACGTGATCGTCGACGGCGAGCGCCGCCGGCAGGAAACCGACCCGGGCTTCGACCTCGGCCGCGGCGACGCGTCGAACTGGAGCGACGGCAGCGGCGGCGGCGGCATGGACCTCGGCAGCAACGACGACGGCTGGACCGACGACAACTCCTGACCCAACGCAGCGCGTCGACACGCGCTGCCACGCACGCCACGCTCCCCTGCCTCGCCGGCCGCGCCGACGCGCGAATTTGTCAATCATTTCAAGATGGACTACCGGCAATGGGGAGCGTTCGCTATCATGCGGCCATCGGCGTGCCACCGACCCTCATTCGACGCAATGCAATTCAGCGCGTCGCGGCACGCCTCCCCTCGCCCCAACAGGAGAAAGCCGCTCATGAGCATCATCAAGGAATTCAAGGAGTTCGCCGTCAAGGGCAACGTGATGGATCTCGCCGTCGGCGTGATCATCGGCGGCGCGTTCTCGAAGATCGTCGATTCGATCGTGAAAGATCTCATCATGCCGGTGATCGGCGTGCTGACCGGCGGTCTGGATTTCTCGAACAAGTTCGTTCTGCTCGGCACCATCCCCCCGACGTTCAAGGGTAATCCCGATTCGTTCAAGGACCTGCAGGCCGCGGGCGTCGCCGCATTCGGTTACGGCTCGTTCATCACCGTGGCGATCAATTTCGTCATCCTCGCGTTCATCATTTTCATGATGGTGAAATTCATCAACAAGCTGCGCAAGCCGGAAGAAGCCGCGCCGGCCGCGACGCCGGAAGACACCGTGCTGCTGCGCGAGATCCGCGATTCGCTCAAGCAGCGCTGATCGCCGCGCGCTCCGCTCGCCAGGCCCGCCTCGTGCGGGCCTTTTTATTGCGCGCGCGCTGCACCGCTGCAAGCGGCCTATCTCACTTTTTTGTGACGGGCGAATGCACGCGCGGGGAAAGCAGGTCTATGATGGAGACTAAACGACAGTACGGGCGCCAAGACGCTGGCTGTGTCGATCATGGCGAGCAGGTCGACGGGAGACATTGATCGTCGTACTGCACGAATGCAGCATTTTCGTGTGCTATAAAGGATCGACATGCGGCGTACATAGCCGGGAGTGGGTCGCATGAAAGTGCCGCATTTCTTGCAATTGTTTTTGAGGCGAGTGTTTATGTCCTTCCCGAAAAAACGTCGGCGTGCGCAGCAGGATGGCCAGGAGTCATTCCTCGCGGTTCTGCGCCACTCGAAACCGTTTGCTCAACTCGACACCAAGATTGCCCGCGCCCGTGCGCAGGACGAACCCGTCCTCTATGCGCATGTGCTGCCCGGTCTCGACGTGCTCCTGTGCAGCGTGCGCGGTGCCCAACCGCCCTATCCGGCGATCGCCGAGCTGCGCAAGCGCTGCATCGAATCGATCGCCAACGCGCTCGAGCAGCCGCTCGACGGCCTCGAGAACGGCGGCTACTGGTACGAGGCGAACGGCTTCGGTTTCCTCGTATTTGCGAGCCGTGCGCGTGCGCGCATCCTGCCCGAGTTTGGTGCAGGCACGAAAGCGAGCCTGCGCGGCGGGCTTGGCCGCCAGAACGCCGGCGACACGACACCACGTTCGCTCGGCTGATTCGCCAGTCATTCGATGGGCCGCCTCCGGGCGGCCCATCTGCCATTCACGCGCCCCGCTTGCCCGTCACGACGCCTGCTGACGGCCGTTGCCCGGCCTCACGATGTCGATGAACGCGGCGAAATCGGCGCCGGCGAGCCCTTGCGCGGCACCGAGCCGCAGCACCTGCTGGACAGTGGCCGATACGGGCATCACCGCGCCCGTGTCGCGCGCGGCGTCGGCAATCGCATCCACATCCTTCTGGAACGTGGCGAGCGCACCGATCGGCACGTGACCGCCCGACGTCATGCGCGGCACGAACGTCTGCAGCAGCACCGAATCGGCCCAGCCGCCGGCCAGCGCCTCGGCCAGACGCGCGGCATCGATGCCGCTCGCCTGCGCGAGACCGACGGCCTCGGCGATCGCCGTGACCGTCGCGGTGACGATCGCCTGGTTGCACAGCTTCGCCGTCTGGCCCGCCCCGGCGTCGCCCATGTGCGTGATGCGCGACGCGTACGCGTCGATCAGCGGCCGCACCGCGTCGAGATCGGCCGTGCGGCCGCCCGCCATCACCGCGAGCGTGCCGGCCTGCGCGCCAGGCACGCCGCCGGACACCGGTGCGTCGACCCAGCCGACACCGAGTGCAGCCGCACGCGCCGCGTAGTCGCGCGTCGCCGCGGGCGGAATGCTCGAATGATCGACGATGCGCAGCAGGCGGCGCGCAGCGGCGTCGCCGGAGAGCAGCCCGTGCTCGCCGAACACGACATCGCCAACCGCACGGCCGTCGAGCACACACACGAATACCGTATCGACACGTTCAGCCAGTTCGCGCGGCGTGCCGACCACCTGCGCGCCGTCCTTGACCAGCGCCTCGGCCTTGTCACGCGAGCGATTCCACACGCTGACGCGATGCCCCGCCGCCAGCAAATGCCGAATCATCGGCGCGCCCATCAATCCCGGTCCGCAAAATCCGACTTCCACGATGTTCCTCGTCTCCGATATGGGTTGAACTTGCCGCCCATCATACCTATCACTCAAGAAGCCGGGCACGCACGGCACCGCTTCGGGACCGCGGCTTGCACCGGCAATACAGACCGATATCCCAGGGAGCGCATCATGAGCGACCACGTGTACAAGATGATCGAGCTGACCGGTTCGTCGCGGCAATCGAGCGACGACGCGATCCGCAACGCGATCTCGAAAGCCGGCAAGACGCTGCACAACCTGCACTGGTTCCAGGTAACCGAAACACGCGGCCACATCGAAGGCGACCAGGTCGTGCACTGGCAGGTCACGCTGAAAGTCGGCATGCGTATCGACGACTGACGCGCCCCCGCATCCCACGCCGCGCCGCGATCCGGATCCGCGCAATACGGATCCGTGCGGCGCCGCGTGCGTCGCTTTCCACCCCGTTCAGGCCCCTTGTCACGGCCCGGCCGGTGGGTGTCTGCGGGTATCCATCTCTTGACGCTGGACCCGCTTCATATTAAAAACGATATACCCCCCTTGCCCCTCGATCAGCCCAGCCATATAAACCGGAGATATCATGAGTCAGCAACGCGAGGCGATCGACACGTACCTCTTGCGCGTCTTGCACACCTTGTTGATGGAGCGCAGCGTTACGCGCGCGGCCGTCAAACTGAACCAGTCGCAACCGGCGATCAGCGCCGCGCTGCGACGCCTGCGCGACATCACCGGCGATCCGCTGCTGGTGCGCGGCAAATCCGGCATGGTGCCGACCGAATACGGGCTGCGCCTGCTCGAGCCCGTGCAGAACGCACTGCGTGAAATCGAGCGCATCAAGTTCCAGCAGCACAATTTCGACCCGGCCACGTCGATCCGCTGCTACCGGATCGGCTGCCCCGATTACCTGAACGTGCTGTTCGTGCCGACCGTCGTCGAACGCTTCCGCCAGGCCGCGCCGAACGCGACGCTCGAGTTTCATTCGCTCGGCCCCGCGTTCGACTACGAGCTCGCGCTGGAAGACGGCAAGCTCGACATCGTCGTCGGCAACTGGCCCGAACCGCCCGAGCAACTGCACCTGTCGAACCTGTTCGTCGACGAAATCGTCTGCCTGATGAGCAACACGCACCCGTTCGCGAAGCGCGGCGGGCTCACGCTCGACCAGTACCTGAACGCGCCGCATCTCGCGCCGACGCCGTACTCGGTCGGCCAACGCGGCGCGATCGACGTGCATCTCGCGCGCGAACGCCTCAAGCGCCACGTGGTCGTCACGCTGCCGTACTTCAATCTCGCACCGTACGTGCTCGTGAAGTCCGACCTGATTTTCACGACGACGCGCCTGTTCGCCGATCACTACGCGAAGTTCCTGCCGCTGTCGGTCGTGCCGGCGCCGCTCGACTTCCCGCCGATGCAGTACTACCAGCTGTGGCACGAACGCTGCCACTACTCGGACGAAGTGCGCTGGCTGCGCAGCCTCGTCGCCGAAGCCACCCGCACGCTGATCGAGCCGTAACGGCATGCGCCGTCGCATCGCGTCGTGACACGTCACGGCGCAACGGCGGCCGGTGGCACGCCCGGCAGGGCGGCCGCCGTACCGCTTCAGTGACGCTTCAGCGCGATGCCTCGACGAGCGCGTGCGCAAGCGCGTTGTGACGCTCGATGACGGGCGGCAGATCAAGCGTCGCCAGCCGCCCTTCCCGCACCACAACCTTCCCGTTCACCACCGTGTACGCCGTCTGCGACGGCGCGCAGAACACGAGCGCCGCCACCGGATCGTGCAGCGCGCCCGCGAACAGCGGCTGGCGCAGGTCGAACGCCGCGAAGTCCGCGGCCATGCCGGGCTTCAGCGCACCGATGTCGTCGCGGTTCAGCACCTTCGCACCGCCAAGCGTCGCGATCTCGAGCGCTTCGCGCGCGGTCATCGCATCGGGCCCGAAGCCGACCCGCTGCAGCAGCAGCGCCTGCCGTACTTCCGCGACCATCTGCGCGCCGTCGTTCGACGCGGAGCCGTCGACGCCGAGGCCGACCGGCACGCCCGCCAGACGCATCTTCTTCACCGGCGCGATGCCCGACGCGAGCCGCATGTTCGAGCACGGACAGTGCGCGACGCCCGTGCCGGTGCGCGCGAACAGGCCGATGCCCGCATCGTCGAGCTGCACGCAGTGCGCATGCCACACGTCGTGGCCGACCCAGCCGAGATCTTCCGCATATTCGGCCGGCGTCATCCCGAACTTCTCGCGGCTGTACGCGATGTCGTTGACGTTCTCCGCGAGGTGCGTGTGCAGCGACACGCCGTATTCGCGCGCGAGCACGGCCGCGTCGCGCATCAGGTCACGGCTCACCGAGAACGGCGAGCACGGCGCGACCACCACGCGCAGCATCGCGTAACGGCCTTCGTCGTGATAGGTCTCGATCAGGCGCTGCGTGTCGCGCAGGATGTCGGGCTCGCGCTCGACGACCGAATCGGGCGGCAGCCCGCCGTCGCGCTGGCCGACGCTCATCGAGCCGCGGCTCGCGTGAAAGCGCATGCCGATCCGCTGCGCGGCGCCGATGCTGTCGTCGAGCCGGCTGCCGTTCGGATAGATGTACAGGTGGTCGCTCGACGTCGTGCAGCCCGACTGCAGCAGCTCGGCCATCGCGGTCAGTGTCGACACTTCAATCATCTCGGGCGTCAGGTGCGCCCAGATCCGGTACAGGTTCGTGAGCCAGCCGAACAGCTCGGCGTTCTGCGCCGCGGGCAGCGCGCGCGTGAGGCTCTGGTACATGTGATGGTGCGTGTTCACGAGCCCCGGGATCACGAGGTGGCCGCGCAGGTCGAGCACTTCGTCGGCCGTGTCGGGCAGCTCCGCGGTCGGGCCGACCGCGACGATTCGGTTGTCTTCGATGTAGAGCCCGGCATCGCGCAGCTCGCGGCGCGTGTCGTCCATGGTCACGAGCACGTCGGCGTGCTTGACCAGCAGGGTTTTCGGGCGGGATGAAGAGGTGTTCGGCGCGCGTGCGCCAGCGTGCTGCTCGAGGTTCATGCGTTCTCCGCGTCGGTCTGCCCCCAGGGGCTGTCCTGGAGGCGGTCACACAGCCGTTCGAACGCTGAATCGCGGCACGCCCCGGTGCCTGCGTCCGTTCGAACGCCCTGGCCCGGTTACCCGGCGTGCTCGCCGTCTTCGGGGTACGCGCCGGCCACCGGCCGACGCGCACGGCGGGAGGATCGCCCAAGCGCGCGCCGCACACAATGCGCGATCCGGAATACCGCGCTTCAGGGTTCCGATATGGTACGCCGCACAGGCCCTCGCCGGGCACCTGAAAGCCCGCCGGAAGCCGCGTCCGGCGTGCCGTCGACAGCCGCTCATGCGCGGCGCATTATCTTTGATATCGCGCCCGTATTTGCGCGGGGAACCTTTTTACAATGCCTGCACGGCGCTCGCTTCAATCTCGCCGACGGGTATGTAGCCACGTGACGTGGAGCCTCGATCCGCCGCACAGTCAATGGATCGAGTCGCCGCCGAACCTCGCATTCACACAAGGACAATTGCGAATGGGAAAGCTCACTACCCACGTACTCGATACGGCGCACGGCCGTCCCGGCGCTGCAATCAAGGTGGACCTCTACGCGCTGGACGGCGAATCGCGCCGCGCGATCAAGACCGTGCTGACCAATAGCGACGGCCGCTGCGACGAACCCCTGCTCGAAGGCGCCGCGCTCGCCGCCGGCGAATACGAACTCGTGTTCCATGCCGGCGACTACTTCGCGTCGCTCGGCGTGAAGGTACCCGAACCCCGTTTCGTCGACCGCGTCGTGCTCCGCTTCGGCATCGCCGACACCGGCTCGCACTACCACGTGCCGCTGCTCGTGTCGCCGTGGTCGTACAGCACCTATCGCGGCAGCTGACATTCGAATCAGCGCCCACATCAAACAAACGATTTGAGTCTGGAGGAGTTTCATGGAAGGCTTCATCACCGACTGGCTGAACCTCGCGCTGCGATGGCTGCACGTCATCGTCGCCATTGCGTGGATCGGCGAGTCCTTCTATTTCGTCGCGCTCGACAACAGCCTGAAACCGCCGACCGACCCGAACCAGCGCAAGCGCGGTGTGTTCGGCGAGCTGTGGCACGTCCACGGCGGCGGTTTCTACAACATGCAGAAGTACACTGTCGCCCCGCCGGAAATGCCGGATGACCTGCACTGGTCGAAGTGGCCGTCGTACACGACCTGGCTGTCGGGCTTCTCGCTGTTCTTCGTGCTGTATCTGCTCGCGCCGAACACCTACCTGATCGACAAGAGCGTGCTCGACATGGGCCCGGTGGTCGCCGTCGCATCCGCACTCGGCTTCCTCGCGGCCGGCTGGATCGTCTACGACTCGCTGTGCCGCATCCTCGGCACCAACGATCGCGTGCTCGGCATCTGCGTCGGCCTCTACGTCGTCGTCGCAGCGTACCTCGCCTGCCACATTTTCTCGGGCCGTGCCGCCTACCTGATCGTAGGCGCGATGCTCGCGACGATCATGTCGGCGAACGTGTTCTTCGTGATCATCCCCGGCCAGCGCAAGATGGTCGACAAGATGCTCAAGGGCGAAGAACCGAACCCGATCTACGGCAAGCGCGGCAAGCAGCGCTCGGTGCACAACACGTACTTCACGCTGCCGGTCGTGTTCGCGATGCTGTCGAACCACTATGCGATGACGTACACGAACAAGTTCAACTGGGTCGTGCTCGTGCTGATCATGCTGGCCGGCGCGCTGATTCGCCAGTTCTTCGTGATGCGTCACCGCGGCAAGCAGCTGTGGTACCTGCCGATCGGCGGCGTCGCACTGCTGTCGGGCGCGCTGGTGTGGACGATGCCGAAGCCGGTCGCACCGGAAGCGCAAGCCGCGAACGCACCGAAGATCGTGATCAACGACATCATGCCGATCCTGCAGCAGCGCTGCGTCGAGTGCCACTCGTCGAAGCCGACGCTGATGGGCAGCGCACCCGCGGGCGTGATGTTCGACACGCCGGACGAAGTGTCGAAGAACGCGCAGCGTATCTACGAACAGGCCGTGCGCCTGAAGGCGATGCCGATCGGCAACGTCACGCACATGACCGACGACGAGCGCACCAAGCTCGCCGCCTGGTTCGAGGGTGGCGCGAACAAGTAAGCCGCCGTGCGCCGGGTGCGAATGCCCGGCGCAATCCTCTCCGTTCGCGGGCCCGGTGACGGGCCCGTTTTTTTTGCGTGCGCCGAATGCGCTTCTTGCGCTAGCCGCGTAGCGCGTCGCGCTGCAGTGCGACGAGCGCATCGACCGCGCGCGGGCCGTCGTCGAACGGTACGAAGATGTGATCGTGGTACGCGGCGGCCATCACGTTGCAGCTAATGCCGGCCGCGCCGAGCGCCCGCGCGAATGCAGCCGTGAGGCCTACGGCCGCGAGGTCGGAATGCACGGTCAGCGTAATCCATGCCGAGCGGAACAGCACCGGCCAGCCGCGACGTGCGGCCGCTTCCTCGTCGACCACGACCGTCAACCCTTCCGCTTCGCGGAACGTCGCAATCACTTCGGACAACGATACGTCCACATCGGTCGGCAGCGACACGAAGGCGAACGCGCCCGGATGCAGTTCAGGTTGCATCGTGCGCAGCAGGACCGTGAGGTCGTTTTCAGGTTGGCTCATCGGAAGAACTCGCCTGGAACCAGGCATCGTGCGGTGAAGATGCGGGCACGATAGCATGCGCCGGCGCCACCGCTACGCGCGCATCGTCGCGACTTCGTCCGCGAGCCAGTCACGCAATGCGACGATGCGCGGATCGTCCTGCGTATGCTCCGGATACACGACGTGATACGCAAGGCCCGGCGCCACCTCGACGTTCACGTCGAACAGCTGCACGACGCGCCCTTCCGCGAGATCGCGCACGATCATGTGCGGCTCCGCAAGACCGACCGCCGTGCTGTCCGTCACGGCCTGCACGACGTGGCTCGAATCCGGAAACGACACGCACTGGCTGTCATCGAAACCGTCGACGCCGGCCGCGGTCATCCACGCCGACCAGCGCGGCCAGGTCACGCCGTCGACTTCGCAGTCGACGTGACAGAGCGTGTGGCGCAGCAGATCGCGCGGCTTGCGCAACGGCGGCCCGGCCGACAGCAAGGCCGGGCTGCAAATCGCGACGACCGACGTATCGAACAGGCGCCGAGCGCACGTGCCGCGATAGCGCCCGGTGCCGAAGCGGATCGCGACATCGACGTCGTCGTCGTCGAAATCGCGCAACCGGTCGCTGATGTCGAACGTCAGCTCGAACGCAGGATGCGCGGCCCTGAAACGCGGCAGGCGCGGCAGCAGCCAGTGCGTCGCAAAACGCGCGCCGACCGACACGCGCAACTCCGTCTGCTCCCGCGCGACGCGCCGTGCCCGGGCAGTCGCGCGCAGCAGGCCCGCCAGCGCATCGGCGGCCGCGGCAGCCAGCACGACACCGGCCGGCGTCAGCCGGATGCTGCGGCTCGTGCGGACGAACAGCTCCATGCCGAGCTGCGCCTCGATCTCCTTGATCTGGTGACTGACGGCTGCCGGCGTCAGCCCGACCTCGTCGGCCGCCCGCGAAAAATTCAGGTGCCGCGCCGCCGCATCGAACGTCCTCAGCGCGCGCGTACCGGGCCACATGCGTTCCATCGATCTTCAAAAGGAATTTGATAACCGTTCCAAAACTACTCGTTTTTCATGACGCCATCAATTGGCAAACAATAGGCTTTCTTGAAGATGCCGCGCGCCGTCCCGTGCGCGCGGCCACCCTGGAGAGTCGCCAATGACCGCTGCACCGTTCCCGTCCGTCGCCCAGATCAACGGCGTAGCCGCCACGCCCGATGCGCTCGCCGCATTGGCATTCGCGGGCCACGCGCATTTCACCGCGATGCAGATACGCGAAGGCCGCGTCCGCGGGCTCGACCTGCACCTCACGCGATTGCGCGACGCGTCGAACGCGCTGTTCGGTCATGCACTGCCCGACGAACGGATACGCACGTTCCTGCGCGCCGCGCTCGATCGCGCACCGTCAGCACTGTCGCTGACCGCGACCATCCATGCGACAACGGGTGAATTCGTCGCACCGCGCGACGACGAAGCGCTCGACGTGCTGGTGCGCACCGCCGCGCCGTCGCCGGGGCCGGTCGGCCCGCTCGATCTCGCGCTGTTCGAACACGAGCGCGTGCTGCCCGACATCAAGCACGTCGGCGAAGTCGCGAAGACGCACTTCCTGCGCCGTGCGGTCACGCAGGGTTTCGACGATGCGGCGTTCGTCGATCGTCAGGGGCGCATCAGCGAGGGCTCGATCTGGAACCTGGCGTTCTGGACCGGCGATTCGGTCGTGTGGCCGGTGGCCGGCATGCTCGGCGGCGTCACGATGGGCATCCTGCGCCGGCAACTGGCACGCCTCGGCATCGCACAGCACGACCGTGAAGTGACACCGGCCGATCTGCCGTCGATGGCCGGCGCCGTCGTGATGAATTCGTGGACGCCGGGAATCGCCGTGCGCCGGCTCGGCACGACGACGCTACCCGACTCGTCATCGCTCGCCGTGCTGCTGCATCACGCTTATGAACAGGAGCCGTCCGTCGCGCCGTGACGCGCGCCCTGCTCACCCGGCGACCGCCTCCGGCAGCCGCGCGATCGCCTTGATCTCGAACTGGAAGCCGTACAGCCAGGTCACGCCGACGGCGGTCAACGTCGGATGCGGTGCGCCGCCCCAGTATTCGGGGACGATCTCCCAGATCCGCTCGAACGTCGCTTCGGGATCGACGAGGAACACCGTCACGTCGACGACGTCGTCGAACGTGCAGCCGGCCGCGCGCAGCACCGCATTCAGGTTCTCGAACGCGCGGCGGACTTGCGCGCCCAGTTCCGGCTCGGGCGAGCCGTCCTCGCGACTGCCGACCTGCCCGGACACGAACAGGAAGCCGTTCGAGCGCAGCGCCGGCGAATAACGGTTGCGCTCGTACAGTGCCTGCCGACCGGGCGGAAAAACCACGCTACGCTTTACCATTCAGCATCTCCTTCGGTTTGTGGGGCGAAACTGCCCCGGCATCAACGATGAAGGCACTTTAAGGACCGTTGTCCGGCTGATAAACGGCCAACCCTGTCCAACACTGTTTGCACGCCCCAAACAATCTCCGACCGACGCGGAGCCCTGACCCGATGGATCGATTCGATGCAATGCAGGCGTTCGCCCGCGTGGTGGAAGCCGGCAGCTTCACAAAGGCCGCCGAGACGCTGCACATGAGCCGCACCACCGTCACGCAACTGGTGCAGCAGCTCGAAGCTCGGCTGCGCGTGAAGCTGTTCAACCGCACGACGCGCAAGGTCGTCGTCACGGCCGACGGCGCCGCGTACTACGACCGCGTGGTGCGGCTGCTGGCCGACATGGACGACGCCGAAACGAGCCTGTCGGTTGCATCCGCATCGCCCCGCGGGCGGCTGCGCGTGGACGTGCCGAGCCCGTTCGCGCGCCTGATCCTGATCCCCGCGCTGCCCGCGTTCCATGCGCGCTATCCGGACATCCAGCTCGACATGGGCGTGAGCGACCGCGTGGTGGACGTGATCGGCGAAAACGTCGACTGCGTCGTGCGCGGCGGCGAACCGACCGACCGGTCGCTGGTCGCGCGGCAGGTCGGCGACCTGCGGCTCGGCGTGTATGCGTCGCCGGCCTATCTCGCTCGCGCCGGCACGCCGGCGCATCCGGACGAACTGGAGGACACCCATCACCGGATCGTCGGGTTCCTGTGGGCACGCACCGGCAAGGCGTTGCCGTTTGCGATGGCATGCGACGGCAAGCAGATCACCGTGCGCGGACGCTACGTGCTGGCGGTCGACGACGGCAATGCGTACCTCGAGGCCGGCCTCGCCGGGATGGGCATTCTGTGGCTGCCCGACTACATGGCCCACACGTATCGCTCCCGTGGCGAACTGGTGCCGCTGTTCGAGCGATGGCAGCTCGAACCGATGCCGATGTACGTCGCGTTCCCGCCAAACCGGCACGTCAGCGCGAAGCTGCGCGTCTTCATCGACTGGGTCGCCGAGCTGATGGCGCAGCATGCACCGGTCGCGATCCGGCGCCGCGGCGGCCACGGTTCGCGCAGCGCGCGCAACAACGCGGCGACCTGACGCGCGCGGCGCGGGCCGCGCATAAAAAAACCCGCGCATCGTGCGCGGGTTTCGACAGACGCCGGCTGAAACGCCGGTGACTCAGGCAGTCAGCGCGGCGAGCGCCTCGTCGGTGAGCCACAGCGATTCCTGCAGGTCCTGCTCGTTGAGGTTCAGGCCGTCTCCGCCGCGATCGACGACGATGAAGTCGCTGACGCCGCCGAGCGCGATCAGCGGGTGATGCCACACGCCCTTCGCGTAATTGACGCCTTGCCAGCCGCTCGTCACGAATGCGCGGATCTTCGCCGGATCGAGATCGCCCGCGGGCGCCACGACGACGAGATACGGCTGGTCGTTCAGCGGCACGAATGCCTGGCTGCCGAGCGGGTGGCGCTCCAGCATCTTCACTTCGAACGGCAGCGTGCGCGGCTGGCCGCGGAACAGATTGACGAGCGTGCGACCGTCTTCATCGGTCACGTCGACTTTCGCGAGATCGTGAAAGCGGATCGTCGTGCCGAGGTTGATCGGGATCTGCTTCGCCCCGTCCGTTTCGACCACGTCGCCGAACGGCGCGAAGGCTTCCTTGGTCAGCGGTTCGATAACAAGCGTCTTCATTTGTCGAGCGTCCCCCACAGACGCAGGCGCGACACGCCACCGTCCGGAATGATGTTCAGTCGCACGTGCGTGACAGGGCCGAGCGACGCGATGTCGTGTTCGAAATAGTGCTGCTTGTCCATCTGCAGCTTCTGCTCGCCGAGCAGCACCGGCCAGAACATCGACTGCGTGATCAGCGAGCTGTCCGTGCCGCCCGACACGTACGCGGCCTGGATCGAGCAGCGGTCCGGGTAGTTGCCCTTGAAGAACGCGGTATCGACTTCGATCTTGCGGATCACGCCCGGCTGCGCGAGCGCGATGATCGCCCAGTCGTTGCCCGGTTCGCGGCGGCGGCGGGTTTCCCAGCCGTCGCCCATGTTCACGCCACGGCCCGGCAGCAGCAGGTTCGATGCGACGCCGAAGTGCTGGTTGTTCGCGGCCACGACGTAACCGCCGTTTTCCATCGCCGCGAGATCGAACTGCTCGGTCGCGCTCGCGCCGGCCCAGTCGAGCTGCGGCTGGCCATACACGCGCAGGCGCGCAATGCCGCCGTCCGGGTAGATGTTCACGCGCAGGTGCGTGAACGCACGCGCGTCGCTCGTTTCGACGTAGTGATGGCTGTTGCCCTGCAGCGTCGTCGACGGCACGATCTCGACCCACTCGGTCGCATGCGTCGGCGCACCGTCGGCCACGAACGCGGCCTCGATCGACGCGGCCGGCGGGAAGTTGCCGGTGAAGTGGCTCGTGTCGATGTCGAAGCCCTTGATCACGCCCGGGCGCGCGAGCTTGACGATGCACCAGTCATAGCCCGTCGTGCGCTTGCGGCGCGTTTCCCAGCCATCCATCCACTTGCCGTGGTCGTCATACTTGCCGGGAATGAATACGGCCGGCTCGGGGTTCAGCATCCGGTCCTTCGGCGCGAAGAAATCGTCGCTGGCCTCGAGCGCCTGCGCACCGAGACGCGGGTCGGCAAGATTCACGTAGCGCCGCGTGAAATCGGGTGCGTTGGGATCGAGAAGCGGAACAGCCATGATGTTTCCTTGTTTCAGTGATGCGATCAGGCCGCTGCGACGCAGCAGGCCGTATTGCGGTGTCAGGCGTCGATCAGGTCGTCGAGGCGGAAGCGCGCGATGCGGTAGATCTGGTCGAGGCTCGCACGCAGTTCCTCGGTGCGCGAATGATTCACGCGCGACTCGAAGTTCGCGATGATGCCGTGACGGTCATAGCCGCGCACCGCGAGGATGAACGGGAAGCCGAACTTCTCGCGATACGTGCGGTTCAGCGTCAGCAGCTTGTCGAACTCTTCCTGCGTGCACTGGTCGAGGCCCGCGCCGCTCTGCTCGCGCGTCGACTCGGCCGTCAGCTCGCCGCGCACGGCAGCCTTGCCGGCCAGCTCCGGGTGAGCGTTGATCAGCGCGAGCTGGCGCACTTCGCCGCCGGCTTCCACCGCACCCGACATCGTCTTGTGCAACGCGTCGATGCTCGCGAACGGCCGCTCGCTCGCGGCGACCTCGGCCACCCACGGCGAATGTTCGAAGATCCCCGACAGTGCCGCGACAAATGCGCTCGGCGCCATCGTGTTCAGTTGTTCCAACGTGTAGCGCATCGCCTTCATGCTTTCCCTTCGTTTTGATGATTGGGCTGATACGGATGATGTTCACGCCAGTGACGCGCGATATCGACACGGCGCGTCACCCATACGCGATCGTGCTTCTCGATGTGGTCGAGGAAACGCTGCAGCCCGCGGAACCGGCCCGGCCGGCCGAGCAACCGGCAGTGCATGCCGATCGACAGCATCTTCGGCGCCTCGTCGCCCTCCGCGTACAGCACGTCGAATGCGTCGCGCAGGTAGTCGAAGAAGTGATCGCCGGTGTTGAAGCCCTGCGGCGTCGCGAAGCGCATGTCGTTCGTGTCGAGCGTGTACGGCACGATCAGCTGCGGCAACGTCTTGCCGCCCGACACTTCGACGTCCATCCAGAACGGCAGGTCGTCGCCGTAGTTGTCGGAGTCGTACAGGAAACCGCCGTGTTCGGCGACCAGGCGGTGCGTATTGGGACTGTCGCGGCCGGTGTACCAGCCGAGCGGGCGCTCGCCCGTCACGCGCTCGATCGCTTCCATCCCGAGGCGCATGTGCTCGGCTTCGAGTTCCGGCGCCATGCTCTGGTAGTGGATCCAGCGCCAGCCGTGGCACGCGATTTCATGGCCCAGCTCGACGAATGCGCGCGCGAGCTCCGGATGACGCTCGATCGCCATGCCGACGCCGAATACCGTCAGCGGCATCCCGCGCTTCTCGAATTCGCGCAGGATGCGCCACACGCCGGCCCGCGAACCGTATTCGTAGATCGACTCCATGCTCATGTGGCGGTCCGGATACGCGGCCGCGCCGACGATTTCGGACAGGAACTGTTCGGAGCCCGGATCGCCGTGCAGCACGCAGTTCTCGCCACCCTCCTCGTAGTTCAGCACGAATTGCACGGCGACGCGGGCGCGCCCCGGCCAGTTCGCCTGAACGGGATGGCGGCCGTAGCCGATCAGGTCGCGAGGATAGTTGGGATCGAGTGACATGGGTTCGAAATGCGGCGAAAGCGGGCTGAAATAATGGGTTCGCATCGACTGCGCGGTGCCCGAAGGCCGGCCGCGCAAGCCAATGCGATGACGGCCCAGTGTAGCGAAAACGTTCATACGCGCCCATACAGCGACGCAGATAGTGCGTGTCAGACGGTGTGTATGTGCGGTTGCGGCAAATTCGGGACCGGTTCCCCCGCATCCCCGTCCGGCGGGCTGAAGCGGGCGAATGCGCCGTCGTAGCGCTTCGGCAGCGGCCGGGCGAAATCGCCGCGTTTCGCGGTCGCGAGGCGCAGCGCGACGAGCGCCTCGGCCCATTTGACGGCCGCCGTGACGCCCTCGACCACCGGCGCGCCGATCTGCTGCTCGATCTCGTGCGCGAATTCGGCCATCCCCGCGCAACCGAGCACGATCGCGTCGGCGCCGTCCTCGTCGAGCGCGCGCCGGCATTCGTCGACGATGATCCGGCGCGCGGCCGAGCCGGGCCGGTCGAGCTCGAGCACCGCGACGTCGGTCGCGCGCACGTTGCGGCAGAAGCGCTTCATTCCGTAGCGCTCCGCGAGGTGCCACGCCATTCCGCAGGTGCGCGCGAGCGTCGTGACGACCGAGAAGCCCGGCGCGAGCACGCTCGCCGCGTGCATCGCGGCCTCGGCGATGCCGATCACCGGCCCGCGCGCGAGCTCGCGCGCCGCGTACAGACCCGGGTCGCCGAAGCACGCGATCACGTACGCGTCGCAGCCGTCGCGCTCGCCCTGCGCGATCTCGGCGAGCAGCCCCGGCGTCGCGAGCGCCTCGTCGTAATACCCTTCGATCGACGGCGGCCCCATCGGCGGGCTCACCGCCACGATCTCCGTGCCGGCGGCCGCGACCTCGCGCGCGCAGCGACCCATCGCGTCGGTCATCCGCTGCGTCGTATTCGGATTGATCAGTCGGATCTTCATCGCACGCTCCTCACGCTTTCGTGCTCACGAGCAGCCGGTAGAACACGAAGCCGAGCCCCGCGCCGATGAACCACGAGAAGTTCGCGACGCCCTGCCAGCCCGGCACCATCACGCAGACGATCGCGATCACCGCGGCCGGCAGCAGCGCGGCGACCGCACGGCGGTTCACGCCGCCCGTGTACCAGTACGTGCCGCTTTCCGACATCGTGTACAGGTCGTCGCGTACGAGCCGGCCGCGCTTGACGAGGTAGAAGTCGGCGATCAGCACGCCGTACAGCGGGCCGATGAACGCGCCGAGCACGTCGAGCGTGTAGTGGATCACGGCCGGGTTGTTGAACAGGTTCCACGGCGTGATGAAGATCGACGCGACGGCGGCGAGCATCCCGCCCGCGCGCCAGCTGATCAGCTTCGGTGCGACGTTCGAGAAGTCGAACGCGGGCGACACGAAGTTCGCGACGATGTTGATGCCGATCGTCGCGATCGTGAACGTCAGCGCGCCGAGGATCACCGCGGTCGGGTGATCGATGCGGCCGACCGTCTCGACCGGGTCGGTGATGAGTTCGCCGAACACCGGCAACGTCGCTGCCGTCGTGATCACCGTGACGAGCGAGAACGCGAGGAAGTTGACCGGCAGCCCCCAGAAATTGCCGCGCTTCACTTCGCCGAACGAGCGGCAGTAGCGCGAGAAGTCGCCGAAGTTCAGCATCGGCCCGGAGAAGTACGACACGACCAGCGACACGGCCGTGATCATCACCGGGATCACCTCCGCGCCGTGATACTTGACGCCGCCGAGGTTGATGCCGATGTTGCGCCAGCCCGCGCGCCACACCATGTAGCCGGCGAGGATGAACATCACGACGTAGACGGCCGGGCCCGCGAAGTCGATGAACTTCTTGATCGTCTCCATCCCGTTCCAGAACACGAACGCCTGCAGCACCCACAGCAGCATGAAACCGGCCCAGCCGACCGCCGACAGCCCGAGGAAGCCGTAGCGATGGACGTCCGCGTACGGCAGCCATTGCGGGAAGAACTTCAGCACGACGATCACGAGCGCGCTCGATGCGAGATAGGTCTGGATGCCGTACCACGCGATCGCGATCAGCCCGCGGATCACGGCCGGCACGTTCGCGCCGAGCACGCCGAACGTCGCGCGGCATGCGACCGGATACGGCACGCCGATCTGCTGGCTCGGCCGTGCGATCAGGTTGCACAGCACGTTCACGAGGCCGATGCCGACGATCAGCGCGATCAGCACCTGCCAGCTCGTCAGCCCGAGCGCGAACAGGCTGCCCGCGAACACGTAGCCGCCGACGCTGTGTACGTCCGACATCCAGAATGCGAAGATGTTGTACGAACCCCATGTCTGATTCTTCAGGGGTGCCAAATCTTCGTTGTACAGACGTTCACTGTACCCATTCGGCAGTGTCGGATCGCCGCCCTCGCCGCCTTCTTCCGCCGGATAGGCGCTCTCGTGCGCCACACTGAACTGAGCCATGACTTCTCCTTGACGCGGCCGGGCGGCCGCTCCACCGTCATCGATATCGCTCCGGATCGTCGCCCGGAGTCGGACCCGCCGCCCGCGGCAAACACCGCGGGCCTGCATTTCGCTCGTTCTGTGGCGCGCGGCCGGGTTCGCGTCGCCGCTCAGGCGCCGCCGAACACTTCGCGCAAATCGACCTGCCCTTGCGCGGGCCGGTCGAGAATCTTCAGTTCGACATGCTGCAGGTGGCGCGCCATCAGCGTCGCCGCCTGCTTCGGATCGCCCGCCTCCAGCGCGGCGAGGATCTCGTCGTGGTCGTCGCACGAGCACGGGCTGCGCCCGTGCGATTCGTACAGTGCCGACATCAGCGTCGAGCGTGCGACGAGCCCTTCGAGGCACTCGCTGAGCGTCGCATTGCCCATCAGCGTGGCGAGCGTCGTGTGAAATTCGCCCGACAGCCGGATCCACGCCGCGAAGTCGTGCCGCTCGAACGCCCTGCGTTCCTTGTCGATCAACGCAGCAACGCCTTTCAGCCGCTTCGCGCCGGGCCCGGTTGCAAGCCGCTCGACCACCGCAAGCTCGATGATCCGGCGCATCTCGAACACCTCGTGCACGTCCTGCAGCGTCGGGCTCGCGACGAACGCACCGCGGTTCGGCTCGAGCTCGACCAGCTTGTCGGTCGCGAGCTGAGCGAGCGCCTGGCGGATCGTCCCGCGCTTCACGCCGAACACATCGCAGAGCTGCGCCTCCGTCAGCTTCGCGCCGGGCGCGAGCCGATGCTCGAGGATCGCGGTGCGGATCCGCTCGGCGATCGCTTCGGGGCCGGCTACGCCGGACGGCTGGGAATCGGGCTCGTTCATGATCTGCATCGTGTGATGGTCCTCATGCTAGGGCGGACATAAAGATTGTCAACAATTCTTTTCCGAGATTGCGCACAATTGGCGTGCATCGATGTGACCCTGCCCGGTGCAGGATGCGCTCATTCCATGCACGGCAAGCCTTTCAGGCAAGACAGAAGCCGTTCTCGTCGTATACCCGCCCGGCCATTTTGTTGACAAAAATGGTGCACAACCTGGCAACGACCTGATTCAAGTCGATGAAAAATTTCGACCGTTAGTTGCGTACTTACATAAAGAAAAAGGCGGGAAACCCGCCTTTCGATCGATCGCGTCGGCATCAGCCGAGGTGCGGATAGTCCGACAGTGTCAGCCGGAAGCCGTGCGCGTTCGCAACCAGCTGTGCCTGCGCGCCGAACGGCAGTGTCAGCAGGTCCGGCACGTGGCCGAACTGGAGCCCCGTGACGACCGGAATCCCGATCACCGCGCGCACCTGGTCGATCATCGCCTGCATGTCGTAGCCGTTGTCGTACTCGAACGGCCGCGCGCCGGTGAACTGGCCAAGCACGAGCGCTTGCTGGCGCGCGAGCAGCCCCGACAGGTGCAGCTGATAGATCATCCGCTCGATCCGGAACGGCTGCTCGTTGACGTCCTCGATGAACAGGATGCCGCCTTCGATGTCGGGCATGTACGGCGTGCCGATCAGCGACGTCAGGATCGCGAGGTTGCCGCCCCACAACGTGCCCGTCACGTTCACGCTCTGCACCTGCGGCGCCTCGGTGACGATCGTCGTGCTCGGCTGCGTCAGCGTCTGCCAGAAGTGCTGCATCGTGAAGTCGCTCGGCGTTTCCGCGCCGAAGTCGGCGGACAGCATCGGGCCGCCGAACGTCTTGATGCGCGCCTTCGCATAGAGCGCGAGCTGGATCGCGGTGAAGTCGCTGTGGCCGACGAGCGCGACCGGTTGATCGCGCAGCCGACGCTCGAGCCCACGGTAGTCGAGCCCGTGCAGGATCCGCGCGGCGCCGTAGCCGCCGCGCACCGCGAGCGCGATGTCCGGCAACCGCCGCTCGGGATCGGCGAGGCGGTTCAGGTCGCCTGCCCGCTCGCCGTCGGTGCCGCCGAACCGCTGGAAGCGTCGCTGCGTCGCCTCGATGTTCTCGATGCGCTGCTGCGCACTGCTGAGGCGCTCGAGCGCGCGGTTGATCGCGTCGGGGTCGTGCGGATAACCGGACGGCGCCAGCAGGCGGATGGTGTAGGACGCGGCGGGCTGGAAGGACATGGCGAAAGGTGTCGGGTCGTCAAACCTGCTTAGAGGGTCCGAACCGTCTCCGGTTCACGGCGTCGTGCGCGGCGAGCGTGCTTACGACGCGCCGGATTCGGCATCGCGGGCGAGCCGCGCTTCGCGCAGCGCGCGGCGGCGCTCGGCGAAGAACGACTTCAGCGCGGCGCCGCATTCGTCGGCGAGCACGCCGCCCGTCACTTCGGTATGGTGGTTGAGCTGCGGATTCGCGAACGCGTCGATCACGCTGCCGCACGCGCCCGTCTTCGGATCGGCGGCGCCAAAGACGACTCGCGCGATGCGCGCATGCATGATCGCCCCTGCGCACATCAGACACGGCTCGAGCGTCACGTACAGCTCGCAGCCGGGCATCCGGTAATTCTGCAGATGCTGCGCGGCCATGCGCAGCGCGGCCATTTCCGCATGGGCGGACGGATCGTGCCCGCCGATCGGATGGTTGAAGCCGCGTGCGATCACTTCGTCGCCGCGCACGAGCACCGCGCCGACCGGCACTTCGCCGGCCGCGCGCGCCTCTTCGGCGGCGGCCTGCGCGAGCCGCATGAAATGCAGGTCGCGCGCCGACACAGGCGTGGCTTCGGGAACAGGTGTATCGGTGGCCGGCTCGGCCGCCGGGGCGATTGCCGACTGGGCTGCGTCGTGCAGCTCGCCGGACGTCACATCGGCCCCGCTTCGGCGGGCGCTTCGTCGAGCCCACGCTCGCACAGGCGTTCCGCGATGCGTCGGCAGTAGTCGCGCGGCATCACCATCGGGCCGCCGCGCAGCGATTCCAGTGCCATGTCGAGCGCGAGGATCTTCGCCTGCAGCCGGCACCGCGCGGCACGGTCGCTGACCGCCTGCACTTCGTCATGCAGGTTGCGCAGCGCGCGCAATTGCTCGACCGCCGGCGGCACGAAGCCCGCGTTCTTCAGGATACGGTTGGCCACCCGCACCTCCTCGGGCACGAGCAGGTCGTCATCCAGCGCCTGCGGCGCGCCGGTACCCGGCAAATCGTCGAACTCGCCCCGCGCGGCGGCGGCGGCAATACGTTGTTCGACCAGGGCGTCAAGCAATCTCATCAGTCAATCGGAACAATGCGGCAGGCCGAATTCTAGCAGGGTGACGCGGCTATGACAGGCCCTTCGAATATATGCTCGACATTGTGTTTTTTAGGGGCCGAATCGCTGCGCATGCACGCCGATCACCGTCAAATGCCGCTCTGCTGCGCCGCAGCGGGCTGAGCGGCGTCCGGACCGCGTCAAACGCATGCGGTGTCGGGCCCTATTTTTAATCGTGACGAGGCGAGTCGAACCCCGCCGATCCGGCGAATTGCCCGCCGCCCTGCTGCCGTTGCCGCGTCACGCGGCCACCGTTTCCGGGTGCGGTTTCGCGAACGGGCGGAACATCATCGCGATCAGGAACGCGCCGATGCCGATCGCGAACGAACCGAGGTACAACCAGCCGTAGCTGCCGAACGTGTCGACGATCAGGCCGCCGGCAACCGGGCCCGCGGCCATCCCGAGGCTGCCGGCCATCGCGCAGCCGCCGATCACGGTGCCCATCATCCGCAGCGGAAAATTCTCGCGCGCGAGCACCGAATACAGCGGCATCACGCCCGCATAGATGAAGCCGAACAGCGTCGCAACCGCGTAGAACCCGTCGAGCGAGCGCACGAAGTAGTAGCCGAGCGCGCCGAGCGCCTGCGCGAGCAGCCCGGCCACCAGCATGCGCTTCGCGCCGAGGCGATCGCCGAGAATCCCGAACGCGATCCGGCCGCCCATGCCGGCGAGCCCTTCGACGCTATAGATCGACACCGCGACGATCAGCGGGATGCCGCACGTGACCGCGTAGCTGACCGTATGGAAGATCGGGCCCGAGTGCGTCGCGCAGCAGAAGAAATTGGTCAGCAGCAGGATCGTGAACTGCGGCGAGCGCAGCGCATCCGCGACCGACATCGCCGCGGGCGCGCCGGCAGCCGAAGGCGCGGCGGGTGCGGGAGCATGGTCGAGCGCGGGCGCCCGCCGCACCAGCAGCGACACGGGAATCATCACGACGGCGGCCAGCGCGGCAATCAGCAGCATCGACGTGCGCCAGTCGCGCACCGACACGAGCCACGCGGCGAGCGGCGCCATCGTCATCGGCGCCATCCCCATGCCGGCCGACACGAGCGACACCGCCAGGCTGCGATGCGTGTCGAACCAGCCCGTCACGCACGCCATCATCGGCGCGAATATCGCGGCCGTCGCGCTGCCGACGGCGAGGCCGAAGGTCAGTTGGAACACGAGCAGCGACGGCGCGCGGCTCGCCAGCGCCAGGCTCGCCGACAGCAGCGCCGCGCCCGCGATGACGACCGGCCGCGTGCCGATCCGGTCCGACAGGCTGCCCCACGCCATGCTCGCGAACGCCATCGCGATGAAGCCGAGCGTCATCGCCGTGGAAATGCCGGTCATCGACCAACCCGTGTCGCGCGCAATCGCGCGCAGGAACACCGGCAGCGAAAACATCGCGCCGATCGCGACGCAGCCCATCAGGCCGCCCGCGGCGACGATCACCCAGCGGTATCGGGAATCCGTCATCTGGTGTCTCCTGGTTCGTTTCGACCGTCCTCGGAAACCGGGCGCGGGCCGCGTGCACGGTGCAATGCCCGGTCGACATGGATACGACGGGCGAATCCCCGGGAAATCGACATGCGCGGCCCACGGACCGGCGATTTTTTATTGTCGGTCAATTCGCGCGGCCGGCAAGGGGCGGATCACGCGTTCGCCGCGCTTTTCCGGAATCGGAAATTCGATATCGCAAATGGTTGGTTTGGGCGCGCGACTACGCTGACTACACTCGCCCCATCTTGTCATAACAAGTTGATCGATGACCTCATCCAACGTCGTGCCGCTGTCGGCTGCCCCGCTCTACGTGCAGATCAAGGACACGCTGCGCGCGCGCATTCTCGACGGCACCTATGCGCCGCACAGCCGGATGCCGTCCGAGCACGAGCTGTGCGCAATGTTCGACGTCAGCCGCATCACGGTGCGCCAGGCGCTCGGCGACCTGCAGAAGGAAGGACTGCTGTTCAAGCTGCACGGCAAGGGCACGTTCGTGTCGAAGCCGAAGGCGTTCCAGAACGTGACGTCGCTGCAGGGTTTCGCCGAGGCGATGTCGTCGATGGGCTACGAGATCGTCAACCAGTTGCGCAGTTTCCGCACCGTGAAAGCCGACCGCCATCTCGCGACGAAGCTGAACGTGCCCGAAGGCGCGCCGCTCGTCGAGATCCACCGCGTGCGGCTGCTGAACCGCGAACCGGTGTCGCTCGAACAGACCTGGGTGCCCGAAGCGCTCGGCAAGCGCCTCGCGGGCGCCGATCTCGCGACCCGGGACATCTTCCTCGTGCTGGAAAACGACTGCGGGATCCCGCTCGGCCATGCCGACGTGTCGATCGACGCGATCCTCGCCGACGACGAAATCGTCGACGCGCTGCGCGTCGAGGAAAGCAGCCCCGTGCTGCGCATCGAGCGCCTCACGCACGACACGTCAGGTGCCCCGATCGACTACGAATACCTCTACTTCCGCGGCGATGCATTCCAGTACCGGCTGCGCATCGACCGGCAAAAAACACGCAAATCTGCAAGGAAACAGCAATGACGACCCAGGTTCATGAATACGACATCGTCGTGGTCGGCGGCGGCACGGCCGGACCGATGGCGGCGATCAAGGCGAAGGAGCGCGATCCGTCCCTGCGCGTGTTGCTGCTCGAGAAGGCCAACGTGAAGCGCAGCGGCGCGATCTCGATGGGCATGGACGGCCTGAACAACGCGGTGATCCCCGGGCATGCCACGGCCGAACAGTACACGCGCGAGATCACGATCGCCAACGACGGCATCGTCGACCAGGAGGCCGTGTACGCATATGCGACGCACAGCTTCGCGACGATCGAACAACTCGACCGCTGGGGCGTGAAGTTCGAGAAAGACGGCACCGGCGACTACGCGGTGAAGAAGGTCCATCACATGGGCTCGTACGTGTTGCCGATGCCGGAAGGACACGACATCAAGAAAGTGCTGTACCGGCAGCTGAAGCGCGCGCGCATCGCGATCACGAACCGGATCGTCGCGACGCGTGTGCTGACCGACACGCAGGGCCGCGCGTGCGGTGTGCTTGGCTTCGACTGCCGCACCGCCGAGTTCCACGTGATCCGCGCGAAGGCCGTGATCCTCTGCTGCGGAGCGGCCGGCCGCCTCGGCTTGCCGGCGTCGGGCTACCTGATGGGCACCTACGAGAACCCGACCAACGCGGGCGACGGTTACGCGATGGCCTATCACGCCGGCGCCGCGCTCGCGAATCTCGAATGCTTCCAGATCAACCCGCTGATCAAGGACTACAACGGCCCCGCGTGCGCATACGTGACGGGCCCGCTCGGCGGCTTCACCGCGAACGGCAAGGGCGAGCGCTTCATCGAATGCGACTACTGGAGCGGCCAGATGATGTGGGAGTTCTACCAGGAACTGCAGAGCGGCAACGGCCCCGTGTTCCTGAAGCTCGACCATCTCGCGGAGGAAACGATCCGAACCATCGAGCAGATCCTGCATACGAACGAGCGGCCGAGCCGCGGCCGCTTCCATGCCGGGCGCGGCACCGATTACCGCAGCCAGATGGTCGAGATGCACATCTCCGAGATCGGCTTCTGCAGCGGCCACAGCGCATCGGGCGTCCATGTGAACGCACGCGCCGAGACGACGGTGCCGGGGCTCTACGCAGCCGGCGACATGGCGGCTGTCCCGCACAACTACATGCTCGGCGCGTTCACGTACGGCTGGTTCGCCGGGCAGAACGCGGCCGACTACGTGGCCGGCCGCGATCATGCGCCGGTGGACGACGAACAGGTCGAGGCCGAACGCGCCCGCGTGCTCGCGCCGCTTCTGCGCGAACACGGCCTCGCGCCGGCGCAGGTGGAGTACAAGCTGCGCCGCATGGTGAACGACTACCTGCAACCGCCGAAGGTGACGCGCAAGATGGAAATCGGGCTGCAACGTTTTGACGGCATTACTGAGGATATCGACCAGATGAAGGCCAGCCATCCGCACGAACTGATGCGTGCGGCCGAAGTGCGCGCGATCCGCGATTGCGCGGAAATGGCCGCGCGCGCGTCGCTGTTCCGCACCGAGAGCCGCTGGGGTCTGTACCACCATCGCGTCGACTTCCCGCATCGCAACGACGCCGAATGGTTCTGCCACACATGGCTGCGCAAAGGCATCGACGGCGCAATGCGCAGCGAGAAGCGGCCGGTCGAACCCTACATCGTGCCGCTTGCCGATGACGAACGCGGCGCCTACGCGCAGTTGCGCATCCGCGAACCGGCCGCGCTCGCGGCCGCCCTCTGAGGAACCATGCCATGCCGCATACCCCGCACGACATCTTCCAGCGCAGCAGCGCGCCCGTCACGATCGACGATGCACTGTGCATCGCCGACAAGGGCTGCACCGTCTGCGTCGACGTGTGCCCGCTCGACCTGCTCGCCATCGACGTGACCAAGGGCAAGGCCTACATGCAGTTCGACGAATGCTGGTACTGCATGCCGTGCGAGCGCGATTGCCCGACCGGCGCAGTCAAGGTCGATATCCCTTACCTGCTGCGCTGACCGCGTGCGTCAGCGCCCTATTCCCTCGCTCATGACCGACTTCTCCTACGCTTCCTCGCTACCCGGCGCACACGAGCGCGACCGGGCCGCGCTCGTCGCCCGCCTCGCCGCGCCCGACGCATCCGTGCGCCGTGTCGCGCTCTTCGAACTCGCGGATCTCGAGGATCCCGAGCTCGTGCCGGCATTCGTCGCCGCACTGCGCACCGATCCGTCGGCCGACGTGCGCGGCGAGGCTGCCCGCGTACTCGGTGCGTGGGAACAGCCCGATATCGTCGATGCACTGTGCGGCGCGCTGCTCGATCCCGACGACGACGTGCGCGCCGCCGCCGCGCAGAGCCTGTCCGAACTGAAGGATGCGGCATCGGGCGCCGTGCTGTGCCGCTGGGCCGACCGGCCCGAGCCGTTCGTCCGCCGCGCCGTGCTGCGCGGCTTGCGCGAATTGCGCGACCCCGCCGCGTTCGCCTCCGCGCTGCACGCGCTCGATGCCGAGCCGCCGGCCGTGCGCGCCGAAGCCGTTGCAGTGCTAGGCTGGCTCAGGGATCCGCGCGCGCTTTCGCCGCTCGCGCGCATCGCGACGGCCGATGTCGATGCGGACGTGCGACGCGCCGCGGTCGGCTCGATCGGCTTCGCGGCAGCCAACGATGCGATCGTCACCGACGCATTGCTCGCCGCACTGCGCGACCGCGCATGGCAAGTGCGCGAGGAAGCGGCCACCACGCTCGGCAAGCTGCGCGTGACGACCGCGCGCGAGCCGCTCGTCACCGCGCTCGACGACGATTACTGGCAGGTGCGCCTGCGTGCCGCGCGCGCGCTCGGGCAGTTACGCGATGCGGCCGCGGCACCGGCCGTCGTCGCGCTGCTCTCGCATGCGATCAGCAATCTGCGCAAGGAAGCCGCGCTCGCGCTCGGCGAATTGCGCGACCCTGCGACGCTGCCCGCACTGAACGATGCGCTCGAGGATCGCGATCCGGAAGTCCGCAAGGCCGTGCGGATCGCAATCCATCAAATCGGCGATGCTCCGCGATGATCGCGCCGACCGAAATCGCGCTCGATCATCCGGCACGCACGCTGACGCTGCACTGGCCCGACGGCAACGCGCAGCGCATCGGCTATGCGCAATTGCGCAGCGATTGCCCGTGCGCGGAATGCAGACGAATCCGGCGTGACGGCGGCCGTGTCGATGCACGCCCCGACCTGACGATGGAAGGCGTGGAACCGGCCGGCTACGGCATCCGCCTCATGTTCGGCGACGGCCATGCACGCGGCATCTATCCGTGGCCGTATCTGGCGGACCTCGCGTAGCACCGTCATGCGGCTCACGCGGGCTCGCAGGCGAGATGGCCGGCGTGCGAAAACGCTGCGATACTGACGCCCACGACCGTCTCCACCCACCGTGGGAGCAAGGACATGCAAACCGCAGTCGGATTCATCGGCCTCGGCGTGATGGGCACGCCGATGGCGCTCAATCTCGCACGAGCCGGCACGCCGCTCGTCGTTTGGAGCCGGTCGCACGGCAGCGACGATGCGTTGCGCGACGCCGGCGCACGCGTCGGCAAGCACGTCGACGACGTATTCGCGACCTGCCGCACCGTGATCCTGATGCTCGCGAACGACGCGGCGATCGACGCCGTCCTCGCGCGCGGCACGCCCGGTTTTGCCGCGCGCGTCGGCGGCCACACGATCGTGAACATGGGCACCAACGCCCCCGAGTACTCGCGTGCGCTCGCCGATGAAATCGCCGCTGCGTCGGGCCGCTACGTCGAGGCGCCCGTGTCGGGCTCGCGCAAGCCGGCCGAGGCCGGCCAGCTCGTCGTGATGCTGGCCGGCGCGCCGCACGACGTCGACGCCGTGCGCCCGCTCGTGAAGCCGCTGTGCCGCGACAGCTTCGTATGCGGCGACGTGCCGTCGGCGCTGACGATGAAGCTCGCGGTCAACCTGTTCCTGATCACGATGGTCACCGGCCTGACCGAAGCCACGCATTTCGCGCAACGTCACGGCATCGATCTCGCCCGCTTCGCCGACGTGCTGAACGCCGGCCCGATGGCGAGCGACGTGTCGCGCGTGAAGCTCGGCAAGCTGGTCGCCGGGGATTTCTCCGTGCAGGCCGCGATCACCGACGTGCTGAAGAACGCGCGCCTCGTCGCCGAATCCGCGCGCAGCATCGGCATCGCGTCACCGCTGCTCGACATCTGCCACGCGCTTTATGGCGAGACCGCCAAGGCCGGACATGGCTCGGACGACATGGTCGCTGTCATCCGGGCGATAGAACGTCGCACCGACGCATAGGCACGGCCATGTCAGGATCGTCGCATTCCGCATCCGTTGCCGCCGCGCCCGTACGCGCCGTTCCCGCCGTGATCGGCATCGTGCTGCGCGAACGCGACGTACTGCTCGTGCGCCGCGCGAATCCGCCCGATGCGGGATGCTGGGGATTCCCCGGCGGCAAGATCGAACCGGGCGAACCAATCGCGGACGCGGTCGTTCGCGAGATCGCCGAAGAGACGACCGTCGAAGTCGCAGCGCTCGATGCCTTTACCGCGCTGGATGCGTTCGATTACGATGCCAGCGGCGCCGTGCGCCAGCATTTCATCATGGTCGCGGTGCTGTGCAGATGGTTGCGCGGCACGCCCGTTGCCGGCGACGATGCGCTCGATGCGCGCTGGTTCGGCATCGACGAGCTCGACCGCGACGATTTGCCGATGAGCGCAGGTGTGTGCGACGTCGCACGACGGGCGATCGAGCGGGCGGCATCGCTGGGCGACGCGCGACGCTCGCCCATCTGAAATTCCGTTGTCGTTTCCGCGCTACCGTGCGGACGACGCGTTCGGTCCATCAAGGGGCCGGCTACCCGCCGAGTCCCGGATCACCACTTATCCCGCCATGATCAGAATTCGCAAATCCACCGACACCGACGGCACACGCGTGCTGGCCATCTGGCGCAATGCAGTCGATGCCACGCATCACTTCCTGAGCGACGACGATCGGCGCGCGATCGAATCCGAAGTCGTCGCGTTCCTGCCGGCCGCACCGCTCGACCTGGCTGTCGACGCGCACGATCGCGCGATCGGTTTCATGCTGCTCGACGGCAGTCACATGGAAGCGCTGTTCGTCGATCCCGCCCACCATGGCACGGGTGTCGGGCGGCGGCTTGTCGAACATGCACTCGCGAGCCATCCCGGCTTGACGACCGACGTCAACGAGCAGAACGAAGCGGCGACGGGATTCTACGAACGGCTCGGATTCGAGCGCTGCGGGCGATCGGCGCTCGATGGACAAGGCCGGCCTTATCCGTTGATTCACCTTCGTTATCGGGGTGGTAAGCAGCCCTGAGGAGGATCGGGAAAACGCGTGACATCCAGTTGCGTCGCATCAATCTGATACGCCCCTCACGCAGCTACACGCGTCGACGCGGCAGCACGCGCTCGGCGACGGCGAACGCACGTTGCATGAAGTGATTGAACCGCTCGGCCTCGCGCCGCAGCCCCGCCTGCTGACCGCCGATCAGACACAGGTGCGCCACCTGCCCCACGATCTCGGCTTCGCCCGGCATGCGGACCCAGCGACGGGATGTCTCGACCGCGAAGGCGAGACGCGTGGCATCGACGCGCTGCTGGAACGCCGCAACCAGTGCGTCCTGCAACGCCCACGCGCGGATCGCCACTTCGCGTCCCGGCCGCTTTTCAGCTGCGATGCGCAGGTAGCGCGTCAGCGTGTCGCCCGCACTGCGGCCCTCCGCCGCGTACGCGAGCATGCGTGCGGTGTAGTCGTCCTCCCACGCGGTCAGCAGTGCCCGGACGAAGTCTTCGCGATTGCGGAAGTGGTGATAGAACGAGCCGCGGGTCACGTTCAGCCGTCGCGCGAGGCTTTCGGCCGAAATGCCCGAATAGCCTTCCCCGTCGAGGGCGTCGAAGCCCGCCGCGATCCAGTCGTTTCGAGTCAGTGTGCGCATCGGCATCGCCATACAGGCTGTGTATGGTGCGGGTTGGACAGTTAGGCTGCGAACTCTATCACGGCCGCCGCCGCTTCCCGCATGGCGCCACGACTCCTGGAGTTCGCGTTGAAAGACATCGCGCTCGTTGCATTCGACCGGTTCACCGACATCGACCTGTTCCTGATGTGGGACATACTCGGACGTAACACCTCGGACTGGCGCGTCCGGATTCTTGGCGCGCAGCCCGTGCTGCATTCCGCGCATGGGCTGACCATTCCCGTTCACGGCCCGCTGTCGGATGCCAATCACGCCGATGCCGTGTTGTTCTCGAGCGGCAAGCAAGGCATACCGGCCGCGTTGGCGAGCCCGGATTTCCTGCCGTCGTTCGATCTCGATCCGGCACGCCAGCATATCGGATCGATTTGCGCCGGCGCGTTCATTCTCGAGCGGCTTGGGTTGCTGCCGGAGCGTCGGGCGACCACCCATCCCGATGCGTGGGGCGGCTTGCTCGCACATGGGCTGCAAGCGCCGGAGCAGCCGCTGGTGTGTCACGGCAACGTCGCGACGGCGGGCGGCTGCCTGGCGGCGCTCTACCTGACTGGGTGGCTGGTGGAATCGATGTTCGATCCGGACAAGCGCCGCGAGACGCTGCTGCCCGTGCTGCCGGCCGGGCAGCGGGACATCTATGAGGAACTGATCGAATTCAGCATCAGGCAAGGTACGGGGCAAACCACGGGCTCGATCCGAATGATCGAAGGCGCGAGCGGCCTTGCCGCCTGATGTTCGGACCGACGTGCATCCGATCGCCAGCGTACCGATCGGGCATCGCGGCGAAGAAGAAGCGATGCTTCTGAACCGGCGGCGGCGCATCGAATCCGGGCAGCGTCAGTTGGGTCGCGGCACCATGGCAGCGGATTGCAAACGGTGAAATGGCGAGAAAGTGCGTTTCTGGGGCTGAACGAGTCTATCGCAGACTCGAAAGTGCTACCCTCTCGGCCAACCCAAACGTCACCCCATGAAGCAGCAGGATTCAACCATGCAAACCGTCGCGGTACTGGACTTCGAAACCACCGGGCTGTCGCCGAATATGGGCGACCGTGCGACCGAAATCGCCGTCATCCTTCTGCGTGACGGGCAGATCGTCGACCGTTTCCAGAGCTTGATGAATGCGGGCAGACGCATCCCGTCCGACGTCGTCGCGCTCACCGGCATCACGAACGACATGATTGCATCGGCGCCACCGGCGTCCGAAGTCATGAAGGAAGCAGCGGCATTCGTCGGCAAGCATGCCGTCGTCGCCCACAACGCCGGTTTCGACAAGCGCTTCTGGCAGTCGGAGCTCGGGCTGCTCGGCATGTCGGCCGAGCACTCCTTCGCCTGCACGATGCTCGTCGCGAGACGGATCTACCCGGACGCCCAAAGTCACCGCCTGTCGAGTCTGGTCGAGATGCTGCGGTTGCCGAAATCGGGCCGTGCGCACCGGGCGATGGTCGATGCCGAGATGGCTGGCCATCTGTGGTGCCGATTGCAGGACGACATTGCCCGGACTTACGGGCTGGATCGGATCGATCACGCGCTGATGTCGCGTGTCCAGGCAACGAGCAAGGCGAAGGTGCCGACGTACCTGCGATCGCTCGTGCGCGCGCACGCGTGAGCATCCGAATCCGATCGCGACCGGGAACACGACGCGTCCTGATCCACGCGATGCGTTAACGCAAAACGGCTTGGCAATCGCCAAGCCGTTTTTTGTCCGGACCGGAGCCCGGACAGCAGACGAACCGAACCGGCCACCCGCTACGCACTATCGCGCCATCAACCGACGCGCAATGACGAAAGCGAACGCCGATTCGGCCGCGATGCTTACTCCCACTCGATCGTCGCCGGCGGCTTGCCCGAGATGTCGTACACGACCCGGTTGATCCCGCGCACTTCGTTGATGATCCGGTTCGACGCACGGCCGAGCAGCGCGTACGGCAGGTGCGCCCAGTGCGCGGTCATGAAGTCGGTCGTCTGCACGGCGCGCAGCGACGTCACGTAGTCGTACGTGCGGCCATCGCCCATCACGCCGACCGACTTGACCGGCAGGAACACCGCGAACGCCTGGCTCGTCAGGTCGTACCAGCTCTTGCCGACATCGGCCTCGCCGCACAGGCCCGCAGCCGCATCCTGCGCGGTCGCGGTCGTGTTGCGCAGCTCCTCGATGAAGATCGCGTCCGCGCGGCGCAGCAGGTCCGCGAACTCGCGCTTCACTTCGCCGAGAATCCGCACGCCGAGGCCCGGGCCCGGGAACGGATGGCGGTACACCATCTCCGGCGGCAGGCCAAGCGCGACGCCCAGTTCGCGCACTTCGTCCTTGAACAGGTCACGCAGCGGCTCGAGCAGCTTCAGGCCAAGCGTTTCCGGCAGGCCGCCGACGTTGTGGTGGCTCTTGATCGTCGTCGCCTTCTTCGTCTTCGTGCCGCCCGATTCGACCACGTCCGGGTAGATCGTGCCCTGCGCGAGCCACTTCGCCTTCGACAGCTTCTTCGCTTCAGCCTGGAACACTTCGACAAACTCGCGACCGATGATCTTGCGCTTCGCTTCCGGATCGGTCACGCCGGCCAGGTGGCCGAGGAACTGATCGGCGGCATCGACGTGCACGACCTTCGCATGCAGGCGGCCCTCGAACATGTCGAGCACCATCTTGCCTTCGTTCAGGCGCAGCAGGCCGTGGTCGACGAACACGCAGGTGAGCTGGTCGCCGATCGCGCGGTGGATCAGCGCCGCTGCGACGCTCGAATCGACGCCGCCCGACAGGCCGAGAATCACTTCCTCGTCACCGACCTGCTCGCGGATCTTCGCGACGGCTTCCTCGATGTGGTTCTTCATGATCCAGTCGGGCTTCGCGCCGGCGATCTGCAGCACGAAGCGTTCGATGATCTGGCGGCCCTTCACCGTGTGCGTGACTTCCGGGTGGAACTGCACCGCGTAGTAGCCGCGCGCCTCGTCGGCCATGCCGGCGATCGGGCAGCTCGGCGTCGACGCCATCAGCGCGAAGCCCGGCGGCAGCTCGGCAACCTTGTCGCCGTGGCTCATCCAGACCTTCAGCATCCCGTGGCCTTCGGCGGTCGTGAAATCCTCGATGCCGTCGAGCAGGCGCGTATGGCCGTGCGCACGCATTTCCGCGTAGCCGAATTCGCGATGGTCGCTCCACTCGACCTTGCCGCCGAGCTGCACGGCCATCGTCTGCATGCCGTAGCAGATGCCGAGCACCGGCACGCCGAGATCCCACACGGCTTGCGGCGCGCGCAGTTGATGGTCTTCGTACGTGCTCGCGTGGCTGCCCGACAGGATCACCGCCTTCGGCGCGAACTCGCGGACGAAGTCGTCGGACACATCGTTCGGATGGATTTCGCAGTAGACGTGGGCTTCACGCACACGCCGCGCAATCAGTTGGGTGACTTGCGAACCGAAGTCGAGAATCAGGATTTTGTCGTGCATGGCTGCGGACGGGATGAAGAGAATGAGAAAAGCAGCGCACAAAGCGCTGCGTCAAAAGCATGGACAACGGCGTCGGGCGGCAGGTGGCTCGCGCGACGCATCGCCGGTCAATCCTGCATCGGCGGGCGTTCGTCGAGTGCGACGCCGCCGGACGACTGACTGGAACCGGATGAAGCCGGCGACGATGCCGAAGGCGCCGCGGGACGGCTGACGACGGGCTCGACACGCTGCGGTGCGGGCGACGACGCCGGCGCCGGCTCGGCCGGACGTTGCGCCGGGGCGCGCGCCTCGAGCGCTTGCGCCTTCTCGCGCCGGCGCACGGCCGATGCGATTCGCACGCCGCCGAGGCCGAGCAGGATCAACACGACACCGGCCGCGACCGACAGCACCCTGCCGGCGGCCGCAAGCGCGGGACCGCTGCTGGCGCCGAGCGACCAGACGATCGTCAGCACGCCGGTCAGCCAGTACACATGGCCGACCGACCGCGCCACCGGCGCCGTGAGGTCACCGTTGAACGCCGCATGAAACGCGAGCCACGCGAGCCCGAGCAACGCGATGCCGAACGCCTGGCCGAGCATCGCCGGCTGGATGTTCTGCAGCTGCAGCGCATTGAACAGCGACTGCCAGGGCGTCAGCACGAACAGCACGCCGAACGCCAGCAGCAGCACGGCATCGAGGATCAGCACGGCTCGCAGCAGCGGTTTCATCGGCGATCAGTCCACGTGGTAGTTCGGGGCTTCCTTCGTGATCTGCACGTCGTGCACGTGCGACTCGCGCATGCCCGCCGCGGTGATCTGAACGAATTCGGCCTTGTCGTGCAGCTCGTCGATCGTGCGGCAGCCGCAGTAGCCCATGCTCGCGCGCACGCCACCGACCAGTTGGAACAGGATCGCGTTGACCGAACCCTTGTACGCGACGCGGCCTTCGATGCCTTCCGGCACGAGCTTGTCGATGTTCGCCGAGTTGTCCTGGAAGTAGCGGTCCGCCGCGCCGTCCTTCATTGCACCGACCGAACCCATGCCGCGGTACGACTTGTACTGGCGGCCCTGAAACAGGAACACGTCGCCCGGCGCCTCTTCGGTGCCCGCGAACATGCTGCCCATCATCACCGCGTTCGCGCCGGCCGCGAGGGCCTTCGACACGTCGCCCGAGAAGCGCACGCCACCGTCGGCGATGCACGGCACGCCCGTGCCCTTCAGCGCTTCCGCGACGTTCGAAATCGCGCTGATCTGCGGCACGCCGACACCGGCGACGATCCGCGTCGTGCAGATCGAGCCCGGGCCGATACCGACCTTGACCGCGTCCGCGCCGTATTCGACCAGCGCCTTCGCGGCAGCGGCCGTCGCGATGTTGCCGCCGATCACTTCGACGTGCGGGAAGTTCTGCTTGACCCAGCGGACACGCTCGAGCACGCCCTTGCTGTGACCGTGCGCGGTATCGACGACGATCACGTCGACGCCGGCCTGCACCAGCAGCTCGACGCGCTCTTCGTTGTCGGGGCCGACACCGACCGCCGCGCCTGCGCGCAGCTTGCCGTGTTCGTCCTTGCACGCGTCCGGGTGCTCGGTCTGCTTCGTGATGTCCTTGACGGTCATCAGGCCGCGCAGTTCGAACGCATCGTTGACGACCAGCACGCGCTCGAGGCGGTGGCTGTGCATCAGTGCCTTCGCTTCGGCGAGCGGCGTGCCTTCCTTGACCGTGACGAGGCGCTCGCGCGGCGTCATGATCGACTTGACCGGCTCATCGAGGCGCGTTTCGAAACGCAGGTCGCGGTTCGTGACGATACCGACGAGCTGCGGGCCTTCGACGACCGGGAAGCCCGAAATGCCATGCTGGCGCGACAGCGCGATCACGTCGCGCACCTTCATTTGCGGCGGCACCGTGATCGGGTCGCGGACGACGCCCGACTCAAAACGCTTGACCTTCGCGACCTCGCGGGCCTGCTCGGCCGGCGTGAGGTTCTTGTGGACGATACCGACGCCACCCTGCTGCGCCATCGCGATCGCGAGGCGACCTTCGGTGACCGTGTCCATCGCGGCGGACACGAGCGGCATGTTCAGGGAGATGTTGCGGGTCAGCTTGGTCTTGAGGCTGGTGTCGCGCGGGAGAACGTCGGAGAAGGCGGGAACGAGGAGCACGTCATCGAAAGTGAGTGCTTTTTGGATCAGACGCATGGCAAATCCTATGGGCGCAAAAGCGAATTATACGCGAAGCGCCGTGAATTTTCACAACACGAACAACGGCTTAGCCGGTTTCAGCCGTTCGGGGGCCGAATCGTTCGGATCGCGGTTCGGTTCGTTTTCGATCGCCTTTCGTTTCACCGCTGCATCGAGCCATTCGCGCAACCAGCGGCAATCCGGCCCATCGGCCCGTTGCGAACCGGTCACGCGACCGAAGCGGCCACGGTGAAGCGAGGCCCGGCAACGTGTCGAATCGGCCTGCCTACCCTGTGTTATAGCAGCCCTGCCGCACGCACGATCATCGCAATGCCGCCGCCGACCGCCACGCAACCGGCAATCCGCGCAGCAACACGCCCGCCGGGCGGCGCGAGGCGCTCGGCGGCGATCGCGACCGTCACGGCGGCCATCACGCGCAGGTCCATCATGCCGGCCGCCAGCGCGATCGCCATCAGGTTCCCGCAACAGGCGCTGCAGTGCATGGCGGCCCGCACGCCGTGCCGCCACGCCGCACCGGCAACGGCCGACGACCGGTGTACGCCGCCGGCCATATGCCGGCAGCACGCCAGCCGCCGCGCCTTCCACGCGGAGAATTGCAGCATGCCTGCAACCGACACGACCGCGCCGGCCGCGAACGGCAGCGCGCGGGCAAGGCCCGGCAGCCGTGCGGCAGCGGCCGTCAGCGCGGCGCCAGCCGGAAACACGAGCGCCCCGAGCGCCATCCACACCGCGAAATACCCGGCGCCCGCAACGACGACGAGCCAGGCGGAACGCGCCGTGGCCATCGGGCCGATGCGCTGCCGGTATTGCCAGAGCATCGGCGCCAGCGCCGGCAGCATCATCGCCGCCGTCATCGCGCCCCACATTCCGGCGAACGTCGCGAAGGCACGTCCGGCGCCCCGGCCGCACGGCTGCAGCCATGCGGCCGAAGCCATCCAGCCACCGGCCATCGGTTCGCCGCCCATCGCGGCCATCGACGCGTGCTGCGCCAGTGTCGCCGTCACGGCGACGGCGAACACGGCCGCGAGTGCGGCCCCGAATTCCCGCGGATCAGGGTCTGCCCCGCCGATTGCCGACCGCGCCATCGCACGCTCCCGCCCGTCGCCGGCTTGCACTCAGCCGCGCGCGTACTCGTCGTGACGGCGCCACCACGGGCCGGCCTCGTTGCGCCCGCGCGGCGCGCGATCGAGCCACTGGTACATCCCCCACAGCCCGTCAAGCCCGCGCGCGTAGGTCGAGTACGTGTGATAGACGACACCATCCTCTCGCACGAATGCGCTCATCCCCGGCCGGTCGAGCGAATACGTGACCGCGTCGGTGCCGCAGGTGGCCGCGAACTGCACGACGGGCGCCGGCGGTGGATCCATGTCCATCGCATGGCCGGCCCGCGCGTAGTTGTATTCGATGTCGCCCGCGCGCTGCTGCGTTTCGGTGAACGACACGTTGAAGTCGAAGTTGAAATCGCTGCCGACCGACGATGCCCATGGGAAGGTCCACCCCATCCGCTCGCGGTACGCGAGCAGCTTCGCGAGCGGTGCGCGCGACACGGCCGAGAGCGTCACGTCGTGGTGCGCCAGGTGCACGGCGAAGCCGTCGAACCCGTCGGCGAGCGCCGAGCACGACGGGCAGCCGGCCTTGTAGTCGGGGCCGAACATGAAGTGATAGACGAGCAGTTGCGAACGGCCGCGAAACAGGTCGTCGAGCGTCGCCCGGCCGTCCTCGGTGTCGAACCGGTAGGTCTTGTCGACACGCACCCACGGCAGCGCCTGGCGCCGCCGTGCAAGTTCGTCGCTTTGCCGCGTCAACGCCTTTTCAGCGTCGAGCAGTGCGCGGCGCTCGGCCAGCCATTCGTCGCGCGTTCCGGTGAGATGGTTCGTCATTGCGGGTGCCTCCTTCGGTGGGTATCCGGGCACGGCGTACGAAGCCGTGTACGTGGTGCTAGATTAGTGGCCGGCATCGGACCGGAGGGAGTGACAACTGTGTCGGGATTCGGATGGATTCGCTGATCACGGCGGCCGCGCGCGCGCTCGCGGCCGGTGACGCGCTCGGCGCGCTGAACCGCGTCGCGCTGCGTGACGATGCGCCGGCGCTCGCGCTGCGCGGCATCGCGATGGCGCAGCTCGGCGATTTCGAACGCGCGCGCGCCCTCGTGCGCGGCGCCGCACGTGCATTCGGCGCGAAGGAAGCCGTTGCACGGGCGCGCTGCGTCGTCGCGGAAGCCGAGATCGCACTCGCGTCGCGCGACCTGCGCTGGCCGACGCGCGCGCTCGATGCGGCCTGCGCAACGCTCGACGCGCACGGCGACCGCGCAAACGCCGCGCATGCGCGCTATCTCGGCGTACGCCGGCTGCTGCTGATCGGCCATATCGACGATGCCGAGCAACTGCTCGCGCATCTCGATCCCGCGCCGCTGCCAGCCGCGTCGCGCGCCGCCCATGAACTGATCGCGGCCGGCATCGCGATGCGCCGCATCCGTACGCACGCGGCACGCGCGGCGCTCGCCCGTGCGAACGCGGCCGCGCGCGACGCCGGCATCGCCGCACTGACGGCCGAGGTCGACACCGCCGCACGCGTGCTCGACGCACCGGCCGCTCGCCTCATCGCGCGCGGCACCTCGCGGCTCGTACGGCTCGACGAAGTCGAGACGCTGTTCGCATCGAACGCGCTCGTCGTCGATGCGTGCCGCCACACGGTGCGCGATGCGCGCACGACCGTGTCGCTCGCGCGGCGCCCCGTGCTGTTCGTGCTCGCCCGCGCGCTCGGCGAGGCCTGGCCGGCCGACGTGTCGCGCAACGCGCTCGTGGCCGCCGCGTTCCGCGCGAAACATGCGGACGAATCGCATCGCGCGCGGCTGCGCGTCGAGATCGGCCGGCTGCGCGCGGTGCTACGGCCGCTCGCGAACGTCATCGCGACACCGCGCGGCTTTGCGCTCGAACCGCTCGGCGTGCGCGAGACCGTCGTCCTCGCGCGCCCGGTCGACGATCGCCACGCGGCCGTGCTTGCACTGCTCGCCGACGGCGAAGCATGGTCGAGCTCCGCGCTGGCGCTCGCGCTCGGCGCAAGCCAGCGCACCGTGCAGCGCGCGCTCGACGCGCTCGCGGAGGCCGACAAGGTGCAGGCGCTCGGTCGCGGCCGCGCGCGCCGCTGGATGACGCCGCCGCTACCGGGATTCGCGACGACCTTGTTACTCCCTGCTCCGCTGCCGGGAGACTAGGATGGCTTCACCGAACGACGAGGTGACGAACATGAAACGCTCCCATGCAGAGATCATTCGCGAATATGGCCCGTTTCCGGGCGTCGACGGCGTGCACGGCGTCACGTTCGACGGGCAGCACGTCTGGTATGCGTCCGGCGACAAGCTGAACGCGCTCGACCCGGAGCGCGGCACGACCATCCGCTCGCTCGACGTCGCCGCGCATGCGGGCACCGCGTTCGACGGCCGCCACCTGTTTCAGATCGTCGAGGACCGCATCGAGAAGCTCGACCCCGAATCGGGTCGCGTGCTCGCGACGATCCCGGCCCCCGGCGGCGGCGCCGATTCGGGGCTCGCGTGGGCTGAAGGCACGCTGTGGGTCGGCCAGTACCGCGAACGCAAGATTCATCAGATCGATCCGGAATCGGGCGCCGTGCTGCGCACGATCGAATCGAACCGCTTCGTCACCGGCGTGACGTGGGTCGACGGCGAGCTGTGGCACGGCACGTGGGAGGCCGAGCAGAGCGACCTGCGGCGCATCGACCCGCGCACGGGCCAGGTGCTCGAGCAGGTCGACATGCCGGCCGGCGTCGGCATATCGGGGCTCGAATCCGACGGCCACGACCGCTTCTACTGCGGCGGCGGCAACAGCGGCAAGCTGCGCACCGTGCGGCGCCCGGCGCACTCGAGCGCAGCGGGCGACGGCGCGGGCGCGACGCCCGATCCGGCAGACGATTGATCCGTCGCCGGTCCACGCCGCTCGGGCACGCAACGCCTCGAAATCCCGCCGTGCGCCGAGTGCAGGAATGAACAAGACGCCGCAGCAACGGCGTCGCTAAGATGCGCGCACATCAGTCATTTGTTCGGAGCAGTCGATGCAGCGCGGCGTGGTTTACGGTGTCCTGGCAGGTGCCCTGTGGGGCATGGTGTTTCTCGTTCCGCGGCTGCTGACCGACTTCTCGCCGCTGCTGTTGAGCGCCGGCCGCTATGCGATGTATGGCCTCGTGTCGCTCGCGGCCGCGCTGCCGGCGGCCCGCTCGCTGCTCGCGCGACTCACCCGCGAAGATCTCGTCGCGTTGATGAAACTCGCCGTCGTCGGCAACGTCGCGTACTACATGCTGCTGTCCGGCGCCGTGCACCTGATCGGCATCGCGCCCAGCTCGCTGATCGTCGGCGTGCTGCCCGTGACCGTCACGCTCGCCGGCCTGGGCGACCACGGCGCCGTGCCACTGCGGCGGCTCGCCGCCCCGCTCGCGCTGGTGATCGCGGGCATCGTCTGCATCAACGTCGACCTGTTCACGTCCGAGGCCGCACACGCGACGACGCTCGGCCAGAAACTCGCGGGCATCGCCTGCGCGGCCGGCGCGCTTGCGAGCTGGACCTGGTACGCGGTGGCGAACGCGCGCTACCTCCAGCGCCATCATCATTTCGGCGGCAACGAGTGGTCGGTGTTGTGGGGTGTCGTGACGGGCCTGATCGGCGGGCTCTGCTGGATCGCGATCCTCGCACTGCCGGCGGGCACGGTGCAGGCAGCCGTCCCGGCGTCGCGCTGGCAGTTGTTCTGGTTGCTGAACCTCGTGCTCGCGATCGGCGCGTCGTGGCTCGGCAACGGGCTATGGAATGCCGCGTCGAAGCGCTTGCCGCTCACGCTGTCCGGCCAGTTGATCGTGTTCGAAACCGTATTCGCGATGCTGTACGCGTTCGTGTACGACCAGCGGATGCCGCACGCGCTCGAGGTCGCCGCGCTCGTGCTGCTGCTCGCCGGCGTGTACGGCTCGGTGCGGCAGCACGGCGACACGCCGGGCAGCGCGTCGACCAACGCAAACGCCGCGGCCCACTGAGTGCGCCGCGGCGTTTGATCAGACGAATCGGAACGAAAAACGCGTCAGCGCGCGTCCTTGTGCATCCACTTGCGGCCCTCGATCGAGCCGGCGCGGCGGGATTTGTCGACGCGCCGCTGGCGCGCCAGCTTCGGATCGACGATCAGCGGGCGGTAGATCTCGACACGGTCGTGGTCGGCGAGCGGCGCGTCGAGCGGCGCGAGCTTGCCGTACACGCCCGTCTTCGCGTGCGCGAGGTCGATCTCCGGATGCAGCGCGAGCACGCCGCTCGCGTCGATCGCCGAGCGAACGGTCGCCCCTTCGGGCAGCGACAGCGGGATCAGCGTCTGGCGATCCGGCAGCGCATAGCAGACTTCGATCGACAGCATCGCGTCACCCCTTCCCGTAGCGCTGGTCCGCGCGCTTCACGAACGAATCGACGAACGTGTTCGCGATATGGCTGAACACGGGCCCGATGATCTTCTCGAGCAGGATGCTCGAAAACTCGTAGTGCAGCGCGAATTCGATCTTGCACGCATCGGCACGCAGCGCCGTGAAGCGCCACGTGCCCGTGAACTTCTTGAACGGACCGTCCGTGAACTCCATGTCGATCCGCGTCGGGCGTTCCTGCGTATTGCGCGTCGCGAAATGCTGCTTGATGCCCTTGAAGTTGATATCGATGCGCGCTTCCATCCCGCGCTCGTCCTGACGGCGAATCTCGACGCCGCCGCACCAGGGCAGGAAATTGGGGTAGTCGGCCACGTCGGTGACGAGGTCGAACATCTGTTCCGCCGAATGGCGGATCAATACGGTTTTCTGGACATCTGCCATAAATCGCGCGGCATCGCTGAAGGTGGAAACGCCAAGCCGGGCGATTCCCGCCCCGCTTTGCTAAAATCGTGATTTTAAACGAGTTGGCCCGATCCTTTCATGAGCATCATCGACAACAGGAAAGCGCACTTCGATTATCACATCGAGGAACGCTACGAGGCGGGGCTCGTGCTGGAGGGCTGGGAAGTCAAGGCGCTGCGCGCCGGGCGCGGCCAGATCCGGGAAGGTTACGTCGTCGTGAAGAGCGGCGAGATCTTCCTGATCGGCACCCATATCAGCCCGCTGCCCGAAGCCTCGACGCACATCACGCCCGACCCGGTTCGCACGCGCAAGCTGCTGCTGCACCGCGAGGAAATCAAGAAACTGATCGGCAAGGTCGAGCAGCGTGGCTACACGCTCGTGCCGCTGAACTTCCACTACAAGGGCGGTCGCGTGAAGTGCGACATCGCGCTCGCGAAGGGCAAGAAGCTGCACGACAAGCGCGAAACCGAGAAGAAGCGCGACTGGGAACGCGAGAAGGCACGCATCATGCGCGCCGGCACCTGACGCGCGCAACCTGCAATACAAACGACACGGCCCGCTCGAAGCGGGCCGTGTTGCTTTGGGTTCGGTGAATCCCACATATCGATCGCCCAGAGGCGGCCGGCGGCGTTCGATACACAAAGCCGGTGGTTTCGCCTGACGATTCGCGCCGAAGGCGCCTTACGGGCTCCGGCGGAACTCGCCCGAACGCGCGACGATTGGCCGCATGCGGATCGCATACAGCGGCCGCCAGCGCATCAGGAACGCCCCGGCTCAGCCCTTCCCGCCCGCGGCCGGCGACGCGCGTTTGACGATCGACATCGCCGATGCGATCGCACTGCCGAGATCCGACAGGTTCGACGGCACGATCAGCGTGTTGCCCTGCTTCGCGAGATTCGCGAACGCGCCGACATACTGCTCGGCGACCTTCAGGTTCACCGCGTCCATCCCTCCTTGCGACTGCATCGCGCTCGCGATCTTCTGGATCGCCTGCGCGTTCGCCTCGGCCACCGCCAGAATCGCAGCGGCCTCGCCCTGCGCCTGGTTGATCGCGGCCTGCCGCTCGCCTTCGGACTTCTGGATCGCCGCTTCACGCGCGCCCGACGCGAGGTTGATCTGTTCCTGCTTGCGGCCCTCGGATGCGGCGATCAGCGCACGCTTTTCGCGCTCCGCGGTGATCTGCGCCTGCATCGCGTGCAGGATTTCCTTCGGCGGCGTCAGATCCTTGATCTCGTAGCGTAGCACCTTCACACCCCAGTTCGACGCGGCCTCGTCAAGCGCCGACACAATGCTGTGGTTGATGAAGTCGCGTTCCTCGAACGTCTTGTCGAGTTCCAGCTTGCCGATCACCGAGCGCAGCATTGTCTGCGACAACTGCGTGATCGCGAGCACGAAGTTGCTCGACCCGTACGACGCCTTCATCGGGTCCATCACCTGGAAATACAGCACGCCGTCGACCTGAAGCTGCGTGTTGTCGCGCGTGATGCAGATCTGGCTCGGCACGTCGAGCGGGATTTCCTTCAGTATGTGCCGGTACGCGATGCGATCGACGAACGGCAGCACGATGTTCAGACCGGGCGACAGCGTCGCGTGATAGCGCCCGAAGCGCTCGAGTACCCATGCATGCTGCTGCGGCACGATCTTCACCGTCTTCGACACGATCACGATCGCGATGATGAGCAGGACAACCCAGATGATCAGCGAATCCATGAAGTATTCCCTCCTTGTTGTATTGGCGGACGATCAGCCCGCGGGTTTCGCCACGACCACGAGACAATTGCCGCGCACGGCACTCACCTGATACACGTGCACATCGTCGCGCTCGCCGTTCGCAAGCTCGACGTCCCAGTCGGCGCCGCGATACTGCACGCGTGCGCGGCCGTCACGCCACGCATCGACCGTGACGGTCGAGCCGATGTCGAGATTGACGTCGGGATTCGTCGACGTGTCGCGCTTCTGCTTGCGGCCAAGCCCCGAGCGGCGCAGCGCGATCATCGCGATGAGCGCGACCGCGGCCGCCGCGCCGAACTGCACGTGCGGCGCGAAACCGGCCAGTTGCAGCAAGCCGCCCGCGAGAAAGCCGAGCGCGATCATCAGCAGGTAGAACGTGCCCGTCAGCAGTTCGGCCACGACCAGCACGCCCACCGCGACCCACCAGAACAGATGCCCCGACATCATTTTGGCCTCCAGAAAAACGCCCCCGATACTCACTATATTCGCTGCCGCGAGCGGAGGCGACCGGCACGCCCGGATCGGCACGTTGCGTACCGACAAAAAAAACACCCCGGTGCGTACCGGGGTGTTTATAACACGAACCTTGCATTTTGCCTTCAACGAAAGCGTGGCGGCACCGCGCTTTCGCCGAAGCGGCATCACCGACCGTTACTTCCGGTTGGCGGCGAGTGCCTGCCACGTATCGATGATCGTGTCGGGGTTCAGCGAAATCGACACGATGCCTTCGTCGGTCAGCCATTGCGCGAAGTCCGGGTGATCGGACGGGCCCTGGCCGCAGATACCGACGTACTTGCCCATCTTGAGGCAGGTATCGATCGCGCGCTTCAGCAGGAACTTGACGGCCGGATCGCGTTCGTCGAAGTCGACGGCCAGCAGTTCCATGCCCGAGTCGCGGTCGAGGCCGAGCGTGAGCTGCGTGAGGTCGTTCGAGCCGATCGAGAAACCGTCGAAGTGTTCCAGGAACTCTTCGGCGAGGATCGCGTTGGTCGGCACTTCGCACATCATCACGAGGCGCAGGCCGTTTTCACCGCGCTTCAGGCCGAACTTCTCGAGCAGGCCGACAACACGCTCCGCCTGCTTCACGGTCCGCACGAACGGCACCATAATCTCGACGTTGGTCAGGCCCATCTCGTCGCGCACGCGCTTCAGTGCACGGCACTCCATCTCGAACGCCTGCGCGAAGTCTTCGGCGATGTAACGCGACGCGCCGCGGAAGCCCAGCATCGGGTTTTCCTCGTCCGGCTCGTAACGCGAACCGCCGATCAGCTTCTTGTACTCGTTCGACTTGAAGTCGGACAGACGCACGATCACGGGCTTCGGATAGAACGCCGCAGCGATCGTCGCGACGCCTTCGGTCAGCTTGTCGACGTAGAACTGACGCGGCGATGCGTGACCGCGCGCGACGCTCTCGACCGCCTTCTTCAGGTCCTGGTCGATGTTCGGGTACTCGAGAATCGCCTTCGGGTGAACGCCGATGTTGTTGTTGATGATGAACTCGAGACGCGCGAGACCCACACCGCCGTTCGGCAGTTGCGAGAAGTCGAACGCGAGCTGCGGGTTACCGACGTTCATCATGATCTTGACCGGGATTTCCGGCAGTTCGCCGCGCTGCACTTCCGTGACTTCCGTCTCGAGCAGGCCGTCGTAGATCTTGCCTTCGTCGCCTTCCGCGCACGATACCGTGACGAGCGCGCCGTCCTTCAGGATGTCGGTCGCATCGCCGCAACCGACGACTGCCGGCACGCCGAGCTCACGCGCGATGATCGCCGCGTGGCAGGTCCGGCCGCCACGGTTCGTGACGATCGCGGCCGCACGCTTCATCACCGGCTCCCAGTTCGGGTCGGTCATGTCGGCCACCAGCACGTCGCCCGGCTGCACGCGTTCCATTTCCGACGGATCCTGGATCACGCGCACGGGGCCCGCACCGATCTTCTGGCCGATCGCACGGCCCGTCGCCAGCACCTGCGACTGGCCCTTCAGCTTGAAACGCTGCTCGGCCTTGCCGGTTGCCTGGCTCTTCACCGTTTCCGGACGCGCCTGCAGGATGAAGATCTTGCCGTCGCGGCCGTCCTTGCCCCACTCGATGTCCATCGGACGCTGGTAGTGCTTCTCGATGATGACCGCGTACTTCGCCAGCTCGATCACGTCCTCGTCGGTGATCGAGTAGCGGTTGCGCTGCTCGTGCGGCACGTCGACCGTCTTCACGCGGCCCGGCTCGCCCGGCTGCGTGAATTCCATCTTGATCAGCTTCGAGCCGATCGAGCGGCGGATGATCGGGTACTTGTCCTGTGCGAGCGTCGTCTTGAACACGTAGAACTCGTCCGGGTTCACGGCGCCCTGCACGACGGTTTCGCCCAGGCCGTAGCTCGACGTGATGAACACGGCGTCCTTGAAGCCCGATTCGGTGTCGATCGTGAACATCACGCCCGCGGCGCCGACGTCCGAGCGGACCATGCGCTGCACACCGGCCGACAGTGCGACTTCGGCGTGCGTGAAGCCCTTGTGGACGCGGTACGAGATCGCGCGGTCGTTGTACAGCGACGCGAACACGTGCTTCATGCGGTCGAGCACGTCTTCGATGCCGACGACGTTCAGGTACGACTCCTGCTGGCCGGCGAACGATGCGTCGGGCAGGTCTTCCGCGGTCGCGGACGATCGCACGGCAAACGACAGCTCGGCCGGCGAGCCGTTCTTCAGGACTTCAAACTGCTCGCGAATTTCCTGCTCGAGACGTGCCTGCATCGGCGCGTCGACGATCCACTTGCGGATTTCGGCACCGGCTTCGGCAAGCGCCTTCACGTCGTCGATGTCGAGGGACTCGAGACGCTTGGCAATACGATCGGTCAGGTCGTTGTGCGTGAGGAAATCGCGAAACGCGAGCGCGGTCGTGGCGAAACCGGTGGGTACGCGAACGCCTGCTTCGGAAAGCTGGCTGATCATCTCGCCGAGCGACGCATTCTTGCCGCCCACGATCTCCACATCAGTCATCCGCAACTGCTCGAACGGAATTACATACGCCTGGTCCTTTGCGACGTTTGCTGCGTTAGTCATACAAGCCCCTAAGTGTGAAAAAAATGCTCGATTGCGCAAGTGGGCTCGGACGCGGGCGCTTGCAAAAAGGCGCGGCGCGTCTTGCGCAACCTGTTAGATAAACACTCGCAGCGGCGAAAAATCTTTCGACCCGATTTGCAAAAATCCCGGCAGAACGGCGATATTTACAGACAAATCGCCACACTTGCCGGGAATTTTGGAATCGAGCGGCAAAGCCTGGGGCGCCTTTCGCGCCCTGCCCCCGCAATTGCTTATCCAACAGGTTGCCGCTATTCTACCGTGCCGGCTGCCGGATGTGGCGCGACCTTGTCACTGCGTCTGGAGGCGAACCTCCAGCCGCCCGCGCAACCGCCCTTCACGCTCGACGCCCAGATTCATGCTGCCTACCGTATTCATCGTCTCCGACGGCACCGGGATCACTGCCGAAACCTTCGCGCACTCGATCCTCTCCCAGTTCGACCAGAAATTCCGCCTCGTGCGCGTGCCGTTCGTCGACTCGCTCGACAAAGCCTATGCGACCGTCGAGAAGATCAACGAGGCCGCCGTACACGACGGCCGCCGCGCGATCGTGTTCACGACGCTCGTCGACAGCGAGTCGAACGACATCGTCAAACGCTCGAACGCGCTCGTGCTCGACATGTTCCAGCGCTTCGTCGAACCGCTCGAGCAGGAACTGGAGCTGAAATCTAGCCACGCGATGGGCCGCGGCCACCAGAACGCCGACACCGAGGAGTACAAGACGCGGATCGAGGCGATCAACTTCTCGCTCGCGCACGACGACGGCCAGTCGAACCGCAACCTGTCGGAAGCCGACGTGATCCTCGTCGGCGTGTCGCGCAGCGGCAAGACACCGACGAGCCTGTATCTCGCGATGCAATACGGCGTGAAGGCGGCAAACTATCCGCTGATTCCGGAAGATTTCGAGCGCGGCAAGCTGCCGTCGGCGCTGTCCGCGCACCGCGAGAAGCTGTTCGGCCTGTCGATCGACCCGCAGCGCCTATCGGAGATCCGCAACGAGCGCCGGCCGGGCAGCAAATATGCGGCGCCCGAGAACTGCCGTTACGAGATCAACGAGGCCGAGGCGATGATGCGTCGCGAAGGGATCAAGTGGCTGTCGTCGACGCACAAGTCGATCGAGGAAATCGCGACGACGATCCTGCAGGAAATCCGTCTCGACCGGCAGTCGTACTGAGCGCCTGCGCGCGGGCGGCCGCCTGGCCGCCCGCCGGAAACAAAAAGGCGGATCAATGAAAAACCCCCAAGGGTTGGAATGATGTCCAACTCTTGGGGGTCAGCTCACGAACGCGGCCTTTTTGTTGTGCGGCGCGTGCGCGCGCGGCGTCATGCAGGCCGCTGCTGGCGCACCTGCTCGAACAGGCACACCGCTGCCGCTGCTGCGACGTTCAGCGACTCCATCCCGCCCGGCTGCGGGATCGTCACGCGATGCGTGGCCGCATCGCGCCAGAACGCCGACACGCCGGCGCCCTCGTTGCCGAACACCCACGCAACCGGCCCCGACAGGTCGCAATCGTAGACCGCCTGCGCGCCATGCGAGTCGGTCAGTGCGACCGGCACGTCGAGGCGTTCGGCGAGCGCGGCAGCGTCGACATCCTCGTGGATCGACAGCAGGAAATGGGCACCCATGCCCGAGCGCAGCACCTTCGACGACCAGGCATACGCCGTTCCCGGCGCACAGAACACGTGGCGTACACCGGCCGCCGCCGCGCTGCGCAGGATCGAACCGACATTGCCGGCATCCTGCACGCCGTCGAGCACGACCGACGTATGCGTGACGCGAGCGGGCAGCGGTTGTTCAGGCCGGTCGACGAGCAGCAGGAAGCCGACGCCGTTGACGACGTTCGACAACTGCCCGAACAACGCGTCGGGCAACGTGACGATCCGCTGCGCGTCCACGCGCGCGACGATCGCCTGCGCCTCGGCGTGGCCGAGCGCGCCTTCGGTCGCCACGCACAGCTCCGGCGTCGCGCCCGTATCGAGGTACGCGCTCGCGAGATGGAATCCTTCGAGCAGCGCCTGGCCGCTGCGGCGCTGATGGGGCGTCGAACCCGCCAGCGCCTTCAGGCGCTTGTACAGCGGGTTGTCGCGGGAAGTAATGCTTTTCATCGAATCAGGTCGAGTGCCGCACGGACGGGCGCGAACGAGCGCCGATGCGCTTCGCACGGGCCGTGCTCGCGCAGTGCGGCAAGGTGTTTCGCGGTGCCGTAGCCCGCATGTACGTTGAAGCCGTACACCGGGAAGCGTTCGTGCAGGTCGACCAGCATGCGGTCGCGCGTGACCTTCGCGAGGATCGACGCAGCCGAGATGCTCGGCACCAGCGCGTCGCCGCTGACGATCGCCTCGGCCCGCACGGTCAGCGTCGGGCAGCGGTTGCCGTCGATCTGCGCGAGCGTCGGCAGGACCGCCAGACCCTCGACGGCCCGCTTCATCGCGAGCATCGTTGCGTGCAGGATGTTCAGCGTGTCGATCTCGTCGACGCTCGCCGACGCGACGCAGTACGCGCGCGACCGCGCGACGATCAGCTCGTACAGCGCGTCGCGCTTCTTCGCGGACAGCGCCTTCGAATCGTCGAGCCCGTCGATCGGCTGCGCGGGATCGAGAATCACCGCGGCCGCCACCACCGGCCCCGCGAGCGGGCCGCGGCCGGCTTCGTCGACGCCGCAGACGATCTCGTCAGGGCGGCTGAAGTCGAAACCGCCCTGCTCGTCGCTCGACGAACGGCGGCGTGATGCACGTACTGCGGTCATGCGCGCCCCTTGCGATGTTCGAGCACGCGTACGACGGCTTCGGCCGCCTTCACGGCCGTATTCTGCCGCAGCGAAAGATGCATTTCGGTAAACACGTCGGTCAGCGTGCGGCGGTTCGCGTCATCGCGCAGCTGCGTAAGCGTCGCATCGGCGAGCGCCTCGGGCGTCGCGAAATGCTGCAGCAGCTCGGGCACGACGAAACGCCCCGCCAGGATGTTCGGCAAGCCGACGTACGGCAGGTAACCCTGCCGGCGCATGATCTGACCGGTCAGCCAGGGCACCTTGTACGAGATCACCATCGGCTTCTTCAGCAGCGCGGCTTCCAGCGTGACCGTGCCGCTCTTCACGAGGATCGCGTCGGCAGCCGTCATCGCGACTTGCGAGCGGCCGTCGGTGAGCGTCAGCGCGAGTTGCGGATGCGCATCGACGAGCGGCTGCAGCAGTTCGCGCAGTGCGGGCGTCGCCGCCGGCATCACGAACCGCACGCCGGGCTCGCGCTGCTGCATCAGCGCCATCGCCGCGAAGAACGTCGGGCCGATCAGCGCGATCTCGGAGCGTCGGCTGCCCGGCAGCACCGCGATCACGGGGCCGTCTGCGGGCAGGCCCAGCGCGATGCGCGCGCCGTGCGTATCGGGTTCGAGCGGAATCTCGTCGGCCAGCGGATGGCCGACATACGTCGATGCGACGCCTGCCTTGTCGAGGATCGCCGGTTCGAACGGGAACAGGCACAGCATGTGATCGACGGACTTCGCGATCTTCTTGATCCGGCCGCCGCGCCACGCCCAGATCGACGGGCACACGAAGTGGATCGACGGAATGCCCGCGTCGCGCGCGGCCTGTTCGACATTGAAGTTGAAGTCAGGCGCGTCGACACCGATGAATGCGTCCGGCCGCTCGGCGAGCAGCTGGCGCTTCAGTTCGCCGCGAATCCGCAGGATCTCGGGAATCTGGCCCAGCGCCTCGACATAGCCGCGCACGGTCAGCTTGTCCATCTGCCAGTGCGAGTCGAAGCCCTGCGCGATCATCCGCTGCCCACCGATCCCGTAATACTGGGCCGATTCGGGCAACCGCTCGCGCAGGCCGCCGAGCAGCGATGCCCCGAGCAGGTCGCCCGACGGCTCGCCGGCCACCATCGCGAGCCGGAGCTGATTGGTCGGAAGCGCCATCGCTTAGCGGATGATGCCGCGTTGCGACGCGTCGATGAAATCGACGAGTGCCTTCACCGGCGCATCGCCGTCGCCGCCGGCCTCCGCCAGCTCGCGCAACTGCACCTTCGCTTCCTCGAACGACAGGCCGTTCTTGTAGAGCACGCGGTACGCGCTGCGCAGCGCCGAGATCGCATCGGCCGAGAAGCCGCGCCGGCGCAGCCCTTCAACGTTGATCCCGTGCGGTTCGGCCTTGTTGCCGGCCGCGATCACGAACGGCGGGATGTCCTGCACGAGCGCCGACGCGCCGCCCAGCATCGAGTGCGCGCCGATGCGCACGAACTGGTGGACGCCCGACATGCCGCCGACGATCGCCCAGTCGCCGATCTCGACGTGGCCGGCCATCTGCGCGTTGCTCGACAGGATCACGTTGTTGCCGACGCGGCAGTCATGGCCGATGTGCACGTAGGCCATGATCCAGTTGTCGTCGCCGAGCGTCGTCACGCCGACGTCCTGCACGGTACCCGTGTGGATCGTCGTGAATTCGCGGATCGTGTTGCGGTTGCCGATCACGAGCTTCGTCGGCTCGTCCTTGTACTTCATGTCCTGCGGACGGCCGCCGACCGACGCGTAGTGGCCGATGCGGTTGTCTTCGCCGAGCGTCGTATGGCCTTCGATCACGCTGTGCGAGCCGATCGTCGTACGCGCGCCGATCGTGACGTGCGGGCCGACGATCGCGTACGGGCCGATCTCGACCGATTCGTCGATCTGCGCGCCCGGCTCGACAATCGCGGTGGGATGAATCCTGGTCATGCGCCGTTGCCTCTCGATGTGATGTGTCGCGTTGCGTTGCCCATGCGTGCCGCGTCGCTCAGGGCGCCGCGTCGGCCGTCTTGACCGTGCACATCAGTTCGGCTTCCGCCGCCACCTTGCCGTCCACTTCCGCCACCGCCTTGAACTTCCAGATACCGCGGATGTAGCGTTCGAACGTCACGTTCAGAATCAGTTGATCGCCCGGCTCGACCACACGCTTGAAGCGCGCACCGTCGATGCCGACGAAGTAGTACAGCGTGTTCTCCGGATCCTTCGGCTGCTCTTCCGCGAAGGTCAGCAGTGCGGCAGCCTGCGCGAGCGCCTCGAGGATCAGCACGCCCGGCATCACCGGCCGCTTCGGGAAGTGCCCCTGGAAAAACGGCTCGTTGATCGACACGTTCTTCAGCGCTTTGATCCCTTTGTGCGGCTCGAGTTCGAGCACGCGATCGACGAGCAGAATCGGGTAGCGATGCGGCAGCAGCGTGAGGATCTTGTGGATGTCGAGATTGATTTTTTCAGTGCTCATGATGGTTCGTCTCACGCAGAGGCTGCGCGGTGGTGATGCAAAGGCTGAAGCGGGCCGCCGCGCGGCCCAGTCTGGCAAACCGGGCCGGTTGCGCTGGCCGTGCCCGGTTCGTGGTCTCGCATGATGCGCTCAGGCGTCCGTGCCGCCCTGGGCGGCGAGCGCGGCTTCGAGCGCCTTGATGCGATCGCGCAGCTTGTCGAGGTTGCGCACGAGCGCGGCGCTCTTGTTCCATTCGCCGTGGTCAACGGCCGGGAACGCGCTGGTATAGATGCCGGCCTTCGGCAGCGACTTCGATACGCCCGAATTCGCGGTGATGATGACATAGTCGCCGAGCGTCACGTGGCCGGCGATCCCGGCCGCGCCGCCGATCATGCAGTGGCGGCCGATCGTCGTGCTGCCCGCGATGCCTGCCTTGCCGGCGATGACCGTATAGGCGCCGATCCGGCAGTTGTGGGCGATCTGCACCTGGTTGTCGATCTTCACGCATTCCTCGATGACGGTATCCGCCATCGCACCGCGATCGATCGTCGTGTTCGCGCCGATTTCGACGTCCGGGCCGATCGTCACGCCGCCGACCTGCGGGATCTTGACCCAGCTGCCGGTGCGCGCGTCGCCGTCGCCGACGAAATCGGGCGCAAAGCCGAAGCCGTCGGAGCCGATCACGGCGCCCGCATGGACGATCGCGCGCGGGCCGACCTTGCAGCCGTGGTACACCGATGCGTTCGGATAGAAGTGCGAGCCGGCGCCGATCGTCGTGCCGCGGCCGACGAACACGTTCGCGTCGAGCTGCACGCCGTCCTCGATCACCGCGCCGGCCTCGACCGTCACGTTCGGGCCGATCACCGCACTCGCGGCGACCTTCGCGGCCGGATCGATCGTCGCGCTCGGATGCACGCCGGCGGCGCGCTGCGGCGTGGCCAGGTCGATGAACATCTGCGCGACGCGCGCGAAGTACGCGTACGGATTCGGCGTCACAATGAAATTGCGGGGGCCGCTAGCGGCCGCGCCCAGCTTCTCGAGGTCCTTCGGCGCGATCAGCACCGCGCCTGCCCGGGTCGCCTCGACCTGCGACAGGTACTTCGGATTCGCGAGGAACGCGAGCTGCTGAGGGCCTGCCTGGTCGAGCGGTGCGAGCCCGCTCACCTTGCACTGTGCGTCGCCGGCGATCTCGCCGCCGAACCGCTTTACGAGTTCCTCAAGCGTCAATGCCATTCGTCGTCTGCTCCGTTCAGTTCGTCGAGCCGGACGCGAGCGCCTTGAGCACCTTGTCGGTGATGTCGATGCGCGGGCTGACGTACACGGCTTCCTGCACGATCAGGTCGTAATTCTGCTGCTCGGCGATCTGCTTGATGACCTTGTTCGCCCGCTCCAGCACGGCCGCCAGTTCCTCGTTGCGACGCTGGTTCAGGTCTTCGCGGAACTCGCGCTGCTTGCGCTGGAAGTCGGTATCGAGCTGGGCGAGATCGCGCTGCTTCTGCGCGCGATCGGCCGCCGACAGCGACGTGCCGTTCTTGTCCAGCGAATCGGACATCGACTTCAGGCGCGCGGCCAGATCCTGCAGATCCTTGTCACGCTTCGCGAACTCGGCTTCGAGCTTCGTCTGCGCCGCCTTCGCGGGCGCCGACTCGCGCAGGATCCGATCCGAATTGACCGCCGCGATGCGGGCGACGTCCTGTGCGTGCACCGTTGCCGCGCCCAAGGCCAGCGCAACGGTCAGCGCGCACATCACTCGTTTCGAAAACTTACCGGTTAGCAAAATTACCCTCTCGTTGCTGTTGTCATGCGTTCGGTCAGAACGCCGTCCCGATCTGGAACTGGAATTTCTGGTACTGGTCGCCTTCGTGCTTCTGCAGCGGGAAACCGAGGCTCAGCTTCAGCGGGCCGATCGGCGAGATCCAGGCGAGACCCACACCGTAGCCGTAACGCAGGCCGTTCGCGCCGGTACTCGTGCCGCCCGGCGCGTTACCCCACACGTTACCGCCGTCGAGGAACGTGAACACGCGCAGCGTGCGGTCGTAGCCCGTGCCCGGCAGCGGGAACGTCAGTTCGATGTTGCCGACGAGCATCTTCGAACCGCCGATCGGGTCGTTCGTCTTCGTGTCGCGCGGGCCCAGCGAGCTCGGCTCGTAGCCACGCACGGAGCCGATACCGCCCGCGTAGTAGTTCTTGAAGATCGGGTACGGGTTGCCGATACCGTTACCGTAGCCGCCCTGCAGGTTCATGCCCAGGATGAAGCCGCGCGAGAACGAATAGTAGTATTGCGCCTGCAGGTCGGCCTTGTAGTACTGGATCTTGCCGACCGGCACGCCGTACTCCATGTTTGCCTGCGTGAAGTAGCCGCGGCTCGGGATCAGCGCGCTGTCACGCGCGTCGCGCGACCATGCGACGGTCAGCGGCACCGTGTTCGACACGCGGCCGAACTGGTTCACGTAATCCTGGTAGCTCTGCGGCGTGTTCGAATCGACGTCGAGGCGGTTCTGCTCGAAGCCCGCGCCGAAGTAGACGGTGTCGACTTCCGAGAACGGAATGCCGAACTTCAAGTTGCCGCCCGCGCTGATGATCCGGAAGCTCGAGCTCGTCGAATAGTAGAGCGGCTGATACGTGCGGTAGTAGACGTCCGTGATCCGCTTGATGCCGTCGACCGTGAAGTACGGGTCGACCTGCGTAACGGTCAGCGTACGGTAGCTCTTCGCGGTGTTGACGTTCACCGACAGGCTGGTACCCGAACCGAACACGTTGTCCTGCGACACGCCGGCCGACAGCACGACCTTGTCCGTCGACGAGAAGCCGGCACCCAGCGTGATCGCGCCGGTCGGCTTTTCGTCGACCTTCACGTTCACGTCGACCTGGTCGTTCGTGCCGTCGACCGGCACCGTCGTCACGTCGACGTTGGTGAAGTAGCCGAGACGGTTCACGCGGTCCTTCGACAGCGCGAGGCGGTTCGAATCGAACCACGAGCTTTCGAGCTGGCGCATTTCGCGGCGCACCACCTCGTCGCGCGTGCGCGTGTTGCCGACGACGTTGATGCGGCGCACGTACACGCGGCGGCTAGGATCGACGACGAGGTTCAGGTTCACCTTGTGGTTCGCCTGGTCGATGTCCGGCTGGGCGTTGACGGTCGCGAATGCGTAGCCGTATTCACCGAGCTTGTCGACGATCGACTTGGTGGTCTGCTGGAGCTTTTCGGCCGAGAAACGATCGCCCGGCTTGATCTTGATCAGCTTGTTGAGTTCGGCTTCGCGATCGAGCAGATTGCCCGACAGCTTGATGCCCGACACCGTGTACGGCTCGCCTTCGTGCAGCGTGACCGTCAGGTACATGTCCTTCTTGTCGGGCGAGATCGACACCTGGGTCGACTCGATGTTGAACTCGAGGTAGCCGCGGTTCAGATAGTACGAACGCACGGCCTCGAGGTCGCCCGTGAGCTTTTCCTTCGCGTACAGGTCGTTCTTCGTGTACCAGGAGAACCAGTTCGGCGTCGACAGCTGCATCTCGTCGCGCAGCGCGCTGGTGCTGAACGCCTTGTTGCCGATGAAGTTGATCTGACGGATCTTCGCGCTCGGGCCTTCGGCCACCGCGAACAGGATCGACACGCGGTTCGCGTCGACCGGTGTGATCGTCGTCTTGACCTCGGCCGCATAGAAGCCGCGCGTCAGGTACTGGCGCTTGAGCTCCTGCTCCGCCTTGTCGACGAGCGCCTTGTCGTAATAGCGGCCATCGGCGAGACCGACGGCGCGCAGCGCCTTCGTCAGGTTGTCCTTGTCGAATTCCTTCGTGCCGGTGAAGTCGATCGACGCGATGGCCGGACGCTCCTGTACCTGCACGATGACGACGTTGCCTTGCGTGGCGATGCGAACGTCGTTGAAAAAGCCCGTCGCGTACAACGCGCGGATTGCTTCGGATGCCTTGTCGTCCGTGAAGGTATCGCCCTGCTTGATCGGCAGATAGGCGAACACCGAACCCGCTTCGACGCGCTGCAGCCCCTCGATCTTGATGTCTTGCACCACGAACGGTGCCGCTGCATGCGCCGCGAGGCCGTGAGCGGCGAGCGCGGCCGCTGCAACTGTCTTAGGTACAAAGCGATGAGGTTTGAACAACATGCATCCCCAATATTTAGCTGCATCAAATCGGGCGACTGCCGTGCAGCGGCCGCCTGACGCTTCAGAAATGGATTAACCGAGCCAGATCGTTGAACAGCGCGATCGCCGACAATGCGACGATGCAGATCAACCCGGCTCTTTGCAGAATCAGCTGCCAGCGCTCCGAGACGGCTTTCCCGGTCGCGGCTTCAACCGCATAATATAACAGATGCCCCCCGTCCAAAACGGGAATCGGCAACAAGTTCAGGACGCCAAGGCTAATGCTGACAAGGGCGAGGAACGACAGGAAGGCCGATGGTCCGAGCCGCGCGCTCTTGCCCGCGTAGTCGGCGATCGTCACCGGGCCGGACAGGTTCTTCAGCGACGCGTTGCCCGTGATCATCCGCCCAAACATCTTCAGCGAATACACGGAGATGTCCCACGTGCGGCGCGCACCGAGCCGCAGGCTATCGATCGGCCCGTAGCGCACGTCGACGGACGGCGCATGCATCGACAGCGCCGCGCCGATCCGGCCGACCTGCTGCCCCGATTCGTCGTCACGCTGCATCTGCGGCACGATCGACACCGTCTGCGCGGCGCCGTCGCGCTCGATCTGCAGGTCGAGTGCCTGGCCGGCATGGTGCTTCACCGAATCGATGAAACGCGTCGCTCCGCCGATCGGCTTGCCGTCGAGCGCCACCAGCTTGTCGCCGGCCTTCAGGCCGGCCTGCTCCGCCGCGCTGCCCGGCTGCACGGATGCGACCGACAGCGTGCCGCCGCCGGTCTCGAAGCCCAGATGGGCCATGAAATCGTCGTCGAGCTGACTTTCGGGAACATTGCGGAGGTCGACGCGGAAATCGAACGTCGCGTTGCCATCGCGTGCGCCGAGCACGATCTCGCGGTGGTCGAACGCGGCCGACAACAGCTTCCAGCGCAGGTCCGACCACGAGCGCACCGGCTCGGACTCGCCGCCCTGCGCTTTGCGGATCGACACGATCGTCTCGTTGCCGTCGAAGCCCGCGCGGGCCGCCACCGTCCCTGCGGCCGGCGGCGCGACGATCGCGGTCGGCTCGGTCACGCCGGTGGCAAACACGATCGAGAACAGCGCGATTGCCAACAGGAAGTTCGCAATCGGCCCGGCCGCGACAATCGCGATCCGTTTGTAGACGGACTGCCGGTTGAAGGCCTGCCCGAGCTCCTCGGGCTGGATGCCGGGGCCCGGATCGCGCTCGTCGAGCATCTTCACGTAGCCACCGAGCGGCAGCACGGACAGCGTCCACTCGGTGCCCGTCCGACGGCTGACCCAGCGCGCGATGGGCTGGCCGAAGCCGATCGAGAAACGCAGCACCTTCACGCCGCACCAACGTGCGACGCGATAGTGTCCGTACTCATGCACGACGACCAGTACCCCGATCGCCACCGCAAACGCGACCAGTTCGACCAGCACGTTCATGAGCACCCCATTCAGACAGTACGCTCCACGCGGGGCGCAGGCGCTTTAGCAATGATCTCGGCGGCGAGGCGGCGTGCCTCTGCATCCGCTGCCAGGACGTCGTCGAGCCCGTTGGGCGCACGGTTCGGCAGCGCGTTGAGCACCGAGTCGACCGTCGCCGCGATCGCCATGAAGCCGATCCGGCGCTCGAGAAATGCTTCGACCGCAACTTCGTTCGCCGCGTTCAATGCGGCGCTCGCGATGCCACCCTCCTCGAGCGCCTTCAGCGCGAGCGCGAGGCACGGGAAGCGCGTGTAATCGGGCTTCTCGAACGACAGCTGCGCGATCTGCGCGAGGTCGAGCTGGTCGACGCCCGCGTCGACGCGCTCGGGGAATGCGAGCGCGTGCGCGATCGGCGTGCGCATGTCGGGGTTGCCGAGCTGCGCGAGCACCGAGCCGTCACGGTACGACACGAGCGAATGGATCACGCTCTGCGGATGGATCAGCACGTCGATGCGATCACCCGGCAGCCCGAAGATCCAGTGCGCCTCGATCACTTCGAGGCCCTTGTTCATCATCGTCGCGGAATCGACCGAGATCTTGCGGCCCATCACCCAGTTGGGGTGCTTGCACGCTTCGTCCGGCGTCACGTCGACGAGCGTGGCCGGTTCGCGCGTGCGGAACGGGCCGCCCGACGCGGTCAGGATGATCTTCGAGATCCCGCCGTGCTCGGCCGCATCGCGCGGCATGCACTGGAAGATCGCGTTGTGTTCGCTGTCGACCGGCAGCAGGATCGCGCCATGGTCGCGCACGGCGTCCATGAAGATCGCACCCGACATCACCAGCGCTTCCTTGTTCGCGAGCAGGATCCGCTTGCCGGCGCGCGCGGCCGCGAGGCTCGGCGCAAGACCGGCCGCGCCGACGATCGCCGCGACCACCGTATCGCAGCCGTCGCTGTTCGACACGTCGACGAGCGCCTGCGGGCCGTACAGCACGGTCGTCTTGCTGCCCGCCGCGCGCAGCTTCGCCTCGACGTGCGAGGCCGTCGCGGCATCGCCGACCACCGCCACTTCTGGGGCGAAGCGCAGACACTGCTCAACGAGCTTGTCGCCGTTGCGGTGCGCGGTCAGCGCGTAGACCGAGAAGCGCTCGGGATGGCGCGCGACCACGTCGAGCGTGCTGTCTCCGATCGAGCCCGTGGAACCGAGCAATGTCAGACGTTTTTGCATAACAGAATTAATGGTTTAACCAAGCAGCAGCATCGCAAGCGGCAGCACCGGCAGCAGCGCGTCGACACGATCGAGCACGCCGCCATGGCCCGGCAGCAGTCCGCTCGAATCCTTCACGCCCGCTTGCCGCTTCAACAGCGACTCGAACAGATCGCCAATCACGCTATACGCAACCAGCAGCGTCAACGCGGCCCACGCGCCGGGCATCCCGTAGCGGGCGGCGAATGCGGAAAACAGGGTCGGCTCGAACGCATGCGAGGCCATCGCGACACCGGCGACGACCATCACGGCCAGCCAGCCGCCGATCGCGCCTTCCCAGCTCTTGCCGGGGCTGATCGTAATGGCCAGTTTACGCTTTCCGAAGGCCTTGCCCGCGAAGTATGCGCCGATATCGGCCAGCCAGACGACCAGCAGCAGCGACAGTACGAACGGCACGCCCTGCGCGCGCGCCGCGACGAGCGCATGCCAGCAGGCCGCAAACACGATCAGGCCGGCGGCGAGCAGGAACGGCCGCCACACGCCGCCCGCGAGTTCGGGCTTGCGCCGCAGTGCGAACGGGCCGACCAGCAGCCAGAATACGCCGGCCGCCATAAAAAGGGGGCGGGATCCCGCCGCATCGATGCCGAGCGGCGTGGTGGCCGCCAGCGCAAGCGCCGCGACGACCGCATAGACGACCGGGCCGGCGCCGCCGAGCCTCAGCAGGCGCGCCCACTCCCACGCGGCGAACACGAGTACGGCGCCGATCAGCGCGCCGAACGCCGTGAGCGGCGCGAACAGCGTCACCGGCAGCAGGACTGCCAGCATCACGATCGCCGTGATCACACGGGTTTTCAGCATGAAAGGGAGTCGGCGTTCTGCGATTGCGGTTCGAGCTGCGCACTCGTGCGCCCGAAACGGCGCTCGCGCTCGGTATACGACGCCATCGCGTCGGCCAGCGCCGCGCCGTCGAAATCCGGCCAGTATTTGTCGGTGAAATAGAACTCGGCGTACGCGAGCTGCCACAGCAGGAAATTGCTGACGCGCTGCTCGCCGCCCGTTCGGATGAAGAGATCGGGCTCCGGCGCATAGGCCATCGCCAGGTGCGGCGCGAACGCGTCCTCCGTCACTTCGACCTCGCGACCCTCGCGCACGGCCTGCTCGATGAGCTTCTTCGTCGCCTGCAGGATGTCCCACCGGCCGCCGTAATTGGCCGCGATGGTGAGCGTCAGGCGCGTATTGCGCGCCGTCTTGGTTTCGGCGCGGCGAATCAGTTCGCGGATGCGCGGCTCGAAACGGTCGAGATCGCCGACGACACGCAGGCGGATCCCGTTTGCATGCAGCTTGCCGACCTCGCGCTCGAGCGCGGTGATGAACAGCCGCATCAGGAACGACACTTCGTCGTTCGGCCGGCGCCAGTTTTCCGAACTGAACGCGAACAGCGTCAGGTATTCGACGCCGGCGCGCGCGCAACCTTCGACCACCGCCCGTACGGCATCGACGCCGCGGGTGTGCCCCGCGACGCGCGGCAAGCGGCGTTCGGTCGCCCAACGGCCATTGCCGTCCATGATGATCGCGATGTGACGCGGCACGACGCCGACGTCAGGCACGCGAACGGTAGAGCTGGTATAGGTCATGGCCGTTGAGACAGTAATGCGGGAAGAAGGCGGCGCGCGAGGACGGTCGTCAGACCGTCATGATCTCGGCTTCCTTGCTCTGCACGAGCTTGTCGATTTCGGCGACGTGCTTGTCGGTCAGCTTCTGCACGTCGTCGCTCGCACGGCGCTCGTCGTCTTCCGAGATTTCCTTGTCCTTCACGAGCTTCTTGAGCGCTTCGTTCGCGTCACGGCGCAGGTTGCGGATCGCGACCTTGGCCGTTTCGCCTTCGCTCTTCACGACCTTGGTCAGCTCGCGGCGGCGCTCTTCCGTCAGCGCGGGCATCGGCACGCGGATCAGGTCGCCGGACGTTGCCGGATTCAGGCCGAGATCGGCTTCGCGAATGGCCTTCTCGACCTTCGCGACCATCGGCTTTTCCCACGGCTGCACGCCGATCGTACGTGCGTCGACGAGCGTCATGTTGGCAACCTGCGAGATCGGCACCATCGACCCGTAGTAGTCGACCTGCACGTGATCCAGCATGCCGGTGTGCGCGCGGCCCGTACGGATCTTCGCCAGATCGCTCTTGAATGCATCGATCGAGCGCAGCATCTTCTGCTCAACGCCCTTCTTGGTATCAGCGACACTCATTTCAACCTCCGAACCTTCAAACCTTCAAAAAACGCGGGTGCTGCCCGGCGCGCCACGCACACCAGGCCGACGACCCGCATCCGCGGGAGTTTACACGTGGACGAGCGTACCTTCGTCCTCGCCCAGCACGATGCGCTTGAGCGCGCCCGGCTTGTTGATCGAAAACACGCGAATCGGCAGCTTTTGGTCGCGGCACAGCGCAAAGGCCGTCGCGTCCATCACCTGCAGGTTGCGGCTGATCGCCTCGTCGAAAGTGATCGTCGTGTAACGCGTGGCCGACGGATCCTTCTTCGGATCGGCAGAATATACGCCATCGACCTTGGTCGCCTTCAGCACGACTTCGGCGCCCACTTCCGAGCCGCGCAGCGCGGCGGCCGTATCCGTCGTGAAGAACGGGTTGCCCGTACCGGCCGCGAAGATCACGACACGGCCTTCCTCGAGCTGGCGGATCGCGCGGGGGCGGATGTACGGCTCGACGACCTGGTCCATGCGCAGCGCGGACTGCACGCGCGCCTCGATGCCGGCGTGGCGCATCGCGTCCTGCAGCGCCAGCGCGTTCATCATCGTCGCGAGCATCCCCATGTAGTCGGCCGTCGCGCGGTCCATGCCGGCCGCGCCACCCGCGACACCACGGAAAATATTACCGCCACCGATCACGACCGCGAGCTGCGTACCGAGACGCACGACTTCGGCGATATCGGCCACCATCCGTTCGATCGTCGCGCGATTGATGCCGAAGGCATCGTCGCCCATCAGCGCTTCGCCGGAGAGTTTGAGAAGGACGCGTTTATAGGCATTGGACATAGGGGCTTCCGAGCGACGAGAGGATGACAACCACGAACTGTAGGGGCGAAATACTGATTCGGGCAAGCGCCGACGACCGGACCGGGGTTCCCGGCCGGCCGGCAGCGCCGCCGGCCGCGGCGGAGCGGACGCCCGCCGCGGATACTGCCTGACTGCTTACTGCTGCTTTGCTGCTGCGACTTGCGCGGCCACTTCGGCGGCGAAGTCGTCCTGGCGCTTCTCGATGCCTTCGCCGACGACGAACAGCGCGAACTTCTGCACTGCGGAATCCGCTGCCTTCAGCATCTGCTCGATCGTCTGCTTGTCGTTCTTAACGAACGTCTGGTTCAGCAGCGACACTTCCTTCAGGTACTTCTGGACGCTACCGTCGACCATCTTCGCGACGATTTCAGCCGGCTTGCCCGATTCCGCAGCCTTCTGCTCGGCCACGCGGCGTTCCGTTTCGATCAGTTCCGCCGGCACGTCGGCCGACGACAGCGCGACCGGCTTCATTGCCGCGATGTGCATCGCGACATCCTTGCCGACCTGCTCTTCCGCACCCGTGTACTCGACGATCACGCCGATACGCGCGCCGTGCAGGTACGTTGCGATCTTGTTCGCGGTTTCGAAACGGACGAAACGGCGGATCGACACGTTCTCGCCGATCTTGCCGACCAGTGCCAGGCGCACTGCGTCGACCGTCGTGCCGTCGAGCGGCAGCGCCGACAGCGCAGCCACGTCGGCCGGGTTTTGCGTCGCAACGAGTTCCGCGACCGTCTTCGAGAACGCGAGGAAATCGTCGTTCTTCGCGACGAAGTCGGTTTCGCAGTTCAGCTCGACCAGCGCGCCTGCGTTGCCGCCGACGAACGATGCGACGACGCCTTCAGCCGTCACGCGCGATGCCGCCTTGCTCGCCTTGTTGCCGAGCTTGACGCGCAGCAGCTCTTCAGCCTTGGCCAGATCGCCGTCGGCTTCCGTCAGCGCCTTCTTGCACTCCATCATCGGTGCGTCGGTCTTTGCGCGCAGTTCTGCCACCATGCTTGCGGTAATTGCCGCCATCATTCGCTCCTTGAGTCTGTATTCACAACGCCGCCCGCTTGGACGCGAACGGCCGAGATTCGTTTCCGGACCCGCGCCGATTCGGCGCGATCAGGTCCGGCGCACAAGCTTAAAAAAAGGGGGCCTGTTGAGAGCCCCCTTTTTGCGCCGGCTCGGGGCCAGTTACGCGTTTTCCTCGACGTACTCGTCGTCGCCGCGTGCTGCCTGGACCACTTCGTTGACCGCGTTCGCACGGCCTTCGAGGATCGCGTCGGCCACGCCTTCGGCGTACAGCGCGACTGCCTTGCTCGAGTCGTCGTTACCCGGGATCACGTAATCCACACCTTCCGGCGAGTGGTTCGTATCGACCACGGCGATGACCGGCACGCCCAGCTTGTTCGCTTCCGTGACGGCAATCTTGTGGTAGCCGACGTCGACGACGAAGATTGCGTCCGGAATGCCGCCCATGTCCTTCACGCCGCCGATCGACTTCTGCAGCTTGGCGATTTCGCGTTCGAACAGCAGCGCTTCCTTCTTGCTCATCTTCTCGGTTTCGCCCGATTCGACGGCTGCTTCCATGTCCTTCAGGCGCTTGATCGATACCTTCAGCGTCTTGAAGTTGGTCATCATGCCGCCGAGCCAGCGTGCGTTGACGTACGGCATGCCTGCGCGCTGCGCTTCCTGGGCGATCGTGTCACGCGATTGACGCTTCGTGCCGACGAACAGGATCGTGCCGCGGTTCGCTGCCAGCTGGCGCACGTACTTCTGTGCGTCCGTGAACATCGGCAGCGTCTTTTCGAGGTTGATGATGTGAATCTTGTTGCGGTGACCGAAAATGAACGGAGCCATCTTCGGGTTCCAGAAGCGCGTCTGGTGACCGAAGTGGACACCCGCTTCCAGCATTTGGCGCATCGTAACTGCCATGTAAATTCTCCACGAGGGTTGGGTCTTAAGCCGGCCGCCGTACCGCCGCGTGAACCCGCCCGCAAGGGCGCAAATTCTGCGCGGCCGGCACCCTGGTTGCGCCGGCTTGTGATTCGGCACGTGCAAAACGCCCGTGCCGCAAGCCTTTCACCGCGATGCCGCCCCACAACGGGGCACTACGGCATTTGGATGTCGACTTAGCCAAAGAGTATAGCACGCCGATTTGTCCGCTCTCAAGTCGCTCACCACTTTCGCTAGCCGCGCGGCGGCCGGCCGGACAATCCGCGAAAACCCGCACCCGCACCGCCGGCAGGGGCTGCGAGGCCCGCCATAAGGTGCGATAATCCGTCAATTCACCGCATTCCAGGCATACCTCGATGGCTATTACGCTCAAAAACGAACACGATATCGCGGAGATGCGCGTCGCCTGCCGTCTCGCCAGCGAAGTGCTCGACTTCATCACGCCGCACGTCGTCGCGGGCGTCACGACCGCCGAACTCGATCGCCTCTGCCACGAGTTCATGCTCAACGAACAGGGCACGGTCCCCGCGCCGCTGAACTACCAGCCGCCCGGCTATCCGCCGTACCCGAAGGCCACCTGCATTTCGGTCAACGACGTGATCTGCCACGGCATTCCCGGCGAGAAGGTGATCAAGAACGGCGATGCGCTGAACATCGACATCACCGTGATCAAGAACGGCTACTTCGGCGACACCAGCCGGATGTTCATCGTCGGCGAAGGCTCGATCCTCGCGAAGCGCCTCGTCCAGACCACCTACGAATGCATGTGGCTCGGCATCGACCAGGTCAAGCCCGGCGCGCACCTCGGCGACATCGGCTACGCGATCCAGAAGCACGCGGAAGCGCAGGGCTACAGCGTCGTGCGCGAATACTGCGGCCACGGCATCGGCACGGTGTTCCACGAGGATCCGCAAGTCGTCCACTACGGCCGGCCGGGCACCGGCATCGAACTGAAGGCCGGGATGATCTTCACGATCGAGCCGATGATCAACGCCGGCAAGCGCGACATCCGCACGATGCCCGACCAGTGGACGGTCAAGACGCGCGACCGCAGCCTGTCGGCGCAGTGGGAGCACACGGTGCTCGTCACCGAAACCGGCTACGACGTGCTGACCGTGTCGGCCGGCACGCCGGCGCGCCCCGTGTTCGCGCAACCGGCCGCCGCCGTCTGAGCGCCGTCGCGCCAGCCCGCCCCGCCCGCACCTGAACGGCCGCCCATGAGCGCTCACGCCGCCCCCTCGCCCGACGCGCTGTCGCGGCGCGCCGAATTCAAGGCCGCCAAGACGGAGATGCTCGAGCGCTTTCGCCGCGCGACGAACGTCGCGTCGCTGATGCACGCGCTGTCGAAACTCACCGACGACGCGCTGAAGCGCGTGTGGGACGACTGCGGGCTGCCCGCGACGCTCGCGCTCGTCGCCGTCGGCGGCTACGGGCGCGGCGAGCTCGCACCCTACTCCGACGTCGACATCCTCGTGCTGCTGCCCGATGCGCACGACCCGGCGCTCGACGCGCGCATCGAGCGTTTCATCGGGATGGCGTGGGATCTCGGTCTCGAGATCGGCAGCAGCGTGCGCACGGTCGCGCAGTGCATCGAGGAGGCGTCGCAGGACGTCACGGTGCAGACCTCGCTGCTGGAAGCGCGCCGCATCGTCGGCAGCACCGCGCTGTTCGAGCGCTTCACGGTGAGCTATCACGAGGCGCTCGACGCCCGTGCGTTCTTCACCGCGAAGGTGCTCGAGATGCGCCAGCGCCACGCGAAGTTCCAGGACACGCCGTACAGCCTCGAACCGAACGTGAAGGAAAGCCCCGGCGGGCTGCGCGACCTGCAGACGATCCTGTGGATCGCACGCGCGGCCGGCTTCGGCAGCAGCTGGCGCGAACTCGACACGCGCGGCCTCATCACCGATCGCGAGGCGCGCGAACTGCGCCGCAACGAAGGCTTCCTGAAGACGCTGCGCGCGCGGCTGCACGTGATCGCCGGCCGCCGCCAGGACATGCTCGTGTTCGACCTGCAGACGCAGGCCGCCGAGAGCTTCGGCTACCAGCCGACGCAGGCCAAGCGCGCGAGCGAGCAGCTGATGCGTCGCTACTACTGGGCCGCGAAAGCCGTCACGCAGCTCGCGACGATCCTGATCCAGAACATCGAGGCGCAACTCTTCCCCGCGACGAGCGGCATCACGCGCGTGCTGTCTCCCGATCGATTCGTCGAGAAGCAGGGCATGCTGGAGATCGTCGACGACAGCGTGTTCGAACGCCATCCCGACGCGATCCTCGAAGCGTTCCTGCTGTACGAGACGACCCGCGGCGTGAAGGGCCTGTCCGCCCGCACGCTGCGCGCGCTGTACAACTCGCGCGAAATCATGAACAACGCATGGCGCCGCGATCCGCAGAACCGCGACACGTTCATGCGGATCCTGCAGCAGCCCGAAGGCATCACGCACGCGTTCCGGCTGATGAACCAGACGAGCGTGCTCGGCCGCTATCTGTTGAATTTCCGCCGCATCGTCGGACAGATGCAGCACGACCTGTACCACGTGTATACGGTCGACCAGCACATCCTGATGGTGTTGCGCAACATCCGTCGCTTCGCGGTGGCCGAGCATGCGCACGAATATCCGTTCTGCAGCCAGCTGATCGGCAATTTCGAGCGCCCGTGGGTGCTGTATGTCGCGGCGCTGTTCCACGACATCGCGAAGGGCCGCGGCGGCGACCACTCGACGCTCGGGATGGCCGATGCGCGGCGCTTCTGCCGCGAGCACGGCATCACCGGCGACGACGCGTCGCTGATCGTATGGCTCGTCCAGCATCACCTGACGATGAGCCAGGTCGCGCAGAAGCAGGACACGAGCGACCCCGAAGTCATCAAGCGCTTTGCCGAAGTCGTCGGCAACGAACGCTACCTCACCGCGCTGTACCTGCTGACCGTCGCCGATATCCGCGGCACGAGCCCGAAGGTATGGAACACGTGGAAGGGCAAGCTGCTGGAAGACCTGTACCGCATCACGCTCGCGGTGCTCGGCGGCGCGAACCCCGACGCACATTCGGAGCTGAAGTCGCGGCAGGAACAGGCGCTCGCGCTGCTGCGCCTCGAGACCGTGCCCGACGACGCGCACCGCGCGCTGTGGGATCAGCTCGACGTCGGCTTCTTCCTGCGTCACGATGCGGCCGACATCGCGTGGCAGACGCGCGTGCTGTACCGGCACGTGAACGCCGAAACCGCGATCGTTCGCGCGCGGCCGTCGCCGATCGGCGACGCGCTGCAGGTGCTCGTGTACGTGAAGGACCGCCCGGACCTGTTCGCGGGTATCTGCGCGTATTTCGACCGCAACGGTCTGTCGGTGCTCGACGCGCGCGTCAGCACGACGCGCCACGGCTATGCGCTCGACAACTTCATCGTCACGCAGACCGAACACGACGTGCGTTACCGCGACATCGCGAATCTCGTCGAACAGCAGCTCGCGACGCGGCTCGCCGAAACCGCACCGCTGCCGGAACCGTCCAAGGGCCGCCTGTCGAGGCTGTCCCGGACGTTTCCGATCACACCGCGCGTCGACCTGCGGGCCGACGAGCGCGGCCAGTACTACATCCTGTCCGTGTCGGCCAACGACCGGCCGGGCCTTCTCTATTCGATCGCGCGCGTACTCGCCGAGCATCAGATCGGCGTCCACGCGGCGCGGATCAATACGCTCGGCGAACGCGTCGAGGATATCTTCCTGCTCGCGGGCGCCGGCTTGTCCGACAACCGCCTGCAGATCCAGCTCGAAACCGAATTGCTGCGAGCGATCGCAGTCTGAGTGAATTCCAGCGTTTATGCGCACCAAACTAACCGTCAAGAATCCGAAGCCGGCGTCGCCGACCCGCGCCCCTGTACGCTCCGGCAGCCTCGTCGCCCGCAAGGCCGTGCGCCCCGCGGCACCGCCCGCCGGGGACAAGCCGGCCCGCCCGAAAAAGGCCGCCCCGGCAGCCGCCGGCGAACGCTCGTTCAAGCCGCGCGGCGCGGCAGGCGCCGAGCGCCCGGGCGCGGATCGCGCACCGGCCAAGCGTGCGCCGCGTGACGGCGGTGCCGAACGCGGCCCGCGCGCACCGTATCGCGACAATGCATCCGGTGAAGGGGCGAAGCGCAGCGTCGGCGACCGTCGCACGTCGTCGGATCGTCTGCCGCGCCGCGATGACGACGCACGTCCGCGTCGCGCGGGTGGCGAAGGCGGTGCACGTGCGCCGTATCGCGACAACGCATCCGGCGAAGGGGCGAAGCGCAGCTTCGGCGACCGTCGCACGTCGTCGGATCGTCCGCCGCGCCGCGATGACGATTCACGTCCGCGCCGCGCAGGTGGCGAAGGCGGCGCACGCGCGCCGTATCGCGACAATGCATCCGGCGAAGGCGCGAAGCGCGGCTTCGGCGACCGTCGCACGTCGTCGGATCGTCCGCCGCGCCGCGATGACGATGCACGGCCGCGCCGTGCGGGTGGTGAAGGCGGCCCGCGTGCCCCCTATCGCGACAATGCATCCGGCGAAGGCGCGAAGCGCAGCTTCGGCGACCGCCGTACGTCGTCGGATCGCCCGCCGCGTCGTGATGACGACGCACGTCCGCGCCGCGCCGGTGGCGAAGGCGGCCCGCGTGCCCCCTATCGCGACAATGCATCCGGCGAAGGCGCGAAGCGCAGCTTCGGCGACCGCCGTACGTCGTCGGATCGTCCGCCGCGTCGTGATGACGATGCCCGCCCGCGTCGCGCGGGTGGCGAAGGCGGCGCACGCCCGCCGTATCGTGACAACGCATCCGGCGAAGGCGCAAAACGCAGCTTCGGCGACCGCCGCACGTCGTCCGATCGCCCGCCGCGCCGCAACGACGACGACGCGCGCCCGCGCCGCGCAGGCGCCGATGAAGGCAAGCGCCCGTCCTATCGCGACAAGCCGGCCGGCGAAGGCGCAAAGCGCAGCTTCGGCGACCGCCCGGCTCGCCCCGCACGCGACGGCGAGCGCCGCTCGTTCGGCGCGGTCAAGACCGCACAACCGGTCAAGCGCGCTGCGGCCGACGTCGACTACGGCGACGAAACGGGCCTGATGCGCCTGTCGAAGCGGATGTCCGAACTCGGCATGTGCTCGCGCCGCGAAGCCGACGAATGGATCGAAAAGGGTTGGGTGCTCGTCGACGGCGAACGCATCGACACGCTCGGCACCAAGGTCCGCGCCGACCAGAAAATCGAGATCGACGAGCGCGCGAGCGCCGCGCAGGCCGCGCAGGTGACGATCCTGCTGCACAAGCCGGTCGGCTATGTGTCGGGCCAGGCGGAAGACGGCTACGAGCCGGCGGCCGTGCTGATCACGCGCGCGAACCGCTGGAGCGGCGACCATTCGCCGGTACGCTTCTCGCCGCAGCACCTGCACGCGCTCGCGCCGGCCGGCCGACTCGACATCGACTCCACCGGCCTGCTCGTGCTGACGCAGAATGGCGTGGTCGCGAAGCAGCTGATCGGCGAGCAGTCGGACATCGACAAGGAGTACCTGGTGCGCGTGCGCTTCGGCGAGCGACTCATCGACATCGACCAGCACTTCCCTGCTGAATCGCTCGCGAAGCTGCGCCACGGCCTCGAGCTCGACGGCGTCGCGCTGAAGCCCGCGATGGTGAGCTGGCAGAACGGCGAGCAGTTGCGCTTCGTGCTGCGTGAAGGCAAGAAACGCCAGATCCGCCGCATGTGCGAACTGGTCGGCCTCGACGTGATCGGCCTGAAGCGCGTGCGCATGGGCCGCGTGATGCTCGGCGCGCTGCCGCAGGGCCAATGGCGCTATCTGTCGGCCGACGAGACGTTCTGACCGCGGGCGCTCCACCTGCGCCACGCAATGAAAAAGCCCGCGCAAGCGGGCTTTTTTCTTGTTCACCGGAGACCGGACGATCAGTCGTCGTCGGTCGGGTCGAGCCCCGGGAACAGCACCTCGGTGAAGCCGAAGCGTGTGAAGTCGGTGATCCGCATCGGATACAGCTTGCCGATCAGGTGATCGTATTCGTGCTGGACCACGCGTGCGTGGAACCCGTCGGCGACGCGGTCGATCTTCGCGCCGAACTGGTCGAAACCGCTGTAGCGCACCTTCGCGTAGCGGCTGACGACGCCACGCATGCCCGGCACCGACAGGCAGCCTTCCCAGCCCTCTTCCATGTCCGGCGGCATGTACTCGATCTTCGGGTTGATCAGCACGGTCTCGGGCACCGGCGGTGCATCCGGGTAGCGGTTGTTGTTGCCGAAGCCGAAGATGATGATCTGCAGCCCGATACCGATCTGCGGCGCGGCCAGCCCGGCGCCGTTCGCGTGGTGCATCGTCTCGAACATGTCCGCGACGATCTCGTGCAGTTCGGGGGTATCGAACCGCTCGACCGGTTTGGCGATTTCGAGCAGGCGCGGATCGCCCATCTTCAGGATCTCGCGAATCATGGCGTATTGCCCTCCAGGAGTTGGTGCAGACCGTCTTCGTCCAGCACGGGGATGCCGAGTTCCTCGGCCTTCACGAGCTTGCTGCCAGCTTCGGCGCCCGCGACCACGTAATCCGTCTTCTTCGATACCGAGCCCGCCACTTTCGCACCGGCCGCTTCGAGCATCTCCTTCGCGGCGTCGCGCGTGAGATTCGGCAGCGTGCCCGTCAGCACGACCGTCTTGCCGGCCAGCACGCCCTGCGGCGCCTTCGGCGCGGGCGGCCCTTCCGGCCACGTGACCTTGCCCGGTGCGCGCAGCTGCTCGATCACGGTCCGGTTGTGCTCTTCCGCGAAGAACTGATGAAGCGACTCGGCGACGATCGGCCCGACGTCGTTGACTTCGAGCAGTTCCTCGACCGACGCGTCCATGATCGGCGTGAGCGAACCGAAATGCTTCGCGAGATCCTTCGCGGTCGATTCGCCGACGTGGCGGATGCCGAGCCCGTAGATGAAGCGCGCGAGCGTCGTATGCTTCGCCTTCTCGAGCGAATCGAGCAGATTCTGTGCGGACTTCTCGGCGAAGCGGTCGAGCTCGGCAAGCGTCGCGAAACCGAGATTGAACAGGTCGGCCGGCGTGCGCACGAGATTCAGCTCGACCAACTGGTCGATGATTTTCTCGCCGAGCCCGTCGATATCGAGCGCGCGACGCTGCGCGAAATGCCACAGCGCCTGCTTGCGCTGCGCCGGACAGAACAGCCCGCCCGTGCAGCGGGCGATCGCCTCGTCCGGCAAGCGCTCGATCTTGGAGCCGCAAACCGGGCATTCGGTCGGCATCACGAATTCGGCCGCGTCGGCCGGACGCCGATCGAGCAGCGCGCCGACCACCTCGGGAATCACGTCGCCCGCGCGGCGCACGATGACCGTATCGCCGATCCGGATGTCCTTGCGGCGCACCTCGTCTTCGTTGTGCAGCGTCGCGTTGGTCACGGTCGCGCCGCCGACGAACACGGGCTCGAGGCGTGCGACCGGCGTGATCGCGCCGGTGCGGCCGACCTGCACGTCGATCGCGACGAGCTTCGTCAGCGCTTCCTGCGCCGGAAACTTGTGCGCGAGCGCGAAGCGCGGCGCGCGCGACACGAACCCGAGCCGCTCCTGCTCGTCGCGCCGGTTGACCTTGTAGACGACGCCGTCGATGTCGTACGGCAGAGAGTCGCGCTTCTCGCCGACCTTGCGGAAGAACGCGAGCAGGCCCTCGGCGCCCTGCGCGACCGCGCGCTCGCGGTTCACGGGCAGGCCGAGCGACTCGTACCAGTCGAGCAGCGCGCTGTGCGTGTCGGGCATCGCCATCCCGTCGAGTACGCCGATCCCGTACGCGAAGAACGACAGCGGACGCTGCGCGGTGATCTTCGAGTCGAGCTGGCGCAGGCTGCCGGCCGCCGCGTTGCGCGGGTTCGCGAATTCGCGCTGCTCGGCCGCGCGCTGGCGTTCGTTCAGGCGTGCGAAATCGCGCTTGAACATCAGCACCTCGCCGCGCACGTCGAGCACGGCCGGCACGTTCTTGCCCTTCAGCTTCAGCGGAATCGAGCGGATCGTGCGCACGTTCTCGGTCACGTCCTCGCCCGTCGTCCCGTCGCCGCGCGTCGACGCCTGCACGAACACGCCCTGCTCGTAGCGCAGCGAGATCGCGAGGCCGTCGAACTTCAGTTCGCACGCGTACTCGACGGGCTCCGTCGCCGAGCCGGCAAGATCGGTCGCCTTGTCAAGCGCATCGGCGATGCGCTTGTCGAACGCGACAATGTCCTCGTCGGCGAAGCCGTTGTTCAGCGACAGCATCGGCGCGTCGTGGACGACCGGCGTGAAGCCGCCGGCCGCCTCGCCGCCCACGCGTTGCGTCGGCGAATCGGGTGTTACGAGTTCGGGATGGTCGGTTTCGAGCTGCTGCAGTTCGCGGAACAGCCGGTCGTATTCGGCATCGGGCAGATCCGGCTGGTCGAGTACGTAATAGGCGTGGTTCGCCCGCTCGAGTTGGTCGCGCAGCCACGCGGCGCGCGCGTCGGGCTGGCTGGCTGGCGGTTCGGCTTGGGTTCGGGCCATGCTGGCGGGGGATTCGCTCTGAAAAATCGGATGCCCGATTATCTCAGTTTGACGCCGCGGCGGGGCATGCAATGCAAGCCCGATGAACGTGTTGCAGCGCACACCGAAGGGTGTTTGCCGCAACGGCGAACGGCGGCACCGAAGCCCGCCGCCCGCGCGTTCGCATTACTGGCTGAAGAGGCGGCGCGTGACCGGCGAACCGGCCGGGATGCCGGCTTCCTCGAGCTTCGCGTACAGCTTCATCAGTTGCTGGTCGATCGCGACGAGCGTCGATTCCGGCAGCGGCCGGCGCGAATCGTCGACGACGCGCGCGCCGATCCGTTCGGACAGCGACTTCGCGTAATCGCACATCAGCCGGAACGGCAGGATGTCCTCTTCGGCAACCGGCACGTCGAGCACCAGCGTGATCATGTTGCCGCCCTTGTACGTGAGGTCGTCACGCAGGAAGTTCGTATCGCCGAATTGCAGCATGAACACCGGGTTCTGCTTCGCGTCGAGCTTCACGAACCGCGTGCCGTCGCGCGACAGCAGCAGCCCGTCCTGCGATGCAACCGCCTGCACGTAGTTCGCCGACCACGGCGCGCCGTCCGACATCACGTTGATCGACAGCTGCGCGTCGCACTGCGCGGCAAATGCGTCGAGCTCGCGCGCCATCGCGACCGTTTCCATCATGTCCGGAAATTCCGGTGCGCCGTCGATCGCGTCGGCGAACTGCTGGACGCCCGTCACGAATTCGGAGAATTCGAGCTCGTTCAGCGCGCCGCTGCGGTTCGCGAGCTGCGCGGCCGCGCGCAACTCTTCGTAGCGCACGCCGTTCTGCAGCAGCTCCCACTGGCCGCCTTCCGGCTTGCCTTCGATGTGCACGGGCTTGCTGCCCGCACGGCGCAGCCGCTGCGCGGCCGGCAGGATCTTGTCGCCCGGCAGCGGCCCGGTGAGGCGGATCGGCACGATGCAGTCGATCCGGCGATCGACGATCGCGGGCGGCGCCGACGAGATCGTCGTCGTGGCCGGCAGCACGGGTTCGGACGGCTCGGCCGCCTCGGCCGACGCTTCGTGCGCGGCGACAGGCGCGGCTTCCTCGCCGGCTGCCTGCTCGGTCACGTCGGACGGCGTGTCGACGCCGGTCGCCTCGGCCTGCAGATCGGCCGGCATGTCAGCCGGCGCCGCCCCGCCGAACGTCGGCTCGACGCGCGCGACTTCAGCCGGCGCAGCGGCAGCCGCCGCGACCGGGGCCGCGGGCTCGCGGCGCACCGGCTGACGCACCGGTTCGATGAACGGCAACTCTTCGTCGCGCTCGGGGCGGTTCATCGCCTCGGCCGCTTCCTCCGGCATCGGGCGCGGCATCCTGCGCCGCACTTTCGCGCCCTGCCATGCGTTGTAGACCACGACGCCGCCCACCACGACAGCGCCCGCGCCGATCAAACCGAGTGTCAACTCGTCCATGCACGCTCCATCAGCAATTCTTATTCGTCGGGACCGCGAACGGGCGCGTCATGCGCCGCGCGAACGCGATCCGGTTTCGTCAAACGTCAATTCTGGGCAAAACCCGCGGCTGTTTCCATGTCCACCGCAACGATCCGCGACACGCCCTGCTCCTGCATCGTCACACCGATCAGCTGCTGCGCCATTTCCATCGCGATCTTGTTGTGCGAGATGAACAGGAACTGCGTCTTGTCGGACATCGCGCGCACGAGATTCGCGAAACGCTCGGTGTTCGCGTCGTCGAGCGGCGCGTCGACCTCGTCGAGCAGACAGAACGGCGCCGGGTTCAGCTGGAACATCGCGAACACCAGTGCGGTGGCCGTCAGCGCCTTCTCACCGCCCGACAGCAGGTGAATCGTCGCGTTCTTCTTGCCCGGCGGCTGCGCCATCACCTGCACGCCGGCGTCGAGAATCTCGTCGCCCGTCATGATCAGCTTCGCCTGGCCGCCGCCGAACAGGCGCGGGAACAGATCGCTGAAGTGACGGTTGACCTCGTCGAAGGTGCCCTGCAGCAGCGTGCGGGTTTCCTGGTCGATCTTGTGGATCGCGTCCTCGAGCGTCGTGATCGCGTCGATCAGGTCGGCCGACTGCGCATCGAGGAACACCTTGCGCTCGCTCGCGGCCTTCAGCTCGTCGAGCGCGGCCATGTTCACCGGGCCGAGCGCGTTGATCGCGTTGTTCAGGCGCGTGACTTCGCCCTGCAGGTACGACGGCTTCAGGTCCGGCGTCAGCTTCGCGGACAGCGCGGCCTCGTCGACCTCCGCCGTCACGAGCTGCTCGGCGAACTGTTCGACGGACAGGCGCGCGGCCTGCTCCTTCAGCTGCAATTCGGTGATGCGATCGCGCAGCGGCTGCAGCGAGCGCTCGGCCACGAGGCGCTGCTCGTCCGACGCGCGCAGCTTCGCGGTCAGGTCGTCGAGTTCGATCCGCGCGGCCTGCAGCGCTTCTTCCTTCACCGCGCGAATCTCGAGCGCGTCCTGCAGGCCGGTGTGCGCGGTCTGTTCGTTGATCGTCTCGAGTTCGGCGCGCGCGTCTTCCAGCGACCCGGCAACGCGCTCGCTTTGCTCGTGCGCGACTTGGATGCTGCGCTTGAGCTCGTCGATCCGCGTCACCGCATTGCGCGCAGCGAAGCGGGCGTCGTTCGCGCCGCGTTCGAGATCGCGCGCTTCCTGGCGCGCCTGCGTCAGCGATTCGTCGAGCGCTTCGAACGCGAGCTGATTGTCTTCGAAGCGCGCCTGCAGTTCGGCGAGTTCGCCGTCGAAACGCTCGAAATTCGCTTCCGACTCCGCGCGCAGTGCACGCTGCTCTTCGATCTGCGCGCCGATTTCCTCGAGTTCCTCGCGGATCTGCGTGCTGCGCTGTGTATAGCGTTCGTGCGCCTGCGCGAGCTTCAGCACGTCCATCTGCAGCGCGTGCACGCGCTGCGTCGCACGTTCGGCCTGCGCGCGCACGTCGCCGAGCGCTTGCGTGGCCTGCGTGTGCGCGGCTTCCGCACGCACGGCGGCCGTGCGCGCCTCGTCGGCGAGCAGCGCCTGGGCACGCACCTGGCGCGTCAGGTTTTCGATTTCCTGCTGGCGGGCCAGCATCCCGGCCTGCTCCGAATCGGCTGCGTACAACTGCACGCCGACGCGCGTGACGACGTGACCCGCCTTGACGACGAACGCACCGCCTGCCGGCAACTGCGCACGCGCGGCAAGCGCCTGGGCGACGTCGTCGGCGACGTACACGTTGCCGAGCCAGTCGTTCAGCACCGCACGGATGCCCGCGTCGTCGATGCGCACGAGCGACAGCACCGGACGCAGCCCGGCCACCGCGGCGGGCGGCTCACCGGCCGCGGGCGGCGCGTAGAACGCGAGCTTCGCGGGCGGCGCATCGGTCGCGAACGCCTTCACCCAGTCGAGATTCGACACTTCGAGCGCGGCGAGGCGCTCACGCAGCACGGCCTCGAGCGCCGCTTCCCAGCCGGCCTCGACGTGCAGCTTCTTCCACAGACGCGGCAGCGCGCCGAGCTCGTGCTTGTCGAGCCACGGCTGCACCTTGCCTTCGGTCTGCACGTTTTCCTGCAACTGCTTCAGCGCGGCGAGGCGCGCCTCGAGCTGGTGGATCTGCGCGGCTTCGGCCTGCACGCGCTCCTGCGCGGCACGGCGTTCGCCGTCGAGACGCGGCACCGTTTCCTGCGCGTCGGCAAGGCGCGCCTGCGCTTCGGCGAGGATCTCCTCCTGCTCGGCCAGCTGCATGCGCAGCTCCTCGAGCTGTGCCTCGTCCGGCGCATCGAGCCCGCCCGCTTCGCCCTTCAGGCGCTCATGGCGCTGCTGAAGCTGCTGGAGCTGCTGGTCGGCGTTGCGCTGGTGCGCGGCCTCGAGCTTCAGCGACTGTTCGGTCTGCGCGATCCGCGCACGCTCGTCGTTGAGCTGCGCCTGCGCATCGCGCCACTTCGCCTCGAGCGCCGGCAGCGCGTCGTGCTTCGACGCCGCGCTGTCTTCGGCAAGCGCGGCCTTCTCGTCGGCCATCGCGCGCGCTTCTTCGGCTTCCTCGAGCTCGTCCTGCGCCTTCTCGGCTTGCGCGCGCCATTGCTCGCGCTGCGCGTTCAGCGCGGCGATCTGCGCCTGCACGCGATTGCGCGATTCGACGATGAACTTGATCTCGGCCTCGAGGCGGCTCACTTCGGCGTTCGCCTCGTAGAGCGAGCCCTGCGCGCCCTGCATCGCGTCGCTTGCCGCGTAGTGCGCGACGCGCAGCGTCTCGAGCTGCGCCTCGACCTCGCGCAGCCTGGCCGTCTGCGCCTCCAGGTCGATCTGCGCCTGTTCGATCGCGCGCTGCTGCTTCTGCTGCTCGCCCGCGGCCTCGTTCTTGCGCAGCAGCCACAACAGGCGCTGCTTCTCCTCGCCGTCGGCGACGAGTTCCTTGTACTTGGTGGCAACGACGGCCTGCGCCTCGAGCTTCTCGAGGTTCGCGCCGAGTTCGCGGACGATGTCCTCGACGCGCGTCAGGTTCTCGCGCGTGTCGTGCAGGCGGTTCTCGGTTTCGCGGCGGCGTTCCTTGTACTTGGACACGCCCGCGGCTTCCTCGAGGAACACGCGCAGCTCTTCCGGCTTCGCCTCGATGATCCGCGCGATCATGCCCTGCCCGATGATCGCGTACGCACGCGGCCCGAGGCCCGTGCCGAGGAAGATGTCCTGGATGTCGCGGCGGCGCGCCGGCAGGTTGTTGATGTAGTAGCTCGACGTGCCGTCGCGCGTCAGCACGCGCTTCACGGCGATCTCGCCGTACTGGCCCCACTGCCCGGCCGCGCGGCCGTCGGAGTTGTCGAAGATCAGCTCGACGCTGGCCCGGCTGCCGGGCTTGCGTGCGGTCGAGCCGTTGAAGATCACGTCCTGCATCGACTCGCCGCGCAGCTCGGAGGCACGCGACTCGCCGAGCACCCAGCGCACGGCATCGATGATGTTGGACTTGCCGCACCCGTTCGGGCCCACCACGCCGACAAGCTGGCCCGGAACCTGGAAATGCGTGGGATCGACAAAGGATTTGAAGCCAGCGAGTTTGATCGAGCTCAGACGCACGGCGGTATCGGATGTGAAGAAGGTGTGAAACGGACGGGGCCGCACTGCGCGGGGCCGGACGGCCCATGCGCGCGACGCGCCCCGGAATTCAAAAACGGGGCCGCGCGCATACAGCGTTGGGCCCCGCAAACGGCTTCCATCATACCATCGCGCGTGCGCCGTCCCGACCGTCGCCGGGTTTGCCCGGTGCGGGCGCGGCGCGATGGACCCGGCTCGACAGCAGCGTCGCCAGCACGATGCACACGCCGCCCGCCCATTCGCGCGCGGTCGGCAGCTCGCTGGCGAACACCCACGCCGACAGCGCGGTGATCACGATCTCGAACAGCATGATGATCGACGCACGGTTCGCCGGCACCCGTGCGAGGCCGTACTGCACGAGCAGGTTATTCGACGCCATCGTCACGCCGATCGCGGCGATGATCAGCACGGCCGTCCCGAGCTGGCCGCCCGCCGGCGCGGCCGGCAGCCCTTCGAACAGCGACGCGATCGCGCCGAACACGGCCGCGCCGCCGAACAGCGTCGCGGTGCGCATTTCCGCGCGCATCTCCGGCAGCTCGCGGCTCGCCTTGATCACGAGCACGTTGCTCATCGCGAAGCTCAGCCCGGCCGCGAGGCCGGCCCATTCGGCCGGATTGGCCGGCAGCGGCAGGCCGAGCTGCGGCGACCACAGCATCAGCATCGCGCCGCCGATCGACAGCGCCGCGAGCCCCGCGCCGGCCCAGGTCAGCCGCTCGCGAAGCAGGAAGTGCGCATAGATCGCGGTCCACGCCGGGGTCAGGTAGAACAGCAGCATCACGCGCAGCACCTCCCCGTGGATCGTGCCCCACACGAAGCCGAGGTTCGTCACGCCGGCCGTCACCGCGATGCCCGGCAGCACCCAGTGCCAGCGCAGCGTCGCGATCGTGCGGTGCCGCGCGACGATCACGAACAGGAACGCCACGAGGCTCGTCAGCGCGCTCGCGAGGGTGCCCGTCACGCCGAGCGATGCGAGGATCCGCAACGGATACCAGATCAGGCCCCATACCGATGCGCCAATCAGGATGGCCAGCGTCGGCAGGCTGCCGCGTACCGCGTTATTCATTTGGTTCGATACCCTTTATTCGGCGGGCCCGGCCGCCGTTCCGGCAGGCCGTGACCGCATTCCGTCACGCTATAATCGTTCGTTGCGACCCGCGCGCCGTCGGCGCCCGTTCGCAGCCGCGCGGCACGCCCGCCGCTTCTTTCGCTCCAACCGGCCGCGATGGCCGCTTCGCCCGTGAACCCTCGACTCGACTCGCTCCAGCCCTATCCCTTCGAAAAGCTGCGCGCCCTGTTCAAGGACGTGACGCCTTCCGGCGACCTCAAACCGATCAGCTTCGGCATCGGCGAGCCCAAGCACCCGACGCCGGCGCTGATCCGCGACGCCGTGGTGGCCGCACTCGACGGCCTCGCGTCGTACCCTGCCACGGCCGGCTCGGACGCGCTGCGCACGTCGATCGCACACTGGCTCGAGCGCCGCTACGGGCTGCCGGCGATCGATCCGGCCACGCAGGTGCTGCCCGTGTCGGGCTCGCGCGAAGCGCTGTTCTCGCTCGCGCAAACGGTGATCGACGCGCGTCCGGCCGCGCAGGGCGAGAAGGCGATCGTACTCTGTCCGAATCCTTTCTATCAAATTTACGAAGGCGCGGCGCTGCTGGCCGGTGCCGAACCCTATTTCGCGAACAGCGACCCGGCCCGCAACTTCGCGTGCGACTACGCGGCCGTGCCCGACGCAATCTGGGCGCGCACGCAGCTGCTGTACGTGTGCTCGCCGGGCAACCCGACGGGCGCCGTGCTGACGCTCGACGACTGGCGCGAACTGTTCGCGCTGTCCGACCGCCACGGTTTCGTGATCGCGTCCGACGAGTGCTATTCGGAAATCTATTTCGACGAAGCGGCGCCGCCGCTCGGCGGCCTCGAGGCCGCGCACCGCCTCGGCCGCGGCTTCGAGCGCCTCGTGATGCTGTCGAGCCTGTCGAAGCGCTCGAACGTGCCGGGCATGCGCTCGGGCTTCGTCGCCGGCGACGCGGCGCTGCTGAAGAAATTCCTGCTGTACCGCACGTACCATGGCGCGGCGCTGTCGCCGGTCTGGCAGCACGCGAGCATCGCCGCGTGGAACGACGAGGCGCACGTGCGCGAGAACCGCGCGCTGTACCTGCAGAAATTCAATACGGTCACGCCGATGCTCGCCGACGTGATCGACGTGAAACTGCCCGACGCCGCGTTCTACCTGTGGGCCAACGTGTCGCGCACCGGGCTGTCGGACACCGAGTTCGCCCGTCGCCTGTACGCCGACTATAATGTGACGGTTCTGCCCGGCTCGTACCTGGCGCGCGATGCGCACGGGTCGAATCCGGGCCGCGATTTCATCCGGATCGCGCTCGTCGCGGGCACCCCCGAATGCGTCGAGGGCGCGCAACGCATCGTCGATTTCTGCCGGTCTCTCGCGCGGTAATCGTCCATCCGATCAATTCCATCCATCTCCTGCGAAAACGAACATGTCGCAACAACTTCAGCAAATCATCGATACCGCCTGGGACAACCGCGCCGAGCTGTCGCCGAAGGCCGCACCGGCCGACGTCCGTGAAGCCGTCGCGCACGCGATCGAGCAGCTCGACAAAGGCGCGCTGCGCGTTGCCGAGAAGATCGACGGCAACTGGACCGTGCACCAGTGGCTGAAGAAGGCCGTGCTGCTGTCGTTCCGCCTGGAAGACAACGCACCGATGCCGGCCGGCGGCTACTCGCAGTTCTACGACAAGGTGCCGTCGAAGTTCGCGAACTACACGGCTGAGGATTTCGCCGCGGGCGGCTTCCGCGTCGTCCCGCCGGCCATCGCGCGCCGCGGCTCGTTCATCGCGAAGAACGTCGTGCTGATGCCGTCGTACACCAACATCGGCGCGTACGTCGACGAAGGCACGATGGTCGACACGTGGGCGACGGTCGGTTCCTGCGCGCAGATCGGCAAGAACGTGCACCTGTCGGGCGGCGTCGGCATCGGCGGCGTGCTCGAGCCGCTGCAGGCGAACCCGGTCATCATCGAAGACAACTGCTTCATCGGCGCACGCTCGGAAGTCGTCGAAGGCGTGATCGTCGAGGAAAACTCGGTGATCTCGATGGGCGTGTACCTCGGCCAGAGCACGAAGATCTACGACCGCGAGACGGGCGAAGTCAGCTACGGCCGCATCCCGGCCGGCTCGGTCGTCGTCGCCGGCAACCTGCCGTCGAAGGACGGCTCGCACAGCCTGTACTGCGCGGTGATCGTCAAGAAGGTCGACGCGAAGACGCGCGCGAAGGTCGGCCTGAACGAGCTGCTGCGAGGCGACTGATGGCAAAGCCGCACACCGTGGTCGTCTACGGTATTCCGAACTGCGACACCGTGAAAAAGGCCCGCGTGTGGCTTGACGATCACGGCGTCGAGTTCGAGTTTCACGACTTCAAGAAGCTCGGCGTCAGCGCGCCGCTGGTCGAAGACTGGCTGAAGGACGTGTCGCTCGACGCGCTCGTCAACAAGCGCGGCACCACGTGGCGCGGCCTGGACGACGCAATGAAGGCGGCCGCCGAAACGAAGACCGGCGCGGTCGCGCTGATGATCCACAAGCCGTCGGTCATCAAGCGTCCCGTGCTCGTCGTCAACGGCCGCGTGAAAGCGCTCGGCTTCGTGGCCGATCAATACACGGCGCTGTTTGCCGCATAGGGCCGCCCGCGCTGCGCCTGTCGGCGCAACGCAACGTCCTGTCGCTGCCGGCCACCGCGCCGGCATTTTTTATCGAAAGTGGTCCGAACCATGTCCGCCACCCTAGCCCTTACCGAACAACTGATCGCCCGCGCGTCCGTGACGCCCGACGACCAGCACTGCCAGCAGATCATGACCGAGCGCCTCGCCGCGCTCGGCTTCGAATGCGAGACCATCGCGTCGCACGGCGTGACCAACCTGTGGGCCGTCAAGCGCGGCGCCGACGGCCGCGACGGCAAGCTGCTCGCATTCGCGGGCCACACCGATGTCGTGCCGACCGGCCCGCTCGAGCAGTGGAGTTCCCCGCCGTTCGTCCCCGCCCATCGAGACGGCAAGCTGTACGGCCGCGGCGCGGCCGACATGAAGACGTCGCTCGCGGCATTCGTCGTCGCGTCCGAGGAATTCGTCGCGGCCCATCCCGGCCACCGCGGCACGATCGCGTTCCTGATCACGAGCGACGAGGAAGGCCCGGCCACCGACGGCACCGTGAAGGTCGTCGAGCTGCTCGAAGCGCGCGGCGAACGGATGGACTACTGCATCGTCGGTGAACCGACATCGACCAACGCGCTCGGCGACGTCGTCAAGAACGGCCGCCGCGGCTCGATGTCGGGCGAACTGGTCGTCAAGGGCGTACAGGGCCACATCGCGTATCCGCATCTCGCGAAGAACCCGATCCACCTGCTCGCGCCGGCGCTCGCCGAGCTCGCCGCCGAGCAGTGGGACGAAGGCAACGAATACTTCCCGCCGACGACCTGGCAGGTGTCGAACCTGCACGCCGGCACCGGCGCGACCAACGTGATTCCCGGCCACGCCGACCTGCAGTTCAACTTCCGTTTCTCGACCGCCAGCACGGTCGAGGGCCTGCAGGCGCGCGTGCACGCGATCCTCGACAAGCACGGCCTCGAATACACGCTGAAGTGGTCGGTGAGCGGCCTGCCGTTCCTCACGCCGCGCGGCGAGCTGTCGGGCGCGCTGGAAAACGCGATCCGCGCCGAGACCGGCATCACGACCGAGCTGTCGACGACGGGCGGCACGTCGGACGGCCGTTTCATCGCGCGCATCTGCCCGCAGGTGATCGAATTCGGCCCGCCGAACGGCAGCATCCACAAGATCGACGAGCACATCGAGGTGCGCTTCGTCGATCCGCTGAAGAACGTGTACCGCCGCGTGCTCGAACAACTGATCGCCTGATGGAGCCTCGCATGACGACACCTTTTGCTACTGTTCGCGACCTGCTGCGCTACGCGGTCACGCGCTTCTCGAAGGCGAAGCTCGCGTTCGGCCACGGCTCGGACAACGCGTACGACGAAGCGGCCTACCTCGTGCTGCGCACGCTCGACCTGCCGCTCGACACGCTCGAGCCGTTCCTCGACGCGCGCCTGCTGCCCGACGAGATCGCGGCCGTGCTCGCGGTGATCGAGCGGCGCGCGACCGATCGCGTGCCGGCCGCGTACCTCACGCATGAAGCGTGGATGCACGGCCACCGTTTCTACGTCGACGAACGTGTGATCGTGCCGCGCTCGTTCATCGGCGAGCTGCTCGACGACGGCCTGCAGCCGTATGTCGCCGATCCCGAGCAGGTCGGCGCGGTGCTCGAACTGTGCACGGGCTCGGGCTGCCTCGCGATCCTCGCCGCGAGCGCTTTCCCGAATGCCGAAATCGACGCGGTCGACCTGTCGGACAAGGCGCTCGAAGTCGCCGAGATCAACGTGCGCGACTACGGCCTCGAAGACCGCATCGGGTTGCACCGCGGCGACCTCTACGCACCGCTGCCTGCATTCCGCACCGACCCGGGCTCGCGCTACGACGTGATCCTGACGAACCCGCCGTACGTGAACGCATCGTCGATGGCCGCGCTGCCGCCCGAATACCAGCACGAGCCGGAGATGGCGCTCGCGGGCGGCGATGACGGCATGGACATCGTGCGACGCATCGTCGCCGAAGCGCACCGCTGGCTGCACGACGACGGCGTGCTCGTCGTCGAGATTGGCAACGAGCGCGAGAACGTCGAAGCGGCGTTCGGCGGCCTCGAACTCACGTGGCTACCCACCAGCGCGGGCGACGACGCCGTCTTCCTGATCCAGGCATCGGACCTGCCGCGCAAGGCCTGAGCCTTTCCGGCCCACCCGCCGTGCGGCGCACCATTGCGCCGCACGGTTGGGTAAGATGCGCGTAGGCGGCCGCCCGGCCGCATGACTTCAGGAGTCCGTCACGCGCCCATGACCCTCGACTGGTTACATCTCGGCACCCTGATCCTGACCATCCACGTGCTCGGGATCGTCGCGGCGTGCCACGCGATCATGAACACGCGCACGTCGCAAGGCGCGATCGCGTGGGCCGTCTCGCTCGCGGCCATGCCGTACCTGACGCTCGTTCCGTACCTGTTCCTCGGCCGCAGCAAGTTCTCCGGCTACGTCGACGCGCGGCGCCACGAGCTGGAAATGTTGCGCATGCACACACCGCGCTCGCCGTGGCTCAGCACCGACGCGACCGACGGCCCGGCTGCCGATGCGCTTGGCCAATCCGCCGTGCTCGCGCTGACACGGCTCGGCGGCATGCCGTTCCTCGGCGGCAACTCGGTGCGCACGCTCGTGAACGGCGACGCGACATTCTCGGCGATCCTGTCGGCAATCGACGCCGCGCGCGACTACGTGGTCGTCCAGTTCTTCATCGTGCGTGACGATGCGCTCGGCCAGATGCTGCGCGACGCGCTGCTCGCGCGCGCGGCCGCCGGCGTGCGCTGCTGCCTGCTGTACGACAGCATCGGCAGCTTCGACCTGCCGCACAGCTACGTCGACACACTGCGCCGCGGCGGTGTCGAGGTCCATCCGTTCGCGACCAACCGTAAGTTCGTCAACCGCTTCCAGCTGAACTTCCGCAACCATCGCAAGATCGTCGTAGTCGACGGCAATCGTGCGTTCGTCGGCGGCCACAACGTCGGCGTCGAATATCTCGGCGCGAAACCGCGCCTGTCGCCGTGGCGTGACACGCACATCGAAATTCGCGGCCCGGTGGTCGCGAGCATCCAGTACGTGTTCGCCGAAGACTGGCACTGGGCGACGCAGAAGCTGCCGCCCATCGCGCTGCCGCCGCCCGCGCAGCCCGGCGACGGCATGCATTGCCTCGCGGTGCCGATGGGGCCGGCCGACAAGCAGGAAACCGGCTCGCTGTTCTTCGTCGAGGCGATCAACGCCGCACGCGAGCGGGTCTGGATCACCACGCCGTATCTCGTCCCCGACGAAGCGGTGATCTCCGCGCTGAAGCTCGCGGTGATGCGCGGTGTCGACGTGCGCATCCTGATCCCGAGCCGGCGCGATCACTACGTGGTGTTCGAGGCGTCGAAGCTGTACGCGCGCGACCTCGTCGACGCGGGCGTGAAGGTGTTCCGTTACCAGCCCGGCTTCCTGCACCAGAAAGTCGTGCTGATCGACGGCATCGCCGCGGCGATCGGCAGCGCGAATCTCGACAACCGCTCGTTCCGGCTCAATTTCGAGATCATGGTACTGACCGTGGACCGCGCGTTCGCCAGCGAAGTCGAGACGATGCTCGATGCCGACTTCGCGCAGGCGTACGAGGTCGATGCGAACGAATACCGCCAATCGCCCGCGTGGCGGCGCATCGCGATGCACGTCGCGCGGCTGTTCGCGCCGATTCTGTAACGGCCAGGGCGGCTTGTGCGCCGCCCACCGCCCTCACAGCAGCTTGTCGATATCGGCGGCGATTTCGTCGGGCTTGGTCGACGGCGCGTAGCGCTTGACGATGCGGCCGTCGCGATCGACCAGGAATTTCGTGAAATTCCACTTGATCGCCTTGAGGCCGAGAATGCCGGGCGCCTCGTCGGTCAGGTAGCGGTACAGCGGATGCGCATGATCGCCCTTCACGTCGATCTTCGCGAACATCGGGAACGTGACGCCGTAGTTGCGCTCGCAGAACGCGCCGATCTGCGCGGCGTCGCCGGGCTCCTGCTTGCCGAACTGGTTGCACGGGAAACCGAGCACGAAGAAGCCGCGCGCCGCGTACTGGTCGTACAGCTTCTGCAGGCCCGCGTACTGCGGCGTGAAGCCACACTCGCTCGCGGTGTTGACGATCAGCAGCACCTTGCCGCGATACGCGTCGAGCGGGGCCGGCGCGCCGGCGAGCGTCTCTGCGCTGAACGAATACAGGGTGGACATCGGGCACTCCTTTTACGAAACCGGATCGACGTGGAGTCTAGGCGAAATTGCGCCGTTGCGGCATCCGTCGAGCGGCCAATGCCCGGCGCAACCTGCTCGCAGTCTAGAATAGCGGTTTTGGCCAGTCATTTCCGCCGTGATCCGCTTCAATCAGTTCAGCCTTGCGCGCGGCACCAAGCCGCTGTTCGAGTCGACCTCGTTCGTACTCAATCCCGCCGAGAAAGCCGGCCTGATCGGCGCGAACGGCGCCGGCAAGTCGACGCTGTTCTCGGTCCTGCGTGGCGAGCTGCACTCGGACGCCGGCGATTTCTCGATGCCGCCGTCGTGGCGGATCGCCCATGTGTCGCAGGAAACGCCCGCCGTCGACCGCTCGGCGCTCGACTACACGCTCGACGGCGACGCCGCGCTGCGCGAGATCGAGGCGCGCATCGCCGCCGCTTCCGCCACGCATGACGGCGCCGCCGAAGCAGACGCGCACGCCGCGTTCGCCGACGCCGACGGCTACACCGCGCCGGCCCGCGCCGAAGCGCTGCTGCTCGGCCTCGGCTTCACGCTTGCGCAGACGCGCGAATCCGTCTCGAGCTTCTCCGGCGGCTGGCGCATGCGCCTGAACCTCGCGCAGGCGCTGATGTGCCGTTCCGACCTGCTGCTGCTCGACGAACCGACGAACCACCTCGACCTCGACGCGATCGTCTGGCTCGAGGATTGGCTGCACCGCTACCCCGGCACCCTCGTCGTGATTTCGCACGACCGCGAATTCCTCGATTCGATCTGTAACGTCACGCTGCACCTGGAAAACCGCCAGGTGAAGCGCTACGGCGGCAACTACTCGCAGTTCGAAGTGCTGCGCGCGCAGCAACTGGCGCTGCAGCAAAACGCATACGAAAAGCAGCAGAAGACGATCGAGCACCTGCAGAGCTTCGTCGACCGCTTCAAGGCCAAGGCGACCAAGGCCAAGCAGGCGCAGAGCCGGATGAAGGCGCTCGAGAAGATGGAGCTGATCGCGCCCGCGCACATCGCGTCGCCGTTCACGTTCGAATTCCGCACGCCCGACGCCGCGCCGAACCCGATGATGGTGATGGAAGACGTCCGCTGCGGCTACCACGCCGACGGCGGCGCGGAAATCCCGATCGTCGAGCGCGTCGCGCTGTCGATCCAGAACGGCCAGCGCATCGGCCTGCTCGGCGCGAACGGCCAGGGCAAGTCGACGCTGATCAAGACGCTGGCCGGCACGCTCGCGCCGCTGTCGGGCCACGTCCGCGACGGCAAGGGTTTGACGATCGGCTATTTCGCGCAGCACCAGCTCGAAACGCTGCGTGAAGACGATTCGCCGCTCGCGCATCTGGCGCGGCTCGCACCCGATACACGCGAGCAGGAACTGCGCGACTTCCTCGGCGGCTTCAATTTCTCGGGCGACATGGCGACGAGCCCGGTCGGCCCGTTCTCGGGCGGCGAAAAAGCGCGCCTCGCGCTTGCGCTGATCATCTGGCAGAAGCCGAACCTGCTCCTGCTCGACGAACCGACGAACCACCTCGACCTCGAAACGCGCCACGCGCTGACGATGGCGCTCGCGCAGTTCGAAGGCACGCTGATCCTCGTGTCGCACGACCGCCACCTGCTGCGTGCGACGACCGATCAGTTCATGCTGGTCGCGAAGCACCGGCTGCAACCGTTCGACGGCGACCTCGACGACTACCGCGACTGGCTGCTGCAGCACGCGGCCGAGCAGCGCGCGGCCGCGAAGGCCGACAGCGCGGCTTCGCCGGGCGCCGGCGCCGCGGCCAACCGCAAGGATCAGAAGCGGCAGGCCGCCGAGGAACGGCAACGTCTGTCGGTGCTGAAAAAGCCGCTGCAGACGCGCATCACGAAGCTCGAAAAGGAAATGGAGACGCTGCACACGGAGAAGGCGCGTCTCGACGCGTTCGTCGCCGATCCGGCGAGCTACGAAGCCGAGCGCAAGACCGAGCTGACCGACGCGATCCGCAAGCTCGGCGACATCAACACGCGCCTCGAGACGGTCGAGGCCGACTGGCTCGCCGCGCAGGAAGAACTCGAGCAGATCGGCTGAGGCTGAACGCGGCGGCCGATACGCGCGCACGGCGCGCCGGCTGCCGCGGGTGATCGACACCCCACCGGGCCTTGTCCGGGCCCGGATACGACAAGGCCGGGCACACTGGCCCGGCCTGTTGATTGAATTGCCGCTGCTCGGCCAATCGCCGCACCACCGGCTCAGCGCCGCGGCAGCGTATCGCGCGGCATCTGCTCGTCGTCGCCCATCAGGTGCCGGCGCCCTTCGGTCGGCTGCCGGATCGCGTCAGCGACTTCCGCTTCCGTCACGTCCTCGGACACGACCTTGCGCGCGAGGCGCCCGTCGTCGTCGATCCATTCGACGATCCGGCATCCGCCGCCCCACGGCTGGCGAATCGGCTCCGACACGCGGCAGCCGCGCAGGTTGTAAAGGCGTCCGCCCGGCGCTTCCCCATACGATTTCAACATAGGTTCCCTTCGCATTGCGCGGTTCGACAATCCGGCAAAGGATAGGGAAAAGCAATGTCCGGCGGGTTACAGAAGCCTACATATTCTTTACAGGGAATTACGCGCCAGATCGCCGGCAGGCCCGGCCCGCGTGCCTGTACGGCCGATCACTCGAGATCGCGCACACGGTCGATCGCCTGCTCGAGCCGATCGACGGCCATCACGTTCAGTCCTTCGATCGGCTGCTTCGGCGCATTCGCCTTCGGAATCAGCGCGGACGTGAAACCGAGCTTCGCGGCCTCGCGCAGCCGCTCCTGCCCGCGCGGCGACGGCCGGATCTCGCCTGCCAGCCCCACTTCGCCGAACACGATCAGCCCCTTCGGCAGCGCCTTGTTGCGCATCGACGAATGGATCGCGAGCAGCACCGCGAGGTCGGCGGCCGGCTCGGTGATCTTCACGCCGCCCACGGCGTTGAGGAACACGTCCTGGTCGAAGCACGCGATGCCCGCATGACGGTGCAGCACCGCGAGCAGCATCGCGAGCCGGTTCTGTTCGAGGCCGACTGCGAGCCGGCGCGGGTTCGGCACGTGCGCGGTGTCGACGAGCGCCTGGACTTCGACGAGCAGCGGCCGCGTGCCCTCCTGTGTAACGAGCACGCATGAGCCGGGCACGACCTGCTCGTGCTGCGACAGGAACAGTGCGGACGGATTCGCGACGCCGCGCAGCCCGCGCTCCGTCATTGCGAACACGCCGAGTTCGTTGACCGCGCCGAAGCGGTTCTTGAACGCGCGCACGAGCCGGAACGACGAATGCGTGTCGCCTTCGAAGTACAGCACGGTGTCGACGATGTGCTCGAGCACGCGCGGGCCGGCCAGATTGCCTTCCTTCGTCACGTGCCCGACCATGATGATCGCGGTGCCCGACTGTTTCGCGATCCGCGTGAGCTGCGCCGCGCATTCGCGCACCTGCGCGACCGAGCCCGGCGCCGATGTGAGCGCTTCCGAATAGACGGTCTGGATCGAGTCGATCACGGCCACATCCGGCCGTTCCGTATCGATCGCGGCCTGGATCTTCTCGAGCTGGATCTCGGCGAGCAGCTTCAGTTCGTCCGCCGGCGCACCGCTGTCGAGCAGCGCAAGCCGTTGCGCGCGCAACGCGATCTGCGCGGCCGATTCCTCGCCGCTGATATAGAGCGCGCGCCGCTCGCTCGCGATGTCTGCAAGCGACTGCAGCAGCAGCGTCGACTTGCCGATGCCCGGATCGCCGCCGATCAGCACGACGCCGCCCGGGACCAGCCCGCCGCCCAGCACGCGGTCGAATTCACCGATGCCGGTCGAGAAGCGCGGCACGTCGGCCGCCTCGATGTCGACGAGACGCTGCACGGGCGCACGCTTCGCGAGCGACTGGAAACGATGGGCAGCCGGCGCTTCGGCGACCGATTCGACCAGCGTGTTCCACGCCTGGCACGACGGGCACTGGCCCTGCCACTTCGGGGTCTGTCCGCCGCACTCGCTGCAGACATAAACGGTTTTCTGTTTGGCCACGCGCGACGCCCTTATTCCGCTCGCACGGGCACGCGGCCGGCGACCGCGCACATCAGCTCGTAACCGATCGTCCCGCAATGGCGCGCGACGTCGTCGATCGGCAGCGCGTTGCCCCACAGCTCGACGCGCGCACCGACACCGGCCTGCGGGCACGGGGTCAGGTCGACGGTAATCATGTCCATCGACACGCGGCCGACAATCCGCGTACGGATGCCGTCGACGATCACCGGCGTGCCTTCGGGCGCGACGCGCGGATAGCCGTCCGCGTAGCCGCACGCGACGACGCCGATCCGCATCTGCGCCTGCGCGGAGAACGTCGAGCCATAGCCGATCGCCTGGCCCTTCGCGATCGTCTGCACGGCGATCAGCTCGGACGCAAGCGTCATCGCGGGCTTCAGCCCGGTGTCGGCGATATCGGCCGACAGCCCGGACGGCGACGCGCCGTACAGCACGATGCCCGGCCGCACCCAGTCGAAGTGCGTATCCGGATGCCACAGTACGGCCGCCGAATTCGCAAGGCTGCGCGCGCCGGCGATGCTTTCCGCGCCGCGCTCGAAGGTCGCGAGCTGCTCGGCGACGCCACGCTCGTTGTCTGCATCCGAAAAATGGGTCATCAACGTGATCTGGCCGATGCCGGGGCACGCGCGGGCGCGCTCCCACGCCGCACGGTATTTTTCCGGCACGTAGCCGAGCCGGTTCATCCCGCTGTTCATCTTGAGCTGCACGTTGACGGGCTTCGACAGCCGCGCCGTTTCCAGCATCCGCATCTGCTCGTCGTTGTGGACCGTCGTCGTCAGGCTGTAACGGTCGATGACGTCGATGTCGGTCGAACGGAAGAAGCCTTCGAGCAGCAGGATCGGGCCGGCCCAGCCGAGCTCGCGCAGCTTCACGGCCTCGTCGAGGTCGAGCAGGCCGAAGCCGTCGGTGCCGCGCAGGCCCGGAAACGCCCGGGCGAGACCGTGGCCGTACGCGTTGGCCTTGACGACCGCCCAGACCTTGGACGGGCCGGCAAATCGGCGGACGACGGAGAGATTGTTCGCGAGAGCGGCGGTGTGGATGGTGGCGGAGATCGGGCGCGGCATGGGAAATTTTCGTAAAGACGCTTGCGAATCATCAGCTTACCGCGCCTTTTGAGCACCGAAGCCGACAATTTGCGGAACGATCGGGGAATCTTGCTAGTCCGAATTGGCGTATTTTCATGTTATAAAGCCGTGCGCACAACCCATTTCGAACGGAATAAGCCGATCGCATACCAGGCGGCCTACGCGGCCCTGCCGCAGCGACGAAAGCATCGCATCAGATGAAAAAAGGTTTTTACACCATCATGGCCGCGCAGTTTTTCTCGTCGCTGGCCGACAATGCGCTCCTCATCGCCGCCATCGCCCTGCTGAAAGATCTCCACGCCCCCAACTGGATGACACCGCTGCTGAAGCTGTTCTTCGTGTTGTCGTACGTGGTGCTGGCGGCGTATGTCGGTGCGTTCGCGGATTCGCGCCCGAAGGGCCGCGTGATGTTCATCACCAACTCGATCAAGGTGGTCGGTTGCATGATCATGCTGTTCGGCGCCCATCCGCTGATCGCGTACGGGATCGTCGGCTTCGGTGCCGCGGCCTACTCGCCCGCCAAATACGGAATTCTCACCGAGCTGCTGCCGGCTGACCGGCTGGTCGCCGCGAACGGCTGGATCGAAGGCACGACCGTCAGCTCGATCATCCTCGGCACCGTGCTCGGCGGCGCGCTGATCAGCCCGCACATCGCATCGCACGTGATCGCGCACACGCCCAGCTGGATCAGCACGCCCGCCGAAGCGGCGATGGCGATCATCATGGCGATCTACGTAATTGCCGCGCTGTTCAACCTGCGCATTCCCGATACGGGCGCCCGCTACCCGAAGCAGGAGCGCGGCCCGGTCAAGCTCCTCACGGATTTCGCCGACTGCTTCATGGTGCTGTGGCGTGACAAGCTCGGCCAGATCTCGCTGGCCGTCACGACGCTGTTCTGGGGCGCCGGCGCGACGCTGCAGTTCATCGTGCTGAAGTGGGCCGAGGTGTCGCTCGGCATGTCGCTGTCGGAAGGCGCGATCCTGCAGGCCGTGGTCGCGGTCGGCGTCGCGGCCGGTGCGATCGCCGCCGCCGCACGCATCCCGCTGAAGAAGTCGCTGTCCGTGCTGCCCGTCGGCATCATCATGGGTATCGCGGTGATGCTGATGGCGTTCTACACGCGCGACCTGTTCCCGCCGCACTGGGCCGTGCACTTCGGCCACCTGCGCATGCCTGTCTACCTGATCATCGCGTACATCTTCCTGATGTGCGTCGGCGCGCTGTCAGGCTACTTCGTCGTGCCGATGAACGCGCTGCTGCAGCATCGCGGCCACGTGCTGCTGTCGGCCGGCCACTCGATCGCGGTGCAGAACTTCAACGAGAACCTGTCGGTGCTCGTGATGCTGTGCCTGTACGCGGTGCTCGTGTGGCTCGACGTGCCGGTCGGCGTCGTGATCGTGCTGTTCGGCACGTTCGTCTGCCTGACGATGTGGCTCGTGATGCGCCGCCACCAGGCGAACCAGCGTAAGTTCGACTCGGTCGCACTGATCGGCGAATCGCGGCACTGACGCTACACTCTCCGTTTCCGTCCGCCGGCGCCGGTCTTCGAACCGGCGCGTTGCCCTCATGACGCACCCGATACCCAACATCCTGACGATCGCCGGCTCCGATTCGGGCGGCGGCGCAGGCATCCAGGCCGACCTGAAGACCTTTTCCGCGCTCGGCGCGTACGGCGCCAGCGTGATCACCGCGCTGACCGCGCAGAACACGCGCGGCGTGACGGGCGTGCATGCGCCGGACGCCGCGTTCGTTACCGCGCAGCTCGACGCGGTGTTCGACGACATCCGCATCGATGCGGTCAAGATCGGCATGCTCGCGAACGCGGCGATCGTCCACGCGGTGGCCGACGCGCTGCGGCGTTACACGCCGCGCTTCGTCGTGCTCGACACGGTGATGATCTCGAAGAGCTCGCACGCACTGCTCGCGCCCGACGCGGTCGAGGCGCTGCGCGACGCGCTGCTGCCGCTCGCGACGGTCGTCACGCCGAACCTGCCCGAAGCGGCCGCGCTGCTGGACGATGCACCCGCCAACACCGAGGACGACATGGTCCGGCAAGGCCAGGCGTTGCTACGGACGGGCGCGCGCGCGGTGCTGATGAAAGGCGGCCACTTGCCCGACGCGTCCGCCAGCCCCGACTGGCTCGTCGAAGCGGCACGCACCGTGCGGCTCGACGGTGCGCGCGTGCCGGTCAGCAACACGCACGGCACCGGCTGCACGCTGTCGTCGGCGATCGCCGCCCTGCTGCCGCAGCAGCCCGACCTCGAAAGCGCAGTGCGCGAAGCCAAGACCTACCTGACCGGCGCGATCGCCGCGAGCGGCCACCTCGACGTCGGACACGGCGTCGGCCCCGTCCATCACTTCCATCGCTGGTGGTAAGCACCCACCCGCTGACGCGGCGTCAGTGATCCTGCGCGGCGAACGCCTGCGCGCGCGCCGGCCAATCGTCGGGCACGACGAAGCCGCGCGCCCTTTCGCGCCACGTGCCGTCGCTGCCCTGTTCATGGATGCCGATCAGCGCAGGCGCCTCGCGCGTCGTCAACACGGGCGGCAGTTCCAGCGCAGCCGCCAGCGGTTCGGGTTCGAAGCCTGCGTCGGCGGCAACCCGCCGCGGCGCGAGCCACGCCAGCCGCGGCAACACGCTCCACGCAACACCGGCACGCTGCGCGGCCGCCCACGCCGGCCACTGCGCGTGCGTCAGCCAGAATCCATGGGGATGATCCGACGTGATTTCGACTGACACCGGCGGCAACGGCGCGCCGTGCGGATAGAACAGCCAGCCCTTGATGAACATCTGCGCGTCGGCAGGCGCGCCATAGCCGAGCCGCGCAAAGCCGTCGTGTTCACCGAGCCGCAACTGGTGATCGAGCAGCCGGCTGCGCTTGCGGTCGAACCGGTCGACGAGATTGGGGCCGACGAAGTCGGCAAGCGTCGCGCCGTCGTGCACCGGTGCGCATAGATAGCACTTCACCGCGAGCTCCCAGTGCAGGCGCTGCCCGTCCGGCGCATCGACGAGGAAATCGACTTCGCCGAGCGTCCTGCCGTTGCTGCGCAGCGGGAGATTGGCCGCGACGAGCCGCAGCGACGGGCCGTGCGTGAGGAAATATTCGAGCAGGCATTCCGCGTAACGGCCAAGCCGGGTCGGCCGGAACCCGTCGAGCGCGCGATGCAGCGGCTCGGGCTGCGCATCGAGCGCGGCGAGCCACGCCTCGACGGCCGACCGTCCGGCCGCATCCGGCCACGGTCGCGCAAGCGGCGCGCCCGGCACCGCGGTCAGCAGGCTCGGGCTGGCCAGCAGCCAGCCCAGATCGCGCACCGCGGTGTCGCGCAGCGTATCGACGAATGCGTACGCCGCGCCGGTCGTCATTGCCCGGCCGGCCCGCTCGTGTCGGCGCCCTCTGCGCGCTGGAACGTGTCGCGCGCCAGGCACAGGTCGGCCCACGCCTTCGACTTGTCCTGCAGGCTGCGCAACAGGTACGCCGGATGATAGGTGACGATCACCGGCACGCCTTCGTACGCATGCACGCGCCCGCGCAGCGACGCGATGCTCGCGTCCGTCTTCAGCAGCGTCTGCGCGGCGAAACGGCCGAGCGCGACGATCAGCTTCGGCTTCACGAGCGCGACCTGGCGCTGCAGATAAGGCTCACAGCTCGCGACCTCGTCCGGCTCCGGGTTGCGGTTACCGGGCGGGCGGCACTTGATCACGTTCGCGATGTACACGTTGTCGCCGCGCTTGAGCGACAGCGACTGCAGCATGTTGTCGAGCAGCTTGCCGGCCTGGCCGACGAACGGCTCGCCCTGCTTGTCCTCGTTTTCGCCCGGCGCTTCACCGATCAGCATCCAGTCGGCTTCGCGGTCGCCGACGCCGAACACGGTGTTGGTCCGCTTCTCGCACAGCCGGCACAACGTGCAGTCGGACACGCGCGCGGCCAGCGCATCCCAGTCGAGCGCGGCAACCGGTGTGCCGGCGGGGCGCGATTCGGCGGCCGGCACGGGCACGGGATCGCCCGGCGGCGCCGCGTCGAACCACGCGAAATCGTCGGCGCCGGCAGGCGGCGCATCGTCCATCGGCGGCATCGTGTCGGCCGAGGCAACCGGCGCGGGCGCGCGATCGCTCTCGACAACCCGGCGCGCCGGCGCAGCATCGGCGGCACGCACATCCGCCGCCGGCCTGTCGTCCTGCACCGGCTTACGTGCCGGGCGCACCTGTCGATCGTCCACGCCGGCAGCGGCGCTGTCCGCCGCGCCGGCTTGCGCCACGACGGGCGCTTCGGCTGCCGCGCCTTCATCCGCGCGCTGCCCGCGCCGTACCCAGATCTGCGCGAGGCCCAGTTCCTCGAGCGCCGCTTCAGCCCACGCCATGCGCGTCCCCCTCGTCCTTGTTCAGCGTCAGACGCATCACGATCGCGTCCTCCCGGCTGCGATGCTTCGCCGGATAGTAGTTCTTGCGGCGGCCAATCGTCACGAAGCCGAACCGCTCATACAGCTGGATCGCGCGCGGATTGGACGGCCGTACCTCGAGCAGCATGCCGTCGAGCCGCTCCGCGCGCGAAATGCGCACGGCCTCGCGCAGCAGCGCAAGGCCCGCGCCAGCATGCTGCGCAGGCGGCGCGACGCACAGGTTCAGCAGGTGCATCTCGTCGACCACGGGCATCAGCACGCAATAGCCGACGAGCGACCCCGTCACGTGCCGCAGGCACACGCCCAGGTAGCCGTTGCGCAACGAATCCTCGAAGTTGCCGCGGCTCCACGGAAATTCGTACGCGACGTGCTCGATCGCGACGACCTCGTCGAGATCGGCGTCCGTCATCGGCGCCAGATAGCGGTCGCTCAGCAAGACACCCGTCATCCCTTCGCTCCGCCCGTCTGCGCAGCCCGTGCAGCGACGCGCTCGGCGGTCGTTTGCGCGACCTTGTCGCGCACGTATTCAGGCGCGGCCTGATCGGCCGGCACCGTCCGCCCGGCGCGGAACGCGCGCAGCGCGGCATGCGCGACGGCCAGCGCATGCGGCATTGCGTCGCTGTCGATCACGGCCGCACGCGACGCGGCCGGCAACTGCGCGCCGAACGCGGCGGCCGCATTGCCCGCGAGTGTGAACGGCACATCGGGCACGCCGACGGCGCCCGGCGCATCGAGCGAAGCCGGATGCAGCGTGCGCCAGTCGCCGGCATCGACGTCCCATTCGAAATCGGCCCAGTAGGCTTCGTCCATCCGCGCGTCCAGCGCGGCCAGCACGCGGGTCGTGCCGGGCGCGCGCAGCCGCGCGTGCTCGGCGCAGGCGAGCAGCGTGCCGATCGGCACGACCGGCAACCCGCCGCCGAATGCGAGGCCCTGCGTAATGCCCGTCGCGGTGCGCAGGCCCGTGAACGAGCCAGGGCCCGCGCCGAACGCGATCGCGTCGCAATCGGCGAGCGTCAGCCCGGATTCGGCGAAGAGTTCCTGGATCGCCGGCAGCACGCGCGTGCTCGACACGGCGCCCGTCGGTTCGTGGCGGACCCAGGTTTGGGGGGAGGAAACGGCGTCATCGGCATGGGCCGAGCGCAGCAGCGCGACCGAGCAGTATTCGGTCGACGTATCGATGGCGAGGAGCACTGTTTGCGTCATGGCCGACATTGTAATGCGGCGCCCCGCTCCCACGGGCGATCGGGACCGATCCGTGCGCTTGCGCGGCACCGACGGCGGTTTGGAAGGATCGCTCGACCCCGCGCGGCGGTCCGCTTGTTAAGATCGCCCGACCTGAAACCCTTACGGAGACACCCGATGAGCGAACTCACCGCCCAATTCGACCAGGCCCAGATCGACGTCAAGCAACTGACCGAACGCCCGGGCAACCTGACCCTGCTGCGCCTGTACGCGCTCTTCAAGCAGGCAACCGACGGCGATGCACACGGCGACAAGCCGGGCTTTACCGACATCGTCGGCAAATACAAGTACGACGCGTGGGACGCGCTGAAGGGCACGTCCTCGGATGCGGCAAAGCAACAGTACGTCGAACTCGTCGAATCGTTGAAAAACGGCACGGCTTCCTGACCGGATCGACCGCCGCCGCAATAGGCAATCAAATCAGTGGCGCAGCGCAGCAAATTTCTTTATAATGCTGCCTGCGTCACCTCCCGCGCTCGGCTCGCATGCCGTTCCGGCCAGACGCCTCGTAGCGTTAAGCTCCAATCCGGTTTAGAACCTGTCCCCTCCTGCTTCGACCCTCGCGGTCGTCACTTATCAGGCTGGCGGCCCCGCTCCTGAAGCGCGCCGCACCCAAAACAGCTTCTAATGCCTCATCCGCCGACGGTTCGGCGGATTGCACCCGTTTCCCGATTTGCTCGCTGAATCCGACGACTTGGGTATGCGCGATTGGCGCCGACGTTTCACCCACTGTGTTTCAAGGATTGTTATGACTTCGAGCATCAACTCCAGCCCGCTCAACGCGATCGCCGACCAGGCGCTCGGTCTCGACGACGCCGCCGTACCGGCCGCGGTCGAACCGGCGTCGGACGAGCCGAGCTTCGCGTCGCTCGGGTTGTCGCCGGAGATCGTCTCCGCGCTGGAGGCCGCCGGCTATGTGAAGCCGACGCCGGTCCAGCAGCGCGCGATTCCGGCCGGCATCGCCGGCCGCGACCTGCTGGTGTCGAGCCCGACCGGTTCGGGCAAGACCGCCGCATTCATGCTGCCCGCGATCGAACGTTTCGCGCAGCTCCAGAAGACGCTGGCGCAGCAACCGCGCGCGCCGCGTGAACCGAACCAGGGCGACCGCCGTGCGCGCCGCCCGCAACCCGTCGCGCGCCCGGGCCTGCTCGTGCTGACGCCGACCCGTGAACTCGCGATGCAGGTCACCACGGCCGCATCGACGTACGGCAAGCACCTGAAGCGCCTGCGCACGGTCAGCATCCTCGGCGGCGTCGCCTACGGACAGCAGCTGATGCTGCTCGCGAAGAACCCGGAAATCCTGGTCGCCACGCCGGGCCGTCTGCTCGATCACCTCGAGCGCGGCCGTATCGACCTGTCCGAACTGAAGATGCTCGTGCTCGACGAAGCCGACCGCATGCTGGACATGGGCTTCATCGAAGACATCGAAACGATCGTCGCCGCCACGCCCGAGTCGCGCCAGACGATGCTGTTCTCGGCCACGCTCGACGGCAAGATCGGTTCGCTGACGGGCCGCCTGCTGAAGGATCCGGAACGCATCGAGATCCAGCAGCGCCTCGAGTCGCGCGCCAACATCGCGCAGACCGTGCACTACGTCGACGACCGCGACCACAAGGATCGCCTGCTCGATCACCTGCTGCGCGACGACGCGCTCGACCAGGCGATCATCTTCACGGCGACCAAGATCGACGCCGACCAGCTCGCCGGCCGTCTCGCCGACGCAGGCTTCGAATCGGCTGCGCTGCACGGCGACCTGCCGCAAGGCGCGCGTAACCGCACGATCCGTGCGCTGCGCGAGCGCCGCGTGCGCGTGCTGGTGGCCACCGACGTCGCGGCACGCGGCATCGACATCCCGGGCATCACGCACGTGTTCAACTACGACCTGCCGAAGTTCGCGGAAGACTACGTCCACCGTATCGGCCGTACCGGCCGTGCAGGCCGTTCGGGCACGGCGGTGAGCCTCGTGCACCACGCCGAGCAAGGCGCGCTCAAGCGCATCGAGCGCTTCGTGCGCTCGCCGCTGCCGGTCAACGTGGTCGAAGGTTTCGAGCCGCGCAAGGCGCCCCCGCGTAACGGCGGCAACGGCGGCCGCGGCCGTCCGGGCGGCGGTAACGGCGGTGGTCGACGTTTCGGCGGCAAGCCGGGCGGCGGTTATGGCGGCAACGGCAACGGTAACGGCCGCAGCTACGGCGGCGGCAATGGCGGCGGCTGGAGCGGCAAGCCGAGTGGCAGCCGTGACGGCGGCCCGCGTCGCGACGGTCAGCGCAGCGGCGGCCCGCGTCGCAGCAACTCCGCGTCGTAAGCACGCACGGGCGGCGCTTCGCCGCCGCCCCACGGATGGGCCCACCCATCCAGCCAACCGGCGCACCTGCGCCGGTTTTTTTTCGCCCCGCCCCACATTTCACGATGCGGAAAATTTTTTTGCGTCGTAAAAAATCATGTTGCACGGCACAACCCGTGTGATTGCGGGATGGGAAAATGCATTTCTTATCCCGAAATCAAAAATACAAGCACTTGATTTAAAACACTTAAAAATTTACCCGATCCCCGGAAAAGCCCCCTGTTTCGTGCCTGTCGATTTGCCTAGACTCTTATACAAGACTTCGCGAAACGGAATGCCCCGCACCCCGCTTCGCGAACGGCATCACACCCGTCAGATTCGGCACATTCGGCAACACACCGCATCAAGGAGCTCATCATGTCGCGTCAGCAACAGGCACAGGAACTGCAAAAGCAATGGGAAACCGACCCGCGCTGGAAAGGCATCAAACGCGGCTATTCGGCTGAGGACGTGGTCCGCCTGCGCGGCTCGGTCCCGATCGAGCACACGCTGGCCAAGCGCGGCGCGGAAAAGCTGTGGAGCCTCATCAACCACGAGCCGTTCGTCAACGCACTCGGCGCGCTGACCGGCAACCAGGCGATGCAGCAGGTGAAGGCCGGCCTGAAGGCCATCTACCTGTCCGGCTGGCAAGTGGCCGGCGACGCGAACGTCGCGGGCGAAATGTACCCGGACCAGTCGCTGTACCCGGCGAACTCGGTGCCGCTCGTCGTGAAGCGCATCAACAACACGCTGACGCGCGCCGACCAGATCCAGTGGTCGGAAGGCAAGAACCCGGGCGACGAAGGCTATGTCGACTTCTTCGCACCGATCGTCGCCGACGCGGAAGCCGGTTTCGGCGGCGTGCTGAACGCGTTCGAACTGATGAAGGCGATGATCGAGGCCGGCGCATCGGGCGTCCACTTCGAGGACCAGCTCGCGTCGGTGAAGAAGTGCGGCCACATGGGCGGCAAGGTGCTCGTGCCGACGCGCGAAGCCGTCGCGAAGCTGTCGGCCGCACGCCTCGCGGCCGACGTGATGGGCACGCCGACCGTGCTGGTCGCGCGGACCGACGCGGAAGCGGCCGACCTGATCACGTCCGACGTCGACGACAACGACAAGCCGTTCCTGACGGGCGAGCGCACGGTGGAAGGCTTCTTCCGCACGAAGCCGGGCCTCGGGCAGGCGATCTCGCGCGGCCTCGCGTATGCGCCGTACGCCGACCTGATCTGGTGCGAAACGGGCAAGCCCGATCTCGAGTACGCGAAGAAGTTCGCGGAAGCGATCCACAAGCAGTTCCCGGGCAAGCTGCTGTCGTACAACTGCTCGCCGTCGTTCAACTGGAAGAAGAACCTCGACGACGCGACGATCGCGAAGTTCCAGAAGGAACTCGGCGCGATGGGCTACAAGTTCCAGTTCATCACGCTGGCCGGCTTCCATGCGCTGAACTACTCGATGTTCAACCTTGCGCACGGCTATGCCCGCACGCAGATGAGCGCGTTCGTCGAACTGCAGCAGGCGGAGTTCGCGGCAGCCGACAAGGGCTTCACGGCCGTCAAGCACCAGCGTGAAGTCGGCACCGGCTACTTCGACGCGGTGACGCAGACGGTCGAGCGCGAAGCGTCGACGACCGCACTGCACGGCTCGACCGAAGACGAACAGTTCTTCGACGGCAAGAAAGTCGCGTAACACGCGCAAGCGTCACGCCGGTGCTCGCCTCGTCACGGCGCGGCACCGGCCACCGGACAACAATCAGGGAGGAGACGGCAGGCGCGCGATGCTGATCGCGCGACCGGCCGCGCGGCCTGCGGGCCGCCTGCAACGATGCGCGCCGGCTTCGTCCGGCGCGCCCTTTTTTGCGACGCTGCCCGAGCAGCCCGCCCTACCGATAAACGATCACCGGAATTTTCGTATGGGTCAGCACGCGCTGCGTCTCGCTGCCGATCAGCAGGCTGCCGAGCCCGCGGCGTCCGTGGGACGCCATGAAGATCACGTCGCAGCCGCCGCGTTCGGCCGCCTCGATGATGCCGAGATACGGCGACGGATGGACGCTCGTCCACGTGTCGCAGACGACGCCGGCCGCCCTCGCGGCCGCCTCGACCTCGTCGAGATGCGCGCGCGCCTCGCGTTCGCTGCGCGCGCGGAAATCGGCGGGCGGCTCGATGATCACTTCGGAAAACGGCGAGTACGGGTACTGCGGCAGGCACGCATAGGCCGTCACGCGCGCGCTGACCGCGCGTGCCAGGTCGATCGCGCCGTCGATCGCCTTCTGCGACAGTTCGGAACCGTCGGTTGGAACGAGGATGTGCCGGAACATCGCGCCCTCCTTCGTCAATCGCACGCCGCGTGCCGCGATCCCGTCCGGACCGTTCGCGACGCATCGGAGATGCCTCCTACGATTGTAGTGCGCGAAATCGCCCGACCGGCACCGGCAGCGGGTTCGCCCTCATATCGGAAACGCGCGGGCGTGCGTGGCCTACTCGCCCCAATAGCCGGGCTGCTCGTACGTGTGCTTCAGGTAATCGAGAAACAGGCGCACGCGCAACGGCAGGTGCCGGCGCTGCGGAAACACCGCGTGAATGCCGATCGGCGGCGCGGCGAACGCGTCGAGCACGCTGACGAGCCGGCCGGCCGCGATGTCGTCGCCGACCTCCCACCACGAGCGCCATGCAAGACCATGGCCTTCGAGGCACCACTCGTGCAACACCGCACCGTCCGAGCATTCCATCGTGCCGTTCACGCGGATCGACACGACCTTGTCGTCCTCCTGGAATGCCCAGCCGCGCTGCTGGTTCGCGTTCGCCGCAAGCGCGAGGCAGTTGTGCCGCGCCAGCTCCGCGAGCGTGACCGGCGTGCCGCGCCGCGCCAGATACGCGGGCGACGCAACACATACGCGGCGATTCTCGCCGAGCTTCAGCGACACGAGCGACGAATCGGGCAACTCGCCGAGCCGCACCGCGCAATCGAACCCCTCGTTGACGAGGTCGACCATCCGGTCGGACAGGTCGAGCGTGACCGACACGTCCGGATGCCCGACGCTGAATTCGGGCACGAGCGGCGCGACGTGCCGCCGGCCAAAGCCGGCCGGCGCGGAAATCCGCAGGTGGCCGCTCGCCTTGACGCCACCGGCGGACACGCTCGCCTCCGCGTTCTGCATGTCGTTGATGATCCGCTGGCAATCCTCGAGGAACGCCGAGCCCTCGAACGTCAGCGTGAGCTTGCGCGTCGTGCGCACCAGCAGCTTCACGCCGAGCCGCTCCTCGAGCGCGTCGAGGCGGCGGCCGATGATCGCCGGCGCGACGCCTTCCGCGTGCGCGGCCGCCGACAGGCTGCCTTTTGCCGCGACCGCGGCGAACGTTTCGATCTGTTTGAACCGGTCCATGAGTCGCAAGGACGGCACGGCCGCCCTTCAAATCGCTTAAGCCGTCAAGATTAGGTATATGAAAGTAAAAGATCAAGTGATGAATAGCGTCTTTTTTAGACCATACGATCACGAATAGAATCGATCCGACCTCTGAAACTGGAGTGCAAGGCTATGTCGGCCACAACGACACTCTCCTCTCCCGACGCAATCCTCTTCGACGCATTCGGCACGTTGTTCGACGTGCGTGCGGTCCTGGCCGCGGCGGAGCAAATGTTTCCCGGACACGGGGAACGGTTGTCGCAGCTGTGGCGACGCAAGCAAATCGAATACTCGCAGTTGCGCACGCTCGCCGATCCGGCCGGCGCGCGCTATCGCCCGTTCCGGGACATCACGCTCGACGCGCTGCGGTTCGCCGCGCGCCGGCTCGGGCTCGCGCTGAACAGCGCGGCCGAGAAGCGGCTGATGGACGAATACGCGTGCCTGTCCACCTATCCCGACACCGTGCCCGCGCTGCGCAAGCTGCGCGCGCTCGAGCCGCGCCCGCCACTCGGGATCCTGTCGAACGGCACCCCGCAGATGCTCGACATCGCGATCAAGAGCGCCGGCATGTCCGGGCTGTTCGATCGCGTGCTGTCGGCCGACACCGTGCGTGCGTACAAGCCGAGTCCGGCCGCCTACGCACTCGGCACCGCCGCGTTCGCGTCGAACCCGCGCAGCATCGTGTTCGTGTCGTCGAACGCCTGGGACGTCGCCGGCGCCGTCTGGTTCGGCTACACGACGTTCTGGCTCAACCGCACGGGCGCGCCCGCCGAGGAACTCGGCGCGCCGCCCGACGGCACGGGCACCGGCATGGCCGACCTGCTCGCATTCCTCGCCACCCCGGCTCCGTCCGGCAAGCCCGCAAACCGCACGCGCCCCAGCCCGGGTGCATGACGTTCGCAGCGCTGCCGCCTTCCCCCTTCACCGAAACCGCAACTGACCGACCAAGGAGATGAGACTCATGAGCACCCCGATCACGCTGCCGCAAGGCATGACGATCACCGGCGAAATCAAGCCGGGTTACGAAGCGATCCTGACGCCCGAAGCACTGGAACTCGTCGCGGCGCTGCATCGCACGTTCGAACCGCGCCGCCAGACGCTGCTGCAGGCGCGTGTCGAGCGCACGAAGCGCCTCGACGCGGGCGAGCGCCCCGACTTCCTGGCCGAGACGAAGTCGATCCGCGAAGGCGACTGGAAGGTCGCGTCGCTGCCGGCCGACCTGCAATGCCGCCGTGTCGAGATCACGGGCCCCGTCGAGCGCAAGATGATCATCAACGCGCTGAACTCGGGCGCCGATTCGTACATGACGGACTTCGAGGATTCGAATGCACCGAGCTGGACGAACCAGATCGATGGCCAGATCAACCTGAAGGACGCGGTGCGCCGCACGATCTCGCTCGAGCAGAACGGCAAGTCGTACAAGTTGAACGACAAGGTCGCGACGCTGATCGTGCGTCCGCGCGGCTGGCACCTCGACGAGAAGCACGTGACGGTCGACGGCCAGCGCGTGTCCGGCGGCATCTTCGATTTCGCGCTGTTCCTGTTCCACAACGCGAAGGAGCTGATCGCGCGCGGTTCGGGCCCGTACTTCTACCTGCCGAAGATGGAAAGCCATCTCGAGGCGCGCCTGTGGAACGACATCTTCGTCGCCGCGCAGGAAGCGGTTGGCGTACCGCGCGGCACGATCCGCGCGACGGTGCTGATCGAGACGATCCTTGCCGCGTTCGAGATGGACGAGATCCTGTATGAGCTGCGCGAACACAGCTCGGGACTGAACGCCGGCCGCTGGGACTACATCTTCTCGGCGATCAAGAAGTTCAAGAACGACCGCGACTTCTGTCTCGCCGACCGTTCGAAGATCACGATGACGGTGCCGTTCATGCGCGCGTACGCGCTGCTGCTGCTGAAGACCTGCCACAAGCGCAACGCGCCGGCGATCGGCGGGATGGCTGCGCTGATTCCGATCAAGAACGATCCGGAAGCGAACGAAAAGGCGATGGGCGGCGTGCGCTCGGACAAGGCCCGTGACGCGACCGACGGCTACGACGGCGGCTGGGTCGCGCACCCGGGCCTCGTGCCGATCGCGATGGAAGAGTTCGTCAAGGTGCTCGGCGACAAGCCGAACCAGATCGCGAAGCAGCGCGACGACGTGCAGGTCGAAGGCAAGAACCTGCTCGACTTCCAGCCGGAAGCGCCGATTACCGAAGCGGGCCTGCGCAACAACATCAACGTCGGCATCCACTACCTCGGTGCGTGGCTCGACGGCAACGGCTGCGTGCCGATCCACAACCTGATGGAAGACGCGGCCACGGCCGAGATCTCCCGCTCGCAGGTGTGGCAGTGGATCCGCTCGCCGAAGGGCGTGCTCGACGACGGCCGCAAGGTCACGGCGGAACTCGTTCGCGAGTACACGAAGGCCGAGCTCGACAACGTGAAGCGTTCCGTCGGCGGCAACACGCAGCCGTACGAGCGCGCCGCGGCCATCTTCGAACAGATGTCGACGTCGGAAGGCTTCACCGAATTCCTGACGCTGCCGCTGTACGAGGAAATCTGACGACGCGGCACGCAGCGACGGGCGGCTGCCTCACGCGCCGCCGCCCGTCGCATGCGATGACCGCATGAAAAAAGCGTCCCGCGGGGCGCTTTTTCTTTTGCAGCGAAGCCGGCTGCCGCCGGCCCGCTCAGGCGGCTTCCTGCTCGCGCCGGTGCTGAACCCAGTCGCCCGACGCGATGCGCGGACGCCCGGCGACCGCATGCGCGGCGATCGGATAATACAGGCACACGTATTGCCGGCCACCGAGCTCGACCGTCACCTCTTCCGGCTTGAAGAGCGAGTCGACGCCCGGATAGACGCGCTCGATCTCGTCGAGCACCGGGACGAGCTGCTCGTCGACCTCGTAGACGTCGCCCCAGACCAGCGACTTGTCGGTCGCCGGCCCGGCGATCATCCCCGGGTACGTGCCGAAATCGTACAGCTCGCCCGGCAGCGCGGCAGCGCCCAGCAGCGTCGGTGCCGCGATGCCGTGCCGTGCGGCCGCATGGCCGATGTCGTTGGCCTGTCCGGCTCGCAAGGTGCCATAGACGAATACGTAGCGCATCGTGGTTCTCCTCTTCGATTCGTGATTGCCGTGTTCTCGCGCGATTCACATGAAAATGCGCCTGCATCGATAGACCACGCTACCGGCCCGATGGTTCGAACCCGCCGGCACACTCGGCCGCGGGCCGCCGCCCGGGAATCGCCGGCGCCCATACAAAGTTCATTTGAACACGGCATGATCGCCCGAAAAACCGCCGCATGCGCACGCGCTGCGCCTTCTAAAATAACGGCATCGCCGCCGCGCTGCCCGAACCGTCCATGAATCCGCCCGTCCAAGCCGACGCATCGAACCCGTACGACGTCATCGACATCCCGCCCGAATTCGCGCCGACCGCTGTCCATCCGATGCGCGTTCGCGCACGGCAGGTCGATGCCGGCCGCCGCATCCCGCTGCACACGCATGCGTGGGCGCAGCTCGCGTACGCGTCGCGCGGCGTGCTGCGCGTCGCGACGACCGGCACGACGTGGATGGTGCCGCCGTCCCGCGCGATCTGGGTGCCGCCGCACGTGACGCACGAGGTCGTGATCGTCGAAGAGGCGTATTTGCGCACACTGTATATCGACGAGTCGATCGTGCCGGACGGGCTCGACGCGTGCCGCGTCGTCGAAGTGACGGGACTGCTGCGCGAACTGATCGTCGCGCTCGACGCACGCGACCTGAGCGCCGCACGCGAGCGCCTGCTGTGCGGGCTCGTGCTCGACGAGCTGAGTCACGCCGAACCGTTGCCGCTCGCGGTGCCGATGCCCGACGAGAAGCGGCTGCGCATGCTGTGCGAATCGGTGCTCGCGCACCCGGCGCATGCGGAGTCGCTCGAACACTGGGCGAGCGAGGTCGGCGCGAGCACGCGCACGATTTCGCGGCTCTTCAAGCAGGAACTGGGCGTGAGCTTTTCGCAGTGGCGCCAACAGGCGCTGCTGGCGCGCGCGATCCCGCTGTTGAACCAGGGGCGCCCGCTGTCACATATCGCACGCGAACTCGGCTACCAGAGCCAGAGCGCGTTCTCGGCGATGTTCCGCCGCGCATTCGGTCAAAGCCCGCGCGCGTTCATGCTGCGCGGCTACGAGCATCGCGGCGCCGAAGGCGGCCTCACGGAAAACGAAACGTCTGACGACAACGCGATCGACGCTGCTCGTTGATCGCGCGCGGCGGATCGTCAGCCCTTCAGACCGACCGCACCATGTGACGAATCGAGCCAAGTTGCGCGAGCCGCGGCCCGGCGACCTGGTAGCCCATGCGCTGGTAAAGACGCGCGGCGGGATTGTCGACGAACACGCGCAACTGCAGTTCGTGCAGCCCGCGCGCACGCGCCCAGCGGTGGGACATGTCGAGCATGTAGGTGCCGGCGCCCTGCCCGCGATGGCCGGCCGCGATTTGCACGTCGCGGATGTGCAGCGAATCGCCTTCTTCGGTCACGCGCAGCACGCCGATGCGCTCGCCGTCCGCCTCGAGGATGAAGTTTTCGGATTCGCGCCAGCTCGCGTAGAACAGGTCGCTGCGCCACACGAGTCCATGGCGCTTGTAGTAGCCGCCCATGTTGCCGTGCGTCAGCGCTTCGGCGAACGGGAAATCGCCGGGCTCCGCGGGCCGGAGCTGATACAGGAGTCGCAGGTCGGTCGGATCGAGCATCACGCAGGGGTCAAGAACGCATCCCGCCACGATAGCGCAGTCGCGCGGGGATGCAATCGCGAATTTCTCGTAGCGACGAGGTACATGATGCGGGATGGGCGCAACCGACGACACAAATGAAAAAGCCCGCACAAGGCGGGCTTTCTCATTTTTTGGCGGAGCGGACGGGACTCGCCTACATCCCGCAGGCCGCGGATGCGCGTGCACGCGCATCCCTTCGAGTCCCGCCGGAAGCCGCGCAGGCGACTTCCTCCACTCCGCAGTCACGCTGCCCGCCAGCGGGCGCAATCGACGACACAAATGAAAAAGCCCGCACAAGGCGGGCTTTCTCATTTTTTGGCGGAGCGGACGGGACTCGCCTACATCCCGCAGGCCGCGGATGCGCGTGCACGCGCATCCCTTCGAGTCCCGCCGGAAGCCGCGCAGGCGGCTTCCTCCGCTCCGCAGTCACGCGCCCGCCAGCGGGCGCAATCGACGACACAAATGAAAAAGCCCGCACAAGGCGGGCTTTCTCATTTTTTGGCGGAGCGGACGGGACTCGAACCCGCGACCCCCGGCGTGACAGGCCGGTATTCTAACCGACTGAACTACCGCTCCAGTCTTGCTGCTTGCCTGGCAGGCGTCGGTTACTTCCTGCCGGCGCGTCGTTTGTTCGAACGACGCCGAAATCTGGCGTCCCCTAGGGGATTCGAACCCCTGTACTCACCGTGAAAGGGTGATGTCCTAGGCCTCTAGACGAAGGGGACAACGTACTGCTTACATCTTTAACAATAAAGCCCGTTCAAAAAACGTTGTTTGAACGGGCTTCGTTCTGGCGGAGCGGACGGGGCTCGAACCCGCGACCCCCGGCGTGACAGGCCGGTATTCTAACCAACTGAACTACCGCTCCAGCTTTCTGCACCACCGCCTGCAGGACATCGTCACGGTCCTGCCTGCGTTGCGACACTTCTACGAAACGCCGCTGAATCTGGCGTCCCCTAGGGGATTCGAACCCCTGTACTCACCGTGAAAGGGTGATGTCCTAGGCCTCTAGACGAAGGGGACAACGTACTGCTTACATCTTTAATACAAAAGCCCGCTCAAAAACGTCTTGAACGGGCTTCGTTCTGGCGGAGCGGACGGGACTCGAACCCGCGACCCCCGGCGTGACAGGCCGGTATTCTAACCGACTGAACTACCGCTCCAACTTTCTGCACCGTTACCTGCAGGACGTCGGTTACGTTCCTGCAAGCCTCGCGACACTTCTACGAAACGCCGCTGAATCTGGCGTCCCCTAGGGGATTCGAACCCCTGTACTCACCGTGAAAGGGTGATGTCCTAGGCCTCTAGACGAAGGGGACATGATCTTTTCAGACCTGTCTGACTTTCGCTATTCACTTCTGGTCAACAGCGAAGGCCGAAATTCTAACTGCTTTGAATCATTTTGTGAAGCATTTATTACTACCGCTGCTTCGCAAATCAATCCAGCTTGTTCTGTTGGTGGAGGTAAGCGGGATCGAACCGCTGACCTCTTGCATGCCATGCAAGCGCTCTCCCAGCTGAGCTATACCCCCTTGCAGAACAGAAATGAGATTATATGGACCTACTTTGATCTTGTAAATACCCTTTTTGCGATTCGCGCGAAATATTTTGCGAAGCTGCCGCGCGCTCACGCGCAGACAGCTTCACTGACGCACGAACCTCAGGCGAGCACGCCCTCGATGCGCGACACCACGACGTCACGACCGAACAGCACGAGCACCGCGTCGATCGACGGCGTATGCGTGGTGCCCGCCACCAGCAGGCGCACCGGCATCGCGAGTTGCGGCATCTTCAGCTTGTGCGTGGCGAGCGTCGCCTTCAGCGCCGCGGACACCGCTTCCTTCGTCCAGTCGGCCGCCTTCAGCGCGGCGGCGAGATCAGCCAGCGCCGGCCGCACCGCATCGGTCACGTGCTGCGCGATCGCGTCGGCTTCCGGTGCCGGCACACGGTAGAACATCGCCGCACCTTCCGCGATCTCCTTCACCGTCGTCGCGCGATCCTTCATCAGGCCGACCACCGCATCGAGCGACGGGCCCGTCGCGAGCGCCGCTTCGTCGATGCCGAGCGCGCCGAGGAACGGCTTCGCGAGTTCGGCGAGGCGTGCGTTGTCGGCTTCCTTGATGTAGTGCGCGTTCAGCCAGCTCAGCTTGCTGTGGTCGTACTGCGCGGGCGACTTGCCGAGATGCTCGAGATCGAACCATTCGACGAACTGCTCGCGCGAGAAGATCTCGGCGTCACCGTGCGACCAGCCGAGGCGCGCGAGATAGTTGACGACCGCTTCGGGCAGGAAACCCGCGTCGCGGTACGCCATCACGCTCATCGCGCCATGCCGCTTGCTCATCTTCTCGCCCTGCTCGTTCAGCACGGTCGGCAGGTGCGCATAGACGGGCGCCTCGCCGCCGAGTGCATTCAGGATGTTGATCTGGCGCGGCGTGTTGTTTACGTGATCGTCGCCGCGGATCACGTGCGTGATGCCCATGTCCATGTCGTCCACCACCACGCAGAAGTTGTAGATCGGCGTGCCGTCCGGGCGCGCGATCACGAGGTCGTCGAGCTCCTCGTTCGAGATCTCGACACGCCCCTTCACCGCGTCTTCCCACACGACCGTGCCCGTCAGCGGATTGCGGAAGCGCAGCACCGGCTTCACGCCGGCCGGCGGCTCCGGCAGCACCTTGCCGGGCTCCGGACGCCACGTGCCGTCATAGCGCGGCTTCAGGCCGGCCTCGCGCTGGCGTTCGCGCAGCGCGTCGAGCTCCTCGGCGGACATGTAGCACGGGTACGCGAGGCCCTTCTCGAGCATCTGCGCGAGCACTTCGCGATAGCGGTCCATCCGCTGCATCTGGTAGATCGGGCCTTCGTCGAAATCCAGGCCGAGCCATTGCATCCCTTCGAGGATCGCATCGACCGCTTCCTGCGACGAACGCTCGACGTCGGTATCCTCGATGCGCAGCACGAACGTGCCTTCCATTTTGCGGGCGAATGCCCACGGATAGAGTGCGGAGCGGATGTTGCCGAGGTGAATGAAGCCGGTGGGACTCGGCGCGAAGCGGGTACGGACAGGACGGGTCATAAACGGTAACTCGAACGCCTGGGGCGCATGAATGATTCGACGCGGGACGACGGCGGCAGCCCGGACAGCAACGGAGCCGGCGACGCCCGGAACGGGAAAGAAGCCGGAATTATACTCGCGCCGCACATCGCGCCAAGCGCGCCGCGTGCTTTATGATGTGCGCGCCGCGGCCGCCAGCCGGCGCGGCGCCGGCCGCACGGAACCCGCCGTGCGGCCGCTCGGAACCTATCGCCGCCGCGGGCCGTGTAACCCGCCGCCAAGCCGCCGGAGAACCATTCGATGTCGTCCCCTCGCCTGTCGCGCCGTCACTTCACGATCGCATGCGCGTCCGCCAGCCTCGCCGCCTGCACGTCATTCGGCGACAAGTCCCGCCCCGGCAACACGTCCGGCACCGCACCGTCGCAGGAGAAGCCCGTGAAGATCGGCATCGCGCTCGGCGGCGGCGCCGCGCGCGGCTTCTCGCACATCGGCGTGCTGAAGGCGCTCGAGGCGCGCGGCATCCCGGTCGAGATCGTCGCCGGCACGAGCGCCGGCTCGGTGGTCGGCGCGCTCTATGCGTCGGGCATGAGCGCGCTGCAGATCAACAAGATCGCGCTCGACATGGACCAGGCGGCAATCAGCGACTGGGCGCTGCCGTTCCGCTCGCGCGGCCTCCTGCAAGGCGTCGCACTGCAGAACTTCCTGAACAAGACGTTGAACAACCGGCCGATCGAGAAGATGGCGAAGCCGCTCGGCATCGTCGCGACGGATCTGCAGAGCGGCCAGCCGATCCTGTTCCAGCAGGGCAACACGGGCCTCGCGGTGCGCGCGTCGTGCAGCGTGCCGTCGGTGTTCGAACCGGTGAAGATCGGTAATCGCGAATACGTCGACGGCGGCCTCGTGAGCCCGGTGCCCGCGTCGTATGCGCGCAAGATGGGCGCGAGCTTCGTGATCGCGGTCGACATCTCGGCCCGGCCGGATGGCGCCGCGACCAACAACCCGATCGAGATGCTGCTGCAGACCTTCACGATCATGGGCCAGACGATCAAGACCTACGAGCTCGACAAGTACGCGGACGTCGTGATCCGACCGAACCTCGCGGCGATGGGCGGCAGCGACTTCAACCAGCGCAACGCAGCGATCCTCGCGGGCGAGGAAGCGGTCGCGCGCATCATGCCGGAGCTGCAGCGCAAGCTCGCGGCCGCGCGCGGCGTGGCTGCGGCGTAATCGCGCCCGTCAGCGAGGGGGCGGCCGAGGTCGCCGCCTCGCTGCGGCCTGCCGTGCGATAGCCACGCCGTCGCCCGCGCCCCCCCCCAAAACAAAAAACCCTGCCGCCTTTCGGTGACAGGGTTTTTTTCGGTCTGACCGACCGCGAACGTCAGTTGTTGCCGTTCGCCGAATCGTCGCCGATCGTCGCGCGCACGCGCTGACGGAGGTCTTCGGGCTTCATCGGGAATTCCGATTCGAGCCGGCGCGCGCCGGTGAACCGCTTTTCCCAGTAGCCGCTGTCGAGATCGTCGACGCGAACGGTGCTGCCCGTCGACGGCGAGTGCACGAACTTGTTGTCGCCGATATAGATGCCGACGTGCGAGAACGTACGGCGCATCGTGTTGAAGAACACGAGATCGCCCGGCTTCAGGTTGCTCATGCTCACCTTCTCGCCGACGCGGCTCATCTCTTCCGCGCGACGCGGCAGCGACATGCCGAGCGTGTCCTGGAACACGTAGCGGACGAAGCCGCTGCAGTCGAGACCCGAATCCGGCGAGTTGCCGCCCCAGCGATAACGCACGCCGATCATGTTCAGCGCGCCGACGACCACGTCGCCTGCCTTGCCGGCCATGCCAGCGAGGAACGACTTCGCGCCGCCGCTCGACGGCTGCGCGCTGGTCTGCTGGAGGGAGGAACCCGACCCGATCTGAGTCGAATTGGTGACATTCTGGTTAAAACTGCTGACTTCGTCGGCGAACGCGCCGGGAGCTGCTGCGAACAGGGCGCCGATGAACAGCCCGGCGATGGTGCGCGCGCATGCCTGGGTCAGGGATCGATGCTGCATTGGTCGATGGAATGTGCTTAAAAATCAGCTGATTGGCGGAAAATTTCGGTCGATACTAGCCAGCGCGTAATCGTTTGTCAAAACAAATTAATAAATACAATCGAGATGGTCAGACCATTGGCGGCCTATCACGCTTTCCAGACCGCTTTCAACAGCTTTTGTGTGTAAGGATGTGTCGGTCTCGTGAAGATGTCGGACACCTCCCCCGACTCGACGACGGCGCCGTCCTGCATCACCGCGACGCGGTGCGCCATCGCGCCGATCACCTCCAGGTCGTGGCTGATGAACACATAGCCGAGGTTGTATTTCTGTTGCAAATTCGCGAGCAGTTTCAGCACCTGCTGCTGGATCGACACGTCGAGCGCCGACGTCGGCTCGTCGAGGATCAGGATCCGCGGTTCCAGCACCAGCGCCCGCGCGATTGCAATCCGCTGGCGCTGCCCGCCCGAGAATTCGTGCGGATAACGGTGCAGCACCGTGCGATCGAGGCCCACTTCGCGCAGCACCGCGAGCGACTTCGTGCGGCGCGCGTCGGGCGTCATGTCCGGGCGATGCAGCTCGAGCCCCTCGCCGACGATCCGCTCGATCGTATGACGCGGCGAAAGCGAACTGAATGGATCCTGAAAGACCACCTGCATGTTCGAGCGCAGCGCGGTCTGCTCGCGGCCGCGATAGGTCGACAACGCGCGCCCCTGGAATTCGATCTCGCCGCCGGTCGTCTTCTGCAGCCCGAGCAGCGCCATCGCGAGCGTCGACTTCCCCGACCCCGATTCGCCGACGATGCCGAGCGTCTCGCCCTGCCGCACCGACACCGACACGTCGGCGACGGCCGTCACCGGCACCGTGCCGAACCAGCCCGCGATGCCCGGCCGCTTGCGCGCGAACTGCACGCTCACGTGGCGCGCATCGAGCACGACGGGCGCGATCGGCATCACCGGCATGACCGCGCGCTGCGGCCGGCTGTTCAGCAGTCGCTGTGTATACGGATGTTCGGGTTCCGCGAAGATCCGCTCGACCGGCCCGCTCTCGACGAGCCGGCCGCGCTCCATCACGGCGATGCGTTCGGCGAAATGTCTGACGAGATTCAGGTCGTGCGTGATCAGCAGGATCGCCATCCCGCGCTTTTCCGCTTCCTCGCGCTGCAGCTCCAGCAGCAGGTCGACGATCTGCGCGCGAATCGTCACGTCGAGCGCGGTGGTCGGTTCGTCGGCGAGCAGCAGCCGCGGCCGGCACGCCAGCGCCATCGCGATCATCGCGCGCTGCCGCTGGCCGCCCGACAGCTGGTGCGGGTAACTGTCGACCCGCTTGTCCGGCTCCGCGATGCCCGTGCGCGCGAGCAACGCGATCGCGCGCTTGCGCGCCTCGACGGCCGATACGCCGTCGTGCAGCACGATCGTCTCGCCGATCTGCACGCCGATCGTATACAGCGGGTTGAGCGCCGTCATCGGCTCCTGGAAGATCATCGCGATGTCCGAGCCGCGCAGCCCGCGCATCTCGCGCTCGCTCTTGCCCGAAAGGTCCTGCCCCGCGAAGCGGATCGCGCCACTGACTTCGGCGTCGCGCAGTAACCGCAGGATCGACAGCGCGGTCACGCTCTTGCCGGAACCCGACTCGCCGACGAGCGCGACGCGCTCGCCGCGCCCGATCGCGAGCGTCACGTCGTCCACCGCGACCGTGTCGCCGAAGCGCACGTGCAGATGCTCGAGCGACAGCAGCGGTTCGTGCTGCGTCGATACGGTCGGCTCGCTCATCGCTGGCCTCCCGCTGCGCGCACCGAATCGGCGATCCGCGTGTCGAGCGCGTTGCGCAGCGCGTCGCCCATGAAGGTCAGCAGCAGCAGCGTCGCGACCAGCACGCCGAACGTCGACAGCGAGATCCACCACGCGTCGAGGTTGCCCTTGCCCTGCGCGAGCAACTCGCCGAGGCTCGGCGTCGGCGGCGGCACGCCGAGCCCGAGGAAATCGAGGCTCGTGAGCGCGAGGATCGAGCCGCTCATCCGGAACGGCAGGAACGTGATCACCGGCGTGAGACTGTTCGGCAGCACGTGGCGCCAGATGATCTGCCAGTTCGTGAGGCCCATCGCGCGCGCCGCGCGCACGTAGTCCTGCGTGCGGTTGCGCAGGAATTCCGCGCGCACGTAGTCGGCGAGCCCGATCCAGCCGAACAGCGACAGCAGCACGATCAGCAACAGGAAGCTCGGCTCGAAGATCGATGCGAAGATGATCAGCAGGTACAGCTCGGGCAGCGAACTCCAGATCTCGATCAGCCGCTGCCCGACGATGTCGATGCGCCCGCCGAAGAAGCCCTGTACGGCGCCCGCGGCGATCCCGAGCAGCGTGCCGATCACGGTCAGGATCAGCCCGAACTCGACCGAGATGCGAAACCCGTACACGAGCCGCGCGAGCAGGTCGCGCCCCTGCGCGTCGGTGCCGAGCCAGTTCTCGCGCGACGGCGGCGCCGGGTTCGGCACGTTCGAGAAGTAGTTCAGCGTGTCGTAGTAATAGTGGTTCGGCGGATAGACGACAAAGTTGCCGGGCGCCTCGAGCCGCTTGCGCACATACGGATCGAGATAGTCGGCCGGCGTCGGGAAATCGCCGCCAAAGGTCGTTTCCGGATACGCATGGAACATCGGGAAATAGGTCTGGCCGTCGTAGCGCACGACGAGCGGCTTGTCGTTCGACCACAGCGGCGCCGCGAGGCTCGCGGCGAACGCGACGACGAAGATCACGAAGCTCCAGTAGCCGAGGCGCTGCTGCCTGAAGCGTTGCCACACGCGGCGCGCGGGTGACGGCGACACGCGCGCACGGGCGGCATCGATGCGGGATGATGCGACGGCCCGGTTCATCGCGCTCCTCGCCCCACGGCGCCGGGCATGCGGATGGATCGTTTCATGTCAGCGCTCCAGGTTGTCGAATTGAATGCGCGGATCGACCCACACATAGCAGAGATCGGAGATCAGCTTGGTCGCGAGCCCGATCAGCGTGAACAGGTACAGCGTGCCGAGCACGACCGGATAGTCGCGCCGCACGACCGACTCGTACGACAACAGCCCGAGGCCGTCGAGCGAGAACAGCGTCTCGATCAGCAGGCTGCCCGTGAAGAACGCGCCGATGAACGCGGCCGGGAAGCCGACGATCAGCGGCAACATCGCATTGCGGAACACGTGCTTCCACAGCACGCTGCGCTCGGAGAGCCCCTTCGCGCGCGCGGTCAGCACGTATTGCCGGCGGATCTGGTCGAGGAACGCATTCTTCGTGAGCATCGTGACGACCGCGAAGCTGCCGACGACCGACGCCGTGATCGGCAGCGCGATGTGCCACAGGTAGTCGAGCACCTTGCCGACGAGCGACAGCTGCGCGAAGTTGTCCGACGTGAGGCCGCGCAGCGGAAAGAGCTGCCAGAACGAGCCGCCGCCGAACAGCACGAGCAACAGCACGCCGAGCACGAAACCCGGGATCGCATAGCCGACGAGCACGACGAGGCTCGTCGCGATGTCGAACGGCGAACCGTTACGCACGGCCTTCGCGATGCCGAGCGGCACCGAAATCAGGTACGTGAGGAAAAACGTCCACAGCCCGATGCTGATCGACACCGGCAGCTTCTGCACGACCAGCGACCACACGCTCTGGTGGCGGAAATAGCTGTCGCCGAGATCGAAGCGCGCGAAGCGCTTCAGCATCAGCCAGTAGCGTTCGAGCGGCGGCTTGTCGAAGCCGTACAGCGCCTTGAGCTGCGCGAGCTGCTGCGCGTCGACGCCGGTGTGCGCGCGCATCCCGAACGGCACCGCGCCCTGCTCCGTCGCGCCCTTGCGCAACTCCTGCACGGCCTGCTCGACGGGCCCGCCCGGCACGAACTGGATCACCGCGAACGTGAGGGTCAGCACGCCGATGAGCGTCGGGATCATCAGCAGCAGGCGTTTGAGGATGTAGCTCCACATAGGGCGTCGACTCGTGATCGGTGGCGGGTTGAACGAAGGGCCGGTGCGGGTCAGTGATCGGGCTTCGCCCACCAGGTCGACACGACCCAGCCCTCGGCCGAATAGTACAGCGGCAGCGTCTGCGGATAGGCCAGCGTGTGCCGGTACGCGATCCGGTGCGTCGTGCTGTACCACTGCGGCACCGCGTAGTAGCCATGCATCAGCACGCGGTCGAGCGCGTGCGTCGCGTCGAGCAGGTCCTCGCGCGTCTGTGCGGTGCCGAGCGCGTGCAGCAATGTGTCGACCGCCGGCGACTTCAACCCGATGAAGTTGTCGGAGCCCGGCTCGTCGGCGAACTTGCTCGCGTAACGCGAGTACTGCTCGGCGCCCGGCACCTGCACGCCCGGCAAGCGGATCGTCGTCATGTCGTAGTCGAACGCGTCGAGGCGCTTCTGCAGCAGTGCGAAATCCGCCGTGCGAAAGCGCGCGTCGATGCCGAGCTTCGCGAGATTGCGCTGGTACGCCGTCACGACACCTTCCATCGCGGCGCCCGAATCGTCGAGGATCTCGAACGTGAACGGCTCGCCCTTCGCGTTGCGCAGCGCGCCGTCGCGATAGGTCCAGCCGGCTTGCGCGAGCAATGTGCGCGCCTTCAGCAGGTTCGCGCGCAGCGAGCCCGGCGGGTTCGTGTCCGGCTGCGTGACCATCGGGCCGAACACGGCCGGATCGAGCTGCGCACGCAGCGGCTCGAGCAGCTTCAGCTCACCCTCGCCCGGCGTACCGGTCGCCTGCAGGTCGGTGTCGGCGAAATAGCTGTCGAGGCGCGTGTACGCGCTGTAGAACAGCTGGCGGTTCAGCCATTCGAAGTCGAACGCGAGGTCGAGCGCCTGGCGCACCCGCACGTCGCGAAACAGCGGCCGGCGCAGGTTCATGAAGAAGCCCTGCATGCCGGCGCCGTTATGCTGGCGGAATTCGCGCTTGACGAGCTCGCCGCTGTCGAAACGCTTGCCGACGTCGCGCCGGGTCCAGTTGCGCGCGATGTACTCGACCAGCACGTCGTATTCGCCGGCCTTGAACGCCTCGAGCCGCGCGACGCCGTCGCCGTACAGCTTGTAGACGATCCGCGCGAAGTTGTTGGTGCCGACCCGCACCGGCAGGTCGGCGCCCCAGTAAGCGGGGTTGCGCCGGTACGTGATCGTGCGGCCGTTGTCGTAATGCTCGATCAGGTACGGGCCGCTGCCGATCGGCTGCTCGAACGCGAGCTGGTCGAACGGGATGCGCGAGCCGTCCGCGCGCAATCCCCACTTGCGCGAGAACACGGGCACGCCGCCGGCGATCAGCGGCAGCTCGCGATTCGCGCTGCGGAACTCGAAGCGTACGGTGGCCGGGTCGACCACCACGGCCTTCGTGATCTCCGCGAAATACGCGCCGAACTGCGGCGCGGCCTGCTTGCTCTTCAGCGTGTCGAACGAGAACTTGACGTCGTCGGCCGTGACCGGGTCGCCATTGGAAAAGCGCGCGCGCGGATTCAGGTGGAACGTGACCGAACAGCGATCGGGCGCGACGTCGATGTCGTCGGCCAGCAGCCCGTAAGCGGATGCCGGTTCGTCCGAACTCCCCGTCGCGAGGCTCTCGAACAGATTGTCGATGCCCGGCGCCGGGTTGCCGCGCATCGTGAACGGATTGAACTTGTCGAACGACGTCAGCCGGTTCGGGTTCGCGAGCACGAGCGTGCCGCCCTTCGGCGCATCGGGGTTGACGTAGTCGAAATGCTTGAAGCCCGGCGGATATTTCGGCTCGCCGTACTGCGCGATCGCATAGACCGCGTGGGCGGCCGGCGCGGCCAGCGTCGCGTACAGCGCAAACGCCGCGGCAACGCGGCCGGCGGCCCGTACGGCACGCTGCGCGCCGAAGCAGGCCCGTGAGGCGGCGGCCCGGGGCGAACCCTTCGTCATAGAGGCCCTGTCGGTCGAATGAGGGTAGTAACGAGGGACGATTCTACCCATTCAAGCCTGCGGGCCAAAAGAAAACCGCCACGCGGGCGGTTTCTTCACGAGCGGATCGAGGGCGCGCATCAAGCGGGCGCGCCGCGCCGATCAGCGCCAGCCGTTGTGGCGGCCGTTATCCCAGTGGCCGCGATCGCGATCGCCGCCCCAGCCGCGACCATGGTGGCGATACCACTCGTCACGGCCCCAGTAGCGACGGCCGTCCCAGTAACGGTCGCCGTGCCAGCCGATGATGATGGCCGGCGCCGGTGCGTAGACGGGTGCCGGCGCGTAGACCGGCGCAGGCTGATAGATGACCGGCGGCGGAGGCGGCGCATACACGGGTGCGGGCGCGACGTAGACCGGTGCCGGAACGCCGAGATTGATCCCGACATTGACTCCCGCCATTGCTGCGCCCGACACGAGCAAGGCCGTCATACCGGTCAAGAGCGAGGCAATACGCAAGGTCTTCATGGATTCCTCTTTGGGGGTTGTTTGATGTGTGATTCGACTATAACGGCAAGCACCGTCTCCGCATATTTCAAGTTTGTAAGAACTGATGCGCGGCATCGCAACGGGAAGCCCGCGCTAACGTCTTGTAACAATCGGCGACCTGAATGCGGCATCCCGGCACCGTTCCGCCCACACCCGTGCCCGCCTCCATGGTCCGCGTCCGCATCGGCAGCCTGCGCCACGCGCGGCATCATACTGCCAGTGCGCCCCCCTCCGCGCCCCTTTCGCTCGTCGGCATCTTCCCCATCCGCGCAAACTGCGTCCCCTGCCCCGGCCGGCCCGCGGACGAAAAAAAAGCGGCACTCGCGTGCCGCTCTTCCGGTTGGCGACTCGCGCCGCGATGCCGCTCAGCGCGACATCATGTTCATGCTGACGTTGTGCATCACCCACAACGTGCCGACGATCAGGATCGCCGCGGTCAGCACCGTATAGCTGAACGCCATCACGTTCCAGCGCTGGCCCGACGAACCGTTCATGTGCAGGAAGTACACGAGGTGCACGACGATCTGCACGAAGGCGAGCACGGCCAGCGCGATCAGCGACGCATGCGGCGACAGCACGCCGCCCATCACGAGGCCGAACGACGCGGCCGTCAGCAGCACCGACAGGATGAAACCGGCGACATAGCCGCCGACACTGCCGTGCCCTTCTTCGAGTTGAGACGAATGCGAATGGGCCATTTAGATCACGCTCGCGAGATAGACAAAGGAAAACACGCAGATCCACACGATGTCGAGGAAGTGCCAGAAGAGGCTCAGGCACGTCAGGCGCCGCAGGTCGCGATCGGTCAGGTCGCCGCCGCGGAACACGATCTGCCCGGCGAGTACGATCATCCACAACAGGCCGGCCGTCACGTGCAGCCCGTGCGTGCCGACCAGCGTGAAGAACGCCGACAGGAACGCGCTGCGCTGCGGGCCCGCGCCTTCCGCGATCAGGTGCGAGAACTCGCGCAGTTCCATCGCGAGAAACGCCGCGCCGAGCACGAACGTCACCGCGAGCCATGCGAGCAGCGCGCCGCGTCGCTGCTTGTACGCCGCGAGCATCGCGAAACCGTACGTGATGCTCGACAGCAGCAGCGCGGCGGTTTCCACCGCGACACCCGGAATGTCGAACAGCTCTTTCGCGGTCTGGCCGCCCGCATACTGGTGGCCGAGCACCGCGAACGTCGCGAACAGCGCCGCGAAGATCACGCAGTCGGTCATCAGGTACAGCCAGAAACCGAACACCGAATGCGACGGCGGATGGTCGTCGTGCTCGAGCAGGGTTGCGCTCAAGGTTTTCTGCAACATCAGTTGGCCTCCAGTTCCACGTCGTCGACGCGCGCGGCCACGCGCTTCGTCGGCTGCTTGTCTTCGATCTTCCGCACCGTCGACGCGGGGATGTAATAGCCGTCGTTATCGCGCGAGCTGTAGATCACGAGCGTCGCGATGATCCCGACGAGCCCGCCGATCGCCATCCACCAGATGTGCCATACCAGCGCGAAGCCGAGCACCAGGCTGAAGATCGCGATCACGAGGCCCGCGCAGGTATTCGACGGCATGTGGATGTCGCGGAACGTTGCCGGGTTCGGCCGGCCTTCGCCGCGCGCCTTCATGTCCGCATAGGCGTCGAGCGCGCGCACCTGCGGGATCGCCGCGAAGTTGTAGTCGGCCGGCGGCGACGACGTCGCCCACTCCAGCGTGCGGCCGCCCCACGGGTCGCCCGTCGTGTCGCGGTACTCGGGCAGGTGGCGGTTGCGGATGCTGACCACCAGTTGCAGCACCTGGCACGCAATGCCGATCGCGATCAGCACGGCGCCGAACGCGGCGACCAGCAGCCACGGATGCCATGCCGGGTTGTCGTAGTGGTTCAGACGGCGCGTCATGCCCATGAAGCCGAGCACGTAGAGCGGCACGAACGCGACGTAGAAGCCGATCTGCCAGAACCAGAACGCGGCCTTGCCGAGCTTCTCGTTCAGCTTGAAGCCGAACGCCTTCGGGAACCAGTAGTTGAAGCCCGCGAGATAGCCGAACAGCACGCCGCCGATGATCACGTTGTGGAAGTGCGCGATCAGGAACAGGCTGTTGTGCAGCACGAAGTCCGCGCCGGGAATCGCCATCATCACGCCGGTCATGCCGCCGAGCGTGAACGTGACCATGAAGCCGATCGTCCACAGCACGGGCGTCGTGAATTCGATCCGGCCGCGATACATCGTGAACAGCCAGTTGAACACCTTCACGCCGGTCGGGATCGCGATGATCATCGTCATGATGCCGAAGAACGCGTTGACGTTCGCACCCGAGCCCATCGTGAAGAAGTGATGCAGCCACACGAGGAACGACAGCACCATGATCGCGCAGGTCGCGTACACCATCGTCTTGTAGCCGAACAGCGGCTTCTTCGCGAACGTCGCGATGACTTCCGAGAAGATCCCGAACGCCGGCAGGATCAGGATGTACACCTCCGGATGGCCCCACGCCCAGATCAGGTTCAGGTACAGCATCGCGTTGCCGCCGGCGTCGTTCGTGAAGAAGTGCATGCCGAGGTAACGGTCGAGGCCGAGCAGCGCGAGCGTCGCGGTCAGGATCGGGAACGACGCCATGATCAGCACGTTCGTGCAGAGCGCCGTCCACGTGAACACCGGCATCTTCATCAGCGTCATGCCCGGCGCGCGCATCTTGATGATCGTCACGAAGAAGTTCACGCCGGTCAGCAGCGTGCCTACGCCCGAGATCTGCAGCGCCCACAGGTAGTAGTCGACCCCTACCCCCGGACTGAACTGCAGCTCCGACAGCGGCGGGTAGGCAAGCCAGCCCGTCTGCGCGAATTCGCCGATCACGAGCGACACGTTGATCAGGATCGCGCTGACGGCCGTCATCCAGAACGACAGCGAGTTGATGAACGGGAACGCGACGTCGCGCGCGCCGATCTGCAGCGGCACGACCAGGTTCATCAGGCCGACCATGAACACCATCGCCATGAAGAAGATCATGATCACGCCGTGTGCCGTGAAGACCTGGTCATAGTGGTGCGGCGGCAGGTAGCCGGGCCCGTTGTACGCGAGCGCGAGCTGCATGCGCATCATGATCGCGTCGGCGAAGCCGCGCAGCAGCATGATCAGCGCGACGATGATGTACATCACGCCGAGTCTCTTGTGGTCGACCGTGGTCAGCCATTCCGTCCACAGCCATTTCCACCGGCCGGTGATCGTCAGCGCGGCGAGAATGCCCAGCACGACCAGACCCATGAAGGCGCCCGCCCCCATGATGATGGGCTGATCGAACGGGATCGCCGAAAGTGTGAGTTTGCCGAACATGCGTTACCCCTTCGTGCCGCAGGCGGCGTCCTTCAGGTCGAGGACGTGGCCATCGTTGTATTTCGCGATGATGTTGTGGAAGAGCCGCGGATCGACCGACGAGAAGTAGCGCACCGGCGCCTTCTCGCTCGGTTGCGCGACGGTGCCGTACACGGTCGCGTCGAGCCGGTCCGGCGACGCCTTCACTTTCTGCACCCATGCATCGAACTGCTCGCGCGGCTCGGCGAGCGTGCGGAACTTCATGTCCGAGAAGCCCCGGCCGCTGAAGTTGGCGGACGTACCCGCGTAGTTGCCGGGTTCGTCGGCGATCAGGTGCAGGCGCGTCTGCATGCCGGCCATGGCGTAGACCTGACCGCCGAGCTGCGGGATGAAGAACGAGTTCATCACCGAATCCGACGTGATGCGGAAATTCACCGGCGTGCCCACCGGAATCGCGAGCTGGTTCACCGACGCGATGCCGAGTTCCGGATAGATGAACAGCCACTTCCAATCGAGCGCAACGACTTCGACGTCGATCGGTTTCACCGACGACTCCAGCGGCTTGTACGGATCGAGTTCGTGCGTGGTCTTCCACGTGAGCACGCCGAGGAACAGGATGATCAGCGTCGGCACCGTCCAGATCACGACCTCGATCGCGGTCGAATGCGACCAGTTCGGCGCGTAGGTCGCGTTGCGGTTCGATGCGCGATAGCGCCACGCGAACCAAAGCGTGAGCAGGATCACCGGCACGACGACGACCAGCATCGCCCAGGTGGACGTCGCGATCAGCGCCTTTTCGGCGGCACCCACACTACCTTTCGGATTTAGTACATCTAAATTACAGCCTGACAGGCTCAGTGCCGCACCGATTGATATCAGCGCCGACCAGCCTCTTGAAGCTTTTCTTTTCATCACACAGCCCGAGGGTCATTGAATCCGTTTGCGTATGCCCGATGCGCATTCGATTCACGAAAGTGGCCGAATCATACGTCGCGCGGGTGCGATGAAAAACTGGTTGATGCGGCAAATCATCATTGCAAAATCTGCCGTGAGTCACATTGTCGCGGGGCAATTTCACGCAGCCGGAAGCGGGCCCGGCGCTCGCCGTGCCGGACCTCGATAGATGCGTGCGCAACGAGCCGTATCGCCGTGCGATGCGGCCCGCTTGCGCGGCTCGATGCGTTGGGGTCAGTCGTGCGTCGACGCCATGTACGACGGCAGCGCCGGAACGGGGCCGTCCCCTGCCGGCACCTTCGACTGGCTTGCTTCCTGGATCAGCTTGCCGACGGTCGGATCGATCGCGTCGGTGAACGGCTTCGGATCGATGCCGATCGCCAGCACGACCAGCGCGAGCGACGCGAATATCACGATCTCGCGACGATTCAGGTCGGCGAGCTTTGCGATCCGCTGGCTCGCGACCTTGCCGAACACGACGCGCTTGAGCATCCACAGCGTGTACGACGCGCTGAGGATCAGCGTCAGTGCCGCGATCGCGCCGATCCAGAAGTTGAAGCGGATCGCGCCCATGATGACCATGAACTCGCCGACGAAGCCCGACGTGCCCGGCAGGCCGACGTTGGCCATCGCGAACAGCACGGTGAAGGTCGCGAAACGCGGCATCACGCCCGCCACGCCGCCGTACGCGGCGATCTCGCGCTGCTTCGTGCGATCGACGAGCACGTTCACGCACAGCAGCATCGCGCCGGCGACGAAGCCGTACGACACGAGCTGCACGATCGCACCCTCGACGCCGATCCGGTTGAACAGGAACAGCCCGAGCGTGACGATGCCCATGTGCGCGACCGTCGAATACGCGAGCAGCTTGCCGAGATCGGTCTGCGCAAGCGCGATCAGGCTCGCATAGACGATCGCGAACAACGACAGCGCGATCACCGCCGGCGCGAAGAAGTGACTCGCATCGGGCGTGATCGGCAGCGCGAAACGCAGGAATCCGTAGCCGCCGAGCTTGAGCATCGCGAGCATCAGCGCGGCACCAGTCGGGCCGTCGGTGTAGACGTCGCTCAACCACGTATGGACCGGCCACATCGGCACCTTCACCGCGAACGCCGCGAAAAAGCCGAGGAACACCAGCAACTGCGGCGCGAAGCCGAGCTGCAGCGTGCGCCACGCCGCCATGTCGAACGTATGCGACTGCGCGTACAGGTACAGCATCGCCATCAACAGCAGCAGCGAGCCCGCGAACGAGATGAAGAAGAACTTCACGGCCGCATACACGCGGCGCTCGCGCCCCCAGGTGCCGATCAGCAGGTACAGCGGGATCAGCGTCGCCTCGAAGAAGATGAAGAACAGCAGCCCGTCCTGCGCGACGAACACGCCGACCATCAATCCCGACAGGATCAGGAACGACGCGTAGTACTGCGCGACGCGCACCGTGACCGACTCCCACGACGCGATCACCACCACGAGCGTCGTGAAGGCGGTCAGCACGACGAGCCACAGCGACGCGCCGTCGATGCCGACGCGCCATCCGGAATTGAATGCCGCCAGCCAGTCACGGCTTTCGACGAACTGCATCGCCGCCGAATGCGCATCGAAGCCGGCAACCAACGGGACGACGGCCGCGAGCCCCACGATCGCGCCCGCGAGCGCGATCAGCCGCGTGCGGCGCGGGTGACGGTCGGAACCGGCGCGCAGCAGGCACGCGCCGAACAGGATCGGAGCCCAGATGGCCAGGCTCAGGAAGGGGAAATCATGCATGTCAACAAGGCCTTGATGAGGTCGCGCACTGCATCGGGGACAGGCGAGACGAAAGGAACGAAATCAAATCGACAGGTAGATTTCGTGAATCGCCAGTGTTGGCAAAATGTAAAGCGACATCACGGGGAAACTTGATGTCGCTCAAACGCGATCGGGTTAACCAGCATAAGGCGATTGATTATTTTCTGCAGCGCAGCAGAGCCTCAATTTTCCATCCCGATGCATGACGCTGATTTTATTAAGTAATTTTTTGTATTGCGTGCCATGGCAAATCGCGAAAAACGATGCAATGCCGCATTTTTGGCGTCAGCACGTCATTTCGCGGGGCCGGAACAGGATTATCGAGGACGCGCCGGGTGGTGATCCGATGCCTCGCATTTCCTTACACCAATCATTACGTTTCAATTACTTTTCACCGACACGATACAGGCCGAGTGATTGGCCACCCTTCCCGCCCGGTGTCGCGGCAGGCATCGCATCTGTCATGTTCCCGGCCGTCAGCGCTGATGACTCAGCCGGTCCCAGACGCGCATCGTCACCGCGCGATAGTGGTTGTGTTGCGCGGGGAAATGGACGAAGCGGCTATCGCGCGTCGCATAGACCGGCGATGACGCGAGCGTCGTCGCGTCGACGATATGGCGCGCATCGACCAGGCCGGACTCCAGCAGCTCCACATAGATCGCCTGCTGGTCGCCGCCGCTCGCGTAGACCGACGATCGATCGCCGAAATGCTCGATGCGCGCGCAGATACGCTCGACGAGTTCACGCATCGGCGCCACGTTGCGCACGCCGATCATGCACGAGTTGATCGCCCAGGCCGTGTGATCGGTACCGATCAGGAAGTCGCGGCCGTCGATCACGCTGTCGATCGCCTGACTCTGGTCGATCGCCAGGATGTCCGCATCGACCCAGAACACGAATTCGTGATGCGGCAGATGTTCGCGAATCAGATGCAGCTTCGCCCAGTTCGCGTCGATGCCGCCCGGCAGGAACGCCGGCGCCTCGCGATACGCGTGGTACGCATAGCCGTGCCGCGTGCAGTAGCGGACGAAGTTCTCCTCGTGCAGATCGCCATAGCCCGCGATATGCGACGTATGCAAGCTCACGAACGCAATACGCGCATGCGGATTCACATGCCGCTCCGCCTCGCGCGTTCGCTGCTGCGCGGCGCGCCAGTCATCCAGCGCGCGCGGTTGATCGCCGTGCTGGTACCGCTCGGCATCGTCGACGAGCGCAACCACGTAGCGGAAATCGTAGTCGGCCGCCGGCGCCCAGACGCCCTCCACCGCCTGCCACTCGGGCGCGTTGTGCGCGACGAGCGGCCGCGCACCGGCGATCGAATCGATCGCGATGCCATCGCTCCAGACCGTCTGCGCCGACGCGAAATGGCCGTTCGCGAGCGGCACATCGAACGGCAGCGGTGGAAAGTGCTCCGCAAGCAGCGTCGCCTCGCAAGCATCGCGGCGTTCCGGAAGGCGCATCGCCCACTTGCCCAGTTCGAATGCGAGCTTGCGCAATCGCTCCCGCACATCGGGCACATTGCGGAAGATCATGCCGCTTGCGGCGGGCAGCGGCGACTTCGACGTCTGCGTGGTGACGATTGCGTCGTAGCCGTGCGCGACGTCCGGCAGCGCGTGCGGATCGAACACGACGGAGAACGGATCGAGCACGAGCAGCAATGCGCCCGGCTCCATCGCGACGAGCTGCGCGATGATCGCGTGATACTTGTGCAGGATCTGCTGGCGCTCGCCGTACACGTGCATGCCGTCGACCGTCGCATGCCGATAGCCGTGCAGCTGCGCGTAACGCGCGTGGTTATCGACGAGTCCGTCGACAGGCCGATGAGAGAGGAAAGTCAGAACGGAATGCGGGCTTGCCAAGTGCATCACCTTGAGTTGCGCCAGGACGATACGCGATATGTAGCGCATGACGGGTGCTCAAGTCGAGCATTCATTGCCTGTGGGGCCGCGACGAAGTTCGCGTGAGGATGCGATCCGGCAGCATCGAACCTTTCTCGCGCGACACGGCACGATGGGCCCGAAAAAGAAAAAGCCCCGTCAGTCCTAGAACTGACGGGGCTTTGTCACCGCTTTTGGCGGAGACGGAGACTGTCTCCGCCTATCACTCCAGTTCACGCGGCATCACGACGCATCATCCATCGCCTTGATTCACTTGCGTTTTCCGTCCTGACACGTCTACCATTGTCCACTCAAATCGCGGGTCAGAACGTATGTACGGACGTATGTAGGAAAGTTAGGCGGAGGGTTTATGGGGCGGGGAATTCACAAGCTGTCGGCGGTCGGCGTCGGCAAGGAAGATCGGCGCGGCTACCACGGTGACGGCGGCGGCCTCTGGCTGCAGGTCAGCCAGTCCGGGACGAAGTCATGGATATTTCGATACGCCAGGCACGGCAAGACGCGCAACCTGGGGCTGGGGCCGTACCCGGACGTGACGCTGAAGGCCGCCAGGGACAAAGCTACGGAGCTGCGCGCCGCCCTTGCACGTGGCGAGGACCCGATGGCCGAGCGCGCCGCCGCCAAGGCCCAGGCTGCCAGCCGGATGACGTTCGACCAGTGCAGCGCGGCGTACATAGCGGCGCATCGGGGCGGCTGGAAGAACCCGAAGCACGCCGAGCAGTGGACGAACACCCTGGCGACCTACGCCAGCCCCGTAATCGGCAGCCTGGACGTGGCGCACGTCGCTACGCAGCACGTCGTTCGCATCCTGGAACCGATATGGCTGACGAAGAACGAAACCGCGTCGCGCGTGCGCGGCCGGATCGAACGAATCCTGGCGTGGGCGAAAACGCGCCACCTGCGTACCGGCGACAACCCGGCAGCCTGGCGGCATCACCTAGACACCCTTCTGCCGAAGCCTAGCCAGGTTCAGGAGGATTCGCACTTCCCGGCGCTACCGTATCGCCAGATGAACGAATTCATGATGGATTTGCGCGAGCGCCCAGGCGTGGCGGCGCGGGCGCTGGAATTCACGATCCTGACGGCCGCCAGAACGAACGAGACAATCGGCGCTACCTGGGATGAATTCAATTTGCAGAACGCCGTCTGGATCGTTCCAGGTCCCAGGATGAAGCGCAGCCGCGCTCACCATATCCCGCTTTGTCTCCGCGCCCTACAAATCCTGGAGGAAATGAAGGCCGAGCGCGTTGCCGATCACGTGTTTCCCAGCGGCGAAGATGGTCTGTCGAACGCAGCAATGGGGAAAGTCATCAAGATCATCAATGGGCGGCGCGAGAAAGCCGAACTGCCGCTATGGGTCGATCCGATGGAGGACAACCGGCCCGTGGTCCCGCATGGCATGCGTAGTTCGTTCCGTGATTGGGCCGGCGAGGTATCGCACCATGAGCGCGAGGTGATCGAACACGCCCTGGCACACAAGCTGGCGGACGACAGCGAAGCGGCCTACCAGCGCGGCGCGATGTTCGAGAAACGGCGTGTCCTGATGGACGACTGGGCGAAATACATCGAGACACCGCAGCCAGCGCAGGAAACTGCCATCGCAGCATGACGAACACCCCGCCCCGCGCGGGGTTTTCTTTATCCATTGCGCTGACTTGTCCAAGAATTTCGTGGCACCGCGTGAAGCGCGATGAACGACACGCATCCTGGATGACTGTTTAAACGCAATGTGCGGGGGTCCGGAAATCCCACGGGAGGAATTGCCGTCCAGCTTCAAGGATTATCGAATCGTCATAACCAAATGGACGGTTCGATACAAAATGGAACAGAAACCCAAGCGCGTTTTGCGCATCGAGGACGTTACGTACAAAGTCGGCATGCCGCGCTCGTCGGTGTACGCGGCTATCGCTCGCGGCGAATTCCCGGCAGCGATCAAACTCGGCGTGAAGGCGTCGGGCTGGCTTGAATCGGAAGTTGATGCCTGGATCGACGCACGCGTGGCAGCATCGCGCGGGCAAAAAGAAACGGGGGTGGCACGATGAACCGCGCGACCCCCAACAAAGAAAAAATCCTGAGTACTTCGAATTATACCAGCATGCTGTCCCGCATTGCGCGCGCGCTCACGAACCCCAGCCATCCAGCGGCCTTCGGCGCAATGCTCGCGCTCAACGTTCTCGTGTGGAGGCTGGCATGAGCAATCGTGAACTCCTAACCGTATCTGCCTTCAAGGAACGTTGCGTCGCCAATGCAGACGAGATGCGACGTAACGAAGATCATGCCCGCGCCCTTATGGTTGACGCACTGCTCAGGCACGTCGAAGTACGCCTTAGCTGGGGGCTGCAGGCAGCTTGCAGGGACGCCTGGAACTGCATCGGGCGCCACGTGCCGTATGCGCATAAATCCCTGGCTGAAAAGACGCTGGCAGATATCGGCTGGGTGCGCAAGCAGCGGGGGCAAGCTGAGTGACCACTTTTGACGAAATCGTAAAGGTGTCGATACCGGATTCGTTCCGCGAAAAGCCGCCGAAGCCGAAGCTTGACCCCGAACTGGAAGCCAGGAAACAGGCGTATCTGGCGGCGGCGCGGAAAGAACGGGACGCGCGGAATGCGGCGCTTGCGAACGACGCTGCGCCGCGCCCAAGGAACGGGATTGAAGCCGTCGAAGCGATGCACCGCCACGGCGTCGCGCTGGCAACCGACATGCGCGGCGAGCCATACGCGAACCTGGATGGAGCCATTGCCGTACTGCAAGGCCACCCGCGCTTCGCTGGCCGCATCTGGTACGACACGTTTCACCAGGACGTTTTCACGACCTGGGATTGCGATGAGCCGCGCCAATGGACAGACGCTGACCGATTGCTGGTCGCCGCCGTGTTCCAGCGCGAATTCGGCTTGGTGAAATTCAGCGATGAGCTGATCGACAAGGCCGCCATCGCCGTCGCGCAAGCCGACCAGCGCGACGAACTGCGCGACTGGCTGCAATCGCTGCGCTGGGACGGAACGCCGCGCCTGGGTGACTGGCTGCAGCGCGCGGTCGGTGCGCCGGACGACGAGTATCACAACGCAGTCGGCCGAAACTTCATCTTGTCGATGGTTGCGCGCGGGCTTGTGCCTGGCTGCAAGGTGGACACCATGCCTGTGTTCGAGGGCTCGCAGGGTGCCGGGAAGTCGAAACTGCTGGGCATGCTTGGCGGAAAGTATTTTTCAGAGTTGTCTGAGGGCATGGACACGAAGGACTTTTTCGTGACCATCCAGGGCACTTGGTTGGTCGAGGTCGCCGAACTGGACGCGTTTCGGAAAACCGAAGTGACCCGCATCAAACAGGCACTGTCGTCACGCCAGGACCGTTGTCGGCTGCCGTATGCGAAACGCGCCGTCAACCTGCCCCGCCGCGTTGTATTCGCTGGAACGACCAACGAACACGAATACCTGCGTGACTCGACAGGGGCGCGCCGCTTCTGGCCGCTGGCCGTGACGAGCATCGACCACGCATGGCTTGAATCAAATCGCGAACAGCTTTTCGCTGAAGCAGTAGAGGCGTTCAACACTAGGGCGACCTGGTGGGAAGTGCCGACCGAAGCCGCCAAGGCGCAGACCGATGAACGGCGCGAAACCGACGCCTGGGAAGAAACCATCGATCAGTGGTGTATCGGCCGCAGTGAAGTGCTGGTTTCCGAAGTGCTGGCCGGCATCGGTGTTGAAACGGCCCGCCAAGGTAAGGGCGAGCAGATGCGCGCCTGCAGAATCCTGGGATTACTTGGCTATAAGCGCCGGCTGTTGCGACGGTCTGGAAAACCTACCAGGGTATGGGTTCGCAACGTTGATGACGACGAACGCCCGATTTAATTGACGTGCCCCGCAGCCCCGCCATCGAGCGGGGCATTTTTGTAACCACCGTCAGCCGAGCCGTCACCACCACATGACGCCAGGTGGTGACGGCCGAAACCAGCGCCTGATAACGCTCTCATCCTTTAGCAACCACCGTAACCACCGTAACCACTAGGTTTAATAAATGTAATTGGTACACCGGGGGATATATAGGAAGTCTGGGGTTTCACGGTTTCAATGGTTACACGGTTACGTGGTTACGCCCACTGCGCCCCACTCCATCGCAGCCTGGATGATGTGCGACCTAGTGGCGTGGTGTGACGCGGCGCGTACGTGCATCGTGGTCGGTGGCTGCCACGGGGCTGGATGGTGGCGGCGCAGCGATATTCGTAACACAAAAGGTACTTCCGGAGGGGGCCAGGGTGCGGAGGTAATGGCTCCGCACCGCTCAATCTCTGGCTGGCTATTTTTAGCCCATTTCCGTTTCTCATTGTGAAATGCAGTGAACGAACGTTCGCAAACAGCGGAAATCCCACGGGAGGAACAGCACATCGAAACGCGGAACAATGCCGGAAAACTCACCGAAAGGATTCCCGAACCATGCCGCAACTGAATGCGCTTCACGAAATTTTCGACAACAGTACGCGCGCCCTTGGCTATGCCGACGTTGGCGCGGCCGACACCCCGCACCGCATCGCCGTGCCTGCCGTCGCGTCTGGCGGCATCGACCTGACCCGAGCGTTTGCGATGCGCGAGGGCTTCGAAAGCTACTACCGCCTGAACCTGGTGGAAGCCGGCAAGACGAACGAGCTGGACCCGTCCGCGCTCATGCGTGACAACAGCCGCGTGGTTTCCGCTGGCGCGCGGCTGATCGTTGCGCCGGAAAAGCCCGCGCCGCAGTTCGGCCCGCAGTCTGGCGCGAACCATCCGGGCTTCTACACCAACCCGTCGAAGGTCCGCCACGTCGAGCCGGCGGCGTTCGCCAGTGTGACCGATGGCCAGGAAGCCGCGCTGTCCGCTATCCCATTCGAGGATGCTGACTTCAGCTGGGGCGACGCGCCGAACTTCGCGTTCCGCAGCAAGATCACGCGCGCCCAGCGTCGCGACGTTGCCGGCGATCAACTCAGCGACGATTTCATGATCGCGATTGCGCTGGGCCTGGGCGAGCTGATGGACCGCCTGTTCCTTGCCGCCGTCCTGGCGGCGACGCCTGCCGCGTTCACCATCGGCGCACTGGCGGCGCGTCACGCGAAGCTGGACGAAGCCCGCGCCCTGGTGGGCACCGCAGGCGCTGGCGCATCGTTCCGTGGTGACGGCGTGTTCGTCGCGGCTGGCGGCATTCCGGCCGAACTGACCGCCGCTACCGACAAGACCGTGGTGGGCCTGTTCAATCGCGCCGCTGTCGCCGTGCGTCCCGAACTGAGCGTTCACGTGAAGCGCCTCAATGTGAGCGGCGACCAGGAACTGATCGTGTTCGGCAACCTGCAACCGGTTATCCCGAATCCGTCCACCGACTTCTGGACGGCCGCGTAATGCTTGCCCGCCTTCGCGCCCTGGTGGGCGGGCGCAAGCCCACCGCAGCGCCTGCAGTCATCGCCACCGACGCACTGCCGCCCGAAGTGCAAGTAGCCCTTGCTGGCGCAACGATCGCCGACCGTGGCGAGGACGATGAGGGAAACCGGCACATCCTTGTCATCCTCGCTGGCGGCGGCGCCTTCCGATACTCGCGTGAGAGCGCCAGCGCCTGGCTGCGCAGCCAGTACAGCCTGAACGACGCGCAGGTGTCACGTGCGCTGAAGATGCTGCACGCGCTTGTGATTGAAGCGCAGCGAGGTGTCAGAGCTGCACCAGCGCAGCGCAGTGACTGGGCCAGCTGGAAGCCACTGGAGCTTTGAATATGGAACAGCAAAAAGTCTCATTGACTCTCCCGCGTGACGTGCGCGAACGCATCGATGCCGAGCGACGCACCATGTCGCAACGCGTCGGCGCAGAACTGAGCTTCAACCAGGCCGCAACGGCTCTGCTGCGGCGCGCGCTGGACAGTCAGTCAGCACCGGCAAACTGATTTTCACCCCGTGCCCGCCGGGAATTAACGCGGGATGCTGTAGCTCACGACGCGGCATCATGGAAAGAACGTGGGCGCACTGACCAGGCGTGCGGTTGATGATCTGGCTCGTGGTATGGGCACCGCCGACAATCTCAAAAGGGCCCGTTTCTTCGCCAGCCTGGGGCCGGAAATTCCAGGCACAACACACACGACACTATGAGCACTCCTCAATTTGTAATTCAATCTGCGTCGAGCGCATGCGCGACGATTGCCCGCGCGCTGCTGGCGCATGGCGAAATGCTCGCCTGCGCACGACCCGACAGCGCGATTGTCCAGCAAGCGCAGGTAAGCCTGCGACGCCTGGCGGTCGAAATCGACAACGCTGCAATCGGTCTGCAGCAGGCGCGACTGACCGGGGGCGACGAATGAAAGCGCTACTCGCCCGCATCTTCGGACACCGTGCCGAACCGTCGCCCATTCAGGCGGCCACACCCGAGCCGCAACCCGCACCTGCAGCGCCGCGCAAGTCTGGTGGCAAGCGCCAGTACGGCAAAGGCCCCGCCAAGCGCAAGCATCCCGCGCCGCATGGCGCCTATAAGGCGGACTGGAACGAGCCGATTTTGCGGGGTGACCGCCGATGAACGCTATCGACCAGAGCAACCTGTTCGCGATGCTCGCAGGCACCATCGCAACGGCCGACGCAATCAGCCAGGACACGCGACAAACGCTCGATAGTCGCGCCGCCGCCGGCCGGCTGCGTGATGCGCTGCGTTCCTGGCGGCCGCTGGCCTGGAACTATCGCGACTGGACGCCCGCAGCGTCGAGCGCACCCACAACGACCGGAGCAAACGCAGCATGAATACCCACCTGATGACCGCACCCGAGCTGGCAGCACTCTTCGAAATCACCCCGCGCCGCGTCGGCCAGTATCGCGACGACCGGCTGCTGCCGGCTATCGAGCGGGGCAAGTTTGACGTTTCGTTTTTCCTGTGGCTCCGCAAAGGGGAAGAACGCGCCGAAGGACTGCGCAACCGCCCGAGCCGCGACACGCTGGTGGCGCTGGGCTGGCTGAGTGGCAGCAATGACAAGCCGTCCGACGACGACGTGGCCGCGTTCGGCAATCTGTTCGAACGCAACGGCCTGGCGCGCGACGCCGCCCTGGTGGCAATCGGCCGCGCCCAGCAGCTGGTGGCGCGATGAAAATCAGCGAGCCGCGTGGGCGCGCCGTATGGGAGCGCGATGACACCGACCCGTGGGACCGGGCTGTCGAATTGCTGCTGGGGCCTGCCGTCACCGAATCGGACCGCGCGCGACGACGCGCTGATGCACTGGCGTTGTCGGCAGCCGCCATGAAAGCTGCCGAAAAACTCAACCACCCGTAAATCACAATGAGCAACCACATCGAAACACTCACACTCAACCTCGCGCGCGCACTTGCGCACGACGCAGCCGACGCGCTCGAACCGTTTGCCGCCATGCCGATTGACGACGCAGCGCGCGAACGCCTGGCGGTGGCGCTGCGGGCCGCCATGATGGCGAACATTCCGCCGCTGCCGAACCTGGTGCAAGCATGAGCAAACCGACGAAGCGCGCCAAGCGCGCAATGAAGCGAGCCGCCAAGCTGCAGCAGCACGTCGCCGGAATCATCGATTTGCTGCAGCAAGAGGCCGAAGATGAAGTTGCGGCAGCCGAACAGATGATGGCCGCCCTGGAAGCCGAAGTGGCGATGTTCGAAATGCAGCACACTGACAGGGTGATTCACTGATGGCAAAGAACCAGCGTTTAAACGCAACCATCCAGATCGGCGGGGCCGTCGCGCCCACGCTGAAAAACGCATTCGGCACCGTCAACAAAAGCATTTCCGGCGTCGGCAAATCGGTGCAGGACATGGAGCGCCGCCAGAAGCTTTTGGGCCGCACAATTCGTGAATTCGGGCGTGCCGGCCGCGATGTGGACGGCCTGCGCAATTCGTATGCGAAGCTGACCGCCGAACTGGATCGCACGCGCCGCGCCCAGGATCGCCTGGCAGCAGCACGCAAGCGCGCCGAAACCATCGTCGGTGTCGGCGGGACTGCCCTACGCGCAGTCGGCGCAGGGGTCGCCGCATCCGGTCTGGTCGCGCGCCCGATGCTTCACGCCGCCATCGAGCGCGAAAACGCCGTCACCATCATCCGAAATTCCGGCGTATCCAAAGCGGACGGCGATGCGATGGTGAAGGCCGCCCAGGACTCGAAGCAGTTTGGTGTGTCCGTCACGCGCGCAACCGAGACCGTCAGTGAACTGCGCACGGCACTGGGCGACGCGCATCACGCAATTGAGGCGCTGCCATTCACATTGAAGGCGCTTTCCGGACTGCAGCTCTACAACCGTGGGCACAAAGCGCAAATCAGCGAAGATGCAGCCTACAGCCTGGCGAAGATCGCCGAAGAACGCGGCGGCGCGCAGTCTCCCGAAGCGCTGCGCGAAAAGCAAAACTGGGCGTTCAAGGCGCTGACGGGTTCGAACGGTGTTGTTTCTGCGGACGACCAGCTGACCGCGATCCGGCGTGGCAAGAGCGCCGTTGCGGCGATGGATGACCGCGCGTTTTTCGGCGACACGTTCCTGATGCAGGCGATGAGCGCGAACGGATACGGCACGGCATCCAGCACGCTGATGAACGCCTGGATTGGCGGCCATCAGACGCACGGCGCGTTCGATGAAATGATGAAGCTTGGGCTGCTGAATCGCGGCCAGGTTCAGTTCGACAAGACGGGCAAGGTGAAAAAGGTTTCGTCTAGCGCCCTGGTCGGAAACGAATTGTTCCTGCGCGACCCGCAGAAGTGGACCGACACGTACCTGGCGCCGATCCTGAAAAAGCGCGGCATCGACCCGACCGACCTGGATAATGTCGCGGCGGTGGCGAAGTTCGCGAACAGCATCGCGTCGAACCCGAACGCTGCCAACATCATCACGCAGCGCCTGCGATTCTCCAAGAGCATCTGGAAGGACCGGCACAACGTCGATATCGGCAACGGGATTGACGAGTCCGACGCAGCGAATCGTGCATCCACGCAGGGCAAGATGGACAACGCCCGCGCTCGCCTGAATGACGCTGAAGCGCGCATGGGGAATGTCTTGCTTCCGGTGTTCGCCAGCGCAATGGAGAAAGCTGCCAGCGCCCTGGAAGCGCTGAACAAGTTCGCCGACGAGTCGCCCCGCGCGTTCAAAGCGGTGACGTTTGGCCTGGTGGGATTGACCGGCGCTGTCGGCGGCCTGGCGGCTGCAGGGCTGGCGAAAACGGCCGTCACTGGTCTGGTCGGAGCGCTTGGCAGCGGGGCTGGTGGCCTTGGTTCGGCCGTCGCTGCACTCGCCAATCCGATTGGCATCGCCGTTTTGGCGCTCGGTACGCTGGCTGCTGCGGCGTATGCGTTCCGGCCGATCAGCCAAAAGGAAGTCGATGAGGTCAAGGACCAGGGCGGCGCAAAGCTGACGGCATCCGCGAAGGCGCGTGTGGATGCAGGCGAGCTGGACAGGCCCGATGCGTCACCGTCCGCGCCGCGCCCCACCCTGTCGTCCATGCCCAGCATGCGAGGGACGACACAGAACATCATGAACGATTCGCGGCAGTACACCGTGAACGTGACGGCGGCGCCTGGGATGGATCACCGCCAGGTCGCGGACGAAGTGGTGCGGAAACTGGATCAGCGGGACGGCGTGCGGCGGCGAAGCTCAATGTTCGACGGATCGACCCAGTAGACGAAGGGCTGCCAGATGGCGGCCCTTTTTGCTTTTCGGTGGCATCATCAACAATGCGCGATATACGTGCGGGGCAACGACCAATGGAGGCAGGATGGCGAAACGGAAAGGCAGCGCCGACAGCATCGGCGCATGGATTTCGGACGTGAATGACATTGCGTCCAGGCTGGATCGACTGCAGTCGGAAGTTGCCGCATACGCCGATCTGGCGGCAATGGACGCGCGGTCTACGCGCCAAGAGTTAGGCGATATCGCGAATGCCGTGGGCAAGTTCCAGTCGAGATTCGAGGCACTGAAGCGCGAGGCGAATGGCGCGCCAAGAAAAAAGTGGCGCCCCAGTCAAAAAGCCGCCAGCGAGGAAGAGGCTCAGCAATTCTCTGGCCGGCTCTGAAGGCCACGCCAGAAAGGCAAAACCCCCGGTGCACCGCAATGCGCCGGGGGTTTTTGCTTTACTACACCGTACTTCGTCACGTATGTAGCGACGTATGTACAGCCTGTTCCGCCTTCGAAAACGCTTATAAATCAAACGCTTACGATACAATCTGGCGGAGACGGAGGGATTCGAACCCTCGATCCAGGTTTTGGCCCAGATGCTCCCTTAGCAGGGGAGTGCCTTCGACCTCTCGGCCACGTCTCCCAAACCTTCGCTCGCACCAGGGAGTCAGTGCGACGAGAACAAGATCATATAGGGTTTGGAGCCGTTGGTCAATTTCCTTGATGCATTTTCTTCAATGCATCACGAAAAATTCACGATGCCTGATCGAGTTCGAATGCCTTGTGCAACGCGCGGACAGCCAGCTCCATGTATTTCTCGTCGATCAGCACCGAAATCTTGATTTCGGACGTCGAGATCATCTGGATGTTGATGCCCTCTTCCGACAGCGTGCGGAACATCTTGCTCGCGACGCCCACGTGCGAACGCATGCCGACGCCGACGACCGACACCTTCGACACCTTCGGGTCGCCCTGCACGCGCTCGGCGCTGACATGGCCCTTCACCTGGTTGGTGAGAATGTCCATCGCCTTCTGGTAATCGCCGCGACCGACCGTGAACGTGAAGTCGGTTTTGCCTTCGACGCTCTGGTTCTGGATGATCATGTCGACGTCGACGTTCGCGTCAGCGACCGGGCCGAGGATCTGATATGCGATGCCCGGCTTGTCGGGCACGCCCATCACAGCAATGCGTGCTTCGTCGCGCTGGAACGCGATGCCGGAAATGACTGCCTTTTCCATGGTCTCGTCTTCTTCAAAAGTAATCAGGGTGCCAGAGCGCATTTCTTCGTCGAGCGCAATCAGCGGATCGGTCAGGCTCGACAGCACACGCGTCTTCACCTGGTATTTGCCGGCGAATTCGACCGAGCGGATCTGCAGGACCTTCGAGCCGAGGCTGGCCATTTCCAGCATCTCTTCGAACGTCACGCGTTCGAGGCGGCGCGCCTCTTCGACGACACGCGGGTCGGTCGTGTAGACGCCGTCGACGTCCGTGTAGATCAGGCACTCTGCCGCATCGAGCGCAGCCGCGACCGCCACCGCCGACGTATCGGAGCCGCCACGGCCCAGCGTCGTGATGTGACCGTCGGGATCGACGCCCTGGAAGCCCGTGATGATCACGACCTTGCCTGCGTTCAGATCGGCCTTCACGCGCTCGTCGTCGATCGAGTGGATGCGCGCTTTCGTGAACGCGCTGTCGGTCTTGATCGGCACTTGCCAGCCGGCGTAGCTCACGGCCTCGACGCCGATTTCCTGGAGCGCGATCGACAGCAGGCCGACGCTGACCTGCTCGCCGGTCGACGCGATCATGTCGAGCTCACGCGGGCTCGGCTGGCTCGAAATCTCTTTCGCAAGACCGAGCAGACGGTTGGTTTCGCCGGACATCGCCGAAGGCACGACCACCATCTGGTGCCCGGCCTGATGCCATTTTGCGACGCGTTTCGCGACGTTCTTGATGCGCTCGACCGAGCCCATCGAGGTGCCGCCGTATTTGTGTACGATGAGTGCCATTGTCGTTCTGAACTGGAGGAGAAACCGCACGGGCGCGCTGGGCAGGCCGCGTAGCCGTTCGGTCACGCGGCTTGTGGCTGTGGACGGACGACGAGAGGGACGGCTGGGACGCAACACGCAAGCGTGACGGATTTTGCCCGGAAGGCCGATCAGGCCGCGCAAACCGGGTACGTCACGCGGAAAACCTGCACAAAACGCTCAAAAATCGAGCCGAGCAAACGACCGAGCGTACCCGATAGAAGCCCGCTTGACAAGCCGCCCGCCGTGTTGGCGGCCGTTCCGGCGCTGTTTACCAAATGGTGAAAATGGGCGCGCCATCGCGACGCCGGAAGCCTGCCCACCGTTACGCGATCAGCAGGTCGGGACGCCATTCGATCCGGCGCCAGGCGCCGTCGCCGGCCGCCTCGCGGTCGAACAGGTCAGCATCGCGATTGATGCCGAGCCGCGGCACGTAGATCAGCCGCTCGTCCGCGAACAAGAGCGGCACGTCGCGCTGCCAGGCCGGTACGCCGCGCTCCTGGAACAGGTTCTTCAGCGTGCGGCCCGGCCCGCCCGGCGACGTGCGCATCCGCTCGCCGCCCGCGCGGGCGCGTACCGCAAGCCGCACGCTGCGCAGCAGCGCCTCCGGCACGGCATCGGCACTCCCCGCCTCGGCTTGCGCGAACACGTATGTGCCGCGCCAGCCCGGCAGGTGCCACACCTCCTGCCCATCCCACGCGAGCGCCGCTTCGGGGTGCGGCGAGCCCGTGCCGTCGTCGGCTGGTTCGCTGCTGTCGCCCGCTTCCCAGTAGACGACATCGCGATAGAGCCGCAGGCACTGCCCCGCATGATCGACACGCAGCGCGTGGGCGTCATGCGCGGCGCGCAGTTGCCGCATCATGTTGGCGAGCCGCGCGGCCGACGCGCCCGGCAAGCCGAGCCGGCGCATCCAGAAGCGCAGCAGGTTCGCGCCGCGCGTGTCGTCGAACGCGACCAGCGCGTCGCGCGACAGCGCATGCCCGTCGTCGCGCGCGGCGGCGGCGAAATCCAGTTCAGCCAGATCGTCGAGCAGCCGCTGCGCGGCGGCCGCATGCTGGGCCGCGCGGCCGAGTGCGTCACGAAACCCGGGGAAATGCACGGCCAGCGCCGGCAGCACGTCGATGCGCAGCGCATTGCGCGCATAGCGCGTGTCGCCGTTCGATTCGTCGTCGATCCACGCGAGCGCGTGCTGCTCCGCATAGCGCTCAAGTTGCACACGCAACAATCGCAGCAACGGCCGCACACGCTCGACGCTCACACCGTCCGGGCGATAGCGCGGCGCCATCGCGGCGAGCCCGGCGATGCCCGCGCCGCGCAGCAATTGCAGCAGCACGGTCTCGGCCTGGTCGTCCGCATGCTGCGCGAGCCATAGCGTGGCTGCGCCGTGGCGTTCGCACATCGCGTCGAGCGCCGCATAGCGACGCTCGCGCGCCGTCGCCTCGATGCCGAGGCCGCTGTCGCGCGGCACGTCGACACGCATCGATTCGAATGCGACACCGAGTCGCGCGGCTTGCGCTTCGGCATGCGCGACCCACGCATCGGCGTTCGCACTCAGGCCGTGATGCACGTGCAGCGCGACGCAACGGGACGCGCCCGCGACACGCACGGCCGCATCGAGCAGCACGGTCGAGTCGAGGCCGCCGCTGTAGGCGATCGCGATGCACGCATCGGCCGGCATGCCGGAAAGCGCAACGCCGACCGCGTCGAGGACGACACGGTCGGCGGAGAATTCGGTCGGCGGGATCACGAGCGGGACGCGCGCGCAGCGGCGCGCGAATTGAATACGCAGCCGGTCATGCGCCGGGCGTGGTTTCCTTGAACTTGCCGTAGGCCATCAGGCGTTCGAAGCGGCGCTCGCGCACTGCATCGATGCTCATGCCCTGGAACTGGCGCAGCGAATCGGCGAGCGCGCGGCGCAGCAGTGCAGCCATGCCCTTCGGATCGCGATGCGCGCCGCCGAGTGGCTCGTTGATGATCTTGTCGATCAGGCCGAGCGCCTTCAGGCGGTGCGCGGTCAGGCCCAGCGCTTCCGCGGCTTCCGGCGCCTTCGCGGCACTCTTCCACAGGATCGACGCGCAGCCTTCCGGCGAGATCACCGAGTAGGTCGAGAACTGCAGCATCATCACGGTGTCGGCCACGGCGATCGCCAGCGCGCCGCCCGAACCGCCCTCGCCGATCACGGTCGTGATGATCGGCGTCTTCAGCTCGGCCATCACGTACAGGTTGTGGCCGATCGCTTCCGACTGGCCACGCTCTTCCGCGCCGATGCCCGGGTAGGCGCCCGGCGTGTCGACGAACGTGAAGATCGGCAGCCCGAACTTTTCGGCGAGACGCATCAGGCGTTCGGCCTTGCGATAGCCTTCCGGACGCGGCATCCCGAAGTTGCGCGCGGCGCGCTCCTTCGTGTCGCGGCCCTTCTGGTGACCGATCACCATGCACGGATGACCGCCGAAGCGCGCGAGGCCGCCGACGATCGACAGGTCGTCCGAGAACGCGCGGTCGCCATGCAGCTCGTGAAAATCGGTAAACAGTTCCGCGACGTAATCGAGCGTGTACGGACGCTGCGGATGCCGCGCGATCTGCGAAACCTGCCACGGCGACAGGTTCGCGTAGAGGTCTTTCGTCAGTTGCTGGCTTTTCTTCGACAGCCGCTCGATTTCTTCCGAAATATCGACAGCCGAGTCGTCCTGCACGAATCGCAGCTCTTCGATCTTGGCCTCGAGTTCGGCGATCGGCTGTTCGAAATCCAGAAACGTGGTCTTCATGTGTTCGAATCCTTGGGTCTTGCGGCAGCGCGTATTCTACCCGCGCGGGCGACGCTCAAAACCGGCTCTCAACTATTGATGTTTAAAACCCGATAGCCGACGCTCAGGCGTCGGTGTCGGGCGCATCGAGGCTGCGCCACATGTACCAGGTCGCGACGGTGCGCCACGGCTCCCAGTTGGCTGCGACTTCACGCGCCTCGCTGCGCGTGACGGGTTCCCCGCTGAAATAATTGACGCTGATCGCGCGGATCAGGCCCGGGTCGTCGAGCGGCAGCACGTCCGGCCGCGACAGGTTGAAGATCAGGAACATCTCGGCCGTCCAGCGGCTGATGCCGCGGATCTGCGTGAGTTCCGCGATCACGTCCTCGTCGTCCATCGACGTCCATTTGTCGACGTGCAACGCGCCCGATACGAAATGCTGCGCAAGATCGAGGATGTATTCCGTCTTGCGTTTCGACAGCCCGCACGCGATCAGCTTGTCCGCGCCGAGCCGGATCACCGGCTGCGGCGCGAGCTTCGGGCACGCGTCCTCGATGCGCGCCCACAGCGACTGCGCGGACGGCACCGAAATCTGCTGGCCGACGACCGAGCGCGCGAGCGTGACGAACGGGTCGCCGCGCTTCACGAGATGCGCGGGACCGAACTTCGGAATCAGTTTCTTCAGGATGCGGTCGCGCTTGACGAGGTCGGCGCAGGCCTTGTCCCAGTAGGCAGGACGCACGACGACCTCCTCGCCGTCCACTTCGGACGCACGGGTCTTGCGGGCCGCGTCGGCGGCCGGTTGCGCCGCCGCCGGCTGCGCATGACCGTTCAGCGCGCCGTTCGGCGCGGCACGCGTCGCGTCCGCCTTCGCCGCCGGCACGCGCCTGGCTGCCGGACGCGCGGCGACCGCGGTCGCGCGCCTGACCGGCGCTTTTCTAGCCGTTGCCATCTTGCCTCCTACCTGACGGATCGGTCAGTGGAACGCACCGCGCTCATACGCGACGCCATTCGGTCGATCCGCCCGGTTTGTCTTCAAGTGCGATGCCGGCTTCGAGCAATTCCGCCCGGATCCGGTCCGCTTCGGCATAGTCCTTCGCTTGCTTCGCCGCGACGCGCGCGGCGATCTTCGCTTCGATCTCGTCGGCGGCGACCGCGCCCGCCTGCGCGACGCCGGACGCCTGCTGCAGGAATGCGCGCGGCTCGCGGCCCAGCAGGCCGAGCAGGCCCGCCAGCTGTTTCAGCTGCCGCGCGAGCGACGCGTCGCGCGTGCGATTCACTTCGCCCGCGAGCTCGAACAGCGTCGCCACCGCGACCGGCGTGTTGAAGTCGTCGTTCATCGCGGCCGCGAAACGCTGCGCGTACGGCTCGTTCCAGTCGAGCGCGAGCGTGTCGGCCTCGACGTCCTTCAGCGCCGTATACAGACGCGTGAGCGATGCACGCGCGTCGTCGAGATGCACGTCGCTATAGTTGAGCGGCGACCGGTAGTGCGTGCGCACGATGAAGAAGCGCATGACTTCCGCATCGTACCGCTCGAGCACTTCGCGGATCGTGAAGAAGTTGCCGAGCGATTTCGACATCTTCTCGTTGTCGACCTGCACGAAGCCGTTGTGCATCCAGTAGTTGACGAACGTCTCGCCGGTCGCGCCTTCGCTCTGCGCGATCTCGTTCTCGTGGTGCGGAAATTGCAGATCCTGCCCGCCACCGTGGATGTCGAAGTGATTGCCGAGCAGCGAGCAGCCCATCGCCGAGCACTCGATGTGCCAGCCCGGGCGCCCCATCCCGTACTTCGATCCCCACGACGCGCCTTCCGGATCTTCCGGCTTCGCGCGCTTCCACAGCACGAAATCGAGCGGATCTTCCTTCGCGTCGTTCGCGGCGACGCGTTCGCCCGCGCGCAGATCGTCGAGCGACTTGCCCGACAGCTTTCCGTAGTTCGTGAACTTGCGCACCGAATAATTGACGTCGCCATCGGTCGCCTGGTACGCGTAGCCGTTCGTCTCGAGCGTCTCGATCATGCCGAGCATCTGCGGGATGAACTGCGTCGCGCGCGGCTCGATGTCGGGCCGCTGGATGCCGAGCGCACTTTCGTCCTCGTGCATCGCGCCGATGAACCGGTCGGTCAGCGACTTGATCGTCTCGCCGTTCTCGACCGCGCGGCGGATGATCTTGTCGTCGATGTCGGTGATGTTGCGCACATACGTGACCCGGTAACCGATCGCACGCAACCAGCGCTGGACGAGGTCGAACACGACCAGCATGCGCGCGTGGCCCACGTGACAATAGTCGTAGACGGTGATCCCGCATACGTACATCCGCACTTCGCCGGACTGGCGCGGCACGAAAACTTGCTTGTCACGCGCGAGCGTGTTGTAGATGCGCAGTGATTCCATAGAGATGAACCGTGAGCCGAAGGAAACCGCCCTGGCGAAGCTCGCCCAGCATGCGAAACGGACGGACCATCTGCTGCGGCGCCAGGCCGAGCGTCCTCGTATCACATGGGGCGGTCAGGCTGCAAGCACAGCGGTGACGGCCACGAGAGGCAAAGAAAGACTGTCTGCCGCTCGCCGGAACGCGCAGACGTTTTGTTAGAATGGCTCGGAGTATAACATTCCGATTTACGCCTATGAAACCTCATCGCGGCCGCGCGCAGAGCGCTGCGACCCTCGTTGCGACCACCGTCATGGGCGTCGCGCTGACGCTGTTCGCGGTCCCCGCGGCGCATGCGCAGAAGGCCCCGGCCGTCGCCGACGGCACCCCCGAAATCGACGCGTCGATCGCCGGCAAGCAATGGAAGCAGGCGCTCGCGCAGCTCGACGCGCGCATCGCGTCGAACCCGCACGACGTGCAGGCGCAGTTCAAGCGCGGCACCGTGCTGGCCCGCCTGAACCGCGACGACGACGCGATCCAGCAGTTCGTCGCGATCACGCAGGCGTACCCCGAACTGCCCGAGCCGTACAACAACCTTGCGGCGCTTTACGCGAAGCATGGCCGCTACGACGACGCGCGCACCGCGCTCGTCACCGCGACGCAATCGAACCCGAGCTACTCGCTCGCGTACGAGAACCTCGGCGATCTCTACCTGCGCCTCGCGGCCGAGTCGTACAAGCGCGCGCAATCGCTCGGCCGCACGAGCGGCGCCACCGCGCAGCGCCTCGCCGATCTCCAGAAGATCGTGTCGCCGCCGAAAGCCGCGTCGAACGCACGCGCGGCGACGCCCGCCACGCGCGACTACACCGACCGCGCCGCCGCGAACGTGAGCACCACCACGCTGCCGATGTCGCCGACGTTCCAGTTCAGCGGTCCGTCGGGCGCACTGGCGGCGCCGTACGTCGCGCCGTCGCAATAAGCGGCGCGGCCTTCTTTCCCTCCCAACCTGAGGATCGCAATGAAACGTCTGTTGCTGGCGCTTGGCGGCGCCGCCCTTCTCGCGACCGCGACCGCACCTGCGTTCGCGCAATCGGCTACCGCGCACCCCGTCGTGCAGCTGAAGACCTCGCAGGGCGACATCCGCGTCGAGCTCTACCCGGAGAAGGCACCGAAGTCGGTCGCCAACTTCCTCGATTACGTGAAGGCCGGCCAGTACAACGGCACGATCTTCCATCGCGTGATCAAGGGCTTCATGATCCAGGGCGGCGGCTACAAGACCAACTTCGAGGAGAAGCCGACCCGCGCGCCGATCCCGCTGGAGAGCCGCAATGGTCTGAAGAACCTGACGGGCACGATCGCGATGGCGCGCACGAGCGATCCGAACTCCGCCACCGCGCAGTTCTTCATCAACACGGTCGACAACAGCGGCCTCGACTACCCGAACCCGGACGGCAACGGCTATGCGGTGTTCGGCAAGGTCGTGTCGGGCCTCGATGTCGTGAAGAAGATCGAAGGCGTCGCGACGACCTCGCGCGGCCCGATGCAGGACGTGCCGGCACAACCGATCGTGATCGAATCGGCCAGCATCGTCTCGAAGTAAGAACCTGCCGGCACGTCCGGCGCCTCACGCGGCCGCGTCGCACGACCGGCCGCGTGCCATTTAAACCGCCTCACCGAAGGAATTCATCATGGTTGAACTGCATACGAACCACGGCGTGATCAAGCTCGAGCTCGACGCCGAGAAGGCACCGAAGACGGTCGAGAACTTCCTGAACTACGTGAAGAAGGGCCACTACGACGGCACCGTGTTCCATCGCGTGATCAACGGCTTCATGATCCAGGGCGGCGGCTTCGAGCCGGGCCTGAAGCAGAAGCCGACCGACGCGCCGATCGACAACGAGGCGAACAACGGCCTGAAGAACGACAACTACACGGTCGCGATGGCACGCACGAACGATCCGCACTCGGCCACCGCCCAGTTCTTCATCAACGTGAACGACAACGACTTCCTGAACCACTCGTCGCCGACGCCGCAGGGCTGGGGCTACGCGGTGTTCGGCAAGGTCGTCGAAGGCCAGGACGTGGTCGACAAGATCAAGGGCGTCAAGACGGGCAACGCTGGTTTCCACCAGGACGTGCCGGCCGACGACGTCGTGATCGAAAAGGCCGTCGTGGTCTGACGCACGGTTACGGAGACACTTCGATGTTGCAGGAGAGTCCGCCGCGAAGCGTCTCCGCGGGCGTGCCAGGCGAGCGCGAGTACGCGCAAGCCGCACGCCCGTTCCTGTTTCTCTCCGATCTGCATCTGAGCGAAGCGATTCCGAAGACGGTCGCCGCGTTCGAGCATTTCGTGAAATACACCGCCGACAGCGCCGACTCGGTGTTCATCCTCGGTGATCTTTTCGAATACTGGATCGGCGACGACATCCTCGACGACGATCCGTTCGCGGCCCGCATGGCCGCGCTGATGCACACGTTCTCCGAGCGCGGGATCGCGCTCTACGTGATGCACGGCAATCGCGATTTCCTGCTCGGCCGGCGCTTCATGAAGGCAGCCGGCGCAATGCTGCTGCCCGACCCGTCGCTGATCATGGCGTTCGGCCAGCGCATCGTGCTCGCGCACGGCGACGCGCAATGCACGGCCGACCGCGGCTACCAGGTGTTCCGTCGCTTCGCGCGCAACCGCGTCGTGCAATGGCTGTTTCTCGCGTGGCCGTTCCGCTGGCGCCGCGCGCTCGCGCAGCGCATGCGCTCGAACAGCGAAACGGGCCGGATGCGCCCTGCTTCGGCCATCTACGATGTCACGCGTGAAGGCGTGGCCGCCCTGTTCCGCAAGAGCCGCGCGAGCGTGATCATTCACGGCCACACGCATCGCCCCGCGCGCCACCTGGAACCGGGCGGCATCCGCTGGGTGCTGCCCGACTGGGATCTCGATCACGGCGCACCGCGCGGCGGCTACCTGCGCGTCGACGCGGAAGGCATCCACGCGATGCCGCTCGACTGACGCCGCCGTCGCACTGACCGGCGGCCGTCGGCACGCATCGCGTTCGTTACATCTGGCGCTCGACCGTCTTTCCCTCCAGCACCGCCGACAGCCTGCGCAGGTCGAGGCGCGCCGCATCGGCGCCCTGCAGCGTTTCCAGATGCGTCCCGAGCTGTTCGAGCGCCGCGACGATCTCGTCGACACGACGGCTTTCCTTCGCCGCGTGATCGATCAGGCCGTGGATCGCGAGCGACATCGGATCGTCGGCGTTCGGCGTGATCCCGTACGCGCAGAATGCCGCACGCTCGGGCTGCGGCTTCGGCTGCGCCGGCATCACGACGCGCGCCGGATTGCCGACCGCCGTGCCGCCTGGCGGCACCGGCTTCACGACGACCGCGTTCGAGCCGATCTTCGCTCCCGCCCCGACCGTGAAACTGCCAAGCACCTTCGCACCCGCGCCGACGATCACGCCGGCTTCGAGCGTCGGGTGGCGCTTCGCGCCGCGCGTGAGCGACGTGCCGCCCAGCGTCACGCCCTGATAGATCGTGCAGTCGTCGCCGATAATCGCCGTCTCGCCGATCACGACACCCATGCCGTGGTCGATGAACACACGCCTGCCGATCGTCGCACCGGGATGGATTTCGATCCCCGTCAGGAACCGGCCGGCCTGCGACGCGAAACGTGCGAGCCAGTAGCGCTTCGCGCGCCAGCATGCGTGCGCGAAACGATGCAGCACGAGTGCATGCAACCCCGGATAACAGGTCAGCACTTCCCATGCACTGCGAGCGGCGGGATCCCGCTCGCGAATCGTTGCAACGTCTTCGCGCAGTCTCGTGAACATGATGTGGTCTGGGAAAAGGCCGGCGCGCATCGCCGGCAATGACCGGCCGTTATCGCGCCGGGTAATTTGCTTATGACGTCCGGCGATTGTAGGGCCAGTCGCGCACGGCCGCACGCGGTCGCGCGTTCACCCCGCGGCCGGCGCGGGTATTCGGGCGGAAGGCTTGCTGGAGCGGGCTTGCTGGAGCGGGCTTGCCGGGAGGGTCGACCGGGTGGAATGCGCCGGGCCGGGGCGCTTCCGCGCTGACCGACGCGCGACCTGCCCGGCCCGAAGCGGCATCCGGGCGACGATCGAGCGACCGAGCAACCGGCCGCCGGTGCGCCGGCCGCTTACGCGTCGCCGTCGGGCTTGCCCGATTTCAGCAGGATGTGCTTCGCGACGCCGCGCAGGATGTTGACTTCCTCGCGCTCGAGGCCCGTGCGCGCGAACAGGCGCCGCAACCGCGGCATCAGCTTCTTCGGATTGCGCGGATCGAGGAAATCGAGCGCGATCAGCGCGTTCTCGAGGTGGACGTACATCCGCTCGATCTCGTCGCTCTGTGCGAGCGTGCCGACCTCGGCCGACTGTTGCGCCAACGGCTCGGCCGCCTGCTCGAGAAACGCGACGCGCAACTCGTACGCGAGCACCTGCACGGCCTGCGCAAGGTTCAGCGAGCTGTAGGCCGGGTTCGCCGGAATGTGCGCGAGCGCGCTGCACTGCTCGACATGCTCGTTCGCGAGGCCCGTGCGCTCGTTGCCGAACACGAGCGCGATGTCGCCCGTGCCGACCTGTGCGCACGCCTGCGCGGCGGCCGCACGCGGCGCGAGGCGCGGCGGCCCGTATTCGCGCGTGCGCGCGGTCAGTGCGATCGACCAGTGAACGCCGGACAGCGCGTCGCCGAGCGTCGGCACGACATGCGCGGACGCGAGGACGTCGTCCGCGCCGCTGGCCATCGCGATCGCCTCGGGGTCGCTCTGCACGTGCGGCACGCGCGGCGCGACCAGTACGAGACGCGAAAAGCCCATCGTCTTCAGCGCGCGGGCGGCCGCCCCGACATTGCCGGGATGGCTCGGCTCGACGAGCACGAAGCGGGTGGACGTGAAGCCGCCGGACGGCGGCGGGGACGAGGCCGCGCCCGGCTCGGACGGCGCGGCGGTGTTCTGCGGAGTTTCCACTACGATGCGACTCGGTTCATCAGAATGGCAGTATGGTATCGCCATCGCCGCGGCAAACCCACTCGTCCGGACGGACAGTGGGGGTTTCCCCGCATTCCGGTCGCCTGAAACCGCCAAAAATCGGGTAAAATCATGCCTTTACGCGTCGCGCACCGTGCGGCGCGGGTCGTACCCCGTTCTTTGTCAATTCGCGTCTCACCTCGCCCGGCATGCTTGCGCCGTTCCGGGCGGTTGTTCCACTTCGTGGCGGCCCGTGCCGCCGGCTACAGGATCCAGGCTCATGCATCCCATGCTCAACATTGCTGTCAAGGCTGCGCGCCGCGCCGGACAGATCATCAATCGCGCGTCCCTCGATCTCGACCTGATCGAGATCCGCAAGAAGCAGCAGAACGACTTCGTCACCGAAGTGGACAAGGCCGCCGAAGACGCGATCATCGAGACGCTGAAGACCGCCTACCCCGATCACGCGATCCTCGCGGAAGAATCGGGCGAATCGGAGAACGAATCCGAATTCAAGTGGATCATCGATCCGCTCGACGGCACGACCAACTTCATCCACGGCTTCCCGTACTACTGCGTGTCGATCGCGCTCGAGCACAAGGGCGTCGTCACGCAGGCCGTCATCTACGATCCGAACAAGAACGACCTGTTCACGGCCACGCGCGGCCGCGGTGCGTACCTGAACGACCGCCGCATCCGCGTCGGCCGCCGCGACCGCCTGGCAGATGCACTCGTCGGCACCGGCTTCCCGTTCCGCGAGAAGGACGGCCTCGACGCGTACGCACGCCTCTTCACCGAAATGACGCAGGCCTGCACGGGCCTGCGCCGCCCGGGCGCGGCGGCACTCGATCTCGCGAACGTCGCGGCCGGCCGCCTCGACGCGTTCTTCGAGCAAGGCATCAACGTGTGGGACATGGCCGCGGGCAGCCTGCTGATCACCGAGGCCGGCGGCCTCGTCGGCAACTACACGGGCGACGCCGATTTCCTGCATCGCCATGAGATCGTCGCGGCGAACCCGAAGATCTACGCGCAGATGATCCCGATCCTGAACCGCTACAGCCGAGTCCACCCGGCAGCGGAGTAAAAGCCCGAGCCGCGCCCGCATGGCGCGGCTTTTGTGCAAACCGCTCGCGGGCATCGTCACGATCGCGCGCCGTTCGCCGCCCGATCACCCGGGAGGCGCGACAATCTGCCGTGCACAAGGGGCGCTTCGTGCGCCTATCCTGAAGTTGCCCGAGTCGTCCGGGCGGGTCGGCGTACTGCCGCTCGCCCCGCTTCTCCCGCAACGACAATGAATGGTTTGCGTCCGGCAGGCCCGCGCGACGAACAACGCCGCCGCCGGCATACCGGCCCCACCTGTATCAACATCGCCACGACGCCGTGGCAATCGCATCCGAGTCCCCATGTTACGGCTAAGCGAAATTAAACTCCCCCTTGACCACCCCGAGAGCGCACTCGAGGCCGCCGTTCGCGCGCGCCTCGCCGAGCTTGGCGTGGCGGCGGACGAGCTCCTCCGTTACACCGTGTTCCGCCGCGCGCACGATGCGCGCAAGCGTTCGGACATCAAGCTCACGTACATCGTCGATCTCGAGGTCAAGGACGAAGCGGCCGCGCTCAAGCGCATGGCCGGCAAGCCGCATTGCGGCAAGACGCCCGACATGGCGTACCACTTCGTCACGAAGGCGCCCGAGCGCGCCGATTTCCTGCGCCCGGTCGTCATCGGCATGGGGCCGTGCGGCCTGTTTGCTGGCCTGATCCTCGCGCAGATGGGCTTCCGTCCCATCATCCTCGAACGCGGCAAGGCCGTGCGCGAGCGCACCAAGGACACCTTCGGCCTGTGGCGCAAGAGCGTGCTCAACCCCGAATCCAACGTGCAGTTCGGCGAAGGCGGCGCCGGGACCTTTTCCGACGGCAAGCTGTACAGCCAGATCAAGGATCCCCATCACTATGGCCGCAAGGTGCTGGACGAGTTCGTCAAGGCCGGCGCACCGGAAGACATCCTGTATCTGAGCCGGCCGCACATCGGCACGTTCCGCCTCGTGAGCATGGTGGAAAAAATGCGCGCGTCCATCCACGAACTCGGTGGCGAAGTGCGCTTCGAAACCCGGGTCGACGACATCGACATCGATCAGGGCAAGGTGCGCGCGCTCAAGCTGTCGAACGGCGAAACGCTCCCGTGCGACCACGTAGTGCTGGCCGTGGGCCACAGCGCGCGCGACACGTTCCAGATGCTGCACGACCGCGGTGTCTATATCGAAGCCAAGCCGTTCTCGCTGGGGTTTCGCATCGAACACCCGCAGGGGTTGATCGACCGCAGCCGTTTCGGCAAGTTTGCGGGCCACAAGCAGCTCGGCGCGGCCGACTACAAGGTGGTTCACCACGCCAATAACGGCCGGGCCGTCTACAGCTTCTGCATGTGTCCGGGCGGCACGGTGGTCGCGGCGACCTCCGAGCCGGGGCGTGTCGTGACCAACGGGATGAGCCAGTATTCGCGCGCCGAGCGCAACGCGAATGCCGGCATCGTCGTCGGCATCACGCCGGACGACTATCCCGGCGGCCCGCTGGCAGGCATCGCGTTCCAGCGCAAATGGGAAGAACGCGCGTTCGAACTCGGTGGCGGCGATTACCGCGCGCCGGGCCAGTTGGTCGGCGATTTCATCGCAGGCCGGCCGTCGACGTCGCTGGGTTCCGTGGCCCCGTCGTACAAGCCTGGCGTGAATCCGACCGACCTCAGCACCGCGCTGCCGGACTACGTGATCGAAGCCATCCGCGAAGCGTTGCCCGAGATCGACAAGAAGATCGCCGGCTTCGCGATGCACGATGCGGTGCTGACCGGCGTGGAGACGCGCACGTCGTCGCCGATCCGGATTCGACGCAAGGATGACTACCAGAGCATGAACGTGGACGGCCTGTATCCCGCCGGCGAAGGCGCCGGCTATGCGGGCGGCATCTATTCGGCCGCCATCGACGGTATCGAAGTCGCGCAGGCGGTCGCACTCAGCATGACGTCGGGGCACACGTCCTGACAAGCCGGACAAAGCCGGCGTGCGAAGGTCCGTGACCCGAGTACGCCGGCTTTTGCATGTCCGCCGCGCCAGTGTGCTTCATCGGCGCGCAGCCATCGCGCGCTTTCGGCACTCCCGTCAAAACACGCCGGGAATCAACCGGTACCGAACCTTCGTCTTGTACGCACGATAATCGGCGTCTTCCGACAGCACCCGCTCTTCCATACTGATTCGCCCAATCTGCAACAGCATCCAGATGCCGATCGTGAGCAGGTTTCGCGTACTGAAGTTTGCAAGCAGGAAACCGATTTCGGACAACAGATAACCGGCATAGATCGGGTGGCGCATGAACCGGTACGCACCGGTTGACACGACGCCGCGATTCGCCGGCAGCAAACCGAACGAGCGCCCGAGCGACAGTTTCGCGAACAGTTGCCACGCAATCCCGCATATTTGCCAGGCGCCCCCCGCCCACTCCGGAATCAGTTGTGTGCTGGCAGTCAGCTGATAGGTCAGGCAGTAAAACGAACCACCCAGAGAGAAGCACACCGCGACGGGATGCCAGTCACGCCGTGTCGGCAATTTGGCAAAAGCCGACATGCCGACGGTCAATACCGCGGATACCAGCAGCAGGATCAGCGTGATCCGGCTCGGGTCCGCTCGCCACGACATGTAAATCAAATAAGCAAATACGCCTAGCACGGTCACCGACGCCACGCGAGCACAAAGCTCGATCAGATTGATCCGCTCCGACTCATGCGCAACCGCTGTAACGTGCGGCACCAGCGTACTTTGCGCGCACGCGCCCCCCGCATCCTGTATGGCCTGCTTCATGTTTGTGCCCCGAACTTACTGCGTTTTTATATATATTGCCGTTTCAGACTAGCACGCTCCCACCACTGAAACTTGCTTAAGTTTCAGTTTTGCGAGGTTGATTGGTGTAAGTCCCGAGAGCATCGGCAAATATAAGGACCGTGTAACCGGATTACGCGGCCTGCCAAACGTTTCACAGTTCGCAGCGCTGTTCAGACGGACGAAATCGTCTGCGGTAATGGGCGGCTTGTATCCCTGGCTAAAAAAGGGCCGAATGAAAGCCGCAGACCTGGCGGCCATGATCGATACCGAACGACGGCGCTGCTCGGCGAGGTTCGAAGCGGCAACGCGCCGTCCAACGTCCAAACACACGTTCTGATATGCGGGGCGCCGTCAGCACGCAAGGGTTACGACTGAACGGCACGGAACTCATCGAAATCACGATCCGGTCAAGTCAATGCTTCGGAGATGCCAGTCGCATAAGTCAAAGACCCTCACGGAGTACGAATTGCCCATGAATCGACTGGAAACGTGGTGGATATAGGCGAATTTGCCCGACTGTCGGCGAGCATACTTGGGAACTCAATGACCATACCGGACACGGCCATGGCTTCCTCAAACATGCAAGCGATCGTGTGCGGCAAGACTATCCAGGTTGTCTTGATGGCTGATGCCGGAACGGCCAGTATTTTCGTCGTGGACAATGACGACGGTTCCCATCAGTCAAAAATCGTAAGCGTTCGCCAGTACATTGATGCTGGCATGGCTGACGAGGGTGTTGCCCGTCACGTACTCGATGTTGTCGTGGCGGCGATTGAGCGGCGCGGTCAGCGCTGGGCGCACTGAACGTCAGCTTGCCCGTTCGTCGAACCGTACAAGACTCGCCCGCACATTGACGTCAGAGTGTCGTCAACAATCGCAATTGATGCTCGGTTTCAGTTCCCTTAACCAGCGCATAGCACCGCGTCTCCCGTCGCTCGATCACTGACAGGCCTTCTGTATCGGAGAAGGTGTTCCATATGACGCCGTCAATACTTGCAAATTCGCCGTGAGTTCGCGCAAAGGCACGCAACAGCGGACTTGCTTCACGACGAAGAACGACACGGTCTGCATTTAGCACATAGGTCGACCAGCCACCGCGGAGGACCAGGTAATAGGGTATCGAACGGTGGTCAATTTTCATGAGCAGAGCTGCTTCTTCCATTGTCATCGCCACGAGGTCTAACCGTTCGCCTTGCCGATGACGTTATTGACTCGAGTGGTGCGCGACCACGGCGGGTTGGTGAAGCTGGCCGGTTTCGATGCGCGCGATGATCCGATTGCGTATGCGACGCAATGGACGGAACGATGGCTGGCCGCTCAACTTGGCTGCAGGCAAAAGGGAGGCGGCGCTACTGTGCCTTGAGCTTCGGGCATCGTGGATACGTTACCGCCTGGGGTGCTTCATTTCCTCGGCCTCCATCGCGGCGAGTCGTTCTTCACTTGCGGATACAGATTCCATGGCTTCGTCGATCGAAGCCAATGCATATTCGCAGGCCAGTTTCGATTCTTCAACGGTAGCATCTGGCTGGTCGTCGTCGCTTGGCGGAGGGGAAAGCATGTCTCCGAGCATCATCGCCAGCTCGGGGGTGTCCCATTGTTCGCCCTTCTGCACCTTCTTCTTTATATAGTGCCGGATTTCCGCGTCTTGCTCGGGCGAAAGTGGAAGGTGCCGAAACGTGTTGCTTGGGTTAGCGTCAATCATGATGTTGCTCCGAAGTTCAAATGCCCCCTTGGACTGTCCATGCTACGCGCATGCCCCCGGAAAGCGATGAGGGTGAAGGAGCAAGTTGCTATTTTCGGCAGCGCGAATCCTGAATGCGTTCGAGGCGGGCCCAAAGCTCGTCCACTTGGAGCGTCAGGACCTTGTCTCGCCTAGATTGCGTGCGGAGCTTGTTGAGCTTGACTCTCCAGTACGCCGGATCGTTCACCGACGATCGGTTGATGAAGGCGTGTTGCGCTTGCTCAAGCAGCCCGATCGATCGTCTGATCTGGGCCAACTCGCGTTCCGCGTCGCAGTACCAGCTCATGCTTGTCGCCTTCTGATTATGATTTTAATCCCGACTTGCCGGACGGCGCGACGGGCCGACTGATCATCAGTCTCGCCGCTGCGAGGCGGCCGGCCAGCATGCCAAGCACATCGTCCGGCCGCCATACCTCGTGCCGGGGACCGAGATGGCGACGCCAGAGGGCCCCTCGGCCGGCACGTTGTGCACGATGTTCTCTAGTACATTTTGCGGGGCGGCAGCATGCGCTTCGCCCGTAGGCGCTGCCTGGAGACGGCACTGGCTTTTTTCCGCTTGCGCTCCGTCGTGGGCTTTTCGTAGCTGGTGCGACTGCGCAACTCCCGAATCAACCCGGTCTTCTCGATACTGCGCCGGAATCGCCGCAGCGCGACATCGATTGGTTCGTTGATCTTCAGCGTGACGGTTGTCATGTAACTCCTGTTTAAAAACGTTTGACGGGAAAACTAGCCGAGCCGCGTCATGACGGTGCTCGCTATCTCGTCAGATTCGAACTCCGAATACCCGGCGCCAATTGAAAATGCGCGCACAGCCGCAAACATCTGCAGCTCTTGTTGATGGCACAGCGCAGAATTGGTCATTCCAGCGGGCAGGACTGCGTCGCTCCGAGTGACCTTGCTCCGTCTGATCAGATCAAGAAGTTCGTCGACGATCATTTCGTCCTCCCAATTGCTGGCAAGTCACGTTGCCATGGCGAGTCGCGTTAGAGGGCGTTCAAGAAGAAGCCCTGCTTTTCGCGATTGTTGTCGATGACGCTCTCGGCGTAGCGCACCGACGCACGACGTGCGTCACCGGCGGTATCGAACGGGCCGTCATCGAGAAGCCTGAACGTCTGGCTCTGTGTCAGCGTGTCGGCTGTGCCGCGAAGGCAGATCTTGACCGCTGCATCGAAGCCGGCATCGTAGTTATGCGGGCTGCCATCCAACGCAGGCACGTGCGGGTAAATCAGTGGATAGATCTCGAATCCACGGTAGATATGCATGCTCATAGTGAACTCCTGGCGATCGATTGCGGCGACTCGCAAGGACGAGCGTATGCAGCCAGCATCGCCTGATGCATGGCGCGACGGGTCAGGGTGAAAGGGACAAACGTTGCGAGCGAGGAAATGCGCGACGCAACACGGTGGCAGGTGGAGGGCGAGCGGTCAAACAGCAAACGGGTGCTCGAACGAAACCATCATACGCGCTTCGTCGATCGGGCGTCCATCTTATTTCGACCGCGACGAGGCGGTTGACGAAGTGCCTCGCAGCACCGCGCCTACGGCACACCATATGTCGTTGCGCCCACGTTCATCGAGACGCTTTCGACGTGGCTAGTCGACCGGATGACGGCCGCGCCGATTGCAGCCGACGCACTGAACATGCCGATCGCCGTCGTCAATGAACGTTAAGCACGCGCTCGCCCTGCTTTGGGTTGCTGACAATCCATCCGGCCAGGTCAAGCGTCGGATCGAGGTTGCCAGCGGCCGGCCGCGATCTCCGACAACTGGCCGGATGGCGAACTTCGAGCAGTCCCGGTCGGGCCACTGGTAAACTCGGGCAACCCAAGCAACAACTTCATGCCTGACCTATGACCACGCTGTCGCCCGACGCCTTCGCCGGCCACACTCCGATGATGCAGCAGTACCTGCGCATCAAGGCCGACCATCCCGACACGCTTGTCTTCTACCGGATGGGCGACTTCTACGAGCTGTTCTTCGAAGATGCGGAAAAAGCCGCACGCCTGCTCGACCTGACCCTCACGCAGCGCGGCGCGACGGCCGGCACGCCGATCAAGATGGCCGGCGTGCCGCATCACGCGGTCGAACAGTACCTGGCGAAGCTTGTGAAGATGGGCGAATCGGTCGCGATCTGCGAACAGATCGGCGATCCCGCCACGTCGAAGGGGCCCGTCGAGCGCAAGGTCGTGCGCGTCGTCACGCCCGGCACGCTGACCGATGCCGCGCTGCTGTCCGACAAGAACGACGTGTACCTGCTCGCGATGTGCACGGGCCACAACAAGCGCGGCGTCGCGGTCAATGTCGGCCTCGCGTGGCTGAACCTCGCGAGCGGCGCACTGCGGCTCGCCGAAATCGAACCCGATCAGCTCGCAGCTGCGCTCGAACGCATCCGGCCGGCCGAAATCCTGACGCCGGACGGCGCGACCGACGCCGTGCCCGCAGGCGCGGGCGCAAGCAAGCGCGTACCGGCCTGGCACTTCGACATCGCATCGGGCACGCAGCGCCTGTGCGACCAGCTCGACGTCGCGAGTCTCGACGGATTCGGCGCGCACTCGTTGACGAGCGCATGCGGCGCGGCCGGCGCGTTGCTGCTCTATGCAGCGGCGACGCAGGGCCAGCAGCTGCGGCACGTGCGCAGCCTGAAGGTGGAGAACGAAACCGAATACATCGGGCTCGATCCGGCCACGCGCCGCAACCTCGAACTGACCGAGACGCTGCGCGGCACCGAATCGCCGACGCTGTATTCGTTGCTCGACACCTGCTGCACGACGATGGGCAGCCGCCTGCTGCGTCATTGGCTGCATCACCCGCCGCGCGCGTCGGTTGCCGCGCAATCGCGCCAGCAGGCCATCGGCGCGCTGCTCGATGCGCCGGCGAACGCGAGCCTCGATGCGCTGCGCAGCGCGCTGCGCCAGATCGCCGACGTCGAACGGATCACCGGGCGTCTCGCGCTGCTGTCCGCGCGCCCGCGCGACCTGTCGAGCCTGCGTGACACGTTCGCCGCGCTGCCGGCGCTGCGCGAGCGCATCAGCGCGATCGTCGCGAATGCCGATGCGCTCACGCGCGTCGATGCGGCACTCGCGCCGCCCGCCGAATGCCTCGACCTGCTGACCAGCTCGATTGCGCCCGAGCCGGCCGCGATGGTGCGCGACGGCGGCGTGATCGCGCGCGGCTACGATGCCGAACTCGACGAACTGCGCGACATCTCGGAGAACTGCGGGCAGTTCCTGATCGATCTCGAAGCACGCGAACGCACGCGCACCGGCATCGCGAACCTGCGCGTCGAATACAACAAGGTGCACGGCTTCTACATCGAAGTCACGCGCGGCCAGACGGACAAGGTGCCCGACGACTACCGCCGCCGTCAGACGCTGAAGAACGCCGAGCGCTACATCACGCCCGAACTGAAGACCTTCGAGGACAAGGCGCTTTCCGCGCAGGAACGTGCGCTCGCGCGCGAGCGCGCGCTATACGACTCGGTGCTGCAGGCGCTGCTGCCGTTCATCCCCGAGTGCCAGCGCGTCGCGTCGGCACTCGCCGAGCTCGACCTGCTCGCCGCCTTCGCCGAACGCGCGCGCGCACTCGACTGGGTCGCACCGACCTTCACCGACGAGATCGGCATCGACATCGAACAGGGCCGCCACCCGGTCGTCGAAGCGCAGGTCGAGCAGTTCATCGCGAACGACTGTCGGTTCGGCACCGAGCGCAAGCTGCTGCTGATCACCGGTCCGAACATGGGCGGCAAGTCGACGTTCATGCGGCAGACCGCGCTGATCGCGCTGATGGCTTACGTCGGCAGCTACGTGCCGGCGAAGTCGGCGTGCTTCGGTCCGATCGACCGGATCTTCACGCGCATCGGCGCAGCCGACGATCTCGCGGGCGGCCGCTCGACGTTCATGGTCGAGATGACCGAGGCCGCGGCGATCCTCAACGACGCGACGCCGCAAAGCCTCGTACTGATGGACGAGATCGGCCGCGGCACGTCGACGTTCGACGGCCTCGCACTCGCGTGGGCGATCGCGCGCCACCTGCTCGCACACAACGCGTGCTACACGCTGTTCGCGACGCACTACTTCGAGCTGACGCAGTTGCCAGCGGAATTCCCGCAGGCGGCCAACGTCCACCTGTCGGCCGTCGAACACGGCCACGGCATCGTGTTCCTGCACGCGGTCAACGAAGGACCGGCGAACCAGAGCTACGGCCTGCAGGTCGCGCAACTCGCCGGCGTCCCGGCACCGGTGATCCGTGCCGCGCGCAAGCACCTCGCCTATCTCGAACAGCAGTCGGCATCGCAGCACACGCCGCAACTCGACCTGTTCAGCGCACCGCAGGCGATCGTCGACGATCTCGAATGCGCAGATGCACCGGCCCGACCCGACGCACCGCATCCGGCGCTCGACAAGCTGCGGGACATCGATCCTGACGATCTCAAGCCGCGCGAGGCGCTCGATCTGCTGTACGAACTGCGCACGCTGGTCCGGTCGCACGATGCCGACGGGCACGCGTAAGCGCGTCTCGCCGGGCCTGCCGGCCCGCGCAGCCGCCGCGCTCGTCGCGGCGTTACTTGCGCTCGCGCAGGCCGGTGCGCAGGCTGCACCGCCGAAGCGCACCACCGCGCCCTACTCGTTCGCGGTTGTGTCGGGCGTCATCAACGTCCCGGCGGACGAACCCTCCGCCCAGCGGCTGCTCGATTCGATCGCGCGCGAGCGCAACCTCGCTTTCGTCGTCTATGCGGGCGATCTCAAGGGTTCGAAGGAAGCGTGCCGCGATGCGCTGTATTCGCAGCGCGGCGCGATCCTGGATTCGGCGCGCGTGCCGCTCGTGTTCATTCCCGGCCACGACGACTGGCTGACGTGCAACACGGCAGCCGGCGGCGGCTACGATCCGGTCGAGCGGCTCGACTTCCTGCGGCAGACGCTGCTCGCCGACTCCGCGCTGCCCGATCCCGGCGGGCTGCAGATCACGCGGGAAAGCGAAGTCGCACGGTTCCGGCCGTATCGCGAGAATGCCCGCTGGATGCGCGACGACATCGTCTACGTCGCGCTCAACGCGCCGGCGCCGAACAATCACTACCTGACGGCCGGCGGCCGCAACGGCGAATTCGAGGATCGCATCATCGCGAACGGTTTCTGGATCGACCACGCGGCCGAATACGCGAAGCGGCGCGAAGCGCGCGCGATCGTGGTGATTTTCGAAGGCGATCCGCAGTTCGAACGCTATGAACGCGCGGAACGCTTTGCGTGGCTGCGTTTCAACCGGCCGCGCGTACGCGACGGCTTCCGTGAACTGAAACGAACGCTGGTGAAGGCTGCGGCGACGTTCCGTGGCCCGATCCTGGTGATGCACGCGAGTGGCGAACCGCTGAACGGCTTCCTGATCGACCGGCCGCTGCGTGCCGATGATGGTGAGCTGATAGGAAACGTGACGCGCGTCGCGATCGGACCGCGCCATCCGGCGAATCAGTGGGTCAAGGTGAGCGTGTCGCCGTCACGGCAGACAATCTTCAACGTGAGCCTGCAGGAGGTGCCGAAGAACCTGCCTGTGCCGCCCGCGCTGCCGCTCGTGCCGCACGACGACGTACCGCTGCCACAGATGCCTGAAATCCCTGCGTTGCCGGCGTTGCCCGACTCGTCGTCGGTCGCGCCGCCGCTGCAGGGTGACGGCGCCGCCCCGGGCGGCGCGTCGTGGCCGGTGCCGCCCCCTGCATCGGGGCCGGCGCCCGGCCTGCCTGCTAGCTCAGTGCAGGGTACGCCCTGACGGCGCTTCGCCGTCTTCGTCTTCGTCCTCGTCGACGATTTCGAGCCCTTCCGCGCCATGCGCGTGCTCATGCTCGATTTCGTCTTCGGTGGCTTCGCGAACGTCCTTCACGGTCAACGCGAAACGCAGCGCCATGCCGGCCAACGGGTGATTGCCGTCGAGCACGACCTTGTCTTCGGCGACGTCGGTGACCGTATAGATCAGCGAATCGACTTCCTCGTCACCGTCTTCCGGCGTGCCTTCGAACTGCATACCCACTTCGAGCGGCTCGGGAAAACGATCGCGCGGCTCGATCTTCACGAGTTCGGGATCGTAGTCGCCGAACGCGTCCTGCGGCTCGAGCTGAACCTGCGCCTCGTAGCCCGGCTCGTGGCCGTCAAGCTGTTCCTCGATCTTGGGGAACGTGCCATCATAGCCGCCGTGCAGATAGACCATCGGCTCGTCGCTTTCCTCGATCAGATTGCCCTGTGCATCCGACAGCTTGTAAGTGACCGACACGACGGTGTTTTTTGCGATTTTCATCCAATTCTCCCAAATACAACTCTCATTATACGATGCGCAACCGGTCTCAAGCCGAACCGCGGGATACCGCTGCCGCCCCGCTCGGCGCGCCGCCTTCCGATCTTCCCACACCGCTGCTCGGCGGTCTCACGCCGGCGCAATTCATGCGCGGCTACTGGCAGAAGAAGCCGCTGCTGATCCGTCAGGCGATCCCCGGCGTTGCGTCACCGGTCTCGCGCGACGCGCTGTTCGAGCTTGCCGCCGACTATGACGCGGAATCGCGACTGATCACCCATTTTCGTAACAAGTGGCAACTGATGCACGGCCCGTTCGAACCGGGCTCGCTGCCGGCCGTCACGCGCAAGGCGTGGACCCTGCTCGTACAGGGGCTCGACCTGCACGTCGACGCGGCGCGCGCGCTGCTCGACCGCTTCCGCTTCATCCCCGACGCGCGGCTGGACGACCTGATGATCTCGTATGCGACGGACGGCGGCGGCGTCGGCCCGCATTTCGATTCATACGACGTCTTCCTGCTGCAGGTCGAAGGCCGGCGCCGCTGGCGCGTCGGTGCGCAAAAGGACCTGTCGCTGCAGCCGGACGTGCCGCTGAAGATCCTCGAAAACTTCGAGCCGAGCGACGAATGGGTGCTGGAGCCCGGCGACATGCTTTACCTGCCGCCGCACATCGCGCACGACGGCGTCGCCGAAGGCGAGTGCATGACCTGCTCGATCGGCTTCCGGGCGCCGTCGGCCGGTGAACTGGGCGCCCAGTTCCTGTACTATCTCGCGGAGCGCGGCGGCCTGCGCGACGGGGGCGGCGACGATCTCTACCGCGACCCGAAGCAGCCGGCCGTCGATACGCCCGCGCAATTGCCTCCGGCGATGGTCGAGCGTGTCGCCGAGATCGTCGATGCGATCCGCTGGCGCAAGCGCGACGTCGCCGAATTCCTCGGTTGCTACCTGAGCGAGCCCAAGCCGAACGTCGTTTTCGACCCGCCGGCGCGCCTGTTGTCCGAGTCCGCGTTCGTCACGCAAGCTTCACGACGTGGCGTGTGTCTCGACAGAAGGGCCGCATTGATGTATAACGCGCGCTCGTACTTCATTAATGGTGAGGAAGGACCGCTCGAGCAGGCCGGTGAATGGCTGCCCGAACTGGCCAATCAACGCCAGATGGAGGCGAAACGGTTTGTAACACTATCCCGGGTTCCCTCAATGACAGCCTTGTTGCACGAGTGGTATTGTGCGGGCTGGATACGGGTCGGAAACCGGAATTAGTGTGAGTCGCCCCGTATGCCCGTACGGATCAAATTCTGTATGGGAAAGACAACGTATTGACCCCGCATTTGTCGACGGTCGATAGGAAAGTGCATATAATTTCCGCCCAAGCCGTAGGGAAGATTCACGCTCTAAGAAGTGCATCTCCACCAGCGGCCCAGGTCGGTGTTGGAGCACATTACCGGTATTGTTTCGCGCTGTTGCTTACCTTTAACCATAAAAGGACGTGATCATGAAGAAATCCCTCCTCGTAGCTTCCCTGTTGGCTGCTGTTGCACTGGCTGCTTGCAACAAGAGCGCTGATCAAGCTGCTTCGTCGGCTGCAAGCGACGCGGCTGCTGCTGCTTCGACGGCTGCTTCGGCAGTTGCTGGTGCAGCGAGCGACGCTGCTGCCGCTGCTTCGTCGGCAACGGCTGCTGCGAGCGACGCTGCTGCTGCAGTGGCGTCGGCTGCTTCGGCAGCGACGGCTGCTCCGGCTTCGGGCGCAAGCCAGTAAGCCTCAGCGTCAGCTGAAAAAAAACCGGCCCGAGGGCCGGTTTTTTTACGTCTGCCGTTTCCGTACATATCGCCCGGCAGCCGCACAGAGCCGCCGTAGCGGCCCTGCCCCGCTCATCCGAGCATCAGCCAGTCGAAGCCCGCGTCCTGCGAGGCCACGATCACGTCCTCCCCATCCGTCCCCAGTACGCCGCCGAACGCCCGGCGGGCCAGTTCCGGCAGGTTGTTCTGCTGGCTCAGGTGCGCCGCGACCAGATGCTTGAGGCGGCTGCGTTCGAGCGACGCGAGGATGTCGGCCGCCGCGTCGTTGCTCAGGTGCCCATGGTTGCCGCCGATCCGCGCCTTCAGCGACTGCGGATAGCGGCTCGCGGCCAGCATCGCGGTATCGTGGTTGGATTCGAGCACCAGCGCGTCACAGCCGCTCAGGACGGCCGTAATGTGCGGCGTGGCCATCCCGACGTCCGTCAGCACGCCGAGCCGGCTGCAGCCATCCATGAACACGAACTGGAGCGGTTCCCGCGCATCGTGGGGGACCGTATAGGGCATCACGGCCAGATCGCGTATCGCGGCCGTCTCGTCGCCCCACAGCACGTGGAGATCGACATCGGCCTCGTCCGCGCCGACCGCGCGCGCGGTGCCCCAGCTCATGTAGAGCGGCAGCGACGCACGACGGGCGAGCGTCAGCGCGCTGCCGACGTGGTCGCTGTGTTCGTGGGTGATGAGGATCGCATCGAGATCATCGATGCCGAGATTCAGTCGGCCGAGCCGGCGCTCGACCTCCTTGGCGGAAAAGCCGCAGTCGAGCAGCACGCGGGTGGTCGTCGTGCCGCTCGAGGCCTCGACGACCAGCGCGTTGCCTTCGCTGCCGCTTCCGAGGCTGGCGAATCGCACGCGCTCAGTTCAGTTGTGCGTGCAGCAGCGAGATGATCCGCTGCGCGTCCGACGAGTTGTCGACCTGGCCGTTTGCGCCGACCACCGCGACCTGCGTGCCGCCGGCGCCTTGCGCGCGCACGTTGACGAGGAATTCCTTGCCCGGCTTCGCCGCCGACGGACCGCCGTAGAACAGCTTGCCGAACAGGCCGTCACGCTTGAGCTCTTCCATCGTATTCGCGTAGCGCACGGTATACATGCCCTTCTCGCGGTCGCGATTGTCGACCGTGAAGTTGGTGCGGTCGAGCGCCAGGCCCACACGCAGCCACGCGCGATCGAACGACTCGGCCAGCTGCAGCGTCGCCGCGCCGCCGCTCGTGTCGCTGACCTGCGCCGGCGCCGTCGCGGGATGCGCGTCGGTCAGCAACTGCTTCGCCTGCGCGTCGGTCAGGCCGAACTTCTGCATCAGCTTCGACAGGAAGACGGCTTCGAGCACCGGGTTGCGCGGACGCTCTTCCCAGCGCGACGACGTGCCGCCCTGCGGGCCGACCATCATTTCTTCCATCGCGCTGTGCGTGATCGAGATGTCGGTATTGCCGTCCGACGTGCGGTTCACGAGCGTGCGGAAGCGGTCGCGCGTGCCCGACGAGTAGGCGAAATCGATGACCTTGCCGATCGTGCGGCGGAACCAGTCGTCCGGAATGTTCGCGCGGTTTTCGGCCCAGTCGGTCGCCATGATGCCCGTCGACGGCGCATCGGTCTTCAGCGAGAAGCCGTTCTCCTGCCAGAACTCCTTCAGGATCGGCCACAGCTGCTCGGGCGTCCGGCCATCGACGACGAGCCAGCGGCGATCGCCGTCGCGCTCGATATGCATGCCGAGCGGATCCTGCGCGCTCGGGATGCCGTCGGTCGCGTTGCCGGCCTGCGTCGTGACCCGCGGCGGCAGCGTACCGAGCCCGGCGTTGCTCGGCGGCGCAACGAACTGCTGCGTCGTCGGCACCGGCTTCAGGTCGCTCGGCACCGCGAGCGGCGGCGCCGAACCGGTGTTCTTGTAGTTGACCCGGTCGGGGGCCAGGTAGTCGTTCAGCGTATCGCAGCCAGCGAGCGCGCCCAGCGCCAGCGCCACCACCGACAGCTGGATGGCGCGAGAGGAAATGGCGAAACGTTTCATGAAATCCTTCGTCTTGCTAGAACGCTCGTCAGGAGCGGCGCCGGACGGAGCCGGCCGGTGCGGGTTGATCAGGGGTCGAGCCGGCGACCGCAGGACGCGGCCGCCTCGGCATCAGAGAACGCCGGCCTCGACGAGGGCCGAACGCACGGCGTCGTGGCAGCGCTCGTCGAGCGCCGTGAGCGGCAGCCGGATACCGCCCTGCATCTTGCCCATCGCCTGCAGCGCCCACTTCACCGGGATCGGGTTCGCCTCGATGAACAGGTTCTTGTGCAGCGACAGCAGCTTCATGTGCAGCGCCCGGGCGGTCTGGACGTCACCGGCCAGCGCCGCGCGGCACAGGTCGCTCATCGCACGCGGGGCGACGTTCGCCGTCACCGAGATGTTGCCGTGGCCGCCGAGCAGCATCAGCGCGATCGCGGTCGGATCGTCGCCGCTGTAGATCGCGAAATGCTTCGGTGCGGCCTTGATCAGGTGCGCAGCGCGATCGATGTTGCCGGTCGCTTCCTTCACGCCGATGATGCCCGGCACTTCCGCGAGGCGCAGCGTCGTTTCGTTCGCCATGTCCGCGACCGTACGGCCCGGCACGTTGTACAGGATCACCGGCAGGTCGACCGCTTCGGCGATCGTCCGGAAGTGGCGGTACATGCCTTCCTGCGTCGGCTTGTTGTAGTACGGCACGACCTGCAGCGTCGCGTCCGCGCCGACCGCCTTTGCGTGCTTAGTCAGCTCGATCGCCTCGGCGGTCGAGTTGCCGCCCGCGCCCGCGATGATCGGGATGCGTTTTGCCGCATGCTCGACCGCCGTGCGGATCATCAGGATGTGCTCTTCGACGTTGAGCGTTGCCGACTCGCCGCTCGTACCGACCACGACCAGCGCATCGGTGCCTTCCGCGATGTGCCAGTCGATCAGTTTGCGAAACGCCGGCAGGTCGAGACTGCCGTCTTCGAGCATCGGGGTGACGATCGCGGGGATGCTGCCGCGGATTTGAATGCCGTCTTGGGTGCCGTTAGCCATGAAACGCGATTGAATGTGTACCGGTAAACGTTGAGATTGTAGCGGATTAGCCGGGCAGTTCGTAACGTGGAATTCCCGCCCCCGCCTTCGGGGTCGCGCCCTCGCGCACCGCGCAGAGACGCTGGACGAACGCCTCGCGCGGCGCGGCGACGAAACCGTCCTCGTACGCGACCACCCGCAGGCGGCCGTGCACGGCGTCCAGCAGCTCGCCCGGGGCGAGCAGGAACGCGGGGTTGGACGGTTTTCCGACCGTTTCGTTTCCTTGCGCGAAGGTTTCGTAGATCAGCACGCCGCCCGGCACCACTGCATCGAGCAGATGGGGCCAGAGCGGACGATGCAGGTAGTTCGTGACGATCACGGCCGCAAACCGCTCGCCGGCCGGCAGCGGCCACGGCGCGCCTTCGAGATCGGCCGCGCGAGCCTCGACGCCGGGAATCGTGCGCAACGCGGCCAGCGCGACCGGATCGCGGTCAAGCGCGACGACCGGATGCCCATGCGACGCGAACCAGCGCGCATGGCGGCCGCCGCCCGCGGCGACATCGAGCACGGCGCCGCCGGCCGGCACGAGCCGCGACCATTGCGCGACCCAGCGCGACGGCTCGGCCTGAGCGACGTGACCGCCCGCGGCGGCAATGACGGATTCGCTCATGCGCCGGATCAGTTGTACGACAGGCCCATCGCGTCGCGCACGTCACGCATCGTTTCCGTCGCGTACTTGCGCGCCTTGTCGCAACCGTCCGCGACGATCGCGCGCAGCAGCGACGGATCGTCCATGTACTTCTGCGCGCGCTCGAGCATCGGCTGCTGTTCGCGCAGGATGCCTTCGACGACCGGCTGCTTGCAGTCGAGGCAACCGATACCCGCCGAGCGGCAGCCCTGCTGCACCCACTCGTGCGTCGCTTCGTCCGTATAGACCTGGTGCAGCTGCCACACCGGGCACTTGTCCGGATCGCCCGGATCGGTGCGGCGCACGCGCGCGGGATCGGTCGGCATCGTGCGGACCTTCTTCGTGATCGTCTCGGCGTCTTCGCGCAGGCCGATCGTGTTGCCGTACGACTTGGACATCTTTTGCCCGTCGAGGCCCGGCATCCGCGATGCCTCGGTCAGCAGCGCCTGCGGCTCGACCAGGATGATCTTGCGCGCGCCTTCGAGATAGCCGAACAGGCGCTCGCGGTCGCTCATCGACAGGCTCTGCGATTCCTGCAGCATCGCGCGCGCCTGTTCGAGCGCCTCGTCGTCGCCCTCCTGCTGATACGCATTGCGCAGCTCGTGATAGAGCTTCGCACGCTTGCCGCCGAGCTTCTTCGCGGCTTCGAGCGCCTTCTCCTCGAAGCCGGGCTCACGGCCATACAGGTAGTTGAAGCGGCGCGCGATCTCGCGCGTCATCTCGACGTGCGGCACCTGATCCTCGCCGACCGGCACGAGCGAGCCGCGATACAGCAGGATGTCGGCCGCCATCAGCACCGGGTAGCCAAGGAACCCGTAGGTCGACAGGTCCTTGTCCTTCAGCTTCTCCATCTGCTCCTTGTAGGTCGGCACGCGTTCGAGCCAGCCGAGCGGCGTGCTCATGCCGAGCAGCAGCGCGAGTTCCGCGTGCTCGGGCACCTTGCTCTGGATGAACAGCGTCGCCTGCGCCGGATCGATGCCCGATGCGAGCCAGTCGATCAGCACGTCCCACACGTTCTTCTCGATGACCTCGGGAGTCTCGTAGTGCGTCGTCAGCGCATGCCAGTCGACGACGCAGAAGAAGCACGGGTACTCGGACTGCAGCTTCACCCAGTTTTTCAGCACGCCGTGGTAATGACCGAGGTGCAGCGACCCGGTGGGTCGCATGCCGGAGAAAATACGTTCTGGGAACATGATTGTCGTTAGAAAAGCGAGGCGAATGGGGACAGGATGGCGCTCAGGACGGCGTAGCCGACGTTGACGAGCGGGCGCAGCCAGAAGTTCGTCAGCACGCCCGTCGCGACCAGCGCGAGGACGATGATGAAACCGTACGGCTCGATGCGCGACAGCGCGATCGATTGCTTCGGTGGCAGCAGCGCCGCCAGGATGCGGCCACCGTCGAGCGGCGGCAGCGGAAACAGGTTCAGCACGCCGAGCACGAGGTTCGCGCTGACGCCGGCAAGCGCCATCCGCGTGAAGAACGGCTCGTCGATGCCGACGGCGGGCAGCACGAGGGTCAGCAGGCCCCAGACCAGCGCCTGCACGAAGTTGCAGGCCGGGCCCGCGAGCGACACCCACAGGCTACCCCAGCGCGGGTTGCGCAGGTTGCCGAACGAAACCGGCACCGGCTTCGCATAGCCGAACAGGAACGCGCCGCCCGTCAGGAAGTACATCACGAGCGGGATCGCGATCGTGCCGAGCGGATCGATGTGGCGCATCGGGTTGAACGACACGCGCCCCATCACGTAGGCGGTGTTGTCGCCGAGCAGGCGGGCGGCGTAGCCGTGCGCGGCCTCGTGCAGCGTGATCGCGAAGATCACGGGCAGCGCGTAGACGGCGATGGTCTGTATCAGGGAAGCATCCATATCGCGTTATTGTAACAAGCGCACTCGCGCAAAATTGAACGGCCCGCTCATGCGGCCGAGAGGCCGAACGGTTCCAGCGCGCCGCGCCCTGCGCGCACGAGCTCCGGCTCGTCGCCGGTCAGGTCGATCACCGTCGACGGTTCGCGCGGGCACGCGCCGCCGTCGATCACGAGGTCGACCTGCTTCTCGAGCCGCGTGCGGATTTCTTCGGGATCGTTGAGCGGCTCGTCGTCCGGCGGCAGGATCAGCGTCGTGCCGAGCAGCGGCTGGCCGAGCGATTCCAGCAGCGCGAGCGTGATCGCGTGGTCGGGCACGCGCAGCCCGATCGTCTTGCGCGACGGGTGCGACAGCCGGCGCGGCACTTCCTTCGTCGCCTGCAGGATGAACACGTAGGGACCCGGCGTCACCGACTTGATCTGCCGGTACTGGCGATTGTCGACCATCGCGAAGTTCGCGAGCTCCGACAGGTCGCGCACGAGCAGCGACAGGTGCTGCTTCTCGTCGAGGCCGCGAATCCGGCGCACGCGTTCGACCGCATCCTTGTCGTCGAGATGACACGCGAGCGCATAGCTCGAATCGGTTGGCATCGCGATCACGCCGCCCTTGCTGATGATGTCCACGGCCTGCTTGATCAGGCGCGGCTGCGGATTATCCGGATGAATCCTGAAGAACTGGGACATGGGGGTACGTAAAGGGGGAAGAATCGGCAACGCACGGCAGCACGGGCGGCGGTCAGCCGCCCGGCGTCAGAGCCAGCGCTCCCAGACCGGTGTGAGGTCGGACGGCAACGGCGGCAGGCTGCCGAGCTCGATACGGCCCTCGCCCGGCGCGTGGAAATCCGAGCCGCGCGACACTTCGAAGCCGAAGCGGCGCGCAACCTCCGCGTATTCGCGGTACTGGTCGGGCGTATGACTGCCCGTGATGACTTCAATCGCGCGGCCGCCCAGATCGATGAATTCGCCGAAGAATGCGTCGAATTCGACGGGCGTGTAGCGGTAGCGGCCCGGATGCGCGACCACGGCTTCGCCGCCCGCCGCGCGAATCCAGCCGACCGCGTCGGACAGCGATGCCCAGCGATGCGGGACGAAGCCGGGCTTGCCGTCGCCGAGCAGCCGGTCAAACACGTCCGACGTCGATTCGGCGTGGCCGTTCTCGACGAGAAAGCGCGCGAAGTGCGTGCGCGAGATCAGGTCGGGATTCGAGACGTACTTCAGCGCGCCTTCGTACGCGTCGGGAATGCCGAGCGTCGCAAGCTGCTCGCCGATCGCCAGCGCGCGCGCCGCGCGGCCGTGGCGCGTGCGATACAGACCGTCGACCAGCACCGGGTTCGCGGGATCGATGTTCAGGCCGACGATGTGCACGGTGCGCGCCGCCCACGTGACCGAAATCTCGACGCCGCTCAGGTAACGCATGCCGAGCGCTTCCGCCTCGCTGCGTGCCGCCGCCTGGCCGCCGATTTCATCGTGATCGGTCAGCGCCCACAGGGTCACGCCGCCCGCATGCGCGCGGCGCGCGACGTCGGCAGGCGACAGCAACCCGTCGGAAACATTGGAATGGCAGTGGAGATCGGCGTTCATTGTCGGCATGGCAGGTAAGGCTTCATTCTACTGCAACGCGGCAATTGCGCCGCTCGCCTGCCCTGCCGACCGCATCGCGCGCCTACGCGCAGAACGCCTCGATCAGCGCCGCGATCTGCTCGGGCTGGTCGTGATGCACCATGTGGCCGGCGTCCTCGACGAGCTTTTCGCGCCAGTCGGGGAACGCGTCGAAGCGCGCCTTGAATTCGGGCAGCGGGATGTCGCCGGCGATATGCGCGAGCGTCGGCGAATTGACGGCTTCGACGTGCAGCACCTTCGCCCGCACCTGCTTCCAGGTAGCCATCACTTCATCGAGCCGGTACAGCAGCGGGCCCGGCATCTTGTGCGCCGGATCGGCCAGCAGGTGGTAGAGACCGTCGTCGCCGCGCTTCGACCAGTGCTCGGCGAGGAACGCGGCACGTCGCGGGGCGAGCCGCGGATTGGTCTTGATCAGGCGCGCCGCCACGTCGTCGAGGGACGCGTACGGCCGCAACGCCGGCGGCTCGCGCAGTTCGTCCAGCCAGCCGCGCAGCCGGCGCGGCGCCTGTTCAGCCCGGGCAGGCGCGAGCCCGAAGCCTTCGAGATCAACTACGCGACGCACGCGTTCAGGCCGGGCGCCGGCGTACAGGCACACGACGTTCGCGCCCATGCTGTGCCCGACCAGGTTGACTTCGCCGGCCGGCGCATAGTGGTCGACCAGCGCATCGAGATCACCCAGGTATTCGTGGAACCAGTAGTGGCCGCCGCCCTGCCGGGCCACCGGCCAGTCGGACAGCCCGAAGCCGCGCGCATCGGGCGCAATCACCTGCCAGTCGCCCGCGAGCGCGTCGACGACGAACTGGAACGATGCCGCGACGTCCATCCAGCCATGCAGCATGAACAGCATCGGCGCATCGGGCCGGCCCCAGCGCCGCACATGCAACTGGACACCGCGCACCGTGACGAAATCGGAAACAGAACTCGAGGCACTCATTGCAACCGCCAAAAAAAAGAATGGTCGTTCGATTATAGCGGCGACGCCTGCGTTCCGGCGCTCGGCAATCGAGGCCGCGCTCTAGCAGCGGTGGCATTCGGACGGCCGCCGGGAAGCACCGTCGGCCGGGTGCGCGGGCCGGCTAATGCGCCGCGTTTCCGTCCGCGGCGTCCTGCGCGGCCAGTTCGTCGAGTTCGGCCTGCTCGAAGCCGGCATCGCGGCGCGCATCGAAATTGAATGGGCCGCGCAGCCGCGGCGCATGGTATTGCTCGGCCAGCTGCCGGTAGGTCGGCACCGGATCGCGGCCGGCTGCGTCGCACAGATGCCGGAACCAGCGGTTGCCGATCGCGACATGGCCGACCTCGTCGCGCAGAATCACGTCGAGGATCGCGGCCGACGCGTCGTCGCCCGCCTGCACGAGCCGCGCGCGGATCGGCGGCGATGCGTCGAGCCCGCGAGCCTCGAGCGTGCGCGGCACGAGCGCCATGCGTGCCAGCACGTCGTCCTTGGTCCGCTCGCACATCTCCCACAGTCCGTTGTGCGCGGGAAAATCGCCGTACAGATGCCCGAATGCCGCCAGCTGGTCGGACAGCAGCGTGAAGTGATAGGCCTCCTCGGCCGCGACCTTCAGCCAGTCCGCATAGAACGCGTCCGGCTGGCCCGCGAAGCGCCAGACCGCGTCGAGCGCCAGGTTGATCGCGTTGAATTCGATATGGGCAAGCGCGTGCAGCAGCACCGCGCGCCCCTCGGGCGAACGCATGCTGCGCCGTTCGAGCTGGCGCGGCTCGACGAGCGGCGGACGGGCAGGACGTCCGGGCAGGTCGGCCGGTTCAGGCAGCGCGAGCGACGGCGCGATCGCGGCCTGCCCGGCCCGCAGCGCATCGTGCAACGCGCGCACCCGCGCGGCCTTCGCCGCCGGTTCGGAAAGGCGCAGCGCGTCGAGCGCCACGCGGCGCACACAGGCCGGCGTAGCGCCGGAAGACGAAGACTCCATGCTCATAAACGGGGACACCTTGCGTACGCATCGCGGGAGCATATGCACGCGACGGTTTACAATATGCGTTTGCTCCACGGCGCCATGCGCCGGGCAAACCGGACGCGCCATTCTACCGGCGCCCATCATCGAAGAGACAAGGAGACTCCGTGACGATCTACAAACTGGGCGAGACGGCCCCGACGATCCACGAAAGCGTATTCGTCGCCGACACGGCGGCCATCATCGGCAAGGTCGTCCTCGAGGAGAACGCGAGCGTGTGGTTTGGCGCGACGATTCGCGGCGACAACGAAACCATTGCCGTTGGCGCCGGCAGCAACGTCCAGGAAGGCGCGGTCCTGCACACGGACCCGGGCTTTCCGCTGACGATTGCCGAAAACGTGACGATCGGGCACCAGGCGATGCTGCACGGCTGCACGATCGGCGAAGGTTCGCTGATCGGGATTCAGGCGGTGGTCTTGAATGGTGCGGTCATCGGCCGCAACTGTCTGGTTGGCGCAGGCGCGGTCGTGACGGAAGGCAAGACGTTCCCGGACAACTCGCTGATTCTCGGCGCACCGGCGAAAGTCGTGCGCGAGCTGTCGGCGGAAGACATCGCGCGGCTGCGCGCAAACGCGAAGACGTATGTCGAGCGGCGCGCGCATTTCAAGGAGCAACTCGTGCGGATCGGGTGATTCGCGCGGATTTCAAGGAAGAAGAGTGAGCGACCAGTTACAGAAATTCATGTTCAATGCGGCGCCCGTGCGCGGCGAGATCGTTTCGCTGCGCAATACGTGGCAGGAAGTGCTCGCCCGCCGCGACTACCCTGCCCCCGTGCGCACGGTGCTCGGCGAGATGATGGCCGCGTGCGCGCTGCTGTCCGCGAACCTGAAATTTCACGGCACCCTGATCATGCAGATCTTCGGCGACGGGCCGGTCCAGATGCTGGTCGTCCAGTGCGGTTCGGATCTGTCGATGCGGGCCACCGCGAAGTTCGCCGGCGACTCGGCGCAAACGATCGGCGACGACACCAGCTTCGCGTCGCTCGTCAACGCGAGCGGCCACGGCCGTTGCGTGATCACGCTCGACCCGGCCGACAAGCTGCCGGGCCAGCAGCCGTACCAGGGCATCGTGCCGCTGAACGGCGTCGACGGCCCGCTCGAGTCGGTGTCGCAGGTGCTCGAGCACTACATGCATCACTCTGAGCAGCTCGATACGCGGCTGTGGCTCGCGGCCGATCGCGACCGCGCGGTCGGCATGCTGTTGCAGAAGCTGCCGGGCGACGGCGGCATCGTGCCACGCAACGCCGAAACCGATATCGACACGTGGGAGCGCGTCTGCACGCTCGGCGGCACGCTGTCCGCCAAGGAACTGCTCGAGGTCGAACCGGAAGTCGTGTTCCGCCGGCTGTTCTGGCAGGAAAACGTGCAGCACTTCGAACCGGCCGGCACGCGCTTCCAGTGCTCGTGCTCGCGCGAGAAGGTGGGCGCGATGCTGCGCATGCTCGGTCGCGACGAAGTCGACAGCGTGATCGTCGAGCGCGGCCACGTCGAGATCCACTGCGAGTTCTGCAACCAGCGCTACGAGTTCGATCCCGTCGACGTCGCGCAGTTGTTCGCGGCACCCGGCGTCGAGACCGGCATCGCGCCGGCAACCGACCAGCGTCACTGAGCGGCGTGCTCGTGCCCGCCATCCGGGCACGGGCGCATAATGACGCACGAGCGCCGCACGCACGGCTCAGGCACCGGAGGCTCGGCCTTCGGTGCACGCCACTTCCCGCCGTCGGCGCGCTGCAGGAGAAACACATGAATCGCCTCCGCCCGTTTCGCACCCTCATCCTGATGAGCGCCGCCGCCGGCACGCTCGCGCTCGCCGGCTGCGCGATGCCGCCGCCGACGTCCACGATCCTGAGCCGCCTGCCCGAGCCGGGCGCGTCGGGTGGCCAGCCGCCCGCGCTCTCGAGCGCCGAACGCAAGCGCTACGACGAGATCGACCAGCAGGTGCTGCGCGAACAGAACAGCGCCATCGCGGCCGAGGCAGCCGCACGCGCATGGGCGTACTACTCGCCACCGCCCGTGACCGTCTACGGCGGGTACTACGGCGGATGGGGAAATCGCTGGGGAACGGGTATCAGCTACGGCTACCCGGGCTGGTGGTGGTGAGCGGTCAATCGAACGATTGACGACTGGCAAGAAATAAAAAAGCGCGGTATTTCCCGCGCTTTTTCAATGGGTTCGAGGTATCGCGATCAGTGATGCGCGGCCTTGCCCTTGTCGCCGCCATGATGCCGCGACGGCTTCGCAATCGACTGCGGGTTCGGTACGACACGCACCGGCGCCGCGGAGACGGTACCGCGCGTCGACGTGTTCGACGGCGTGTTGTTCAGCGGGCCTGCGGGCGCATTCGGCGACACGAACTGCACGAAGACTTCGCCGTCCTTCACCATGCCCATCTCGTAGCGCGCACGCTCCTCGATGGCCGCGGTGCCGCTCTGCAGATCCTGCACTTCGCCGGCCGTGCGCTCGTTACGTAGCTTTTCGTCCGCATTCTTCTGGAGCTGGTCGTCAAGCTGCTGACGCAATTCATGCACCCGCAGCCAGCCGCCGTGTCCCCACCATAGGGGGTACTGAATGAGCGCCAGCAAGGCAATCAGGACGACAGTGACAAGCCGCATGTAAGAGACGCAGATATAAGAAGCGCCGCTCCGCGCACGTGCACAGAGCGGCGTCGATATGACGAACCCGATAGTAGCGCGTTAGCGCAGGTTATAGAAAGCCGATTTACCCGGGTAGCTTGCGATGTCGCCGAGATCTTCCTCGATGCGCAGCAACTGGTTGTACTTCGAGATGCGGTCGCTGCGCGACAGCGAACCCGTCTTGATCTGACCGGCATTCAGGCCGACCGCGATGTCCGCGATCGTCGAATCTTCCGTTTCGCCCGAGCGGTGCGAGATCACGGCCGTGTAGCCCGCGCGCTTCGCCATTTCGATCGCCGCGAACGTTTCGGTCAGCGTACCAATCTGGTTGATCTTGATGAGGATCGAGTTCGCGATGCCCTTCTCGATGCCTTCCTTGAGGATGCGCGTGTTCGTGACGAACAGGTCGTCGCCGACCAGCTGCACCTTCTTGCCGAGGCGGTCGGTCAGCAGCTTCCAGCCTTCCCAGTCGCTTTCGTGCATGCCGTCCTCGATCGACACGATCGGGAACTTGTCGGCGAGCGTCGCGAGGTAGTCGGTGAATTCGGCCGACGACAGTTGCAGGCCTTCGCCCGCGAGCTGGTACTTGCCGTCGTGGTAGAACTCGGATGCCGCGCAGTCGAGCGCGAGCAGCACGTCTTCGCCCGCGCGGTAGCCGGCCTTCTCGATCGCCTGCAGGATCGTCGACAGGCACTCGTCGTTGCTGCCGAAGTTCGGTGCGAAGCCGCCTTCGTCGCCGACTGCCGTGCTCATGCCGCGGTCGCTCAGGATCTTCTTCAGCGCGTGGAACACTTCCGCGCCGCAACGCAGGGCTTCACGGAACGTCGGCTGGCTGACCGGGACGATCATGAATTCCTGGATGTCGAGGCTGTTGTTCGCGTGCGCGCCGCCGTTGACGATGTTCATCATCGGCACCGGCAGTTGCATCGCGCCCGAGCCGCCGAAGTAGCGGTACAGCGGCAGGCCTGCCTCTTCGGCAGCGGCCTTCGCCACGGCCATCGACACGGCCAGCATCGCGTTCGCGCCGAGGCGCGACTTGTTGTCGGTGCCGTCCAGCTCGAGCAGCGTCTTGTCGAGGAACGCCTGTTCCGACGCGTCGAGGCCCATGATGGCTTCGGAGATTTCGGTGTTGATGTGCTCGACTGCCTTCAGCACGCCCTTGCCGTTGTAGCGGCCGGCTTCGCCGTCGCGCAGTTCGATCGCTTCACGCGAGCCGGTGGACGCGCCCGACGGCACCGCCGCGCGGCCCATCGTGCCCGATTCGAGCAGCACGTCGCATTCGACGGTGGGGTTGCCGCGCGAATCCAGAATCTCGCGGCCGATGATATCTACGATGGCACTCATGGGTTTCCTCTGAGAATGACGATGGATTCTTCAAACTGCGACGGCGCGCACGCCTGAACCGCTTTCGCTACAGACGCGCGAAGCCGTCGCAAGGTTCATTCGATCTTTAATTGAAATCGTTTTCCAGGAACGGATTGCGCTTCACCGCCTGGTCGAGCGTGACCAGCGTCTCCAGCAGCGCACCCATCCGGTTCAGCGGCACCGCGTTCGGGCCGTCCGACTTCGCTTCCGCCGGATTCGGGTGCGTTTCCATGAAGAGGCCGGCGACACCCGTCGCGACCGCCGCACGCGCGAGCACCGGCACGAATTCGCGCTGGCCGCCCGAGCTCGTGCCCTGCCCGCCCGGCAACTGCACCGAGTGGGTCGCGTCGAACACGACCGGCGCGTTCGTCTCGCGCATGATCGCGAGCGAACGCATGTCCGACACGAGATTGTTGTAGCCGAACGAGACGCCGCGCTCGCACGCCATGAAGCGGTCTTCCGACAGCCCCGCTTCACGTGCCGCGTCGCGCGCCTTGTCGATCACGTTCTTCATGTCGTGCGGCGCAAGGAACTGGCCCTTCTTGATGTTGACGGGCTTGCCCGAGCGCGCGCACGCGTGGATGAAGTCGGTCTGGCGGCACAGGAACGCCGGCGTCTGCAGCACGTCGACCACCGACGCGACCTGCTCGATCTCGTCGATCGAATGCACGTCGGTCAGCACCGGCAAGCCGAGCTGGCGCTTCACCTCGGACAGGATCCGCAGGCCTTCGTCCATTCCGAGGCCACGGAACGACTTGCCCGAGCTGCGGTTCGCCTTGTCGTAGGACGACTTGTAGATGAACGGAACGTTCAGCTTCTCGCAGATCTCCTTCAGGCGGCCCGCCGTGTCGATCGTCATTTGCTCCGATTCGACGACGCAGGTACCCGCGATCAGGAAGAAAGGCTTGTCGAGACCGACCTCGAAATCGCACAGCTTCATGCTTTACACTCCGTGCGCTTGCTTGTTGGCGAGCGCAGCTTCGACGAACGACTTGAAGAGGGGATGACCGTCACGCGGCGTGGACGTGAATTCCGGGTGGAACTGGACGCCGACGAACCACGGGTGCATCGAACGCGGCAGCTCCATCATTTCCGGCAGATCCTCGCTCGGGGTACGGGCGCTGATGATAAGGCCGCCGGCTTCGAGCTGGGGCACGAAGCGGTTATTGACTTCATAACGGTGGCGATGGCGTTCGTTCACGTCCTTGCCATAGATTTCTTCCGCCATCGTGCCCGGCTTGATCGGGCAGCGCTGCGAACCGAGGCGCATCGTGCCGCCGAGGTCGGATTCCTCGGTGCGCGTCTCGACCTTGCCGTCGCGGTCATACCACTCGGTGATCAGCGCGACCACGCGTTCCGGCGTGTCCGGCTCGAATTCCGTGCTGTTCGCCTGCTTCAGGCCGACGACGTCGCGCGCGAATTCGATCACCGCGAGCTGCATGCCGAGGCAGATGCCGAGATACGGCACCTTGGCTTCGCGCGCATAGCGGATCGCCGCGATCTTGCCTTCCGTGCCGCGACGGCCGAAACCACCCGGCACCAGCACGGCGTCGAGATGCTTCAGGCTGTCGACACCGTTCGCCTCGATCTCTTCCGAGTCGATGTACTCGATGTTGACCTTGGTCGACGTGTGCAGCGATGCGTGGCGCAGCGCCTCGATCAGCGATTTGTACGACTCGGTCAGATCGACGTACTTGCCGACCATGCCGATCGTCACTTCGTGCTTCGGGTTCTCGAGCTTCTCGACGAGCGCCGACCACATGCTCAGATCGGCGTCCTTCGGCGACAGCTTCAGCTCCTCGCAGATGATGCGGTCGAGGCCCTGGTCGTGCAGCATCTGCGGAATCTTGTAGATGCTGTCGGCGTCCCACACCGAGATCACGGCGTCTTCCGGCACGTTCGAGAACATCGAGATCTTCTTCGATTCGTCGTCGGGGATGCGGCGGTCGGCACGGCACAGCAGCACGTGCGGCAGGATGCCGATCTCGCGCAGCTTCTGCACGCTGTGCTGGGTCGGCTTCGTCTTCAGCTCGCCGGCCGTCGCGACGTACGGCACCAGCGTCAGGTGCACGAAGCACGCGCTGTTGCGACCGAGACGCAGGCTCATCTGGCGCGCAGCCTCGAGGAACGGCAGCGACTCGATGTCGCCGACCGTGCCGCCGATCTCGACGATCGCGACATCCGGCTCACCGCAGGTGGCCGACGCGGCCCCGCGCTCGATGAACGCCTGGATTTCGTTCGTGATGTGCGGAATGACCTGCACGGTCTTGCCGAGATAGTCGCCGCGGCGTTCCTTGCGGATCACCGATTCGTAGATCTGGCCGGTCGTGAAGTTGTTGGCCTTGCGCATCTTCGTGCTGATGAAGCGCTCATAGTGGCCGAGGTCGAGGTCGGTCTCCGCTCCGTCTTCCGTCACGAACACTTCGCCGTGCTGGAACGGGCTCATCGTGCCGGGGTCGACGTTGATGTACGGATCGAGTTTGAGGAGGGTGACTTTCAGACCGCGCGATTCTAGGATCGCGGCGAGGGAAGCGGCGGCAATACCCTTGCCAAGGGAAGAAACTACGCCGCCGGTGACGAAAACATATTTGGTCATCGCTGGATGCTCGCGGGAAAAACGGATTATACCGTAAAGCCCGCCCTTCTCTCAGCAATTGGCGCGATGATCGCGCCCTTTCGCGCCGACCCGCGCCAGCCGCGCGCGCCGGGGCAAACCGGCCGGCCGGTCGACGCGCGGCGGCCCGCGCGACGCGTCAGGCGCGCTTCGCGAGCGGCGCGCTGACCTGCGAAACGCCGCCCTCCTCCGCCTTCAGCGAATTCAGCATCCGCTGCAATGCGCGGGCGGTCTCGAGCGGCCGCTCCATCGGGAACAGGTGACTGCCTTCGAGCCACTCGACGCGGCCGCGCGCCGCGCGCCGCGTCGCGTCGAGCCCGACCTGCCGCACCTCGCGCGAACGCGTGCCGGCGAGGAAACCGAGCGGCACCGGCGCGCCGTGCGCGAGCCGCGGGCCGATCGTGTGCGGCAGTGTACGGTAGATCAGATACTCGACCTGGCGGTCGAACGCGAGCGCCCGCTCGCCGTCGGCGCCGGCCTGCGGAATCCCGTAGTCGATGTAGTCGGCCAGCATCCGTTCGTCCCAGCGCGCGAACGCCGGCTTCTCGCGGAAGTGCCGCCAGACTTCGTCTCGGCTGACCCAGCGCGTGCGCCGGTTGCGCGTCGCGGCGGCTGGCGACAGCCGCTCGTCGAGCCCCGCCCACTGGCTCGCGCGCAGTGCGCCGGCACGCCAGCCCGCGATGATCGGCGAATCGATCATCACGACGCCGCGCACCCATTGCGGCTTCTTCAGCGCGGCCATCAGCGACAGGTAGCCGCCGAGGGAATGGCCGACGAGCCATACCGGGCGCTCGTAGCGCCTGCCGATGTCGTCGAGCAGCTGCTCGACGAGGTGCGGCCAGTCGCGCGTCACCGGATAGCGGCGGTCGTGGCCGATCCGTTCGATGTAGCGCAGCTCGTAGTCGTCGGCCAGTTCGGCGAAGATCGTCCGATACGTCGACGCCGGGAAGCCGTTCGCATGCGAGAAGTGGAGGATGTCCTTCAAACGCCGTTGTCTCCTTTGTCGACGAGAGTTAGTGCTTTAGCACTTACTCTCGTCCCATGCTTCGCGGTCGACGAGAGTTGGTGCTTTAGCACTTACTCTCGTCCCATGCTTCGCGGTCGACGGGAGTGGATGCCTGAGCACTTACTCTCGTCCCATGCTTCGCGGTCGACGGGAGTGGGTGCCTGAGCACTTGCTCCCGTCCCGTGCTTCGCGGTCGACCGGAGTGGATGCTTCGGCATTGCTCCGCTCCCGTGATTCATTTTCTGCCGAGGCCCTGCTTCGGCACTTTACCCGCCGGCCCCGCGTTTTCTTGCCTGATACGCCGGCCTTCGCCGCACTCACCGGTCCATCCAGTACCGGCGCCGCTCGTCGCGATAACGCACGAATGCGAACCCGCCATCGGCCGGCGCGACGTCGAACCGTATGGCGCCGTCGCGATCGGTGCGCGGCAGCGGAATCCCGCGCGCCTCGTAGCGTGCGAGGACGCTCCGGTGCGGATGCCCGAAACGATTGCGATAGCCTACAGGAAATACCGCGACACGCGGCCCGACCGAATCGAGGAAAGGCTCGACCGACGACGTGCGGCTACCGTGGTGCGGCACGACCAGGATCTGGGCGGCCAGCGCGTCGCGCGCGGCGCTCACGAGCCGGCGTTCGGCGGGCGCTTCGATGTCGCCCGTCAGCAGCGCGGACGTCCCACCCGCATCGATGCGTAGCACGCACGACTGCCCGTTCGACGAGCCCGTGTCCGGGCCGCCCGACGGCCAGAGCATCGTGAACACGACGCCGTCCCAGGTCCAGCGCTGCCCGGCCGCGCACGGCAGCCGGTCCGCCACGCCGGCGGCCGTCGCATCGCGCCACAGTCCGCTCTTTGGCGGAATGCCCGCCAGCAACTGGCGCACGTCGGCGGCCGCATAGACGGCCGGTGCGCCGCCCGCGTGATCGGCGTGCGCGTGACTGAGCACGAGCGAATCGATTACCGCGATGCCACGCGAGCGCAATGCCGGCGCGACGATCCGCGCACCGGCATGCGTCGACTCCGCGCCCGGCCCCGCATCGAACAGCAAGGTCCGCCGCGCGGTTTCAACCAGCACCGACGCGCCCTGCCCGACGTCCAGCACGGTCAGACGGAACCCGCCCGGCGGCGGCGTGTCGGGCGCCGGCGCAACGAGCGGCAGCCACGTGAGCGGCGCCGCCCAGCGCAACGGCCAGCCGCGCGGCATCAGCGCCCACACGACACCCACGCAGGCCAGCGCGAGCACCGGCCAGTCGGGCATCGGCAGCCAGAACACGCCAGCCGGCCAGTCGGCGAGGTGCCCGAGCAGCGTCATCATCGGTTCGAGCGCCGCGTGCGCGAGCCGAAACGCATACGCGTCGAGTGGCGCGGGCAGCGCGATGCCGGCCAGCACGACCGGCGTCACGACCGAGCTGACCCACGGAATCGCGAATGCATTGCCGAACGGGCCCGACAGCGAAATCTGCGCAAACCAGGCGGCCGTGAGCGGCGCGAGGCCGATCGTCACCGCGTACTGCACGCGCGTGGCCTCGGCGATACGACGTCCCGCGCGCATGCCCCACGCGCGCAACCGGCTCGACAAGCCGGCCGCGCCGTCGCCCCCGTCGTCTTCCGCGTTCGCCTCCCGCACCGCGCGCCAGCCGGCAACCGCCAGCAGGATCACGGCGACCGCACCGAACGACAGCCAGAACCCGGCCGACAGCACCGCCCACGGATCGGCGAGCAGCACGCCGCCGAGCGCCGTGCACAGCACCGCCGACGTCGGCACGCTGCGTCCGGCCAGATACGCGATGCCGCCGCCCGCGATCATCCACCACGCGCGCTGCGCCGGCACGTTGAAGCCGGCGAGCGCCGCATAACCGGCCGCGGCCACCAGGGCGGCAAGCGCGGCCGCGTACTGTGCAGGCAACACGAGCGTCGCGGCCCGCGCGCGCCAGCGCAGCCGGCGCCAGACCATCGACACGAGCCCGCCCGCGATCGCGCCGACCAACCCGACATGCAGGCCGGAAATCGCGACCAGGTGGCTCGTGCCGGTGTTGCGCAGGACGCGCCAATCGTCGTCGCCGATGCCCGACTGGTCGCCGATCGCCAGCGCGGCGACGATCCCGCGATGCGCCGCGTCGACACCGAGCGTCTCGCCGATACGGGCCCGCAGCGCGTCGCGCAGCCGATCGATCGACGCACGCCATCCCGATGCGCGCGCGTCGAGCAATGCCGCCCGCCGTGGTGCGCCGATGTACCCGATGGCACGAATGCCCGCCGCGAGCCACGCCGCCTCGCTGTCGCGCACGCCGGGATTGGCCTCCGCATGCGGCCGCTTCAGGCGCACGACGAAACGCCAGCGCTGTGCGGCGCGCAGGTCGGGCAGCGCTTCGCGTGTCGCGGGCCTGCCGTACGTGCGCCACGACAGCCGGATCAACGGCGGAAAACGGACCAGCCCCGCATCGTTCGACTCGACCGCGAACAGCAGCCGCGCGCCGCGCTCGTCGACGACGGGCAGCCCCCTGATCACGCCCGTGACGACGATGTCGCGCCCTTCCCATTCCGCCGGCAAGCTGTCGCCCAGCCGCCATTCGGCGCGCACGGCCGCGTAGCCGAATCCCGCGACGCAGGCCGCGAGCGCGCACAGCATCCAGCCGAGTGCGGCCGTCGTACGCGTACGCCGTCGACGCATGCACCACGCACCCAGCGCCGCGCATCCGGCGAGCATGGCCACCCCGGCCACCCATGCGATCGCGCCCGGCAACGCCGCCTGCCGCTGCATCACGACGACGCCGAGCGCGAACGCGATCCACGCCACGCGCATTCCACCTCCTCGTCGACCTGGCGCCGCGATGACGAATGCGGCGCGTTCCGGCAACGATTATGCGGACGAAAGTGCGAGTCGCGGCAGCGCGGCGAGCGCGTTAGCCGAAGTGCATAGGGACACGGCACCGGCGTCGAGCCCGCGAAGTTCGGCGAGCACGTCGCCGATGCGCGGCACCTGGTCGGGCGTGTTGCGGGACTTGTACGCCCATTCGGGCGCGATGTCGGGTGCGTCGGTCTCGACGACGAGCGCGTCGAGTGGCAACTCCGCGGCAAGCCGGCGGATCTGCAGCGCTCGCGTGAACGTCACGTTGCCGCCGAAGCCGAGATGCAGCCCTTGCGCGAGATACGCTTCGGCCTGCTGGAAACTGCCGTTGAACGCATGCGCGATGCCGCGCCGCACGCCGAAACGGCGCAGCCCGGCGAGCACGCGGTCCTGCGACTTGCGCACGTGACACAGCACGGGCAGGTCGAATTCGCGCGCCAGCTTGAGCTGCCCCTGATAGAAGAACTGCTGCCGGTCTTCGTCGAGCCCCGGCACGAAATAGTCGAGGCCGATCTCGCCGATCGCAACGAAGCGCGGATCGTCGAGGCTCGCCTCGATTTCCATGCGCAGGCGGTCGAGATCCTCGTCACGCGCCTGCGGCGTATACATAGGATGGATGCCGAGCGCATAGACGGCGCCCGGCGTGCGTTGCGCGAGTTCGCGCACCGTCGTGAAGTTGTCGCGCCCGATGCTCGGGATCACGATGCGCGACACGCCGGCCGCGCGCGCCGCGTGCGCGACCGCGTCGCGGTCGGCGTCGAACTCGGCGGCATCGAGATGGCAGTGCGTGTCGATCCACATGGCGGCATGTCCTGCGCCCTCGCGCCGCGCCGGGACGCGCCCGGCAGCAGCCCGAAAGCGTTCGCTTCTTACACCGGCAGCGCCGGCTCCTCGTACAGCACGCCGTCGCGCAACCGCATGATGCGGTCGCAGCGCGCGGCGAGATCGGGATCGTGCGTGACGATCACGAAACTCGTTTCGAGCGTCTCGGACAGTTCGAGCATCAGGTTGAACACCGTGTCGGCCGTCGTACCGTCGAGGTTGCCGGTCGGCTCGTCGGCGAGCACGCACGCGGGTTTCGTGACCAGCGCACGCGCGATCGCGACGCGCTGCCGCTCGCCGCCCGACAGCTCGCCCGGCCGGTGCTTCGCACGCGGGCCGAGACCGACGCGCTCGAGCATCGTCTGCGCCTCGGCACGCGCGGCCTCGGTCGTCATCCGGCGGATGCGCAGCGGCATCGCGACGTTGTCGAGCGCGGTGAATTCGGGCAGCAGGTGATGGAACTGATAGACGAAACCGAGCGCACGATTGCGCAGCTCGTTGCGCTCGCGCTCGGCGAGTTGCGTAAACGGCTTGCCGAGCAGCGACACCTCGCCCGCGCTCGGCTCGTCGAGCCCGCCGAGCACGTGCAGCAGCGTGCTTTTGCCGGAGCCCGACGCGCCGACGACCGCGAGCTTCTCGCCGCGCCGCACCGTCAGCTCGGTGTTGTTGAGCACCTGCACGTTGAAGCCGCCCTGCACGAACGCCTTCGTGATCCCGCGCGCCTGAAGCACGTATTCCTGCATACCAGCCGAATCCTGTCTGTTGTGTTGTCGTGAATCCGCCAATGCGGTCGCGCGGTCATTCATAACGGAGCGCCTCCGCCGGCTTCACCTTCGCGCCGCGCCAGCTCGGATAGAGCGTCGCGACGGCCGACAGCGCGAACGCGATCAGCCCGATCCGGATCACGTCGCTCGCGACGAGTTCGGACGGCAGCTCGCTGATGAAGTACACCGACGGCGGCAGGAACTGCACGCCGAACAGGTGCTCGATCATCGGGATCAGCCACGGGATGCTCCACGCGATCAGACAGCCGAGCGCGACGCCCGACGCGGTGCCGACGAAGCCGATCGTCACGCCCTGCACGACGAAGATCTTCATGATCGACCCCGGCTGCGCGCCGAGCGTGCGCAGGATCGCGATGTCGGCCTGCTTGTTGGTCACCGTCATCACGAGCGACGACACGAGGTTGAACGCGGCCACCGCGATGATCAGCGTAAGGATGATGAACATCATCCGCTTCTCGATCTGCACGGCCGAGAACCAGGTCTTGTTCTGCTGGGTCCAGTCGCGGATGTACAGGCTGCCCGACAGCGTATGCGACAGCTCGACCGCCACGTCCGGCGCCTTTTGCATGTCCTTCAGACGCAGCCGCACGCCGGTCGGCGCGACCATCCGGAACAGCGCCTCGGCATCGCGGATATTGATCATCGCGAGCGTGCTGTCGTATTCGTAGTGGCCCGACTCGAATACGCCGACGACCGTAAACTGCTTCAGGCGCGGCATCATGCCGGCCGGCGTGATCGACCCTTCGGGCGCAACGAGCGTGACCTTGTCGCCGACCGTCACGCCGAGGTTGCCGGCGAGCGCATCGCCAAGCACGATGCCGAACTGACCCGGCACGAGCGCGGCAAGCTGGCCGGCCTTCATGTCCTTGCCGATGTCCGACACCTGCGGCTCGAGCGTCGGCTCGACGCCGCGCAGCATCACGCCGCTCACGGCGTCTTGGCGCGTGAGCAGCGCCTGTGCGTCGACGTACGGCGCCGCGCCGATCACCGACGGATTGCGGCGCGCTTCCTGCGCGGTCAGTTGCCAGTCGGGCATCGAGCCCGTCGGCGAGAACACCTCGACGTGCGCGAGCACCGACAGCATGCGATCGCGCACTTCCTTCTGGAAGCCGTTCATCACCGACAGCACGACGATCAGCGCCGCGACACCGAGCGCGATCCCGAGCATCGACACGAGCGCGATGAAGGAAATGAAGCCGTTGCCGGTCGTGCGTTTGCCGGCGCGCGTGTAGCGCCAGCCGATCTGCCATTCGTACGGAAGTTTCAAGCGAATCCTTTCTGCTGGTTACGGCGGGGAGGCGCCCCGCGGCCGGCCCGCCGCCCGGTGGCGGCCACCGGCCCGGGCACGGTCGAAAAACGGCCGCCGGACGCGAACGGGCCGTCAGCCGGCCCGATCACGCGCGCAGTTTGCCATACAATGCGCACCATCATGCACGACCGACGCCTCCATTTTCTCGTTCCGTTCGCGCTGCCGTCGGCGGCCGATGCGGCCTCGTCCCTGCACACGCTGGACAGCCCCGCGCTCGAAAAGTTGCTCGCCCGCGCCAGCCTCGTCGAGCGCGTGGCCGGCGAGGACTTCCAGCGCACACTGCCGCACGAGCGCTGGCTGGCACGCCAGTTCGGCGCGACCCAGGGCAACGCGGCGGACGAGGCGCCGCTCGCGCCCTACATGTTGCTGGCGGACGGCGGCGATCCCGGCACGCAAGCGTGGGCGTGCGTCGAGCCCGTGCACGTCGAAATCGCGCACGATCACCTGGTGCTCGTCGACCCGGCCGCCCTCGCGCTCGACGAAGGTGACGCAGCCGCGCTGCTCGCGGTCGCGCGACCGCTGATCGAGGAGCTCGGTGTACGGCTCGAAGCGCCGAACCCGGCGCGCTGGTACCTGTCGAGCGACCAGCTCACCCGGCTGGCCGGCGCCGCACCGCTGCGCGCAAGCGGCCGCAACATCGAGATCTGGCTGCCGCACGAAGCCCATACCGGCGAACGCTCGCGGATGTGGATGAAACTCCAGAACGAAGTGCAGATGGCGTGGTTCCAGCACCCGGTCAACGACGCTCGCGAAGCGCGCGGGCTACCGGCCGTCAATTCGATCTGGTTCCATGCACAGGGGACGCTGAAGCCGGTCGGCAAGCCGTTCGCGCGCGTGCTGTCGGCGTCGCCCGCGGCGCTCGGCCTCGCGCGCGCCGCGCAAACCGAAGCCGGCAGCCCGCCCGCGACGTTCGGCGCGCTGCCCGCCGCCGACGGCGCAACGCTCGTCGAACTGCCGGCGCTGACCACGCCGTTCATCGAGCAGGACTGGGCGCGCTGGCACGACGGGCTCGTCGCGCTCGAGCGCGACTGGTTCGCGCCGGCCCTCGCCGCGCTGCAGAACGGCGCATTGTCGAGCGTCGATGTCACGCTGTGCGGCGACACGAGCTCCGTGACGCTGCACGCGACGCGCGGCGACCTGCGCAAGTTCTGGCGCCGCCGTGCGATCGCCTCCCTGTTCGAATAACCCACCCACTGCGTATGACCCGGATCGTTACCCGCCCCGTCGCGCCCGCCGACGCCGAAGTGCTCGCGCGCCACGGCCTGCACCCCGTTCTCGCGCGCCTGTATGCGTCGCGCGGCGTGCAGTCGCCCGCCGACATCGAGACCGCACTTGCGCGCCTCGTCCCGCCCACCGAACTGAAGGGCTGCGCCGATGCGGCGTCGCTGCTCGCCGACGCGATCGCCGACAAGCGACGCCTGCTCGTCGTCGCCGACTATGACTGCGACGGCGCGACCGCCTGCGCGGTCGCGGTGCGCGGCCTGCGGATGTTCGGCGCGCAGATCGACTACCTGGTGCCGAACCGCTTCGAATACGGCTACGGCCTCACGCCCGAAATCGTCGAACTCGCCGCCGCGCGCAAGCCCGACCTGCTGATCACCGTCGACAACGGGATCGCGAGCGTCGCGGGCGTCGACGCCGCGAACGCCCGCGGCATCGACGTGCTCGTGACCGACCACCACCTGCCCGGCGACGCACTGCCCACCGCCCGCGCGATCGTCAACCCGAACCAGCCCGGCTGCGCGTTCCCGAGCAAGCACCTCGCCGGCGTCGGCGTGATGTTCTACGTGCTGCTCGCGCTGCGCGCCGAGCTGCGCCGCCGCGGCGCATTCGCGAGCAAGGAAGCCGAGCCGCGCCTCGACGGGCTGCTCGACCTCGTCGCGCTCGGCACCGTCGCCGACGTCGTGCGGCTCGACGGCAACAACCGCGTGCTGGTCGCGCAGGGGCTGCAGCGCATCCGCAACGGCCGCATGCAACCGGGCATCGCCGCACTGTTCCGCGCCGCCGCGCGTGAAGCGCGCACCGCGTCGGGCTTCGACCTCGGCTTCGGCCTCGGCCCGCGCCTGAACGCCGCCGGGCGGCTGTCCGACATGTCGCTCGGCATCGAGTGCCTGATCACCGACGACATCGGCCGCGCGTGGGACCTCGCCCAGCAGCTCGACGTGATGAACCGCGAACGCCGCGAGATCGAGGCCGGCATGCAGCAGCAGGCGCTCGCCGATCTCGCCGACGTCGACCCGGCCGACGCGTGCACGATCACGCTGTTCAATCCCGAGTGGCACCAGGGTGTGATCGGCATCGTCGCCGGCCGGCTCAAGGAAAAATTCCACCGCCCGTCGTTCACGTTCGCGCACGCCGACGAAGAAGGCAAGCGGGTCAAGGGTTCGGGCCGGTCGATCGCCGGCTTCCACCTGCGCGACGCGCTCGACCTCGTGTCGAAGCGCGAACCGGACCTGATCGTCGCATTCGGCGGCCACGCGATGGCGGCCGGCCTCACGCTCGACACCGAGAACGTGCCGCGCTTCGCGGCCGCGTTCGAGGCCGTCGCGCGCGAATGGCTGTCCGACGACGCGCTCGCCCGCGTGATCGAGACCGACGGCGAACTCGAGGACGCGTACTTCACGCCGCAGTTCGTCGGCCTGCTCGACGAGGCCGTGTGGGGGCAAGGTTTTCCGGCCCCGCTTTTCTCGGGCGAATTCGACGTCGTGTCGCAATCGCTCGTGAAGGAGAAGCACCTGAAGCTGCAGCTTGCGCGCGGCCGCCAGCGCTTCAATGCGATCTGGTTCAACCACACCGAACCGCTGCCCGAGAGCGCGCTGGTCGCGTACCGGCTCGTCGCCGACACGTGGAACGGCGTCACGCGCGTCCAGCTCATCGTCGAGCACGCAGCCGGCTGAGCGCGCCCTCCCCGGCCCGCTACCGCGCCCGCCCCGGCATGTGCGCCACGCCGGATGGGGCCGCGGCACACGTGCGCGCACCGTTTGCGTCACCGGGCAACCCTGCCGATCGGCTATAATTCCGCTTTTTTACGAAGCAAGAATAGCGAACGATCATGGAAGCGGAACGTCTCAACGCGATCGAAAGCTCCCTGCTCGACCTGCGCAACCGCGCGGGCGAGCTTCGGGGGTATCTTTGACTACGACGCCAAAGCTGCGCGTCTGACCGAAGTCAACAAGGAACTCGAAGACCCGAACGTCTGGAACGATTCGAAGAACGCCCAGGCGCTCGGTCGCGAGAAGAAGCTGCTCGAAGGCGTCGTCACGACGCTGACCGCGCTGGATGGCGACCTGCGCGACGCGCTCGACCTGTTCGAGCTGGCGCGCGAGGAAGGTGACGAGGACACGCTCCTCGCGTCGGAAGAAGACGCCGCGAAGCTCGAAGCGCGTGTCGGCGACATCGAGTTCCGCCGGATGTTCTCGAACCCGGCCGACCCGAACAACTGCTTCATCGACATCCAGGCCGGCGCCGGTGGCACCGAGGCGTGCGACTGGGCATCGATGCTGCTGCGCCAGTACCTGCGCTACTGCGAGCGCAAGGGCTTCAAGGCCGAGGTGCTCGAAGAGTCCGACGGCGACGTCGCCGGCATCAAGAACGCGACGGTCAAGGTCACGGGCGAATACGCATACGGCTTCCTGCGCACCGAAACGGGCATCCACCGTCTCGTGCGCAAATCGCCGTTCGACTCGTCGGGCGGCCGCCACACGTCGTTCTCGTCGGTGTTCGTCTATCCGGAAATCGACGACTCGATCGAAGTCGAGATCAACCCGGCCGACCTGCGCATCGACACGTACCGCGCATCGGGCGCGGGCGGTCAGCACATCAACAAGACCGACTCCGCGGTGCGGATCACGCACATGCCGACCGGTATCGTCGTGCAGTGCCAGAACGACCGCTCGCAGCACCGCAACCGCGCAGAAGCGATGGCGATGCTGAAGTCGCGCCTGTACGAAGTCGAGATGCGCAAGCGCCAGGCCGAACAGGACAAGCTCGAATCGAGCAAGACCGATGTGGGCTGGGGCCACCAGATCCGCTCGTACGTGCTCGACCAGAGCCGCGTGAAGGACTTGCGTACGAACGTCGAAATGAGCAACACGCGTGCGGTGCTCGACGGCGATCTCGACGACTTCATCAGCGCCAGCCTCAAACAGGGCGTGTAAGCGCCGCGGCGCGGCCTGGCCCGCGCCGCCCTTCCCGTTTGCGTTGCCGCACCCACTCCGAATTCCGACCATCATGACCGAACCGACCCAAACGCAGCCCGCCGTCACGGCGGACGAAAACCAGATCATCGCCGAGCGCCGCGAGAAGCTGCGCGCCCTGCGCGAGCAAGGCGTCGCCTACCCGAACGATTTCCGGCCCGAGCACCACGCAGCCGACCTGCAGGCGAAATTCGCCGAGTCGGACAAGGCCGCGCTCGAAGCGAACCCGGTCGAGGTGTCGGTGGCCGGCCGCATGATGCTCAAGCGCGTGATGGGCAAGGCGAGCTTCGCGACGGTGCAGGACGGTTCGGGCCAGATCCAGTTCTTCGTGACGCCCAACGACGTCGGCGCCGAAACCTACGACGCATTCAAGAAGTGGGACCTCGGCGACATCGTCGCCGCGCGCGGCGTGCTGTTCCGCACCAACAAGGGCGAGCTGTCGGTCCAGTGCAAGGAGCTGCGCCTGCTGTCGAAGGCGCTGCGTCCGCTGCCGGACAAGTTCCACGGCCTGTCCGACCAGGAAATGCGCTACCGCCAGCGCTACGTCGACCTGATCGTCACGCCGGAAACGCGCGACACGTTCCGCGCCCGCACGAAGACGATCGCGTCGATCCGCAAGTTCATGGACAACGCCGAGTTCATGGAAGTCGAAACGCCGATGCTGCACCCGATCCCGGGCGGCGCGGCGGCGAAGCCGTTCGTCACGCATCACAATGCGCTCGACATGCAGATGTTCCTGCGCATCGCGCCGGAGCTGTACCTGAAGCGCCTGATCGTCGGCGGCTTCGAACGCGTGTTCGAGATCAACCGTAACTTCCGGAACGAAGGCGTGTCGCCGCGTCACAACCCGGAATTCACGATGATGGAGTTCTACGCCGCGTACACCGACTACCGCTGGCTGATGGACTTCACCGAGCAACTGATCCGCCAGGCGGCAATCGATGCGCTCGGCACCGCGACGATCCAGTATCAAGGCCGTGAGCTCGACCTCGCGAAGCCGTTCCATCGCCTGACGATCACGCAGGCGATCCAGAAGTACGCACCGGACTACACCGCCGGCCAGCTGTCGGACGACGCGTTCCTGCGCACCGAACTGAAGCGCTTCGGCGTCGACGTGTCGCAGCCGGCGTTCCTGAACGCGGGCATCGGCGCGCTGCAGCTCGCGCTGTTCGAGGAAACGGCCGAAGCGCAGCTGTGGGAACCGACGTTCATCATCGACTACCCGGTCGAGGTGTCGCCGCTCGCACGCGCATCGGATACGGTGCCGGGCATCACCGAGCGCTTCGAGCTGTTCATGACCGGCCGCGAAATCGCGAACGGCTTCTCGGAGCTGAACGATCCGGAAGACCAGGCCGCACGCTTCAAGAAGCAGGTCGAGCAGAAGGATGCGGGCGACGAGGAGGCGATGTTCTTCGACGCCGACTACATCCGCGCGCTCGAGTACGGGATGCCTCCGACCGGCGGCTGCGGGATCGGCATCGACCGTCTCGTGATGCTGCTGACCGACAGCCCGACGATCCGCGACGTGCTGCTGTTCCCCCACCTGCGCCGCGAAGACTGATCGCCGCGCCCGCGTGTGCGCCGCGCCCTGCGGCGCGCACGCGTCAGCTTTGTAACGACGCGTAAATCCCATCAGCCCGCGTTCGCCGGCTTTCGATCCCTCCCCGTTTTATTCCCTCGTCGCGACGGCCTTCTCCGGGTTTTCCCGGTCACGACCGCCAGCGCCCCGCTGCAATTCGTTACACCTTGATACGGTGCGCCGCACGCCGCTGGACGACACTCCTGTTGCGTCACCACGCATGACCACGGGACCAGAACCAGGCGCAGGAACGCCCGGTCTGCTCGCTCCCGAGCGTGGGATCCGGCCCGGCCCGCAGTGCCGACCGGGATCGACATCGGAGAAAAAAATGGACAACCAGAATCAGACCACGCCGCAAAAGCAACGCCTCCACCCGCTCATCGCCACCGCAGCCGGCGCCGTCATCGTCGCCAGCCTCGCGGCGACAGCCGCGATCACGGGCGTGTTCCCGAAGGCGAGCAGCAGCAACGCACAGAACGGCCAGACCCAGGCTGCGCTGATCGCATCGCAGCCGGCCGTCGATACGGCCGCGGCCGCCAGTGCGGCATTGGCCGCGCAAGCACAGCAGCAGGCAGCCGAACAGGCCGCCGCGCAGCAGAAGGCTGCCGTCGCGCAGGCCGAGCCGAAGCCCGCGCCGCGTCCGGCAGCGCCGGTGCACCGCCGTCATACGACGGCACCGCAGCCGCCACAATACGCGCAACAGCCGTCGGCGCCGGCCCAGACCTACTGCCAGAGCTGCGGCACGGTCGTCGCGATTTCGCAGTCGCGCACGCCGGGCCAGAGCTCGGGGATCGGCGCCGTGGGCGGTGCTGCGGCCGGCGGCCTGCTCGGCAACCAGTTCGGTCATGGCAACGGCCGCACCGCGATGACGATCATCGGCGCGCTGGGCGGCGGTCTCGCCGGCAACCAGGTCGAGAAGCAGGTGCGCGCGGAAACCGACTATCAGGTGCAAGTGCAGATGGAGAGCGGCGCGACGCGCACGTTCACGTACCACAACCCGCCGCCGTTCGGCCAGGGCCAGCGCGTGCGGATCGAGAACGGCACGCTGGTCGGCGCGTAATCGCCTGATCGCATCGGTGCCCCCTGCCCGCGTGTCGTGCGCGGGCAAGCGGCCTGAAAACAAAAACGGCTCGTGAGCAGGTGCTCACGAGCCGTTTTTTTCATTGGTGCCGTACGCGCCAGTGCGGCACACGCGGTGCCCGGTCGGTCAGTCCTCGTCGTCGAAATCCGATTCGTCGATCCAGTGTGCCTGGATCGCTTCGAGGATCTTCTCGCCGGAGTGCTTGGGATCATCGTCGAAGCCGTCGAGTTCGAGCACCCACTGGCGCAGGTCGACGAAATTGATCCGCTGCGGGTCGATGTCCGGGTGCTTGTCCGCCAGCGCAATGGCTATTTCACGCGAATCGGTCCATTTCATCGCCTGCCTCCGGTTTAGGTCAGTGGTTTTCCTTCGCGTGGTTGATCGAGTACTTCGGAATCTCGACCACCAGGTCCGAATCTTCCTTCACGATCGCCTGGCACGACAGGCGCGACGTCGGCTCGAGGCCCCACGCCTTGTCCAGCAGATCGTCTTCGTCCTCCTCGGACGGCGTCAGATCGTTGAAGCCCTCGCGGATCACCACGTGGCACGTCGTGCATGCGCACGACTTCTCGCATGCGTGCTCGATCTCGATCCCGTGATCGAGCAGGTTGTCGCAGATACTCTTGCCGGGCGTCGCGTCGATCACTGCGCCATCCGGACACAGTTCGACGTGAGGCAGCACTACCAGTTGAGGCATGTCCGTTCCGTCAGTCAGGGTGCGGCGCCAGGCGCCGCACGGTTCATTATCTCGCGCAGACCGTCGCCGGCCGATGCGCGGTTCGCAAGTTCAGATCTCGTCGAGCCGGCGGCCCGACAGCGCGCGCTTGATGCTCTTGTCCATCCGGCGCGCCGCGAATTCGTCGGTGCCGTCGGCCAGCGACTTGGTCGCCGCTTCGATCGCGTTCGTATCGTCGCCCTGCGCGACCGCGCGCAGCGCGGCAGCAAGCGCATCGACCTGCGTACGCTCGTTGGCATCGAGCAGTTCGCCGTCGGCCGCCAGCGCAGCCTGTGTCGCCTCGAGCATCCGCTCGGCCTCGACCTGCGCTTCGCGCAGCGCGCGGGCGCGCATGTCGATTTCGGCCGTCTTGAAGCTGTCCTCGAGCATCTTCGCGATGTCGTCGTCGGCGAGGCCGTACGACGGCTTCACGACGACCGACGCCTCGACGCCCGACAGTTGTTCGCGTGCGAACACCGACAGCAGGCCGTCCGCATCGACCTGATAGGTCACGCGAATGCGCGCTGCGCCGGCCGTCATCGGCGGAATGCCGCGCAGCTCGAAGCGCGCGAGCGACCGGCAGTCGGCGACGAGCTCACGCTCGCCCTGCACGACGTGGATCGCCATGGCGGTCTGGCCGTCCTTGAAGGTCGTGAATTCCTGCGCACGCGCGATCGGAATCGTCGAGTTGCGCGGAATGATCTTCTCGACGAGGCCACCCATCGTCTCGACGCCGAGCGACAGCGGAATCACGTCGAGCAGCAGCCAGTCGTCGCCGGTACCGCGATTGCCCGCGAGCAGGTCGGCCTGGATCGCCGCGCCGAGCGCGACGACCTGATCCGGATCGAGGTTCACGAGCGGCGGCTGGCCGAAATATTTCGCGACCGCGTCGCGGATCACCGGCATGCGCGTCGCGCCGCCGACCAGCACGACACCCTTGATGTCGGCCGGCGTGACCTGCGCGTCGCGCAACGCCTTGCGGGTCGGCGAGAGCGTACGCTGCACGAGCGGCTCGACGAGCGACGCGAACGTGTCATGCGTAATCGTCTGTACGAGGTGCGCACCGCCCGACAGCGTGACATCCAGCGACGCTTGCGGCGCGGCGGACAGCGCTTCCTTCAGCACACGCACACGGTCGAGCAGCAGGCGCACGTCTTCGGGCGCCAGCGTCTTCGCGTCGATGCCGGCCTGCGCGAGCACGTGATCGAACAGCGCATGGTCGAAATCGTCGCCGCCGAGCGCGGAATCGCCGCCTGCGGCCAGCACTTCGAACACGCCCTTCGTCAGCTTCAGGACCGACAGGTCGAACGTGCCGCCGCCGAGGTCGTACACCGCGTAGAGGCCTTCGGCCCCGTTGTCGAGGCCGTAGGCAATCGCCGCGGCAGTCGGTTCGTTCAGCAGGCGCAGCACGTTGAGGCCCGCGAGGCGCGCGGCATCCTTGGTCGCCTGACGCTGCGCGTCGTCGAAATATGCGGGCACCGTGATCACCGCGCCGACCAGATCGTCACCGAGCGAATCCTCGGCGCGATAGCGCAGCGTCGCGAGAATTTCGGCCGACACTTCGACCGGGCTTTTCACCCCGTCGATCGTACGGATCTGCACCATGCCCGGCGCATCGACGAATTCGTACGGTGCGTTTGCCGCACCTTCGACCTCGGCCTTGCCGCGGCCCATGAAGCGCTTGACCGACACGATCGTGTTGCGCGGATCGGTGGCGGCTTGCTCCTTCGCTTCGTGGCCGATGCGACGGCCGCCCTTCTCGAGGTAGCGCACCACCGACGGCAGCAGCATGCGGCCCGCTTCGTCCGGCAGCACTTCGGGCACGCTGTTGCGCACGGCCGCGACGAGCGAGTTCGTGGTGCCGAGATCGATCCCGACGGCGAGTCGCCGCTGGTGCGGCGCCGGCGCCATGCCCGGTTCGGAAATTTGCAGTAAAGCCATCTTGGTTCGTTCGGGCGCTCGGCCCGTTTGCTGCGCGTGCCGCGAGGCACGCGGTTAAGTTTCGAGGCGCTCGATCTGCGCGCCCACTTCCGACGCGACGCGTTCGATGAACATCAGCTGGCGCACGGCTTCCGCGGCGGCCTGGTCGGCGCCGCTGTCGAGCAGCGTGCCGAGGCGCTCGACACGCACGCGCTTCTCGTCGCGCAACTCGGCGAGCAACCAGTCGAGCGCATCGACGTTGCGGGCGGCCGCGGCATCCTCGATGCCCTCGCGCCACTCCATCTGCTGCATCAGGAACGCCGGCTCCATCGCCGTGTTGTTTTCCGCGCCGATGTCCACGCCGCGCAGCGACAGCAGATAGGACGCGCGCTTCAGCGGATCGCGCAGCGTGCGGTACGCCTCGTTCGCGCGGGTCGCCCATTGCATCGCGATGCGCTTCTGTGCATCGCCGGCCGCCGCGAAGCGGTCCGGATGCACCTGCGTCTGCACCGTCCGGTAGGCGGTGTCGAGCGCCGTTTCGTCGAGCGCGAATTGCGCCGGCAGGTGAAACAGGTCGAAGTGGCTGTCTTTCAGCGAGACCATCGTCGCGTTCAATTCCGGTTCGTCGCGCGGCAAACGCCGCACATTAAAAAGGCGGCCCGTGCCGCCTCTTGCCCGCATCGCGCGGAGATCCGCGTCACACGCGGAACGATTCGCCGCAGCCGCACTCGTCCTTCACGTTCGGGTTGTTGAACTTGAACCCTTCGTTCAGGCCTTCGCGGGCGAAGTCGAGCTCGGTGCCGTCGATGTACGCGAGACTCTTCGGATCGACGATCACCTTCACGCCATGGCTCTCAAACACCTGATCCTCGGGAGCCAGCTCGTCGACATACTCGAGCTTGTACGCGAGCCCCGAGCACCCGGTCGTGCGAACGCCAAGCCGCAGGCCCACACCCTTGCCGCGACGGACGAGGTATTTCTGGACGTGCTGTGCTGCTTTTTCGGTCAGTGAAATTGCCATGATGTCCTTGCTGCGGCGTGCCACCGGGGCCCGCCGCGTTTCCTTCTCTAGCCGCTCGATGCCGCTCAGGCTGCTGCCTGATCGCCTTCCTTGGTGTCGTGGCGCTTCTTGTAGTCGGCCACGGCTGCCTTGATCGCGTCTTCCGCGAGGATCGAGCAGTGAATCTTCACGGGCGGCAGCGCGAGCTCTTCGGCGATCTGCGTGTTCTTGATCGACAGTGCTTCGTCGAGCGTCTTGCCCTTCACCCACTCGGTGACGAGCGAGCTCGACGCGATCGCCGAACCGCAACCGTACGTCTTGAACTTCGCGTCTTCGATCACGCCGTCCGCGCCGACGCGGATCTGCAGCTTCATCACGTCGCCGCAAGCCGGCGCGCCGACCATGCCCGTGCCGACCGTGTCGTCGTCCTTCGCGAACGAACCGACGTTGCGCGGGTTTTCGTAGTGATCCAGAACCTTGTTGCTGTAAGACATGACTCAGACTCCTTGACTCGTTACGTCTGCGTGCGTCAATCCGCCCGCGGGTGCATTCAATGCGGTATTAGTGTGCGGCCCATTCGATCGTCGACAGATCGATGCCATCCTGGTGCATTTCCCAAAGCGGCGACAGTTCGCGCAGCTTCGCGATCTTGCTGTTCAGCAGGTTGATCACGAAGTCGACTTCCTGCTCCGTCGTGAAGCGGCCGACCGTGAAGCGGATCGAGCTGTGCGCGAGTTCGTCGTTGCGGCCGAGCGCACGCAGCACGTACGACGGCTCCAGCGACGCCGACGTGCACGCGGAGCCCGACGACACCGCGACGTCCTTGATCGCCATGATCAGCGACTCGCCTTCGACGAAGTTGAAGCTGATGTTCAGGTTGTGCGGGACACGACGTTCCATGTCGCCGTTCACGTAGGTTTCCTCGATCTGCGACAGGCCGCGCAGCAGCTTGTCGCGCAGCATGCGGACGCGCTCGTTCTCGGTCGCCATTTCTTCGCGGGCGATGCGGAACGCTTCGCCCATGCCGACGATCTGGTGCGTCGGCAGCGTGCCCGAACGCATGCCGCGCTCGTGGCCACCGCCGTGCATCTGTGCTTCGATGCGCACGCGCGGCTTGCGGCGCACGTACAGCGCGCCGATGCCCTTGGGGCCGTAGGTCTTGTGCGCCGAGAACGACATCAGGTCGACCTTCAGCTTCGCGAGGTCGATCGCGACCTTGCCGGTCGACTGGGCGGCGTCGACGTGGAACACGATGCCCTTCTCGCGGCAGATCTCACCGATCGTCTCGATGTCCTGGATCACGCCGATCTCGTTGTTCACGTGCATCACCGACACGAGGATCGTGTCCGGGCGCAGCGCGGCCTTGAACACGTCGAGGTCGATCAGGCCGTCATCCTTCACGTCGAGGTAGGTGACTTCGAAACCGTCGCGCTCGAGCTCGCGGCAGGTATCGAGCACGGCCTTGTGCTCGGTCTTCACCGTGATGATGTGCTTGCCCTTGCCCTTGTAGAAGTTCGCGGCACCCTTGATCGCAAGGTTGTCCGATTCCGTGGCGCCGGACGTCCAGATGATCTCGCGCGGATCGGCGTTCACGAGTGCGGCCACCTGTTCGCGCGCTTCCTCGACTGCACGCTCCGCGTCCCAGCCGTAAGCGTGGCTGCGCGACGCCGGGTTGCCGAACTGCTCGCGCAGGTACGGCACCATCTTGTCGACCACGCGCGGATCGACGGGCGTCGTCGCGCTGTAATCCATGTAGATGGGCAGGTGGAGAGTCTCTTGGGTCATCTGTCGCTCCGGGTATTCTGTGCAGGGACTAACTATGTGCGTTATGGGGTATGGCGGGCGCCTTCGCGCTCACGAACTCGCGATGTTGAACACCGAATTGGGGCCGAGCGGCATCGTGCGCACGGGCTCGGCCGGTGCGGCGACGGGCTCCGGTGTGCGGCGATCGCGCAGCACCGCAGGGGCGCCCTCACGTGCACGCTGCTGATCGACGAGATCCTGCAGCGACACGGAATCGAGGTATTCGACCATCTTCTGGTTCAGGGTCGACCACAGCTCATGCGTCATGCAATGGCCGTCGGGCTGCTTCGAGCCGTCGCACGTGCCTTTGCCGCCGCACTGCGTGGCGTCGAGCGGCTCATCGACCGCGATGATGATGTCGGCAACGGTGACGTCCTGCGCGCGACGCGCGAGGTTGTAGCCGCCGCCCGGGCCGCGCACGGATTCGACGATTTCATGCCTGCGCAGCTTGCCGAACAGCTGTTCGAGATACGAGAGCGAAATCCGCTGGCGCTGGCTGATGCCTGCAAGCGTCACCGGGCCCTGCTCCTGGCGCAGTGCCAAGTCAATCATCGCCGTGACGGCGAAACGGCCTTTGGTGGTGAGTCTCATGGTGTCTAGGGGACTGCAATCTTGACGATTTTGGTCAAGTATAAATATTTGACGTTTTTAGTCAAGTATCCATGTCTTTGAAAGGGTATTCGCAGATCGCTGAATACCGCGCGATCAGCCCGCCGTACGGGCCCGAAGCGTCTCCAGCAGGCCCGCGCACGCGCGTTCGACCTGATCGAGTACCTGTTCGAACCCCTGCGCGCCGCCGAAATACGGATCGGCCACTTCGGTTTCAGTCGAGCCCGGCGCGAACTCCATCAGCAGGCGCACCTTGTCGCGATGCTGCGGCGGGCAACGCCGTTGCAATTCCGCGAGATTCGCTTCGTCCATCGCGAGCAGCAGGTCGAAGCGCTCGAAATCCGCCGCGCCTACCTGCCGCGCACGCAGCGCCGACAGGTCGTAGCCGCGGCTGCGGGCGGCTGCCTGAGCCCGCGTATCGGGCGGCTCGCCCACATGCCAGTCGCCGGTGCCGGCCGAATCGATCGCGATCCGGTCGGCCAGCGCGGCCGCGTCGACCTGGTGACGCATCACGCCTTCCGCGGTGGGCGAACGGCAGATGTTGCCGAGACAGACGAAACAGATCGCAACGCGGGTCATCGCACTATCGGAACGTTGCGGCGGACCGCGTGGGAGAAGAGCACGCCATTATACAAAGACAGCCGAAATCGCGCCGCCGCGCAAAGCGACGGCGCCATGCATTACAGCGCCTTCGGTGCGGCGAGCACGACGTCGCCGGATGCTGCCGGCAGCGGCTTCGCCGCGTCGCCGACCAGCCCGAACGACACCGCGCGCGCCAGTTCGGCAGACGCCTGGTGCACCGCCAGCGGGCCACGCGACGGCGCATCGGCCATCGCATGCAGATAGGCTGCCGCTGCCAGCGGGACGACGATTGCCAGCGGCCAGTACATCGATATTGTCTTTCTCATGATGCGGACCTCCTTGACCTCGTACCCCGAAACCCAATTCCGGGGACTACAGACAGGATTCTATAGACCGCATCTATCGAGATAAATATGCAAATAGCGAACGCACTGTTGCCGCCGGATGAACAGTCGTCAGCCGAGGTGGCTTTGGGACGCCGCGTACAGTTCGCGGAACGTGCGCCCGGTGGGTGTCGGCATGTCGCGCGTATCCATCCAGCCGCCCATCATCGGCAGGCGCCGCAGCATGCCGCCGTTGCCGCCCAGCCGCTCGAGGACGCGCACGGCGAGCTTGGTCGTCAGCGCGTACAGCATCGGCCGCCGCGCGAAGAAGCCCCATGCGGCGAGCGCCGCCCGCTCGCGCCACGGCCGCAGGTGCCGCTCGACCTGCTTCTCGCGCAGCGTGCGCAGCAGGTGCGACAACGGAATGCCGGCCGGGCACACACTGTCGCATTCGCCGCATAGCGTCGCGGCCTGCGGCAGGTCGAGCGTGCGATCGAGCCCGACGTAGCTCGGCGTCAGCACCGACCCCATCGGCCCCGGATAGACCCAGCCGTACGCGTGGCCGCCAACCTTCTGATACACCGGGCAGTGGTTCATGCACGCGCCGCAGCGGATGCAGCGCAGCATCTCCTGGAATTCGCCGCCGATCAGGCCCGTGCGGCCGCCGTCGACCAGCACCACGTAGTTGTGCTCGGGGCCGTCCTCGTCGCCCGGCCCGCGCGGCCCGGTCAGCAGCGAAAAATAGTTCGACGTCTTCTGCCCGGTCGCCGAACGCGGCAGCAGGCGCATCGCGGTCGCGAGGTCCTCGAGCGTCGGCAACACCTTCTCAATGCCCGTCACCGCGACGTGCACGCGCGGCATCACCGTGCACATGCCCTCGTTCCCTTCGTTCGTCACGATCGCGACCGAGCCCGTCTCGGCGATCACGAAGTTGCCGCCCGTGACGCCCATGTCGGCCGACATGAAATGCGGGCGCAGCACCTCGCGCGCCTCGCGCGTCATGTCCGGAATCTCGGTGAGGCGCTCGCGGTGGTGCGTGCGCGCGAACAGGTCGGCGATCTCGTCCTTGTCCTTGTGCACGACGGGCGCAATGATGTGGCTCGGCGGCTCGTTGTCGTTGATCTGCAGGATGTATTCGCCGAGGTCCGTCTCGATCGACTGCACGCCCATCTCCGCGAGCACCGCGTTCAGGCGCATCTCCTCGGACACCATCGACTTGGTCTTGATGACCTTCTTCACGTCGTGCCGGCGCGCGATGTCGGCGACGAGCCGCGCGGCATCCGCGGTCGTTTCGGCGAACAGCACCGTCGTGCCGCGCCGCGTCGCCTCGCGCTCGAACGCTTCGAGCCACACGTCGAGGTTCTCCAGCGCGCGGTTGCGGCGCGCCTTGAGCGCGGCGCGCGTGGCCGGGAAGTCGATCGCGGTCATCGCGTCGGCGCGCGCGGACACGAACTTCGTCGACAGCTTCTTCAAGTTCTGCTGCAGGCGCTGGTCGGCCAGCTTCTGGCCGGCGCGCGCCTTGAAATGCATCGATTGGACTTGCATCGCGGTATCGGGAAAAGTGAGCGGAACCGGGCGTCAGACGTCGCCCGCCAGCACCTGCGCGACGTGCAGCACGCGCGTGTCGCGGTCGCCGGTGCGGCGCAACCGCCCTTCGATGTTCAGCATGCAGCCGAGATCGCCGAGCACGACGGCGCCCGTGCCCGATGCGCGCACGTTCGCGCATTTCTCGTCCGCGATGGCCGCCGAGATGTCACCGTACTTGATCGCGAACGTGCCGCCGAAGCCGCAGCAGTGCTCGCAGTCCTTCATTTCGGTGACCGCGACGCCGCGCTGCGCGAGCAGCGCGCGCGGCTGCGCCTTCACGCCGAGTTCGCGCAGGCCCGAGCACGAGTCGTGATAGGTGACGGGCCCGGTGAATTCGCCCGGCGCGAGCGACACCTTCGCGACGTTCGCGAGGAAATCGGTCAGTTCGTAGACTTTCTGCTGGAACCGCGTGTAGCGCCCCATCAGTTCGGGGTCGTCGCGGAACAGGTCGCCGTAGTGCGCGCGGATCATCCCGCCACACGAACCCGACGGCGCGACGACGTAATCGAACTGCTCGAACTCGCGCAGCGTCTTTTCGGCGAGATCGCGCGCCAGCGCACGGTCGCCCGAGTTGTAGGCCGGCTGGCCGCAGCAGGTCTGCGCGGGCGGCACGATCACCTCGTAGCCGGCGTCGCGAATCAGCTTGAGCGCCGAGAAACCGATTTCGGGGCGCATCAGATCGACCAGGCAGGTCACGAACAAACCGACTCGCATACGTGCTCCTTCGAGAAAACGGCTCTCATTATCCGCCGTTTGGCCGGCAAGACCAACGCCGGCTCGCAGGCAAGCCCGCCGCGCGCGAAACGAGGACTTCCTCGAACGGCGTTCGCTTTTTTCACAATACGAGATACAATCGTTGCAACACCGCTTGACGCGTCAACCGATTTCTCCCCCGACATGAGCCAACCCACCCCGGATTCAAAAACGTCGATCCAGGTGATCGAACGCATGATGCGGCTGCTGGACGCGCTCGCCGCGCACAGTGATCCTGTCAGCCTGAAGGAACTGGCGCAGCGCACGGAGCTGCACCCGTCGACCGCGCACCGCATCCTCAACGACATGGTGACCTGCCGCCTCGTCGATCGCTCCGATCCCGGCACCTACCGCCTCGGCATGCGGCTGCTGGAACTCGGCAACCTCGTGAAGGCGCGCCTGTCGGTGCGCGACGCGGCGCTGATGCCGATGCGCGAGCTGCACCGCCTCACCGGGCAGACCGTGAACCTGTCGGTGCGCCAGGGCGACGAGATCGTCTACATCGAGCGTGCGTATTCCGAGCGATCGGGGATGCAGGTCGTCCGCGCGATCGGTGGCCGTGCGCCGCTGCACCTCACCTCGGTCGGCAAGCTGTTCCTCGCGGCCGACGAAACGTCGCGGGTGCGCGCCTATGCGACGCGCACGGGGCTGTCCGGCCATACGCAGAACAGCATCACCGACATCGCGAAGCTCGAGCGCGAGCTGACGATCGTCCGCCAGCAATCGTGCGCACGCGACAACGAGGAACTGGAGCTCGGCGTGCGCTGTATCGCGGCCGGCATCTACGACGATTCGGGCAAGCTCGTCGCGGGCCTGTCGCTGTCGGCGCCGGCCGACCGCCTGCAGGACGCATGGCTCGGCCAGTTGAGCCGCACGGCGCTCACCATCTCGGAATCGCTCGGCTACCGGCCGGCGCCCTCGAAGGACATGGACGGGCTGCAACGGCAGGCGTAAGCCGTCCTCGCCGGCCTCGGTGCCGGTTGTGCCGCCGGACGAAAAAAAGCCCCGCAATTGCGGGGCTTTCTTGTTGCAGCCTGCGGCGCGATCAGGTCCCGCCGTTCGGCGTGTTGGCTGCCGTCAGGCGCTCGCCGCCACCGGCGTCGAGCCAGTTGCGCAGGCGCGATGCGTCGGCGAAGCGCGAGTACTTGCCGAACGAGTCGAGCAGCACCATCACCATCGGCCGGCCATGGATCGTCGCCTGCATCACGAGGCATTCGCCTGCTTCGTTGATGAAGCCCGTCTTCTGCAGGCCGATGTCCCACGAGCCGTTGCCGCGGATCAGCGCGTTCGTGCTGTTGTACGCGAGATTGCGCTTGCCCGTGTACACCTCGTAGCTGCGATCGGTCGAGAACTGGCGGATCATCGGGTACTGATACGCGGCATTGACCATCTTCACGAGGTCACGCGCACTCGACACGTTCGAGCTCGACAGGCCGGTCGAATTCTCGAAGTGCGTATCGGCCATGCCGAGCGTCTTCGCCTTCGCGTTCATCGCGGCGATGAACGCCGGACGACCGCCCGGGTAGTAACGCGACAGCGCGGCAGCCGCGCGGTTTTCCGACGCCATCAGCGCGATGTGCAGCATGTCCTCGCGCGACAGCACCGAGCCGACCGACAGGCGCGAGCCCGTGCCCTTCTCGTAGTCGCGGTCTTCGTCGGTGACTTCGATCTGGTCGGTCATCGGCGCCTTCGCGTCGAGCACGACCATCGCCGTCATCAGCTTCGAGATCGACGCGATCGGCACGACGGCGTGCGAATTCTTGTCGAACAGCGGCTCGCCGGAATTCTGGTCGACGACGTACGCGACGCTCGAGCGCAGCGCGAGCGCGTCGGGCGTGTCGTGCAGGCCGAACGCCTGGCCGACCGTCGGCCGGCGCGGCTGGAACGCGACCTTGCGGACCGCGCCACGATGGCCGCCATGCAGGTTGTTCGCCGCGAGCGTCACGCGCTTTCGCGACGCCTTCGCGCGCGGCGCATCGGCCGCAGCGACCTTGGCGGATTTATCGGACGTCGCCTTGGCCGACTTCTTCTTCGCTGACGAAGCAGGAGCGACGGCCTTTTTCTTGGCGGCTTGTTGGGTCTTCGCGGTAGCGGCAAAGGCGTCGGCAGGCGCGACGGACGCGGTGGTCGCCAGCAAGGCGACTGCGACCGACACAGCCGTGCCGAGCGTCATGCTCTGCAACAATCTGCGCGGTGAGAACGATTCGGCTTTCATTGGGGTCTGGACAAAGCGGGCGGGAGGTTTCCGCAAGTGTAGTTAAAGCTGAAAAAAAGAGCAATATTAGGCACTTACCGATCGTCGTTAAACCGGAATGTAAGGGTCGGTCAACCTCAGACCAATTGACCCTCCCGCCCCCATCGAAAAAACTCATGGGTGCACTGCCCGACAGCGCCCGTCTCCCGATTACCACACGGTTAATTGAGATAACGTCACTTTGGAGGCGATTTAAAGCGGGGAAACTACGTATCCGGTGCTCGGCGTGCCAAGGGCGCCGGTCTCGACCGTGGCGGCGGCACGTCGCCACGGCACGCGCATCGAAACGGCGCGTTTTTCGACAGGAACAGAAGGATAACGTTCCATGGGCCTGTCAGGTTTACCTGTGCATGATCATGGTGCGCCACGCTTGCCCCGCACTCGTGCGCACCATCTGGGATCGCGCATGAAACCGATTCCGGACGGCCACGATAACTCGTTGTTTTATCGATAATTTGTCGCGATTGTGCAACGCACAAAAAATACTTGACATCCGTTTTCTCTGCCCTAAAATACGCCTCATTGCTGCGTTGCACAAAGCACGCGCATCCGAGGTTCCCCGTCGTAGTGCCCTTTACCCTGCGATCGACGCGATCGCTTTTCAGGAGCTGGACATGTCCTTGCTGACCCCCGAGCAAATCGCCGCTGCACAGAAAGCCAACCTCGAAAGCCTGTTCGGTCTGACGACCAAGGCATTCGAAGGCGTCGAAAAGCTGATCGAACTCAACCTGCAAGTCGTGAAGTCGACGCTGGCCGAAGGCCAGGAAAACGCACAGCGCCTGCTGTCGGTGAAGGACGCTCAGGAACTGATCGCACTGCAAGCCAGCCTGTCGCAGCCGGTCGCTGAAAAGGTGCTGTCGTACGGCCGTCACCTGTACGAAATCGCATCGTCGACGCAAGCCGAGTTCGCGAAGGTTGCCGAAGCGCAATTCGAAGAGCAGAACAAGAAGGTCCAGGCACTCGTCGACAACGTCGCGAAGAACGCCCCGGCCGGTTCGGAAACGGCTGTCGCCGCACTGAAGTCGGCACTGAACGCTGCGAACACGACGTACGAAACGGTTCAGAAGGCCACGAAGCAAGCCGTCGAAATCGCTGAAACGAACTTCAACGCTGCTGCTGCCGTCGCAACGAAGGCTGCAACCGCCGCTGCTGCACGTCGTTCGAGCAAGCCGGCCGCGTAAGCGTCCCCTGCTCCTGAAAGAGCCGCGCCCAGCGCGGCTTTTTCGTTTCCGGCGCCGGAATTTGCGCGAACGGGCCGCCGCTCGCCTCGTTCGATCAAGCGTTCTGATCGCAGCATCGGCCGCAGACAAAAGAAAACGCCGCCGCCCGGATTGCCCGGGCGGCGGCGTTCTTTCGTGGCCGGCGCGTGGCCGGCCGTGCCGGTCGCGTTACTTCTTGCGTTGCGGCGGCAGGTCCGTGCAGACGCCTTCGTACAGTTCGGCGGCCATGCCGACCGATTCGCCGAGCGTCGGGTGCGGATGGATCGTCTTGCCGATGTCTTCCGCGTCCGCGCCCATCTCGACCGCGAGGCACACTTCGCTGATCAGGTCGCCTGCGTTCAGGCCGACGATTGCGCCACCGATCACGCGATGGGTTTCCTCGTCGAAAATCAGCTTCGTGAAGCCTTCGTCGCGGCCGTTCGCAATCGCGCGGCCCGATGCGGCCCACGGGAACACGGCCTTGCCGTACTTGATGCCTTCGGCCTTGCACTGGTCTTCCGTCTTGCCGGCCCACGCCACTTCCGGATCGGTGTACGCCACCGACGGGATCTGCAGCGCGTCGAAGTACGCCTTTTCGCCGTGCGCGGCTTCCGCTGCGACGTGGCCTTCATGCACGGCCTTGTGCGCGAGCATCGGCTGGCCGACGACGTCGCCGATCGCGAAGATGTGCGGGACGTTCGTGCGCATCTGCTTGTCGACGTCGATGAAGCCGCGATCCGTGACCGCGACGCCAGCCTTGTCGGCACCGATCTTCTTGCCGTTCGGGCTGCGGCCCACCGCGACGAGCACGAGGTCGTAGCGCTGCGCTTCCGCCGGCGCCTTCTCGCCCTCGAACTTCACGTAGATGCCGTCTTCCTTCGCTTCCGCGCCGACCGTCTTGGTCTTCAGCATCACGTTGCCGAAGCGCTTCGCGTTGTACTTTTCCCAGACCTTCACGAGATCGCGGTCCGCGCCCATCATCAGGCCGTCCATCATTTCGACGACGTCGATCTCGGCGCCGAGCGTCGAGTACACCGTGGCCATTTCGAGGCCGATGATGCCGCCGCCGATCACGAGCATGCGCTTCGGCAGTTGGCGCAGTTCGAGTGCGCCCGTCGAATCGACGACGCGCGGGTCTTCCGGCATGAACGGCAGCTTCACGGCTTGCGAGCCGGCAGCGATGATCGCCTGCTTGAACTTGACGACCTTCTTGCCGTTTTCGCCCTGCACTTCCATGTGGAACGGATCGACGAATGCGCCGACGCCGGTGACCACTTCGACCTTGCGCGCCTTGGCCATGCCGGCGAGGCCCGTCGTCAGCTTCTTGACGACGCCGCCCTTGAAGTCGCGCAGCTTGTCGAGATCGACTTCCGGCTTGCCGAACGTGATGCCGTGCGACGCGAGCGCCGCGGCTTCTTCGACGACGAGCGACGTATGCAGCAGCGCTTTCGACGGGATGCAGCCGACGTTCAGGCACACGCCGCCGAGCGTCGAGTAGCGCTCGACGAGCACGGTCTTCATGCCGAGGTCGGCGGCGCGGAACGCGGCCGAGTAGCCGCCGGGGCCGGCGCCGAGCACGAGCATGTCGCACTCGATGTCGGCGGCGCCTGCGTAGCTGCCGGCTTGCGGCGCGGGCGCCGGAGCGGCGGCCGGTGCCGGCGCGGCGGCTGCGGGCTTCGCTGCCTCGGGTGCTTTCGCGGGCGCGGCTGCGCCAGCCGACGCTTCGACGATGGCGATGACGGTGCCTTGCGAGACTTTCTCGCCAGCCTTGACCTTGATTTCCTTGACGGTGCCGGCGACGTCGCTGGGCACTTCCATGGAGGCTTTATCGGATTCGAGCGTGATGAGCGTTTGCTCTTTTTCGATCACGTCGCCGGGTTTCACGTTGACTTCGATGACATCGACGCCGCTGAAATCGCCGATATCCGGAACCTTGACTTCGATGAGACTCATTACTGTCCCCTTCTTGATTAGCTGCAGACAGAGGGGGGAGAAACCCGCGGAAGAACCCATTACCGCGACTACGGCCTGACAAGAGAACGCGACGTTGGGCAGCACCACCTTTGCCGTCCGCCCAAGGACGCGCCTTTCTTTTGGTTACTTTTCTTTGGAAGACAAAGAAAAGTGACCGCCGCCCCGCGCAGGGGCGACGCTAGTAGACCGTTAGCGAAACAGGTTCAACGAAGAGGCGTGGATGACCGACACAAAACCCACGCCCCCGCGAGCCACTCCCACGCTCATCAAAGAATGATGCGACGGAAATCCGCGAGCAACGCGCCGAGATACGCATTGAACCGCGCGGCTTCCGCGCCATCGATCACGCGATGGTCATACGACAGCGACAGCGGCAGCGTCAGACGCGGCACGAACTGCTTGCCGTCCCACACCGGCTTCATCTGGCCGCGCGACAACCCGAGGATTGCCACTTCCGGCGCGTTGATGATCGGCGTGAAGTTCGTGCCGCCGATCCCGCCGAGCGACGAGATCGAGAAGCAACCGCCTTGCATCTGGTCCGGCTTCAGCTTGCCGTCGCGCGCGGCCTTCGACAGCTCGGCCATTTCCTTCGCGATATCGACGAGCCCCTTCTTGTCCGCGTCGCGGATCACCGGCACGACGAGGCCGTTCGGCGTGTCCGCGGCAAAACCGACGTGGTAGTACTGCTTGAACACCAGGTTGTCGCCGTCGAGGCTCGCGTTGAAGGTCGGGAATTTCTTCAGCGCGGCGACGACTGCCTTGATCACGAACGCGAGCATCGTGAACTTCACGCCCGCCTTTTCGTGCTCCTTGTTCAGCTGCACGCGCAGCGCTTCGAGCTCGGTGATGTCCGCTTCGTCGTTGTTCGTGACGTGCGGGATCATCACCCAGTTGCGATGCAGGTTCGCGCCCGAGATCTTCTTGATGCGCGACAGCGGCTTCGCCTCGAACGGGCCGAACTTCGAGAAGTCGACCTTCGGCCACGGCAGCAGGTTCAGCTCGCCGCCGCCTGCCGGCGCGGCTGCCGCGCCCGGTGCCGCGCGCTGGCCCGTCATCACGCCCTTCACGAAGCCCGTGACGTCTTCCTTCGTAATGCGGCCCTTCGGACCCGAGCCCTGCACGCGTGCGACTTCGACGCCGAGTTCGCGCGCGAACTTGCGCACCGACGGCGACGCGTGGCTGGCGCGGTATTCACCCGACGGCGCGGCGGCCGGTGCGGCGGCGGCCGGTGCCGGCGCAGCCTTCGCGGGCGCCGGTGCGGCAGCCGGCGCCGGCGCGGCGGCGGCCGGAGCCGGTGCGCTCGCCTGCGCGGCGGCGGCCGGTGCGCCTGCGGCTTCGAGCAGCACGATCAGCGTGCCTTCCGATACCGAATCGCCCACCTTGACCTTGATGTCCTTCACGACGCCGGCGGCCGGGCTCGGCACGTCCATCGTCGCCTTGTCCGACTCGAGCGTGACGAGCGACTGTTCCTTCTCGACCGTGTCGCCGACCTTCACGCCGATCTCGATGACCGGAACGTCCTTGTAGTCGCCGATGTCGGGCACCTTCACTTCGAGCGTGCCGCCGGCCGCTGCCGGGGCGGCAGCCGGTGCCGCCGCGGCCGGCGCAGGCGCCGCCGCCGGAGCCGGTGCTGCGGCCGGCGCAGCCGCGCCATTGGCCTGCGCCGCGGCGCCGCCTTCGAGCAGGATGATCAGCGAGCCTTCCGACACGGAATCGCCCACCTTGACCTTGATTTCCTTCACGACGCCGCCTACCGGGCTCGGGACGTCCATCGTCGCCTTGTCGGACTCGAGCGTGACGAGCGACTGCTCGGGCTCGACCGTATCGCCGACTTTCACGCCGATCTCGATCACCGGCACGTCCTTGTAATCGCCGATATCCGGCACCTTCACTTCGATCGCTTGACTCATCTGTTTCTGTCTCCATGGCCGCGCGCGCTCCTCGCGGGAGCGACGCGCGGCATCACACGGCGTGTGCGTTAAACGGTCATCGGGTTGGGCTTGGACGGATCGAGGTTGTACTTGGCAATCGCGTCCGCGACCACCTTGCGCTCGATCGTGCCCTCGTCGGCCAGCGCGTTGAGCGCTGCGACGGTGACCCAGTGACGGTCGACTTCGAAGAAGTGACGCAGCTTCTCGCGGGTGTCCGAACGGCCGAAGCCGTCGGTGCCCAGCACGACGAAGCGGCGATCGATCTGGCCGCGGACCTGGTCGACCAGCGCACGGACGTAGTCCGTCGATGCGATGACCGGGCCCTGCGTGTCCTTCAGGCACTTCTGCACGTGCGACAGGCGACGCTCTTCGGTCGGATGGAGCAGGTTCCAGCGTTCGACCTGGTGGCCTTCACGCGCGAGCTCGGTGAAGCTCGGCACGCTCCACAGGTCGGCAGCGACGCCCCAGTCGTTCTTCAGCAGGTCGGCCGCGGCGATCACTTCGTTGAAGATCGTGCCCGCGCCGAGCAGCTGGACGCGCGGCGCCTTCTTGTCGGCGTCGGCCTTCTTGAACGCGTACATGCCCTTGATGATGTCGGCCGCCACGTGCTCGCCCTGCGGAATCGCCGGGTGCTCGTAGTTCTCGTTCATCACCGTGATGTAGTAGTACACGTCTTCCTGGTCCTGCACCATGCGGCGCAGGCCGTCCTGGATGATCACGGCGAGTTCATAACCGAACGTCGGGTCGTAGCTCACGCAGTTCGGTACCGATGCCGCCCACAGGAGCGAGTGGCCGTCTTCGTGCTGCAGGCCTTCGCCGTTCAGCGTCGTGCGGCCCGCGGTACCGCCGAGCAGGAAGCCGCGCGAACGCATGTCGCCTGCGGCCCATGCGAGGTCGCCGATCCGCTGGAAGCCGAACATCGAATAGAAGATGTAGAACGGCACCATGATCTCGCCGTGCGTCGAGTACGACGTCGCCGCCGCGATCCAGTCGCACATGCCGCCCGCTTCGTTGATGCCTTCCTGCAGGATCTGGCCGGTTTCCGATTCCTTGTAGAACATCAGCTGGTCGGAATCTTCCGGCACATACTTCTGGCCCTGCTGGTTCCAGATACCGATCTGGCGGAACAGGCCTTCCATGCCGAACGTGCGCGATTCGTCCGGGACGATCGGCACGACGCGCTTGCCGAGCGCCTTGTCCTTCAGCAGGATGTTCAGGATCCGCACGAACGCCATCGTCGTCGAGATCTCGCGGCCTTCGCCCGTGCCCTTCAGCAGCGGCTCGAATGCATCGAGCGCCGGCACCGGCAGCGACGTCGCCTTCTCGCGGCGGTGCGGCAGGTAGCCGCCGAGGTCCATGCGCTGCTTGCGCATGTATTCGAGTTCCTTCGAGCCTTCCTCGAACTTCAGGTACGGCACGTCGGCGATCTGTTCGTCGGTGATCGGCAGGCGGAACTGGTCGCGGAACTTCTTCAGTTGCTCGACCGGCAGCTTCTTCTGCTGGTGCGTGATGTTCATCGCCTGACCCGACTCGCCCATCCCGTAGCCCTTGATGGTCTTCGCGAGGATGACGGTCGGCGCGCCCTTCGTGTTGCTGGCTTCGTGGAACGCTGCGTAGATCTTGTGCGGATCGTGGCCGCCGCGGTTCAGCGCCCAGATGTCGTCGTCCGACCAGTCGGCGACGAGCGCCTTCAGTTCAGGCGTATTGAAGAAGTGCTCGCGCACGAACGCGCCCGACTCCGACTTGTACGTCTGGTATTCGCCGTCGACGACTTCCATCATCCGGCGCATCAGCGCGCCCGACTTGTCGCGTGCGAACAGCGCATCCCAGCGGCTGCCCCAGATGACCTTGATCACGTTCCAGCCGGCGCCGCGGAACTCCGATTCGAGTTCCTGGATGATCTTGCCGTTGCCGCGCACCGGGCCGTCGAGACGCTGCAGGTTGCAGTTGATCACGAACACGAGGTTGTCGAGCTTTTCGCGGCTCGCCATCCCGATCGCGCCGAGCGATTCCGGTTCATCCGTCTCGCCGTCGCCGAGGAATGCCCACACCTTGCGGCCTTCCGTCTTCGTGATGCCGCGCGCCTCCAGGTACTTCATGAAGCGCGCCTGGTAGATCGCCATGATCGGGCCGAGACCCATCGACACGGTCGGGAACTGCCAGAAATCCGGCATCAGCCACGGGTGCGGATACGACGAAATGCCGTTGCCGTCGACTTCCTGGCGGAAGTTGTCGAGCTGCTCTTCCTTCAGGCGGCCGAGCAGGAACGCGCGCGAATACACGCCCGGCGACGAGTGGCCCTGCACGAACACGAGATCGCCGCCGTGCTGGTCGGACGCTGCGTGCCAGAAGTGGTTGTAGCCGACGTCATAGAGCGTCGCGGCCGACGCGAACGATGCGATGTGGCCGCCGACGTTCGTATCCTTGCCTGCACGCAGCACCATCGCCAGCGCGTTCCAGCGCGTGTACGAACGGATGCGGTGCTCGATGTCCTGGTCGCCCGGGATCTTTGCCTGGGCGCCGACCGGAATCGTGTTGATGTACGGGGTGTTGGCGGAGAACGGCAGGTGTTCGCCGTGCATGCGGGCGAACTCGATCTGCTTTTCGATCAGGTAGTGCGCGCGGCCGGTGCCCACGGAGGAGATCACGCCATCGAGCGACTCCAGCCACTCGACGGTTTCTTGCGGGTCGTCGTCACGTTCGGCGGCGACATATTTCATCACTTCGTTCGGTACAGCGGACATTCTCGTCTCCTGGGTCCTGGAATGTGAGGATCGCTCTCGTGCAGACGACGCGACGCGGCCGGCTGCGGGCAAGCTCCAGCGGATTGTAATGAGCGTGCGCGGGCCTGCGCAACAAAATTTTCGAATTGTGAGATCTTTTCTCGCAATGCGAAATATTGCTGCGCTGCACCCATGTTTCGGGGCGCTCCGGCACGCCGCGGCGGAACAAATCCGTTTCCGTTCAACATATCCGGTATAGGTTTTCCATGTATTGCGCTGCGCTACAATCCTGCCATGTTGACCGATCGGCTTTTCGCACGCTCGGCGCGACCGTCGGGCCCGCCGGCGGAGTCGCAGCCGTCCCGTTGGCACCACGGACCGTGGTGGTCCAATTCCTATTTGCTGACGCCGCTGCTGTCGATCCTGGTGTTCCTGGTGGTGATGAGCCTCATCCTGTGGAGCCTCAATCGCCGCGAACAGCAACAGCAGGAAGACACCCTCTTCCGTAACGTCGCGTGGGCGCAGCAGCAGATCCGCCTGTCGATGACGGGCGCGCAGGAGCAACTGCAGGCGCTGTCGCGCGATCTCGCGTCGGGCCGCCTCGACCAGAACGCGTTCCAGATGGCCGTCGCGGACGTGATGCAGACGCATCCGGAAATCCTCTACCTGAACTGGTACACCGCACCCGGCGTGCAGCGCTGGCCGACCGTGCATCCGCCGCTGCTCGGGCAGCGGCTCGCGAAACCAGGCGACGCACAGATGCAGGACGCCGTGCGCGGCGCGTACGACGAAGCGCGCAGCACGCGCCGCCAGGCCTACTCGCCGCTGATCTACGACGACTTCGGCAACGGCTTCATCACGCTGCAGACGCCCGTGATGCGCGGCGACCGCGAATATCTCGGCTCGATCGCCGCGGTGTTCTCGGTCGAAGGCATCCTGAAGCACGACATCCCGCAGGAACTGTCGTCGAAGTACAAGATCTCGATCACCGACTCGAACAACCGCGAGCTGTCGTCCACGTCGACACGCCCACGCCTGCCGCGCGACTCGCACTACGACCTGCCGCTCGATCCGCCCGGCCAGGGACTGACGGTGCGCGTGTACGCGTTTCCGCAGCTCACGAACCTGACCAACAACACGCTCGTGTGGCTCGTGGCCGGCCTGTCGTGCTTCGTGCTGTGGAGCCTCTGGAGCCTGTGGAAGCACACGCGCCAGCGCTTCGAGGCCCAGCAGGCGCTGTACGCGGAAGCGTTCTTCCGCCGCGCGATGGAAAACTCGGTGCTGATCGGCATGCGCGTGCTCGACATGCACGGCCGCATCACGCACGTGAACCCCGCGTTCTGCCGGATGACGGGCTGGGACGAAACCGACCTCGTCGGCAAGGTCGCGCCGTTCCCGTACTGGCCGCGCGACGCGTACCCGGAAATGCAGCGCCAGCTCGACATGACGCTGCGCGGCAAGGCGCCGAGCTCGGGCTTCGAACTCCGCGTGCGGCGCAAGAACGGCACGCTGTTCCATGCGCGCCTGTACGTGTCGCCGCTGATCGACAGCTCGGGCCGCCAGACCGGCTGGATGTCGTCGATGACCGACATCACCGAACCGAAGCGCGCGCGCGAGGAACTCGCGGCCGCGCACGAGCGCTTCACGACGGTGCTCGAAAGCCTCGACGCCGCGGTGTCGGTGCTGGCCGCCGACGAAGCCGAGCTGCTGTTCGCGAACCGCTACTACCGCCACCTGTTCGGCATCCGCCCGGACGGCCACCTCGAATTGTCGGGCGGCGGCTTCGATCGCGCGCAGGCATCGTCCGACTCGATCGACATGGTCGACGCGTTCGCGGGCCTGCCGGCCGCCGCGCTGACGAGCAGCACGGCCGACGCGCAGGAGGTGTACGTCGAGAGCATCCAGAAATGGTTCGAAGTGCGCCGCCAGTACATCCAGTGGGTCGACGGCCACCTCGCGCAGATGCAGATCGCGACCGACATCACGACCCGCAAGAAGGCGCAGGAACTCGCGCACCAGCAGGAAGAGAAGCTGCAGTTCACGAGCCGGTTGATGACGATGGGCGAAATGGCGTCGTCGATTGCGCACGAACTGAATCAGCCGCTCGCCGCGATCAACAACTACTGCTCGGGCACGCTCGCGCTCGTCAAGAGCGGCCGCGGCACGCCCGAGACGCTGCAGCCCGCGCTGGAAAAGACCGCGCAGCAGGCGTTGCGCGCCGGGATGATCGTCAAGCGGATCCGCGAATTCGTGAAGCGCAGCGAGCCGAAACGCCAGCCGGCGCGGGTTGCGGACATCGTCGCCGACGCAGTCGGGCTTGCCGAAATCGAGGCCAGGAAGCGCAGGATCCGGATCGTCACGGAAATCCTCGCAAGAATGCCTATTATTTATGTCGACCCCGTGCTGATCGAGCAGGTGTTGATGAACCTGATGAAGAACGCGGCCGAGGCGATGGCCGACGTGAAGCCGGCGTCGGCGGACGGCGTGATCCGCGTCGTCGCCGACATCGATGCGGGCTTCGTCGACATCCGCGTGATCGACCAGGGTCCGGGCGTCGACGAAGCGACCGCCGAGCGCCTGTTTGAACCGTTTTACAGCACCAAGTCCGATGGCATGGGCATGGGGCTGAACATCTGCCGTTCGATCATCGAATCGCATCGGGGGCGTCTGTGGGTGGTCAACAACGTCGAGCCGGATGGCCGCATTTCCGGCGCGACGTTCCACTGCAGCCTGCCCATTGGGGAACCCGCTGATCTCGGCCAAGGGGGGCGCGAGGCATCGGCATCACATACCGTTACGGGAGAACTATGAATAGCCCTGTCACCACCACTCAGGAAACCGTCTTTGTCGTTGACGACGACGAGGCCGTACGGGACTCGCTGCGCTGGCTGCTGGAGGCGAACGGCTATCGCGTGCAATGCTTTTCGAGCGCGGAGCAGTTCCTCGATGCCTACCAGCCGGCGCAACAGGCCGGCCAGATCGCATGCCTGATCCTCGACGTGCGGATGTCGGGCATGAGCGGTCTCGAGCTGCAGGAACGCCTGATCGCCGACAATGCCGCGCTGCCGATCATCTTCGTCACGGGTCACGGCGACGTGCCGATGGCCGTATCGACGATGAAAAAGGGTGCGATGGACTTTATCGAGAAACCGTTCGACGAAGCCGAGCTGCGCAAGCTCGTCGAGCGGATGCTCGACAAGGCCCGAAGCGAAAGCAAGAGCGTCCAGGAGCAGCGTGCCGCGAGCGAACGCCTGTCGAAGCTGACCGCGCGCGAGCAGCAGGTGCTCGAACGCATCATCGCGGGCCGCCTGAACAAGCAGATCGCCGACGATCTCGGCATCAGCATCAAGACGGTCGAAGCGCACCGCGCGAACATCATGGAAAAACTCAACGTCAACACGGTGGCCGACCTGCTGCGCCTCGCGCTGTCGAAGAAGCAGGCCTGAGCGTTGCGCGCGGCGCCGGGCAGCCCTGCCCGGCCGGCCGCACCATCGGACTACCGCGCCGCGCGACGCGGCCCACTCGCGCGGCATGGCCCGGCGCTTCCTCCCGGAGCGCCGGCACCGGCGCCATGACGCTTTCCTTGTATTCCCTGTCGGACGACAGCAGGCGACCGGTATAATTGCGTGCTTTGCTGCGGCGCTTCGCGCGTCGCACGCCCGCATTCCAACTTCCCGGCAGGACCCACCACCATGACAGCCCTCCTCATCGACGGCAACGCCCTTTCGAAGACCCTGCGCGGTCAGGCCGCCGAACGCGCCGCCGCCCTGACCGCACGCGGCCACCAGCCCGGTCTCGCGGTGATCCTCGTCGGCGAAAACCCGGCGAGCGAAGTCTACGTGCGCAACAAGATCAAGGCGTGCGAGGACAACGGCTTCTTCTCGCTGAAGGATGCGTACCCGGCCACGCTGTCGGAAGCCGGCCTGCTCGCGCGTATCGACGAACTGAACCGCGACCCGAAGATCCACGGCATTCTTGTCCAATTGCCGCTGCCCGCGCATATCGACAGCCACAAGGTGATCGAGGCGATCGCGCCGGAGAAGGACGTCGACGGCTTCCACGTCGCGAACGCCGGCGCGCTGATGACCGGCAAGCCGCTGTTCCGCCCGTGCACGCCGTACGGCGTGATGAAGATGTTCGAGGCGCACGACATCGCGCTGCAGGGCGCGAACGCGGTCGTGATCGGCCGTTCGAACATCGTCGGCAAGCCGATGGCGATGATGCTGCTCGATGCCGGCGCGACCGTGACGATCTGCCACAGCAAGACGCGCGACCTCGCCGCGCACACGCGGCAGGCCGACATCGTGGTCGCCGCGGTCGGCAAGCGCAACATCCTGACCGCCGACATGGTGAAGCCGGGCGCAACGGTGATCGACGTCGGCATGAACCGCGACGACGCCGGCAAGCTGTGCGGCGACGTCGATTTCGCGGGCGTGAAGGAAGTGGCCGGCCACATCACGCCGGTGCCGGGCGGCGTCGGCCCGATGACCATCACGATGCTGCTGATCAACACGATCGAAGCGGCCGAGCGCGCCGCCGACGCGGCCGCCTGACTCCCTGCCCGTTCAGCCGGCGCGCGGTTCCGTGCGCCGGCGTCTCGCCAGCCGCATCGCCGCGGCTGCACCGCGCCGGTCGCCGGCCGCCCGTCGCCCGTCGCTCGCATCCGCCCCTGCGTCAATCGCGTCATTAGAAACTAACGATTGGAAAGCGCGCGATGCGCCCCAATAATGTCGGTATCGGGCGCCATCGCGCCCCGCCGCCGTTACCCTTTTCATCCCGGTTCATCCGGCAACAGACAGGGAGTCTTATGTCCGCCAGCGCCAACACCAACCCGCTCCTCGACTTCTCCGGCCTGCCCCGTTTCGGCGAGATCCGCCCGGAACACGTGACGCCCGCGCTCGATACGCTGCTCGACGCAGCCAGCCGCGCGGTCGAAGCCGCGAGCGCAAGCGCGACGCCGTCGACCTGGGCCGCCGTCGTCGAGACGGTCGAGCACGCGACGGAGCCGCTCGGCCGCGCATGGGGCATCGTCGGCCACCTGAACGCGGTCGCCGACACGCCGGAACTGCGCGCCGCCTACGGCGAAAACCTGCCGCGCGTGACCGAGTTCTGGTCGAGCGTCGGCCAGAATCTCGCGCTGTACGAGAAGTACAAGGCGATCGCCGCGAGCACCGAATACGCGACGCTGTCCGCCGAGCGCAAGAAGATCCTCGACAACGCGCTGCGCGATTTCCGCCTGTCGGGCGCCGAACTGCCCGAAGACCAGAAGCCGCGCTTCGCGGAACTGCAGGAACAGCAGGCCGCCCTGTCGAAGGCGTTCTCCGACCACGTGCTCGACGCGACCAACGCGTACGCGTACTTCGTCAATGACGAAGCCGATCTCGCCGGGCTGCCCGGCGACGCGATCGAAGCCGCCGGTGAAGCCGCGCAGAAGGACGGCAAGGACGGCTGGAAATTCACGCTGCACTTCCCGTCGTACTTCCCGGTGCTGCAGTACGCCGACAACCGCGCGCTGCGCGAGACGCTCTATCGCGCCTATGCGACGCGCGCATCGGAGCTCGGGCCGCAGTACGGCGACGGCAAGGCCGAATGGGACAACACGGCGATCGTCGCCGACGAGCTGAAGCTGCGCCGCGAAGAGGCGCAGATGCTCGGCTACCGCAACTTCGCCGAAGTGTCGCTCGCGCCGAAGATGGCCGAATCGCCGCAGCAGGTCATCGCGTTCCTCGAGGATCTCGCGACGCGCGCGCGCCCGCACGCGGACAAGGACTGGGACGAGCTGCGCGCATTCGCCGCGAAGGAACTCGGCCTGACCGAACTCGCGCCGTGGGACGTCGCATACGCGGCCGAAAAGCTGCGCCAGCAGCGCTACGCGTTCTCGGAAAACGAGGTGAAGCAGTACTTCCCCGAGCCGGCCGTGCTGAAGGGCCTGTTCACCGTCACCGAGACACTGTTCGGCGTGCGGATCAAGGCGGACGACGCGCCGGTATGGCACAAGGACGTGCGCTTCTTCCGCGTCGAGAACCGCGACGGCTCGCTCGTCGCGCAGTTCTATCTCGACCTGTACGCGCGCGAAGGCAAGCGCGGCGGCGCATGGATGGACGACGCACGCTCGCGCGCGAAGCGCGGCAGCAGCGTGCAGACGCCGGTCGCGTACCTCACCTGCAATTTCTCGGCACCGATCGGCGGCAAGCCCGCGTGCTTCACGCACGACGAAGTCATCACGCTGTTCCACGAGTTCGGCCACGGGCTGCACCACATGCTCACGCGCGTCGACGAACTCGGCGTGTCGGGCATCAACGGCGTCGAATGGGATGCGGTCGAGCTGCCGTCGCAGTTCATGGAGAATTTCTGCTGGGAATGGGACGTGCTGTCGTCGATGTCGTCGCACATCGATACGGGCGCCACGCTGCCGCGCGAGCTGTTCGACAAGATGATCGCCGCGAAGAATTTCCAGAGCGGGCTCGGCACGCTGCGCCAGATCGTGTTCTCGATGTTCGACATGCTGCTGCACGTCGACTTCGATCCGGCCGGCGCCACCGGCGTGACCGCATTCGCGCGCGAGATCAACGAGCGCTATCACGTGATCCCGCAGGCGGCATTCTCGCGCTGGCCGAACACGTTCAGCCACATCTTCGCGGGTGGCTATGCGGCCGGCTACTACAGCTACAAGTGGGCCGAGGTGCTGTCGGCCGACGCGTACGCGGCATTCGAGGAAGCGGCCGCCAAGAGCGGCAGTGTGCTCGACGCGGCCACCGGCACGCGCTATCGCCGCGAGATCCTCGAGGTCGGCGGCAGCCGCCCGGCGATGGATTCGTTCAAGGCGTTCCGCGGCCGCGAGCCGGAAATCGATGCGCTGTTGCGCCACAACGGGATGGCCACGCCCGCGCACTGAGCGCGCCGCCCGGCCCTTCCGGTCGCATCGACAGGCACCGCTTCGGCGGTGCCTTTTTTCATGGCGCGGGCGTGTCGTCGTCGAACAGCGAGAACTGCCCGTGCCGCTCGGCGGTGTCTTCGTCGATGCGCACGCCGACGCCGAGCAGCCGCACGGCCTGCGCGCGCCGCTGCAGCCCCTTCGCGAGCAGCGTGACGGCCGTCTCCGCGTTCGTCGCGTCGGCCACGCATTCGACTGTCGTACGCTGGAAATCGGCGAAGCGGATCTTCACGTACAGCTTGCGGATCGACCGCGCGGCGCCCGCGCGCGCGATCCGCGCGTCGAGCTGCACGACGAGGCGGCGGATCTCGTCCGCGCATTGCTCGAGCGTCGTCAGGTCGGTCACGTAGGTCGTCTCGACGCTGACCGACTTGCGCTCCTGGTCGGCCTGCACGGGCCGTTCGTCGATTCCGCGCGCCAGTTCGTACAACCGCCGCCCGAATGCGCCGAACTCGCGGTGCAGGTCGATCAGCGGCCAGTCGCGCAACTGCGCGCAGGTCTGGATGCCGAGCCGGTCGAGCCGCGTGGCCGTCACCTTGCCGACGCCGTGCAGCTTGCGCACCGGCAGTGCCGCGACGAACGCGTCGATTTCGTGCGGCCGCACCACGAACAGGCCGTCCGGCTTGTTCCAGTCCGACGCGATCTTCGCGATGAACTTGTTCGGCGCGACGCCGGCCGACACGGTCACGCCGACCGTGTCGAACACGCGCTGGCGGATCTCGCGCGCGATCAGCGTCGCACTGCCCTGGCAGCGGTCCGACCCGCTGACGTCGAGGTACGCCTCGTCGAGCGACAACGGCTCGACGTCGGGCGTGTAGTCGCGATAGATCGCCATGATCTGCCGCGACGCCGCGCGATACTTGTCCATCGCGGACGGCAGGATCAGCAGGTCCGGGCACTTGCGCATCGCCAGCGCCGACGACATCGCCGAATGCACGCCATAGCGCCGCGCCTCGTAGTTGCAGGTCGCGATCACGCCGCGCTGGTCGGGCCGGCCGCCGACCGCGAGCGGCCGGTTGCGCAGCGACGGGTCGTCGCGCATCTCGACCGATGCGTAGAAACAGTCGCAGTCGCAGTGAATGATCTTGCGCATGCGCGGCAGCGCGTCGCCCGGCGGCGGCACGTGCGGATCGGCAGGCGGAATGGTGGTCTGGTTCACGGTGCCGATACTGTACAAAAACACAGTGCCGGTTTCAACTGTCGCGTGCGGCCACGCCCGGCTGCGCCGTACCGGCCCGCTTTGCGCGGATCGTACCGGCCGGGCATGGGCAGCGGCGCCTATACTCGTCGGCCGCGACACACGAAACGAGAAGGTGACGGATGAAGACGATCGGACTGATCGGCGGCATGAGCTGGGAATCGTCGGCCGAGTACTACCGGATGATCAACCGGCACTCGAAGGCGCTGCATGGCGGCCACCACAACGCGAAGAGCGTGCTCGTCACGGTCGATTTCGCGGAAATCGAAGCGCTGCAGCGCACGCACGACTGGGCGGCGCTCGGCGAGCGGATGGCCGATGCGGCACGGCAGCTCGAAGCGGCCGGCGCCGACCTCGTCGTACTGACGACCAATACGATGCATCGCGTGCACGACGCGATCGAAGCCGCGGTGATGCTGCCCTTCCTGCACATCGCCGATCCGACCGGCAGCGCGCTGCGCGACGCAGGCGTCGAGCGCGTCGCGCTGCTCGGCACGCGCTACACGATGGAGTTGCCGTTCTATGCGGAGCGACTGCGCGACAAATTCGGGATGGACGTGCTCGTACCGGACGAACGCGGGCGCGACGACGTGCACCGGATCATCTACGACGAGCTGTGCCACGGCGTCATCACGACGCAATCGCGTGCGACCTATGTGTCGATCATCGAGGAACTGGCGCAGCGCGGCGCGCAGGCCGTGATCCTCGGCTGCACGGAGATCACGCTGCTGATCGGCGCGGACGATTCGCCGCTGCCGGTGTTCGACACGACCGCGCTGCATGCGAAGGCGGCCGTGGAGTGGGCCGCGCGATAACCGCGACGACGATTTCGCGCGCGGAAAACAAAAAACCCGGCACGAGGCCGGGTTCCTGTCGACGAAGCGCGCATCGGTCATTTGCGCTGCACATCGTCTGGTGTGCTTGGTTGCGGGGGTAGGATTTGAACCTACGACCTTCGGGTTATGAGCCCGACGAGCTGCCAGACTGCTCCACCCCGCGTCAGAGAAATAAATTATAGGGTGATGAAGTACTCACGTCAACACTTTTGTCACAAATTCTTCTCTCCCCTTCCAGACAGCGTGGCGCGCCCGCTGCTCCGCGTCGCGTAAGCGCGCCGTCGCACCGCATGCACGCGGTAAGATGGCGGCCTTCGCATTCACGCCGCACACACACTCCCGTTCATGAAAATCGCCACCTGGAACGTCAACTCGCTCAACGTCCGCAAGCAGCACGTGCTCGACTGGCTCGCGCAAAGCGGCACCGACGTGCTGTGCCTGCAGGAACTGAAGCTGCCTGACGAGAAATTCCCGCGCGCCGATCTCGAGGCGGCCGGCTACCGCAGCTGGTTCACGGGCCAGAAGACCTACAACGGCGTCGCGATCCTCGCGCGCGAGTCGCTGACCGTCGACGAATCGGACGTCGTGCGCAACATCCCCGGCTTCGACGATCCACAGCAGCGCGTGGTCGCCGCGACGGTCGACGGCGTACGCATCGTGTCCGCGTACTTCCCGAACGGCCAGGCACCCGACTCCGACAAGTTCGTCTACAAGATGCAATGGCTCGACGCGCTGCAGGCGTGGCTGCGCACCGAGCTGCAGCGCTTCCCGAAGCTCGCGCTGCTCGGCGACTACAACATCGCGCCGGAAGACCGCGACGTGCACGATCCCGCGAAATGGGAAGGCCAGAATCTCGTGTCGCCGCAGGAGCGCGCGCACTTCGCGCAACTGATCGAGCTGGGCCTCGTCGATGCGTTCCGCCGCTTCGAGCAGCCCGAGAAGACCTTCACGTGGTGGGACTACCGGATGATGGCGTTCCGTCGCAACGCCGGGTTGCGCATCGACCACATCCTGCTGTCGCCTGCGCTCGCGGAGACCTGCACGTCGTGCGAGGTCGATCGCACGCCGCGCACGTGGGAACAGCCGTCCGACCACACGCCCGTCGTCGCGGTCGTCGGCTGATCGTCCAATCCGCCCGCGCGCTCAGCGCCGCGCGGGCGCCGGCCCGAGATGGGCCCACAGGAAGCCGAACTCGGCCGCATCGGCCTCCGCACGCTCCAGGTCGTCGGCACTGCCGTGGCCGCCGTCGGTGTTCTCCCAGTACCACACCCGTTCGTGACCGAGCGCATGCATGCGCGCGGCCATCTTGCGCGCGTGCGCGGGATGCACGCGGTCGTCGCGCGTCGACGTCGTCAGCAACAGCGGCGGATACGCGACACCTTCGCGCACGCGGTGATACGGCGAGTACGCTGCCAGCGCCGCGCCCTCACCCGGATCGTCCGGGTCGCCGTATTCGTCGAGCCACGCGGCGCCCGCGTGCAGCTTCGGATAGCGCTGCATGTCGAGCAGCGGCACGCGGCACAGCACCGCGCCGAACAGCTCCGGGCGCTGCATCATGCACGCGGCGACCAGCAGTCCACCGTTGCTGCCGCCCTCGATCCCGAGTTGCGCGGCGCTCGTCACACCGGTCGCGGCGAGATCCTCGGCTACCGCGATGAAGTCGTCGAACGAGCGCTGCCGGTGTTCGCGCTGCGCGTCGACGTGCCAGCGCGGTCCGAACTCGCCGCCGCCGCGGATATGCGCGAATGCCATCACGCCGCCACGTTCGAGCCACCCGATGCCGAACGCGTCGCTGTAGCCCGGCAGGTTCGGAATCGCAAAGCCGCCATAGCCCGACAGCAGGCACGGCCGCGCGACGCGCGTGGCGCCTTCGGCCAGATCGAGTGCATCGCGCGGCCCGATCAGCGTGTACGGCACCACCGTGCCGTCCTGCGAGCGCGCGCTCGCGCGGCGCACGACGAGCCCGGCCGCATCGAACTGCACCGGCGGCCGGTCGAGCAGCACACGGCGCGACGGTGCATCGTCCGCGCGATCGGCCAGGTCGGCCAGCCAGCATTCGGGCGGATCGAGATAGGTGTCGACATCGACGTACACTTCGTCGTTCAGCGTCGCCTCGACGGGCTCGACGTCGATCTGCGCGTCGCCCGCCCACTCGAACGGCCGCGCATCCCATGTCCACTTGCCGTCGTCGGCCTGTCGCGGTTGCCACAGCATCGTGCGGTTGTGCACGTCGTCGAGCCAGCTCGCGATCAGCGTCGTGCGCGTGTGCGTCCATGTGCACGCGGACGTCGTCGGCTGCGGCGCGAACAGCGTCGTGAAGTCGCGCGCCCCCGCGAGGAATGCCTGCTCGCGGATCGCGAGCAGCGAGCCGCCCGCATGGCGCACCCCCTCGCAGTCCCAGTCGAGACGCGGCTCCAGCACGAGCCAGCCTTCCCAGAACCCGACCTCGACATGCGTCGGCACGTCGTAGCGGGCCCACTCGCCCGCTTCGGTCAGCCAGTACGCGTGCGCATCGAAGAAGTCGACGCTGCGCCACGCGACATGCCGGTTGTCGATCGGATCGAACCACGCACCCGCGCTGATGTCGTCGGGTTCGCCGCTGAAGACGACAGGCGCATCGGCAAGCGCCGTGCCACGCACCCAGCGCAACGCTTCATACGGATAACCGGCCGCGGTCGCATGCGCTTCGCCGCGATCCCAGCTCACGTAGACGGTGTCGCGGTCGATCCAGCCGACCGTGTGATGGCCCGGCTCGTCGATCGTGAAGCCGCCGTCGACGAAACGGCGTTCGACGAGATCGAATTCGCGCACGACGACCGCATCGGCGCCGCCCGGCGACAGCGACAGCAGCGCGCGATCGCCATCCGGATACAGGATCGCGTCCTGCTCGAATACCCACGACTCGCCCTCCTCGGCACCGAGCGCGTCGACGTCGAGCAGCGTTTCCCATACAGGCTGACCGGCACGCCAGTCGTCCCAGCGCGTGCGGCGCCACAGCCCCTTCGGATGGAGATCGTCCTGCCACAGGTCGTACGCCCAGTCTCGCCAACGGGTCGGAATCACCGGGCGTTCGCGCGGCAGATACGCTTTGGCGAGACGCGCGGTCAGCGCGCGATACGCGTCGTCATCGCGCAGCGCGGCGCGCGTGCGCGCATTCTGCTCGTCTACCCACGTGCGGGCGCGCTTGCTGTCGAGCGCTTCGAGGAAACGGAACGGGTCGGCCCCGGCGGGCCAGCGGAAGGAATCGGACATTGAGGATCGGCGGAATGGCAAACGGCGTGCAAACCGCGATTATGTCCGATCGCGGCATGCGCGACGCCCGCGCATGCCGCAAATCGTGCTCAGGGCTCCAGATGGAGTTCCTGGATCTTGCGCGTGATCGTGTTGCGGCCGATGCCGAGCCGCTCCGCGGCCTCGACCTTGCGACCGCGCGTGAAGTCGAGCGCCTCGCGGATCACGGCCGCCTCGAAGCGGCGCGCGAGCTCGTCCATCACGTCGGCCGAATTCTCGCGCAACAGCCGCGCGACTTCGGTGCGCAGGCCATGCTCCCACAGCGGGTAGCCGGTCGGCGCACTGCCGTTCGGCGCGGCCGCGATGGGTGCGCTCGCCACCGGCGTCGCACCGATCGCGGGCGGCACCGGCGGCGCGCTGCCGGGCGCATCCGCGCCGTCGCCCGTCGCGACGACCGGCGCACCGGCCGGCACGAGGTCGGGCGGCAGGTCCTTGATCTCGACCGTCTGCGCGGGCGCCATCACGGTCAGCCAGTTCGCGAGGTTCTCGAGCTGCCGCACGTTGCCGGGAAACGCCAGCGACGTCAGGTATGCGAGTGCATCGTCGGACACGCGCTTCGGCTCGACGCCGAGATCGCGTGCGCTCTTCTGCAGGAAGTGGCGCGTGAGCAGCGCGATGTCCTCGCTGCGTTCGCGCAGCGGCGGCAGGCGCAGCCGGATCACGTTGAGGCGGTGGTAAAGGTCCTCGCGGAACAGCCCCTGCCGCACGCGCGATTCGAGATTCTGGTGCGTCGCGGCGATCACGCGCACGTTCGCGCGCAGCGGGTTGTGGCCGCCGACGCGATAGAACTGCCCGTCCGACAGCACGCGCAACAGGCGCGTCTGCAGGTCGAACGGCATGTCGCCGATTTCGTCGAGGAACAGCGTGCCGTTCTCGGCCTGCTCGAAGCGGCCCTGCCGCGTCGTCTGCGCGCCGGTGAACGCGCCGCGCTCATGGCCGAACAGCTCGGATTCGAGCAGGTCCTTCGGAATCGCCGCCGTGTTCAGCGCGATGAACGGCCCGTTCGCGCGCGGGCTGTGACGATGCAGCGCGCGGGCGACGAGTTCCTTGCCGGTGCCCGACTCGCCCGTGATCAGCACGGTCGCGGCCGAATGCGACAGGCGGCCGATCGCGCGGAACATGTCCTGCATCGCCGGCGCCTGGCCGAGCATCTCGGGCGCTTCGGCCACGCGTTCATCCTGCGGCGCGCCGCCGCGCAGGCTTTCTTCCACCGCACGGCGGATCAGCTCGACGGCCTTGTCGACGTCGAACGGTTTCGCGAGATATTCGAACGCGCCGCCCTGGAACGCCGCGACGGCGCTGTCGAGATCGGAGAACGCCGTCATGATGATGACGGGCAGGCCCGGCAGGCGCTCGTGCATCGCCTGCAGCAACTCGAGGCCCGAGCCGCCCGGCATCCGGATGTCGGACACGAGCACCTGCGGCGTCTCGTGGTCGAGCGCGGCCAGCGCGTCGCGCACGTTCGCGAAGCTCTTCGTCGCGAAGCTGTCACGGGCGAGTGCCTTTTCAAGCACCCAGCGGATCGATTGGTCGTCGTCTACTATCCAGATCGGCTTCATAGGTCGGTCAGGTTTGGGTGAATCCGGTGAATCGCAATGTCGCCGCTCAATGGTCGAGCGGCAGCAGAATCTGAAATTCGGTACGTCCGGGCCGGCTCTCGACCTCGATCATCCCGTCGTGCTGCTGCACGAACGTCTGCGCGAGCGTGAGGCCGAGACCGCTGCCGTCTTCGCGCCCGGACACGAGCGGATAGAAGATCCGGTCGCGGATCTCTTCCGGAATGCCGGGCCCGTTGTCGATCACGTGCAAGTCCAGTGCCAGCCGGTACAGGCGCTTCGCGATCGTCACCTTGCGCGCGATGCGCGTGCGCAGTTCGATCTTCGCGTCGCCCTGCGCGATCCGCTCGCGCAGCGCCTGCGCCGCATTACGCACGATGTTGAGCAGCGCCTGGATCAGCTGCTCCTTGTCGCCGCGCAGGTCCGGCACGCTTACGTCGTAGTCGCGCTCGATCGTGAGCCCGCGCGGGAATTCCGCGAGCATCACCGCGCGCACGCGTTCGCACACTTCATGAATGTTCACGTCGCCGACGATGTGCGGATGCCGGTGCGGCTCCAGCAACCGGTCGACGAGCGTCTGCAGGCGATCGGACTCCTTGATGATCACCTGCGTGTATTCGCGCAACTCGCCACGCTCGCGCTCGCCCAGCTCGAATTCGAGCAGCTGGGCTGCGCCGCGAATGCCGCCGAGCGGGTTCTTGATCTCGTGCGCGAGGTTGCGGATCAGCTGCTTGTTGACCGCGGTCAGGTCGTGAATCCGCTCTTCCCGATCGGTACGCGACTGCCGTTCGTTCTCGAACAGCTCGACGAGCACGAAATCGGGCGAGGTCTCGAGGAAGCCGACGATCGCGTGCACATGCAGCGGTTCGCGGCCGGGCCGGTCGAGCACGGTATCGAGGTGCGTCGCGTGAAAGCGTTCCTCGCCGATCGCGGTGATCGTCGACGCCAGCTCGTTTGCGTTCGGAAAAATCTCGCCCCACGGCCGCTGCGCGAGCTGCCGGCGCGAGATGTCGAGCATCGCCTCCGCCGACGGGTTAGCGAACGCGATCCGCAGCGTCTTGCGGTCGAGCACGATCACGACCGTCGGCAGCGCTTCCAGCCCCGCCAGCAGGCCCGAGCGTGCGAGCCGCTCGTCGTCCGTCAGTCGCTCGGGCTGCCCCGTTTTCGCCTTGATCAGATTCTTCAGAACCATCTGCGTGCTTGTCGCGCCTCACCGGGCCAGAAAATGAAAATCACCGGAACAAAAAAGGGACGGCTGGACGCCGTCCCCTTTCAGACTCCGCCGTTCCCGCCGCAGGCCGTGCGACGGGAACGAACCGGCAAAACGGCGCTGAATCGAAGCGCCATCGCCGATTAGAGCGAGTAGTACATCTCGAACTCGATCGGGTGCGTCGTCATGCGGAACTTCGCCAGCTCCTGCTCCTTCAGCGCGAGGTATGCATCGAGCATGCCGTCCGTGAACACGCCGCCGCGCGTCAGGAACTCGCGATCCTTGTCGAGCGCTTCGAGTGCCTGGTCGAGGCCCGCGCAGACGGTCGGGATCTTTGCATCTTCTTCCGGCGGCAGGTCGTACAGGTTCTTGTCCGCTGCTTCGCCCGGATGGATCTTGTTCTGGATCCCGTCGAGACCGGCCATCATCAGTGCCGTGAAGCACAGGTACGGGTTCGCCATCGGATCCGGGAAGCGCGTTTCGATACGGCGGCCCTTCGGGTTCGACACGTGCGGAATGCGGATCGATGCCGAACGGTTACGCGCCGAGTAGGCGAGCTTGACCGGTGCTTCGAAGTGCGGGACCAGACGCTTGTACGAGTTCGTCGTCGGGTTCGTGATCGCGTTCAGTGCACGGGCGTGCTTGATGATGCCGCCGATGTAGAACAGCGCCAGTTCCGACAGGCCGGCGTAGCCGTTGCCCGCGAACAGGTTCTGGCCGTCCTTCCAGATCGACTGGTGAACGTGCATGCCCGAACCGTTGTCGCCGACGACCGGCTTCGGCATGAACGTCGCCGTCTTGCCGTACGAGTGCGCGACGTTGTGGATGATGTACTTCGACCATTGCGTCCAGTCGGCGCGCTCGACCAGCGTCGAGAACTTCGTGCCGATTTCGTTCTGGCCCTGGCCCGCCACTTCGTGGTGGTGCACTTCGACCGGGATGCCGAGCTGTTCGAGCAGCAGGCACATTTCCGAACGCATGTCCTGGAACGTGTCGACCGGTGCGACCGGGAAGTAGCCGCCCTTCGTGCCCGGACGGTGGCCCGTGTTGCCGCCTTCGAATTCCTTGCCGGCCGACCACGGTGCTTCTTCCGAGTTGATCTTCACGAAGCAGCCCGACATGTCCGTGTTCCACTGGACCGAGTCGAAAATGAAGAATTCCGGTTCCGGACCGAAGTAGGCCGTGTCGCCGATGCCCGTGCTCTTCAGGTACGCTTCGCCGCGCTTCGCGAGCGAACGCGGATCGCGCTCGTAGCCCTTGCCGTCGGCCGGCTCGACCACGTCGCAGGTCAGCACGAGGGTCGACTCTTCATAGAACGGGTCGACGAACGCTGCGTTCGGGTCCGGCATGAGCAGCATGTCCGACGCCTCGATGCCCTTCCAGCCCGCGATCGACGAACCGTCGAATGCATGGCCGCTTTCGAACTTGTCCTCGTCGAACGCCGAAACCGGCACCGACACGTGCTGTTCCTTGCCGCGCGTGTCCGTGAAGCGGAAATCGACAAACTTGCAGTCCTCGTCCTTCACGAGTTGCATGACGTCGGCGACGGTTTTACTCATAACCTCTTCTCCTGATTGAACAATTCCGGCGGACTGGGAACCGCCTCGTTTATCGAGCTGACCGGGGTCTTGCTTTGGCGCAGCGCGCCCCGATTCGACCGAATTCTATATAGCAGCTTCCGTGCCACCTTTGCGAACGACGGGCGCAAATCGCGCCGGAGCTCGCCACGACGGGGCTGTGCTGCGCGATTCCGGGGCCTTGCGCCGCACCGGCCGCTCGCCGAAAGCACCCCGATGGTGCAATCACGGCAGCCTGCCGCAGCCACCGAATCATTCTGGTGCATCCGCACCATTCTGCACTCTTTTGGTGAGCGCGTGGGCCACGCGTGCACCGCACCGCATGCGGGCGTCCGTGCCACGACGCCGCGCTAAAATGTTCGTTTGACCGATACGGAGACTCCCTGCCATGAGTACGCTCGACCAGCTTTACGCAAAGGCCGACGAACGCCGCGCACAAAACGCGCTCAACTACGCCGGCGCGCTGCTGCCGGTCGAGGCATTCGAACTGTTGCAGCTCGACCCGTCCGCGCGCCTCGTCGACGTGCGCACACGCGCCGAACTCGACTGGATCGGCCGCCCGCTCGTCGGCGACGGCCAGTACCTGCACCTCGAATGGACGCGCTACCCGGGCGGCGTGCCGAACGCCGAATTCGTCAACGAACTGAAGGCGGCCCTCCCGGCCGATACGCCGATCCTGTTCCTGTGCCGCAGCGCCGCGCGCTCGAAGCTCGCCGCGGTCGCGTCCGCGCAGGCCGGCTTCACGAAGGCGTTCGATCTGCTCGAAGGCTTCGAGGGCACCAAGGACGCCGAAGGCCACCGCAAGACGGTCGACGGCTGGTGCTTCCGCAAACTGCCGTGGATCGGCGCCTGACGGCGCACGACGCTCACCGGCTACGACAACCTCATCGTCGAGCCGGGCGATGACATGCCGATGACGGGCCGCGTTGCGCGGCCCGTGGCTTTTGTGCGGCCGCCTGGCCGGCCGCTCAGACGCGCGGCGTGTCGGGCTCGACGACGTCGCCGCCGAGCAGGTGCACGCCTTCGCGCAGCTTCACGAACGCGGCCGCGACGGCTTCCGGCTCGCCCTTCACGCCGAGGTCGATGTGACGGCGCGCATAGATGCCGCCGCGCTCCGCATCGCCGACGCTCGGCAGGCTGAACACGCGCACGCCCGGGAAATCGCGCTCGATGCGCTCCATCAGCGGCGTGAGCGTCGATTCCGGCAGCTCGAACACGTACAGCGAGCGCTCCGCGTGCGGCGTCGCGTGATGCAGGTGCGCGTACTTCGTGTCGAGCACCCATTCGATCATCGGCCAGGCCATCACCGGGAAGCCCGGTACGAAATGCAGGTCGCCGGCCGAGAAGCCGGGAATGCGGTTATAGCCGTTCGGGATGATCGTCGCGCCCACCGGGAACACGCCCATGTTGAAGCGGTGCTGGTTCTCCGGCGATTCGAAGTCGACCGGCGTGGCCGGATCGGTGTGCGTTTCGCGGATCCGCTCCGAAATCAGCGCCTTCGCTTCGGGATGCAGTTCGAGCGCCACGCCGAGCGCGGCGGCCGCGCACTGGCGCGTGTGGTCGTCCGGCGTCGCGCCGATTCCGCCCGTCGAGAACACGATGTCGCCCGACGCGATCGCACGCGCGAGCGTCGCCGTGATGCGCGCCGGATCGTCGCCGACGTATTCGGCCCAGTCGAGCGCGAGGCCGCGCGCGCCGAGCAGCTCGATGACCTTCGCCAGATGCTTGTCCTGCCGGCGGCCCGAAAGGATTTCGTCGCCGATGATGATGATGCCGATGCTCATGCCTGCCCCATGTCGATTGCGGTGGCGCGCGCGCTCGCGCGCAGGTCTTCCAGCGCGCGCAGGCAATAGTGCCCGAACCACAGCGCCGAGAAGACGAGGATGAAAGCGTATACCCAGATCATGGCGGCCGCGACGAACGGGAACAGCACCATCATCCAGACCGACGAGACCCACACGAAGGTCGGCACGGTGCCGAGCAGCCCGGTCGCGACGCCGATACCGATCAGCGGCCAGCGGTGCCGGCGCACGAGCGCGCGGCGCTCGTCGCGGCTCGCGTGCAGCGCGAGCGCGTCGTAGGTCATCACGCGGTACGTGAGCCAGCCCCAGATCACCGGCGGCAGCAGCGCGAAGAACGGCGGGATCAGCCACAGCGGGATCGTGACGACGAGCAGCACGACGCCGACGAGCGCCGCGCCGAGCGAATTGAACGCGCTGCCGAAGAAGGTGCCGCCGCGCTTCGATTCGAGCGCCGCGAACTGCCGGTTCGACAGGTGCTTGATCACGACCGGCATCGAGATCGTCGCGATCAGCAGCAGCACCGTCAGCACGATCAGCGGGATCGCGAGCGACACGACCACGAACGGCGCGACGACCGCATGCAGCTGCGACATGCCGATCGCGTCGAACGCGCGATACAGCATGGCCGTCAGTACGAAGCCGTCGAGCGCGCCGCGCGCGATATCCAGTAGCGTCTGCCACGAGAACCACAGCACGGCGCCCCAGAGCAGCGCCGAGACGACGAACGGCATCAGGGTGAGCCACAGCATGCGCGGGTGCAGCGCGCTGGCGAGCGCCCGGACGAAAGAGCGCAGCAAGTCGTTCATGCGAGCCTGTATCGACGGAGAAAAACGGGGAAAGGATAAACCACACGGCCCGCATGCGCCGAAGCGCATGCGGGCCGTGTGGGAATGCCGTTCAACGGGAGCGGAATCGCGTCAGGCCGACGCCGCGCCGCGCTTGGCGGGGAACAGGCGCCGGAAGATCCGCACGAACGCGAGGCCGTGCTGCGACCAGAAGCCGTCGCCGTAGGACACGCCCTCGACCTGCTCGCGGATGCCGGTCGGCTCGACCGTGCGGTTCCACGAGGCGGTGCCGAACATCATGTCCCACCACGGAAACAGCACGCCGAAATTGCAGCCGTACTTGGTGCCTTCGTGACCGTAGCCGACCGCGTGGTGGCGCCGGTGGAAGATCGGGCTGACGAGCAGGCGCTCGCCGAGCCAGCCGAACGACAGGCGCGCATTCGTATGCTGGATGCTCTGCATGAAGTTCGTGAACGCGGTCAGCACGACGAACTGCGACGGCGTCACGCCGATCACGAGCGCGATCGCCGCGAAGAAGCACGACTGGAGCACGTCGTCGAGCAGGTGGTTGCGGTCGTCGCACCACAGCGACATCTGCCGCTGGCTGTGATGGACCGCGTGCAGCTCCCACCAGATGCCGAACTTGTGCTGCCAGCGGTGATACCAGTAGCCGGCGAAATCGAGCACGACGAGGTAGATCGCGAACGAAATGATCGGCTTCGAGGTCACGCCCGGCCACAGATAGTCGAGGTTGACGTTCGCGACGCCATGCAGGCGCAGCCACGCCTGGAAGTTGTCGAACACCGGCTGCAGCGCGAAGAAGAAGAACAGCGTGTAGATGCCGAGCTTCGAGATCGCCGTGTAGATCACGTCGACCCGCACCGCGCGGCGGTTCTTCCAGCGTTCGACCGGCAGCAGCGCCTCGAGCGGGCGCAGCAATGCAAACATCAGCACCATCTGCAGCGCGCCGATGATCACCCAGTACAGCGCGTCGTAGGTGTCCTCGTCATAGTCCATCAGGTTGAACTTGAAGAGGAGCGGCTGCACGACGTCGACGTACAGCCAGGTCTGGATGTCCGACACGAACGCATCGATCAGGTGCAGCATCGTTCGCCTCCGCCCGTCACGCGCCGTTCGCCGCCTTCCACGGCGCGCGGTCGTAGAAGTAGATGCCGTGCGGCGAGCGGCCGACGGCAATCGTCTGCACCAGCTTGCGCGAGGCCAGGTCGATGATCCCGACCTTCTTCGCGAAGCGGAACGTCACCCACAGCGTCTTCTTGTCGGCGGACAGCTCCATGTCGTCGGGGCCCGGCAGCAGGCCGGTGATGTCGCCGACATTGGTGAGCGTGTTCTCGTCGATGATGCTGATCGTGTTCGCGACGCGATTGGTCACCGCGACATGCGTGCCGTCGGCGAGCGAGCGGAAGTTGTGCGCGCCCTTGCCCGTGTAGATCTGCTTGACGACCTTCTGGTTGCGCCAGTCGACGACCGCGACGTAATCCGCGCCCGTCATCCCGATGAGCAGGAATTTGTCGTCCGGCGTGAGCCACAGGCCGGCCGGCACCTTGCCGACCTTCATCTTCCACTTGACCGTCTGCGTCGGCAGATCGATCGCCGCGATCTCGCCGGACACCTGCAGCGACACGAGCAGCGTCTTGCTGTCCTTCGTGAACGCGAGGTGGCTCGGCATCACCGCGAGCGGCACGCGCTTCACGAGCTTCAGGTCGCGGCCGTCGTAGCCGTAGATGTCGACGCGATCGAGGCGCAGGCCGGCCGCCGCGAACCACTTGCGGTCGGGCGAGAAGCCGAGCTGGTAAGGATCGTCGATCCCTTCGACGGTACGCTGCAGCTTGCCCGTCTTCGGATCGAGGAACATCAGGCTGTTCGAGACCGAATTTGCGACGATCAGCGACGAATTGTCGGGCGTCGCCATCAGGTGATGCGGCTCCTTGCCGGTCGGCATCGTGCTGACGACCTCGCGGGTCTGCTGGTCGATCAGGGAAAGCGTCGCTTCGGCCGAATTGAGGACGATCACGTTATTCGCGTGTGCGGCGGGCGCCAGTACGGCGGCGGCCAGCGCGAGCGTGCGGCCGAGGGAAAGGAAAGTGCGCATGAAGACTCACGTCGTGGAACAACCGTCATTGTAAAACGTTCAACCGGCCGCACCGGTTGACGGCGGTCGGCATTGCGCCACTTCGACGCACGCCGCGGCGGCCGGATGAGCCGCCGCGGCAGGCCCCGCGCGGCCGGCCGGGGCCGGCCGCCGGTATGGGCCCGGGAAGCCGATGTTGCGCTAGCGCTGCATCGACTCCCAGACCTTGTGCAGGCGCTTCACAGAGACAGGCATCGGCGTGCGCAGTTCCTGCGCGAACAGCGAAATCCGCAGCTCCTCCAGCAGCCAGCGGAATTCCGCGAGCCGCGGGTCGGCGACGCCGCCGCGCTGCGACACCGCGCGCTGGTACTGCTGGGCAAGCGGCAGCAGGTCGGCCGACTGCTTCGCGTCGCGCGCCGGATCGGCCTTCAGCTTGTCGATCCGCAGCGCGATGCCCTTCAGGTAGCGCGGGAAGTGCGCCAGTTGCGTGTACGGCGTGTCGATTACGAAGCGCTTGCCGACCAGCGCGGCGAGCTGCTGCTGCAGGTCCGCGTGCGCCTGCGCGAACGGCTTCGCCTGCGCAAGCTTCTTCACGAGCCCCGCATATTCGGCCAGGACCTGGCCGACCAGCCGCGCGATTTCCTGCGCGAGCAGGTTCAGGCGGCTCCGGCCCTCGTCGCGGCGTGCGTGGAAGCTCACGTCGTCGTCGGGCAGCGGGTCCTGCAGGCATGCGCGGTCGAGCGCCGTGTCGATCAGCTGGTCGCGCAGCTCGTCCTGCGTGCCGAGCGACATGTACTGCATCGCCATCTCGCGCAGGCCCGGCAGGTTCTTCTCGAGGAACTTGATCGGCTCCTTCAGCTGCAACGCGAACAACCGCCGCAGGCCGGCCCGGTGGATGCGCGCGGCCTCCTCCGGCGAATCGAACACCTCGACGTCGCAATGCGTGCCGCGGTCAACGAGCGCCGGGTAGCCGTACAGCGTCTGGCCGCGCCGGCGGATTTCCAGCAGCTCGGGCAGCTTGCCGAAATTCCAGGTCGTCAGGTTCTCGTACAGCGCCGTCGCGCCGGCTTCCGCCGGAGCGGCCGTCTGCGGCGCCGCGCCCTTGCCGGCCTTCGCGCTGCGACCGGCGGCACCGGCGGCACCGGCCGCACCAGCTGCCGCCGGCGTCTGGCCGATCGGCTGACCTGCATCGGCATCGCCGCCCGTCGCGATCGTCGACGCCGCCGCGATCTTCTGGAACTGCTGCTGCGCCTGCGCGCCAAGCTCCTGGCGAAGCTGCGCGAGATTGCGCCCCATCGCGAGCTGGCGGCCGTGCTCGTCGATCACCTTGAAGTTCATGAACAGGTGCGCGGGCAGCGTCTCGAGCTTGAAGTCGGCCGTCTTCATCGCGATTTGCGTCTCGCCGCGCACGTCGGCGATCAGCGCCTCGACGAGCCCGCCCGCGCCGAAGCGCTCGCGGCCCATCCGCTCGACGAAACCGGCCGCGTACTCGGGCAGCGGCACGCAGTGCCGGCGCAGCTTCTGCGGCAGCGACTTCAGCAGCAGTTGCACCTTTTCCTTCAGCATCCCCGGCACGAGCCACTCGCAGCGGCGCGCGTCGACCTGGTTCAGCGCGTACAGCGGCACCGCGAGCGTCACGCCGTCGCGCGGCGTGCCGGGCTCGAAGTGGTACGTGAGCGCCATCTCGACGCCGGCCATCGTCGCGCGCTTCGGGAACAGCTCGGTCGTCACGCCGGCCGCCTCGTGGCGCATCAGGTCGTCGCGCGACAGGTACAGCAGCCGTTGCTTGTCCTCCGACTGGCCGCCCTTCTTCACCTCGTCGCGATACCAGCGCTCGAACGCGACGCCCGTGTGGATCCCTTCCGGGATCGCCTGGTCGTAGTACGCGTAGATCAGCTCGTCGTCGACCAGCACGTCCTGGCGGCGCGACTTGTGCTCGAGCTGCTCGATGTCGGCGAGCAGCTTGCGGTTGTGCGCGAAGAACGGCAGTTTCGTGTCGAATTCGCCTTCGACCAGCGCGCCACGGATGAACAGCTCGCGTGCGCGTGCGGGATCCTGCTTGCCGAACGCGACGCGCCGGCGGTGGTAGATCGGCAGCCCGTACAGCGTCGCGCGTTCGTACGCGCTGACCTGCGCCGGTCGCTTTTCCCAGTGCGGCTCCGACAGTGATTTCTTCAACAGGTGCGCGCCGATCTTCTCGACCCATTCGGGCTCGATCTTCGCGAGGCAGCGCGCATACAGCCGGCTCGTCTCGACGAGCTCGGCCGCCATCACCCAGCGGCCGGCCTTCTTCGCGAGCACGGAGCCCGGCCACAGGTAGAACTTGATCCCGCGCGCGCCGAGATAGTGCGGATCGTCGTCGGCTTTCAGGCCGAGGTTGCCGAGCAGGCCCGTCAACAGGGCCAGATGGACCTGTTCATAGGTCGCCTCGACTTCGTTCAGCCGCCAGCCGTGCTCGCGCACGACGGTCAGCAGCTGCGAATGGACGTCGCGCCACTCGCGCAGCCGCAGGTGCGACAGGAAGTTCTGCCGGCACGCGTCGATGAGCTGGCGATTCGACTTCTTGTGCGCGACGGCCTCTTCGAACCACGCCCAGATCTTCAGCCACTGCAGGAATTCGGAACGCTCGTCGGCAAACCGGCGGTGCGCCTGGTCGGCCTGCTCCTGCGCCTCGATCGGCCGGTCGCGCGGGTCCTGCACGGACAACGCGCTCGCGATGATCAGCACCTCGCGCAGCGACTGCTGGTCGCGCGCGGCGAGAATCATCCGGCCCACGCGCGGGTCGAGCGGCAGCCGCGCGAGTTCGCGGCCGAGCGGCGTCAGCGCGTTGTCGTCGTCGACCGCACCGAGTTCATTGAGCAGTTGATAGCCGTCCGCAATCGCACGGCCGGGCGGCGGCTCGAGGAACGGGAACGACTCGATCGCCGTCAGGTGCAGCGACTTCATCCGCAGGATCACCGACGCGAGCGACGAGCGCAGGATTTCCGGATCGGTGAAGCGCGCACGCGCCTGGTAGTCGCTTTCCTCGTACAAGCGAATGCAAACGCCGTCGGCCACGCGGCCGCAACGGCCCGCGCGCTGGTTCGCGGCCGCCTGCGAGATCGACTCGACCTGCAACTGCTCGACCTTGTTCCGGTACGAATAGCGCTTCACGCGCGCGAGGCCCGTGTCGACCACGTAACGGATGCCCGGCACCGTCAGCGACGTTTCGGCCACGTTGGTCGCGAGCACGATCCGGCGCGCATTCGACGCCTTGAACACCTTGTCCTGGTCGGCCGCCGAGAGCCGCGCGAACAGCGGCAGGATCTCGGTGTGTGGCGGATGGTGCTTGCGCAGCGCCTCGGCCGCCTCGCGAATCTCGCGCTCGCCGGGCAGGAACACCAGCACGTCGCCGGGGCCTTCGCGGCACAGCTCGTCGACCGCGTCGACGATCGCGTCCATCAGGTCGCGCTCGGCTTCGCGCGCGGTCTTCACGCGGTCGCGGCCGCCCGTGCCTTCGGCATTCTTCACGGCCGGTCGATCCTCGGCCACCGGGCGGTAGCGCATCTCGACCGGATACAACCGCCCGCTCACCTCGATCACGGGCGCTGGGCGCTCGTCGGTGCCGAAATGGCGCGCGAAGCGATCGGCGTCGATCGTCGCGGACGTGACGATCAGCTTCAGGTCCGGCCGCCGCGGCAGGATTTCCTTCAGGTAGCCGAGCAGGAAGTCGATGTTCAGGCTGCGTTCGTGCGCCTCGTCGATGATCAGCGTGTCGTACGCCTTCAGCAGCGGGTCGGTCTGCGTCTCGGCGAGCAGGATGCCGTCCGTCATCAGCTTCACGGACGCGCCCGGCGCGAGATTGTCGGTAAAGCGCACCTTGTAGCCGACCACCTCGCCGAACGGCGTGCCGAGCTCCTCGGCGATCCGGCGGCCGGTCGACGATGCGGCGAGCCGGCGCGGCTGCGTATGGCCGATCAGGCCCGTGCCGCCGGCGCCGAGGCCGCGACCGAGGTCGAGACAGATCTTCGGCAACTGCGTGGTCTTGCCCGAGCCCGTTTCGCCGCAGACGATGACAACCTGATGACCGGCGATCGCGCGCGCGATTTCGTCGCGCCTGCCCGACACGGGCAGGCTTTCGGGGTACGTGATCGGCGGGACGGGATTCGGCGCGACGACAGCGCGCGGCGGACGCTCGCGGCGCGGTGGGCGCTCGCCCGTTGCCTGCGGTGCGCCCTTCGCGGCCGGCTGGCGCGCATCGCCGCGCCGTTCGTCACCGCGCGGCGCGCGCGGCGCGTGTGCCGGCGTGCCCGCCGGCTGGTCCTGCTGCTGGCGCGGCGGCTGGCCCTGCTGCCCGCGTGCATCGGCCGCACCATCCGGGTGCCGGGCCGACGGCGTATTGGCCCGCGTCGGCGCGGGACTTTTAGAAACATTCGACATGGGGGCGCATTATAATCCCGCCCATGAATTCCCAAACCGACCTCCCTCCCGCCCAGACCGGCGCCGCGACGCCGCCGGCCGCCGACGATTCGCCCGCCAGTCACGCGCAGTTCGTCGACTGGATGCGCTCCGTCGCGCCCTATATCCACAAGTTCCGCAACAGCACGTTCGTCGTGGGGTTTGGCGGCGAGGTGGTACAGCAGGGGCTGTTGAACGCGCTCGTGTCCGACATCGCGCTGCTGCAGGCGATGGGCATCCAGATCGTGCTGGTGCACGGCTCGCGCCCGCAGGTCGAAGAGCAGCTGAGCCTGCATGGTGTCGAATCCGAGTTTTCGCACGGCCTGCGCATCACCGATGCGCGCGCGCTCGAATCCGCGAAGGAAGCGGCCGGCGAAGTGCGTCTCGACATCGAGGCCGCGATCAGCCAGGGTTTGCCGAACTCGCCGATGGCGCACGCGCACATCAGCGTCGTGTCGGGCAACTTCGTGACCGCCCGGCCGGTGGGGATTCTCGACGGGGTCGATTTCGCGCACACGGGCATCGTGCGCAAGATCGACGCCGAATCGATCCGTCATTCGCTCGCGAGCCGCAAGCTCGTGCTGCTGTCGCCGCTCGGTTTCTCGCCGACCGGTGAAGCGTTCAACCTGTCGATGGAAGACGTTGCGTCGGCGGCCGCGATCGCGCTGCGCGCCGACAAGATCATCTTCCTGACCGAAGCGCCCGGCATCGTCGACGACGAAGGCGAGCTGGTGCGCGAAATGTCGCTCGACGCGGCCGCCGAGCTGCTCGATTCCGGCAACGTCCAGGGCGACGACGCGTTCTTCCTGAAGCACTCGATCCGCGCGTGCCGCGGCGGCGTGACCCGTGCCCACCTGATCCCGCAGTCGCTCGACGGCAGCATGCTGCTCGAACTGTTCCTGCACGACGGCGTCGGCACGATGATCTCGTACGAGAACCTCGAAAGCCTGCGCGAGGCGACGCCGGACGACGTCGGCGGCATCCTGTCGCTGATCGAGCCGCTCGAATCGGACGGCACGCTGGTGCGACGCGGCCGCCACCAGATCGAACGCGACATCGACCACTTCTCGGTGATCGAGCACGATGGCGTGCTGTTCGGCTGCGCGGCGCTGTACCCGTACCAGCAGGAGAAGATCGGCGAGATGGCGTGCCTGACGGTCGCGCCGGAAGCGCAAGGTTCGGGCGACGGCGAACGCCTGCTCAAGCGCATCGAGCAGCGCGCCCGCGCGCGCGGCCTCACGCACATCTTCGTGCTCACGACGCGCACCGAGCACTGGTTCCTCAAGCGCGGCTTCGTCAAGGTCAGCGTCGACGACCTGCCGGAAGACCGCCGCAAACTCTATAACTGGCAGCGCAAGTCGCTCGTGCTGATGAAGCAGCTCTGAGCGCAGGCACGACTGCCCTCCCCCCAGTTCGATTACAGGAGAAGTACACGATGGCTCGAATGATTCAATGCGCGAAGCTCGGCAAGGAAGCCGAAGGCCTCGATTTCCCGCCGCTGCCGGGCGAACTCGGCAAGCGCATTTACGAGAGCGTCTCGAAGGAAGCGTGGCAGGGCTGGCTCAAGCAGCAGACGATGCTGATCAACGAAAACCGCCTGAACATGGCCGACCCGCGCGCGCGCCAGTACCTGATGAAGCAGACGGAAAAGTACTTCTTCGGCGACGGCGCGGACCAGGCGTCCGGCTACGTGCCGCCGACGGAAGGCTGATGACTCGGCGCGCGCGGCTGGCAGCCTGCCGGCCACGCGCTCCAGGAAAGACGGCACCGTGTTTCGCACGGTGCCGTTTTCTTTTGGCGATACGCGTCCGGTGCGCTCCGGCCTCCCGCGCGGCAGCCTTGCGGGCCGCTCAGCCGGCCGGCTTCAGCGCACCGCCCTCGCCCGGCTGCGCATTCCCGTCAGCCGCGGATTCCGCGCTGCCGCCTTCGGTGCCCCACTCGGCCGCATCGCTGCGTTCGGCCGTCGACAGTTCGTCCGCGCGATACCCGGTGCGATTCAGCAGCGCCAGCATGCAGGCGAGCGACACGAGCGCGTAGAACCCCGATGCGACCGCGACGCCGACGATGCTGCCGGTCGCGTTGAGGATCGCCTGCGCGAGCACCGGCGTGCCGCCGCCGACGACGAGCGCGCTCAGCTGATATGCGAGCGACAGGCCCGTGTAGCGGATGTTCGCCGGGAACACCCGCGCGAGCACGCCGCCGACCGCGCCATAGAACATCGCCGACGGAATCGTCGAGATGCACATGCCCGCGACGGCCACCCAGTACGAACGCGTCGCAAGCGCATGGAACATCACGGGCATCAGCACGATTTCCGGAATCAGGATCCAGCACATCGCGCGGCGCATGTCGACCTTCGACACGAACCACGCGCCGACCGGCTGCATCAGGAACTGCACGACGAGCGAGATCGACAGGATGCCGAGGAACGTGCCCTGCGCGTAGCCGAGTTCCTTCGTCGCCCACGACAGCGCGAACGTGCTGCGGAAATACGTGACGTTGATCACGGGCAGTGTGCCGGCCGCGAGCAGCACGACCACCCAGTGATCGCGCACGACGTCGCGCAACGGCAGCTTCACCGTGCGCTTGCGCGCGAGCACGCGCTGCATGTCGGCCGACTCCTCGAGCTTCAGCCGGATCACCATGCCGATGATCACGAGCACGGCCGACAGCAGGAACGGAATGCGCCAGCCCCACATCAGGAACGACGGTGTCGGCAGCGCGCTCAGCGCGAAGAACGCGGCCGTGGCCAGCAGGTTGCCGGTGGGCGAACCCTGCTGCGCGAACGCCGCATACAGGATGCTGCGATGCTTCGGCGCGTTCTCGCTCGCGATCAGCACCGCGCCGCCCCACTCACCGCCGACCGCGATGCCTTGCAGCACGCGCAGCACGACGAGGCCGGCCGGCGCCCAGACGCCGATCTGCGCGTAGCCGGGCAACAGGCCGATGCCGGTCGTCGCCAGCCCCATCATCACCAGCGTGATCACGAGCGCGGTCTTGCGGCCGACACGATCGCCGAGATGCCCGAACACGATGCCGCCGAGCGGCCGCGCGGCGAAGCCGGCCCAGAACGTGACGAATGCAAGCAGCGTCGCGACACCGGGATCCATCGTGCTCGCAAAGAACACCTTGCCGAACACGAGCGCCGCGGCCGTGCCGTAGATGTAGAAGTCGTACCACTCGATCGTGGTGCCGACGAACGCCGCGAAGGCGGCGCGGCCAGGCCGCGGCTGCGGCTGAGCGGCGGACGGGGATTGCGGACGGCTCATTGATGTCTCCATGTCTGTGATCGGTGGCGCGACTGTCGCGCGCCTTTTCCGGGTGGCCGGCTCTACGCCGCCGGCCGGCGAGGTTGCTCCAGGGTGCGTTGCCCTGTGTTGCGCTGCTTTTCGTTGCTTTTCGTTGCGGTCCGTCGGCCCGTCATGCTCGCCTGCGGGCCTCGTCGGCCGGTCACGTCTGGTCGGGCGCCGCCCTCAGAACACCGGCCTCGAGCAGTTGCTGCTGAAGCGCGCGATCGACGCCGAGCCGGTCGAGCACGGCACGCGTGTCGCCGCCGAGCGCGGGTGGCGGCGAACGATAGGTCGCCGGCGTGCGCGACAGCTTCACCGGCGACGCGGTGCCGCGATACGCGCCGATCTCGACGAACAGGTTCCGGTGCAGCGCATGCGGATCGTGCGCGACGTCGGCCACCGTCCGTACCGGCCCGCACGGCACGCCGGCCGCCATCAGGTCGTGCGCGAGCGGCTCGCACGCGTGCGCGGCGAGCCGCGCTTCCAGTTCGGCCTTCAGCTCGGGCCGGTGCGCGCAGCGGCTGCGGTTGTCGACGAAGCGCGGATCGCTGGCGAGCGCCGGCGCACCGAGATGCGCGACGAGCCGCGCGAACTGCCGGTCGTTGCCGACCGCGAGGAAAATCGGCACGGTCGCCGTGCGGTAGCTGTCGTAAGGCGCGATGTTCGGATGCGCGTTGCCGCTGCGCTCCGGTACGCGCCCGGAGCCGAAGAAGTTCGGCAGGTGCGGATGCAGCAGCGACACGCCGCAGTCGTACAGCGCAATGTCGATCGACTGTCCGCGCCCGCTCTTCTCGCGCTCGGCCAGCGCCAGCAGGATGCCGGCGAGCGCATTGAGCCCCGTGACCATGTCGACGATCGGCAGACCGATGCGCGTCGCATCGCCATCGCGTTCGCCGTTGACGCTCATCAGCCCGGCCATCGCCTGGATCACCGCGTCGTAGCCGGGCAGCCCGCCGAGCGGGCCTTCGTCGCCGAAGCCCGTCACCGCGCAGTGGATCAGCCGCGGGAAGCGCGGCTGCAGGTCGCGTGCATAGTCCATCCCCCAGCGCGCGAGCGTGCCGGGCTTGAAATTCTCGACGAGCACGTCGGCCTCTTCGAGCAGGCGCCACAGGATCGCGCGCCCTTCGTCGCGCGACAGGTCGAGCGCGAGCCCTTCCTTGTTGCGATTGACGCCCATGAAATACCACGCGGTATCGCCGACGAACGGCGGCCCCCAGCCGCGTGTTTCGTCGCCGGCAGGCGGTTCGATCTTGACCACCGCCGCACCGTGGTCAGCGAGCGCTTGCGTGCAATACGGGCCACCGAGCACACGGCTCAGGTCGACGACTTTCAGGCCGTCCAGTGCGCCTTGGGTCGCGTTCGTCGCGTTCGTCGCGTTCGTCGCGTTCGTCGCATTCGTCGCATTCGTCGCATTCGTCGCATTCGTCGCATTCGTCGCATTCGTCGCATTCGTCGCATTCGTCGCATTCGTCGCATTCGTCGCATTCGTCGCATTCGTCGCATTCGTCGCATTCGTCGCGCTCATCGTTCGACCTCCGGCAACAGGTCAAGCGCCGTGTCGAGCGCGACCGGCGTACCGCGCAGCAACGCATCGAACGCGGCCGATTCGTCGTCGCGCGACGCCGGCGCGAGCGGATCGACCGGCAGCAGCTTGTGGCGCACGATCAGGTGCGCGAGCGCGAGACGCCGGAAGTCCGGCGCAAGGCGCACGCCCTCGCAGGCCATCAGCACGGCCGCGCTCGCGTAGTACAGCGCGGACGCGGCCTGCCGCACGCGTGCGTCGTCGCCTTCCGCCGCGACCCGCGCCAGCGCATCGCAGGCGCGCGCGAGAATGCGCCGCAGCGCCGCGCGGCTCGCATCGGGCAGCGGCGCCGCGCCGAGCCGGTCGCCCAGGAACGCGCGCAGCGCATCGAGTGCGTGCTCGCGCTGCGCGGCCCGCGCGACGTCCAGCGCGACGATGTTGCTCGTGCCCTCCCAGATCGAGCCGAGATGCGCATCGCGCACGATGCGCGCGTCGCTCCATTCCTCGATGTAGCCGGTGCCCCCGCGCACTTCCATCGCATCGCCCGTCACGCGGCGCGCGTCGCGGCACGCGCGAAACTTGATCAGCGGCGTCAGGATCCGCACGCAGCGCGCGGCCTGCTCGTCACCCGCGTCGGCCTGCGGCAGCAGCAGCGCAATCTGCATGAACATCGCGCGCGCGGCCTCGGCCGGCAGCAGCATCTTCATCAGCTGGCGCTGCATCAGCGGCATCTCGATCAGCTTGCGGCCGAACGCCTCGCGATGCGCGGCGACGTGCAGCGCCTCGTTCAACGCACGCCGCATCAGCCCCGCCGCGCGCACGCCGTTCGACAGCCGCGACATGTTGATCATGTCGGCCATCTGGTGAAAACCGCGGCCGACCTCGCCGATCAGGAACGCCTGCGCACCTTCGAGCGCGATCTCGCCGCTCGCCATCGAACGGCTGCCGAGCTTGTCCTTCAGGCGCACGATCCGGTAGCGGTTGCGCGTGCCGTCCGGCAACGTCTTCGGCAGCAGGAACAGCGCCAGGCCCTTGATGCCGTCCGGCGCGCCCTCGGGCCGCGCGAGGACCATCGCGAGATCGGCGTCGGCATTCGAGCAGAACCATTTGTCGCCGGTCAGGCGCCAGACGGTCTCGCCGTGTGCGTTCGTCTCGCGCGCTGCGCGCGTCGCGATCCGGGCGACGTCGGAGCCGGCTGCCTGCTCGGTCATGAACATCGCGCCCTGGTACAGCGTGTCGAAGTCGCGCGATGCGAGCATCGGCAGGTAACGCGCGACAAGCGCCGGATCGCCGAAGCGGCGCAGCGTACGCGTCAACGAGTCGGTCATGCTGACCGGGCAGCACAGCCCGAACTCCGCCTGGACGAACAGGAACGTCAGCGCGTACTTGACGAGCGGCGGCACGGATTCCGGCCCGTGGCTCAGCGACGCGAGCCCGAGCTCCGCATAGGCAACGCGTTCGAGCGCGACGTACGCGGGATCCTTGTCGATCCGCTGCACGGCCTCGCCGCGCCGGTTGCGGTGCTCGAGCACGGGCGGGTGCTTGTCCGCGCGCGACGCCCATTCGTCGAGCTCGCCGGACACGCGTGCGCCGAGCGTGCGCAGCCGCGGCTCGAGTTCGGCATAGTGCGCGTCGCCGAGATGCAGCTTCAGCAACGCGCCGAGGTCGGGATCGGCGGTGAAGAAATTGATGCCCCGGCTGTCGGGGATGTTGGATGCGCCGGCGTCCGGCGTGCGAGCGGTGTCGTTCATGCGTGCGTCTCCTGGGTTGCCTGCACGTCGGCTGGAGGCGCCGCCGCGGCGCCCGGCCAGTCCCGCGCAAAGCCTTCCGCAGAGCGTAGGCGCGCGATCGATAAGCGTCCAATACAGGATTTATCCGGTACGATAGATATCGCTTATCGATGCCGACGTCGGGAGGAGACACCATGGAACTGAGGCAGTTGCGCTATTTCGTGGCGGTCGCCGAGGAACTGCATTTCGGGCGCGCAGCGAAGCGCCTCTTCATCTCGCAGCCGGCGCTGAGTTTCGACATCCGCAAGTTCGAAGACGCGCTCGGCGTGCAGTTGTTCTCGCGCACCAACAAGACCGTCGCGCTGACCAACGCGGGCGAGGTGCTGCTCGGCGAAGCGCGCCGGTTGCTGCTGCAAGCGGCCGAAGCCGAGCGCCTGACGGTGCGCTCCGCGTCGGGCCTCGCGGGGCGGCTGCGGATCGGCTTCGTCCATTCGATGCTGTATCGCGGGCTGCCCGATGCGGTGCGGCGCTTCGAGGCCGACTACCCGGGCGTCGAGGTCGTGCTGAGCGAGATGAACACGCAGGCGCAGGTTCAGGCGATCCAGCGCGGCCAGATCGATCTCGGCTACGCGCACTGGGGCCACTTCCCGCCCGAGGTCGAATCGGTACCCGTCTATGCTGAGCCGTTCGTGTGCTGCCTGCCGGCCGCGCATCCGCTCGCCCGGCGCAAGCAGGTCGCGCTCGCCGCGCTCGCGGCGGAACCGTTCATCCTGTTTCCGCGCGAAGCGGCGCCGCACTATCACGACCTGATCATCGCGCAATGCGTGAACGCGGGATTCAGTCCGCTGATCCGCCACGAAGCGCGCCTGTGGCAGACGATCCTGTCGATGATCGAGTTCGGGATGGGTGTCGCGCTGGTGCCGCGCGTGCTGCAGCAGGCGAAGAGCGACCGGCTCGCGTTCCGGCCGCTGAAGGATGCGTCGCTCGAATCGCGCACGCTCGCGTTAAAGCGCAGCGGCACCGCCGAGCCGGTTGCGCTGCGCTTCGCCGACTACGTGCGCGCATCGATCGACGGGCTGCCCGCGCTCGCTGGCTGAACGCGCTCGCCCGCCGCTACGTCACGACTTCGCGCCGGGCTGCAGCACCGGCTGCGCGCGTCGATACCACACCGCGTACACGACCGACAGCGCAACCAGGAACGGAATACCGAAGATCAGCGTCATGTGGAATTCCGCCGTGAAGTAGGTCGTCACCATCACCGCGAGCATCAGGCCCGCGCCGAGCAGCGTGAGCAGCGGAAAACCGCGCATCCGGAACGCGGGCGCCGGCAGGCCGAGCGCCGCGCGACGCCGCCGGAAGCAGTAGTGCGTGACGAAGATCATCATCCACGTGAACAGCGCGCCGAACATCGACACGGCCATCATGATCGTGAACGACGCGTCCGGATACAACACGCTCAGCACGGTCGCAAGCGCGATGCCGAGCGTCGACAGCATCAGTGCGCCGAACGGTACACCGCGCGCGTTCACTTCCCCGAGCGCCTTCGGCGCATGCCCCGCACGCGACAGGCTGAACATCATCCGCGTCGTGATGTAGAGCTGGCTGTTCATTGCGGACAGCGCGGCGATCAGCACGACGAAGTTGATCAGTCCGGCCGCGCCCGGCAGGTGGATTGCCTCCATCACCTTCACGAACGGGCTTTCGTCGCGCCCCGCCGCCGTCCACGGCACGATCGCGAGCATCAGCGCGAGCGTGACGAGGTAGAACAGCACGAGCCGCACGATCGTCGAGCGGAACGCACGCGTGACCGCGCGCTCGGGATCCTCGGCTTCACCGGCCGCGACCGCGATCATCTCGATGCTCAGGTAGCTGAAGATCGACACGATCACCGCGACCCAGGTGCCCCACGCCCCCTTCGGAAAAAAGCCGCCGTGATCCGTGTAATGGTGGAATCCCGCGCGTGCCGAGCCGTCGCCGACCAGCCCCGGATTGCCGAACACGACATAGGCGCCGAGCACGATGAAGCCGACGATCGCCGCGATCTTCACGACCGAGAAGCCGTACTCGACCGCGCCGAACACATCGACGCTACGCGCGTTGACGAACACCAGCAGCGCGGAGAACCCGACGATCCACAGCCAGCCCGGCACGCCCGGCAACCAGTACTTCATGTACAGCGCGATCGCGGTGACCTCGGTGCCGACCGCGAGCACGATGCACGCCCAGTACGCGTAGCGCACAAGGAACCCGGCCCACGGGCTCACGTAATGTTCGGCGTACGCACCGAACGAACCGGATGTCGGGTGCGCGACCGTCATCTCGGCGAGACAGCCCATCAGCAGCAGCGAGATGAACGCGCCAATCGCGTAGCTGACGAGCACGCTCGGGCCCGCGAAGCCGATCGCGAAGCCGCTGCCGAGAAAGAGGCCGGTGCCGATGGCGCCGCCGATCGCGATCATCGCCATCTGCCGCGCGGTAAGCGTGCGGCGCAGGCCTTGCTCGCGCGCCGCGATATGCTGGAATTGCCCTTCTGGTTGCATCGAATGACCTCGTTCGAAAGCGATTGTCCGGTCGGAATGTCGACGGCGCGCGGCCCGGCGCCGGACGGCCGGCCGCCGCGCGCCGCGGGCTCAGAACATGTGGCGCAGGCCGGCCGCGACGCCCGTCTGGTTGCCGCGTCCGGGCATTTCCGTGAACGCGCCGCCCGTCACGCGGTTGTAGTCGACCGTCGCGTAGACCTGCGTTGCCTTCGACAAAGCGTACTCGGCCTCGAGCACGCCCGTGTAGCGCTTGCCGCCGTTACCGGCCACGCCGTTGACGTTGCGGATGTCGTCGTAATACGCGACGCCCGTCACCGACACGGCCGGCGTGACCTTGACGCTCGCACCCGTATAGAAGATCGCGTCGCGACGCGGGTTGTCCGCGAACGCACCGTAGGTCACGTCGCGGCCCGGCGCGTTCAGCAGTTGCTGGTCGAGCATGCCCGTACGATCGATGCCGCCGAGATAGCCCGCGTACAGCGTCGCCGCGCCGAACGCGTAGCGCGCGCCCGCGCCCCACGCCTGCTGCGCGCGGCTGCTCAGGTCCCGCACCTGCTGGTACGTCGCGCCGACCATCAGCCCGCCCTGCGTGTACGACACGTGCGTGCCCCAATACGCATTCGCGCCAAGGCTGCCCGCGACGCCGCCGAAGCCGTAGCTCGCGCCGACGTTCAACCCGCCGAACGTGCCGTCGTAGCTGACGACGTTGCTCGCACGGCCTTGCGTGAGGAAATACGGCCACATGTTGGCCGTGTAGTTGCCGACCGTCAGCGGATCGAGATCGCCGAACAGGTTGAACGCCTCGGTCGCCTGGCGGCCGAGCTTCACGGTACCCCAGTCGCTCGCAAGACCGACATACGCGTAGCGACCGAACAGCGCGCCGTCGAGCTGCCCGTTCTGCGGCTCGAAGCCGCTCTCGAGCTGGAAGATCGCCTTCAGCCCGCCGCCGAGCGCTTCGCTGCCCTTCAGCCCCCAGCGGCTGTTCGTGATCGCGCCGTTGGTCATCTGCACGCTCGCACCGTTCGACGCGTCGGCATGCGTCGTGTAGCGAATGCTCTGGTCGACGATTCCGTACAGCGTCACGCTGCTCTGCGCCATCGCGCCGCTCGCGGCAAGCGCACCGGCCATCATTGGCAGTGCGAATTTATGGATTGTCCTCATGTTCTCCTCCAGTCCTGTTGTCGTTTGTCGATGATTGCGTGACTGCGCGCCACGCAATGCGGTGTTCCTGCTAGGTGTGCGCCACAGGCAGCGCGACGTACGCGACGAGTTCGACGCGCATCGCCGGATGCGCGAAACCCTGCACGCCGACGCACGTCCGGTTCGGATACGGTTCGCGAAAGTGGCGCCGGTATTCGGCGTCGAATTCGGGCATCGCCTTCACGTCGGACAGGTAGACGAGCACCTGCGCGACGTCGTCCATCGTCGCGCCGGCCGCCGCGACGGCCTTCGCGAGATTCGCGAGCGTGATGCGCGCCTGTTCGGTCATCGTGTCGCCGGCGATCGCACCGGATGCGTCGACCGGCCCGTGCCCCGTAAACATCAACCCGCCGGCGCGGGTCGCCCACGAGAAAGGTTGTGCGAGCTGCGGCAGGTCGACCGGAATCGTTTCAGCCATCGTGTCCTCCTTGTGATCGGGACCGGGACATTCAGGCGGCCTGCCGCGACGCGCCGCCGAGCACATCGGCGATCGCGTTGGCGACGTGGTCGACATTCGCATCGTTCAGGCCAGCGATGCACATGCGGCCGGAGCGCAGCAGATAGACGCCGTGCGATGCACGCAACCGGTCGACGTCGGTCGCTGCCATGCCCGTGTAGCTGAACATCCCGCGCTGCGCGACGAGTGCGTCGAACGCACGGTCTGGCAGCCGCGCATCGAGCCGCGCCTTCAGTTCGCCGCGCATCCGCTTGATGCGCGTGCGCACCTGCGCGACCTCGTCTTCCCAGCGCGCGCGCAGCGCGTCGTCGTTCAGCACGGTCGACACGAGTTGCGCGCCGAACAGCGGTGGGCTCGAATAGGTGCGGCGCACGCCGGCCTGCAACTGACTCAGCACCGTCGCGGCCTCGCCCGCGTTCGCGCAGACGACCGACAGCCCGCCGACGCGCTCGCCGTACAGCGAGAAGTTCTTCGAAAACGAATTGCCGACGATCGCGGGCAACCCGGCATCGACGATCGCGCGCACGGCCCACGCGTCGTCGGCGAGACCGTCGCCGAAGCCCTGGTACGCCATGTCGAGAAACGGAATCAGCCCGCGCCGCGCGAGCACGTCGATCACCGCGCGCCACGCGTCGCGGCCGAGGTCGAGCCCCGTCGGGTTGTGGCAGCACGGCTGCAGCAGCACGACGCTGCGCGCCGGCAACGCATCGAGCGCGGCAAGCATCGCGTCGACGCGGATGTCATTGCGCAATGCGTCGTAGTACGGATACGTATGCACGTCGAGGCCGGCGGCCGAGAAGATCACGCGGTGGTTGTCCCACGTCGGGTCGCTGATCCAGATCGCACTGTCGGGGAAATAGCGCTTCACGAATTCCGCGCCGAGCCGGATCGCGCCCGATCCGCCGAGAGTCTGAAGCGTCGCGATGCGCCCTTCCGCGAGCGCCGCGCAGTCGTCGCCGAACACGAGGCGCTGCACGCCCTGCCGATACGCGGCAAGCCCCTCCATCGGCAGATAGGTGTGCGGCGCGCCGGCTTCGCGCAGACGCTCGGCCGCGATGCGCGTGCTGCCGAGAACCGGAATCCGGCCCGTGTCGTCGTAGTAGAGACCGATGCTCAGGTTGACCTTGTGCGGATGCGCATCCTGCTGGAAGGCCTGGAACAGCGACAGGATCGGATCGCCCGGGTAGGCGGGAATGTGTTCGTACATGGCGAAATGGCGGTAGAGGTTGAAAGCAGCGGCGCGACCGGCGGCATCACGTTGCGCCGGGATGGGCAGTCGGGACATGGGGCGCATGTTATCGAGGACGAAATAGAATGAGCTTCACTTTTCGATGACGAACTCGCCAGATTGCAGTAGAGTCTGCGGATCCATTCTCAAAATTCACCGGATTCTGCGAAATGACTCTGGATCGAACCGATATGCGGATCCTCCGGCACCTCGAACGGGACGGACGCATCAGCAATCAGGACCTCGCGAACGCGGTCGCGCTGTCGCCGTCGGCATGCCTGCGGCGCGTGAAACTGCTGGAGGAACGCGGCGCCATTACCGGGTATCGCTGCGCGATCGAGCCGAAGAAAGTCGGCGTCGCGTTCGAGGCGCTCGTGCATGTGTCGATGCGGCCTGACGTACCCGAGTGGCACGACCGGTTCGTGGAAGCGATCCAGCAGTGGCCGGAGGTCATCGCGGCGCAGATCGTCACGGGCGGGTCGAACTACGTGCTGGCGGTTCGCGCGCGCGACCTCGATCACTATTCGGATTTCGTGATCAACCGGCTGCACCGCGCCGCGGGCGTGATGTCGATCAACTCGAGCATCGTGCTCGCGACGCTCAAGCGCGACGGGTCGATCCTGGATCTCGTCGAGCCGTCGACGGCCGGCTGACCGATCGTTGCGCGGGCCTGAAAAATATTTGCAGAAAGTACTTTACAGACCCTCAAAGCACTGACATAATTTCAGCTTCTTTGGGCGGTTAGCTCAGCGGTAGAGCACTGCCTTCACACGGCAGGGGTCACTGGTTCGATCCCAGTACCGCCCACCAAAGAATTCAAGGCCCTGCGTCTCACGACGCAGGGCCTTTTCGTTTTGGTGTCGCACTCGTCAAAGCGTGCACATCCGGGCGGCAATGCCGTCCCGGAACCACACCACGCACGCTGCACGGACTTACCGTGCGTGCCCCACCCGCTCCGCCGTCGCATCGAACGCGCGCTTCGCCTTATCGACGATCTCGTCGACCTCCGCCTCACGAATCACGAGCGGCGGCGACAGCAACATCCGGTCGCCCGTCGCGCGCATGATCAGGTTGCCGTTGAAGCAGAAGTCGCGGCAGATCGTGCCAATATCGACATCCGCACCGAACCGCTCGCGCCGGCCGCGATCGCGCGCAAGCTGAACGCCCGCGACCAGCCCCGTACCCGCAATCTCGCCGACGACCGGATGATCACCCAGCGCGTCGCGCAGCCGGCGCTGGAAATACGGCCCGATGTCGTTCTTCACGCGCTCGACGATCCCTTCGTCGCGCAGCAGCTTCAGGTTCGCGACCGCGACGGCCGCCGCCACCGGGTGGCCCGAGTACGTGAGCCCGTGATTGAATTCGCCGTTGTCGATGATCGGCCGCGCCACGCGCTCGTGAATGCCGACCGCGCCCATCGGCACGTAGCCCGACGTGAGGCCCTTGGCCATCGTGATCAGATCCGGCTCGAAGCCGAAGTGCTGGTGCGCGAACCATTCGCCGGTCCGGCCGAAGCCGCCGATCACCTCGTCGGCCACGAGCAGGATGTCGTACTTGCGGCAGATCCGCTGGATTTCCGGCCAGTACGTCGACGGCGGGAAGATCACGCCGCCCGCGCCCTGGAACGGCTCACCGATGAACGCGGCGACGTTCTCCGCGCCGAGTTCGAGAATCTTCGCTTCGAGCTGCTGCGCGCGCGCGAGGCCGAACGCTTCCGGCGTCTCGCCCGGCTGCGCTTCGCCGAAGAAATACGGCTGGTCGATGTGCACGATGTGCTCGACCTTCGAGGGCATCTGCTCGTGCATGTAGCCCATCCCGCCGAGCGTGCCGCCTGCGATCGTCGAGCCGTGGTAGCCGTTCTTGCGCGAGATCACGTATTTCTTCTGCGGCTTGCCCTGCACGCGCCAGTACTGGTGCACGAGGCGCAGCACGGTGTCGTTGCCTTCCGAGCCGCTGTTGCAATAGAAGAAGTGGTTGAAGCCGGCCGGCGTGACTTCCGCGAGCATCGCGGAGAGGTCGATCACCGGCGGGTGCGTGGTCTTGAAGAACGTGTTGTAGAACGGCAGTTCCTGCAGCTGGCGATACGCGGCGTCGGCGAGTTCCTTGCGGCCGTAGCCGACATTCACGCACCACAGGCCGGCCATGCCGTCGATGACCTTGTTGCCTTCCGAATCCCACAGGTAGACGCCGTCGGCCTTCACGATCACGCGGCTGCCGGCGCGGTTCAGCGCGCCCATGTCCGAGAACGGGTGGATGTGGTGCGCGGCGTCGAGCGCGCGGTATTCGGCGGTCGAGTGCGGCGAGAAGGCTTCGTTTCGATCGATCATGTTTCCTCCGTAAAACAGCGCCGCACGTTCATACGTGCAGCAGCAGATGTCTGCGTTCCCACGAGCTGATCACGCGGAAGAACGCTTCGTATTCGGTTTCCTTCAATGCCAGGTAAGCCTTCACGAACTTGTCGCCCAGGATGCCGGCGAGCGGCTCGCATGCGGCCATCAACGAGATGCCCTCTTCGAGGTTGCGCGGCAACTGGTAAGGCAGGTCGTAACCGTCCGATGCGATCGGCTCGGTCGGCGCGAGTTGCTGCGTCATGCCGAGATAACCGGCGGCGAGCGTTGCCGCGAACACGAGGTACGGGTTGCAGTCGACGCCCGGAATTCGGTTCTCGATGCGGCGCGCGACAGGGCTCGACTGCGGGATGCGGAAGCCGACCGTGCGGTTGTCGTAGCCCCACTGCACGTTGATCGGCGCGGCCATGAAACGCGATAGCCGGCGGTACGAATTGATGTACGGCGCGAAGATCGGCATCAGCGCCGGCGTGTATCTCTGCAGCCCCGCGAGGTAGCTGTGGAACAGCGGCGACACCGAACCGTCCTCGCCTGCGAACAGGTTCCGCCCGGTGTGCATGTCCGCCAGGCTCTGGTGAATGTGCATCGCGGATCCCGGTTCGTTTTCCATCGGCTTGGCCATGAAAGTCGCGTACATGTTGTGACGCAGCGCGGCCTCGCGCACCGTGCGCTTGAACAGGAACACCTGGTCGGCCAACGGCAGCGCGTCGCCGTGCACGAAGTTGATCTCCATCTGCGCGGCACCGACTTCATGGATCAGCGTCTCGATATCGAGGCCCTGCATTTCGCAGTACTCGTAGATGTCCTCGAATAGCGGATCGAACTCGTTGACGGCCTCGATCGAATACGACTGGCGGCCCGTTTCCGCGCGCCCCGTGCGACCGATCGGCGGACGCAGCGGCAGGTCGGGATCGGCATTCATGTCGACGAGATAGAACTCGAGCTCCGGCGCGACGACGGGTTTCCAGCCCTTTTCCTTGTACAGGTCGAGCACGCGGCGCAGTACGTAGCGCGGCGAGATCTCGACCGGCGAGCCGTCGAAATGCACGCAGTCGTGGATCACCTGCGCGGTCGGATCGACGGCCCACGGGATCAGGCAAATCGTCGACGGATCGGGCACGCACACCATGTCGGGATCGGTCACGCCGGTCAGTGTGCCGTCCTCCGGATAGTCGCCGGTGACGGTCTGCACCATCACGGCCTGCGGCAGCCGCATCGATTCGCCGGATTCGAACTTGTTGCGCGGGATGATCTTGCCGCGCGCGATGCCGGCCATGTCGGGGATGATCGCTTCGACCTCGGTGATGCGGTGCTGCCGCAGGAATTCGCTCAGTTCGGGTTGCATGATCGGCCTCGTTCAGTCGACGTCGGATGCAGCCGGCGACGCCATCGCGCCGCCGGCTGCATGAATGCGGTGCGTCATGCGCGCGCGGCACGCCGCGCCGAATGCCGCGAAGATGTCGCGCGACAGCGGCTGTTCCGCGTAGCGCCATTCGGGATGCCACTGCACGCCGAGCGCGAACGCACGCGCGCCGCGCACGCTGACGGCCTCGACGAGCCCGTCGGGTGCACTCGCCTCGACAGCGAGCCCCGCGCCGAGGCGAGCGATGCCCTGATCGTGCAGCGAATTGACCGTCGCCTCGTGCGCGCCGCGCGCGATCCGCTGCAGCAGGCCGCCCGGCGCGAGTTGCACGGCGTGTGCGGGGCCGTACTGCCGTTCGAGCGGATCGGCCGGCCGTTCGCGATGATCGTCGAAGCCGTTCATCGCGTGCAGCCGCTGATGCAGCGTGCCGCCGTATGCGACGTTCAGCTCCTGCATGCCGCGGCAGATCGCGAGCACGGGCACGCCCGCATCGATCGCCGCGCGGATCAGCGGCAGCGCGGTCGCATCGCGCGCGGGGTCGTGCAATGTGTCGGGCGCGCTCGCGGCACCGCCGTAATGATGCGGTTCGACGTTCGAGTAGCTGCCGGTAAACAGCAACCCGTCGACCGCCGCGACGATGGCTTCGGCCGGCTGGCGCGCGCCGAGCGCGGGCAGCACGAACGCCAGCGCGCCGGCGCCGTCGACGAGCGCGGCCAGGTACTTCTCGCCGGCCGTGTGATTCGGATGCGCACCGCGCAGGATGCGGTCGGCGGTGACGGCTACGATCGGGCGCGCACGCATGAGCGTCCCTCCCTCTGCGGTAATCGCGCGCCACACGCGTGCGCACGGGACGATGACGGCCTGCGGTTGCGCCGCACGCACGCGCAGTCACGCAGCGCGTACGCATGCGCGATCCTGCCGCGCGGACGATGCGCCAAGCGGCGGTGCGGCCCGGGACGGATGCGGAAAAGGACGCTAGGGCAACAAGGATGCGCTGCCGTCGCACTGCACCGCGCTGAACACGTGCGCGGTCACGAGGTTGAAGCGGCGCAGGCCGCGATGGGAAATGGCGAAGAAACGAGGCTCGCGTAAAGGGGCGGCACGCGTGCCGCAATCAGCATGCCGGTTCGGCCCGGCCTGAGGCGGCGCGCCCGCCGACGGACTTCGCGTCCGGCGTATCGAAGGGCTGGCGGCTTTCACGATCGTACTCGACTGACTGAAGGAGGCAGGACACGCGTCGCGATGAAGCGCATGCGGCAAAGCCGCGCTGCGACACGTCGGCAAGGTGTCTCGCAGCGGATTCCGGCGCGGTTTGAGCATTGTCGATGCCCTCGCCGCCGGTGCGCGCGTGACGACTTCCTGACATTCAGCTTATATCACCTAAAAATTGCGTCAAATTTTCAGGTGCCGATGACGACATCGATCAGACGAAAAAAACGGCATCGATCTCAGCGATCGATGCCGTGTTGTGCATCGCGTCGGCGCGCATGCTGCGTGCTGGCGGGCCGCCACGCCCTGCTCCGCCGCGCTGCCGCATGCGCACGTCCCGCGTTCAGCGATGGGCGAGCGCAGTCTCGACGAGCGTCTGCAGCAGCGGTGCGATCCGTGCCGCACGCGCTTCGTCGTACGCGTACGGACGCGTCTCTTCCATGTAGGTGATCTGCGACAGCTCGAGCTGCACGGCCTCGACACCCGTGTCGGGCACGCCGTAGTGACGCGTGATGTAGCCGCCCTTGAAGCGCCCGTTCGCGATGGCCGTATAGCCGCCATGCGCGAGCACGCGCGCAGCCAGTGCCTCCGCGAGGCCCGGTGTGGCCGTCACGCCGCTCGACGTGCCGAAATTGAAGTCCGGCAGGCGGCCTTCGAAGAAGCGCGGCACATGCGAGCGGATCGAATGCGCTTCCCACACGAGCACGCGGCCGTGCTCGCGCTTCAGGCGTGCAATCTCGCCCTGCAGCGCGTCGTGATACGGCAGCCAGTAGCGGTCGCGGCGGCGCATGATCTCGTCGTTGCCGGGCAGCGCGTTCGCCGGATAGAGCGGCGCCTTGTCGAACGTATCGACCGGCACGAGCCCGGTGGTGTCCTGGCCCGGATACAGGTTCTCGTTGTCGGGCGGACGGTTCAGGTCGACGACGTAACGCGCGTGCGACGGCACGAGGATCGATGCGCCGAGATCGGCCGCGAAGCCGTACAGCCGCTCGAGATGCCAGTCGCAATCGTCGACGAACCGCGCGTCGGGCGTCATCGTCGCGGCGATGTCGTCGGGGATGTGCGTGCCTGCGTGCGGAATCGAGATCAGCAGCGGCAGCGTGCCCTGCTTCAGCGTGAATACAGCCGGTTGTTCAGTCATGTCGCATCACCGTAAGAGTCTGCCGGCGCACGCGCGCGGCGTGCGCCGGTTGCCGCGCGTCAGCGCAGCAGTTGCGCCAGCGCGGCGCGGTAGTCGGCATACGCAGCGGCTTCGTCGCGATGGCGGCGGCCGCTCACGACGCGCTCGCCGCCCGTGTAGACGTCGAGCACGGGTGTATCGCCATGCTCGGCGAACACGATACCCGACAGCCACGACGTGCTGTCGTGTTCGGCGATCGCCGGATGATCGCGATCGAGCACGAGCCAGTCGGCACGGCAGCCTTCGCGCAGCGCACCGACGCGCCGCCCGCTTGCCTGTGCGCCGCCCGCGAGCGATGCGTCGAACAAACGATCGGCGACATGCGCCTGCGACTCGCTCGCCAGCACGTTGCGCGCGCGATGCACGAGCCGCTGCCCGTATTCGAGCAGGCGCAGCTCCGAGCGCCAGTCGACCGATGCGTGGCTGTCCGAGCCGACGCCGATCACGCCGCCCTGCGCGAGATAGTCGACGGCCGGGAACACACCGTCGCCGAGGTTCGCTTCGGTCGTCAGGCACAGGCCGGCGACCGCACGACGCTTTGCGAGCGCGGCCGTTTCGGCCGCATCGACGTGCGTCGCGTGCACGAGGCACCAGCGCGCATCGACGTCGAATCGGTCGAGCAGCCACTGGACGGGACGCGCGCCGTATGCGCGCACGCAGTCGTCGACTTCGGCCGTCTGCTCGGCGATATGGATGTGAACAGGTGCGTCGTCGGGCAGCCCGTCGATCAGCGTGCGCAAGCCGTTCTCCGACACCGCGCGCAGCGAGTGCGGCGCCACGCCATAGCGCAGGCCGCCGTGCTCGGGCGCCGCGCGACGCATCGTGTCGAGTAGTTCGAGCAGGCCGTCGGGCGTGTTGATGAAGCGGCGCTGGTCGTCGCGCGGCGGCTTGTTGCCGAAGCCGGCGAACTGGTACGACACGGGCAGCATCGTGATGCCGATGCCGGCCGAGCGTGCGGCATCGATCACGCGCGTGCCCAGCTCCGCGATCTGCGGATAGCGCGAGCCATCCTGTGCGTGATGCACGTAATGGAATTCGCACACCGACGTGTAGCCGCACTTGAGCATCTCGACATACAGCCAGCGTGCGATCGCCGCGAGCGCGTCAGGCGTGATCTTCAGCGCGAATCGGTACATCAGGTCGCGCCAGCTCCAGAAGCTGTCGGCGGGATTCGCGCGGTATTCGGTGAGCCCCGCCATCGCGCGCTGGAATGCGTGCGAATGCAGGTTCGGCATGCCGGGCATCACCGGCCCGGCCGCACGCGCGACGCCTGCCGGCGCATCGGTATCGGGCATCACGCCGGTCAGCGTGCCGGCCGCGTCCCAGCGCAGCAGCACATTGCGGCGCCAGCCGTCGGGCAGGTATGCATGGTCCGCGAACAACATGGTGTCGGTCATTCTGATTCCTTGTCGAGCGGCCGGATCACACGCGAACGTGCCCGGCCCCCTGCAAAACTATCCGTTCATCCGGCGAAACACGGTCGAGCCGCCGCGAACGACCTGCTCGCACAGCGGCCGGCCGATCCAGTACGCGAGCTCCGACAGCGAGCCGACCGACCATGCGGCGAAATCGGCCTGCCGGCCGACTTCGAGCGCGCCGTGGCGATCCGCGCGGCCGAGCGCCGCGGCTGCATGGCGCGTCACGCCCTGCAGCACTTCGGGCACCGTCATGCGGAACAGCGTGCAGCCCAGGTTCAACGTCAGCAGCAGCGATTCGAGCGGCGACGTGCCGGGGTTGTGATCGGTCGCGAGTGCGATCGGCACGCCGTGCTTGCGCAGCAGTTCGATCGGCGGCAGTTGCGTCTCGCGGATGAAGTAATACGCGCCGGGCAGCAGCACGGCGACCGTGCCGGCCGCCTTCATCGCCTCGATGCCGGCTTCGTCGAGAAACTCGAGGTGGTCGGCGGACAGCGCGCGGTAACGCGCGGCCAAAGCCGTGCCGCCCGCGTTCGACAATTGCTCCGCATGCAGCTTCACGGGCAGCCCGCGCCGCGTCGCGGCCTCGAACACGCGCTCCGTCTGTGCGAGCGAGAAGCCGATGCGTTCGCAGAACACGTCGACCGCGTCGACGAGGCCTTCATCGGCCAGCGCCGGCAGCATCCGGTCGCACACTTCGTCGATGTACGCGTCCGCACGGCCCGCGTATTCGGGCGGCAGCGCATGCGCGCCGAGGAAGGTCGTGTACACCGTGACCGGGAAGCGCTCGCCGAGCTGGCGTGCGACGCGCAGCATCTTGCGTTCGCTCGCGAGGTCGAGCCCGTAGCCCGACTTGATCTCGATCGCGGTCACGCCTTCGGCGAGCAGCGGCTGCAGGCGCGCGGCGGCCTGCACGAACAGCGTCGTCTCGTCGGCCGCACGTGTCGCGCGCACCGTCGAGACGATCCCGCCGCCCTGCCGCGCGATTTCCTCATAGCTGACGCCCGCGAGGCGCTGCGCGAATTCGTCCGCACGCGTGCCGCCGTACACGAGGTGCGTATGGCAATCGACGAGACCCGGCGTCACCCACGCGCCGTGCAGGTCTTCGCGCTGCCAGTGCGCATAACCGTGCGGCAGCGCGGACAACGCGCCGAGCCAGACGATCGTGCCGGTTTCGTCGACGGCGATCGCCGCGTCGTCAATCGTCTCGTCGGGATGGCCGTGCGGACACAGCCTCAGGTGATGCCAGACAGTCGGTTTCATGCGTTCAGTCTCGTTCGCCGATGGCGAGCGATACGGCGAGCAGCGCGCCGCTACCGCTCACGACGACGTCAAACGCACGCCGCGGCCCTTCGAGCCGCAACGTGTCCATTTCTTCCAGTGCGTAGTGCGTGCCGTCGATGTCGACACCGACGGCGCCGGTCGCGCAAAACAGCAGCACGGTATCGGCGTGCGCAACGGCGTGCGCGCCTGCGCGCCACACGTCGAGCGCACCGCGCACGGCCGAGCGGCGCGTCATCAGGTTGAAGTCGCGCGTCGCGCCGTCGTGCAGCGTCGCGTCGATCGTAGCTTCCCCTGCGAAATCCGCACGGGCCAGCGGCGCGTCGAGCACGTGCTGCGCCCCGCCCGCTTCGGCGAGCGTCATGCCCGCGCCGGACAGCAGCACGAGCGTGCGGTCGATCCCGTCGAAACGCGAGAACGGCCCGGCCGTGCCGACGTCCGCGACGCTCACGCGCCACGCGAATGCATCGAGCGCGGCGCCCGGCGGGAACGCACCGATCTCGCGCGTCACGCCGCCGCCGTTCTTCCACGGCGACGCGACGAGATCCGCTGCGCGGATCATCGTCGCGTTCACCGGCGCCTGGTCGAGCGCCGTCATGCTCAGCGGCCGAGCATCGGCAGCTTCAGGCCGGCTTCGCGGGCCGTCTGCTGCGCGAGTTCGTAGCCGGCATCCGCATGGCGCATCACGCCCGTCGCCGGATCGTTCAGCAGCACGCGACCGAGCCGCTCGTGCGCTTCAGCCGTACCGTCGGCGACGATCACGACGCCCGAGTGCTGCGAGAAGCCCATGCCGACACCGCCGCCGTGGTGCAGCGACACCCATGATGCGCCGCCTGCCGTGTTCAGCAGTGCGTTCAGCAGCGGCCAGTCGCTGACCGCGTCCGAACCGTCCTTCATCGATTCCGTCTCGCGGTTCGGGCTCGCGACCGAACCCGTGTCGAGGTGGTCGCGGCCGATCACGATCGGGGCCTTCAGTTCGCCGTTCTTGACCATCTCGTTGAACGCCTGGCCGAGGCGATAGCGATCCTTCACGCCGACCCAGCAGATCCGCGCCGGCAGGCCCTGGAACGCGATGCGCTCACGTGCCATGTCGAGCCAGTTGTGCAGGTGCGGATCGTCGGGGATCAGCTCCTTCACCTTCTGGTCGGTCTTGTAGATGTCTTCCGGATCGCCCGACAGCGCGACCCAGCGGAACGGGCCCTTGCCTTCGCAGAACAGCGGACGGATGTACGCCGGCACGAAGCCCGGGAAGTCGAACGCGTTCTCGACGCCCATTTCCAGCGCCATCTGGCGGATGTTGTTACCGTAGTCGAGCGTCGCCGCGCCGCGTTCCTGCAGATCCAGCATCGCCTGCACCTGGACGGCCATCGACTGCTTCGCAACCTTCACGATGCTCTGCGGATCGACCTTCTGCGCTTCGCGCCATTGCGCGACGGTCCAGCCTTGCGGCAGGTAGCCGTTGATCGGGTCGTGCGCGCTCGTCTGGTCGGTCACGCAGTCCGGCGTGATGCCGCGCTTGACGAGTTCCGGGAACACGTCGGCCGCGTTGCCGAGCAGGCCGATCGACACGGGCTTGCCGTCGCGCTTCGCTTCCTCGATCATGCCGAGCGCTTCGTCGAGCGTCGTCGCCTTCTTGTCGACGTAACGCGTCTTCAGGCGGAAGTCGATGCGCGTCTCGTCGCATTCGACCGCGATCATCGAGAAGCCGGCCATCGTCGCGGCCAGCGGCTGCGCGCCGCCCATGCCGCCGAGGCCGCCCGTCAGGATCCAGCGGCCCGACGGGTCGCCGTTGAAGTGCTGGTTCGCAACCGAGAAGAACGTTTCGTAGGTGCCCTGAACGATGCCCTGGCTGCCGATGTAGATCCAGCTGCCGGCCGTCATCTGGCCGTACATCATCAGGCCCTTGCGGTCGAGCTCGTGGAAGTGATCCCAGTTCGCCCAGTGCGGCACGAGGTTCGAGTTCGCCAGCAGCACGCGCGGCGCATCCTTGTGCGTGCGGAACACACCGACCGGCTTGCCCGATTGAATCAGCAGCGTTTCGTTTTCCTCGAGATCCTTCAGCGACGCGAGGATCTGGTCGTAGCATTCCCAGTTGCGCGCCGCGCGGCCGATGCCGCCGTACACGACGAGCGCATGCGGATGCTCGGCGACTTCCGGGTCGAGGTTGTTCTGGATCATCCGGTAGGCCGCTTCGGCCAACCAGGTCTTGCAGACTTTCTCGCTGCCGCGCGGCGCGCGGATCGTGCGCGTCGGATCGAGACGGGGATCGATGTGTTTCGGATGGTTCATGACGACTGCTCCCGAAGGAAAATGACTATCAAATAGGAATCAGAAATGCCCGGTGAAGCGATAACGGCTGCCGGGATGCCACAGATTCGCCACCGAGGCGACGACGCCCTGCGACCAGGTGCGCCGATGTAAAACCAGACACGGCTCGACGTCGTCCATCCGCAGCTGCTCGCGCCGCTCCGGCGCCGGGGCCGCCGCTTCGATCCGGTACTCGACGCGCTGCAGCGGGGCCGCGCGCATCAGGTACAGGTTCGGCGTCGTGTTCGTGAAATCCTGCTCGGCGTAATCCGGCGCGACCGCCGGATTCACCCACCGTTCTTCGAGCTGCACGGGCTCGTCGTTCTCGAAGTGCAGCACCTGCGAATGAAACAGCTTTGCGCGCACGGCTACCTGCATCTCGTCGGCGAGCGCCTCGTCGGCGCGGATCGTATCGAGACCGAGCACGCTGGCGTGATACGCATGCCCGCGTGCGCCGACTTCCTCGGAGATGCTGCGGATCGCCACCAGCGTCGACTCGTACTTCGGCCGCGCGACGTAGGTGCCCGCGCCCTTCATGCGCGTGAGCACCTGCTCGGCCGTCAACTCGCGCAGCGCGCGGTTGACGGTCATGCGCGCCACCTTGAATTCGCGCGCCAGCTCGTTCTCGGACGGCACCTGATCGCCCTCCTCCCACTCGCCGGCGTGGATGCGGCCCAGGATGAAATCCTTGATCTCCTGGTAGACCGGCGCGCTCATCGGCTTACTGCTCCGATGCGAACGAGAACGGGCTGATCTTCGCGAACGCGCGCTCGCCGACGAGCTTCGCGATCGCTGCGATGTCCGGTGCGAAGTAGTGATCGAGCTCGTAGTGCGCAACCTTGCCGCGGATCGTTTCCATCGCGGGCGCCAGCTTCGGGCTCGTGTGGTACGGCGCGCGCAGGTCGACGCCTTGTGCGGCAGCCAGCAGTTCGATCGCGAGGATGTGCTTCGTGTTGTCCGCGATGTCGGCGAGCTTGCGCGCGGCGAACGTCGCCATCGACACGTGGTCTTCCTGGTTCGCGGAAGTCGGCAGCGAGTCGACCGACGCCGGGTGTGCGAGCGTCTTGTTTTCCGATGCGAGTGCGGCAGCCGTCACGTGCGCGATCATGAAGCCCGAGTTCACGCCGCCGTCGCGCACGAGGAACGGGGGCAGGCCCGACAGCGTCGCGTCGATCAGCAGTGCGATGCGGCGTTCGGCCAGTGCGCCGATTTCCGCTGCGGCCAGCGCGAGGTTGTCGGCTGCAAACGCGACCGGCTCGGCGTGGAAGTTGCCGCCCGACAGCACTTCGCCGGTGTCCGGGAAGATCAGCGGGTTGTCCGACACGGCGTTCGCTTCGACCAGCAGCACGTTGGCGGCGTGGCGCATCTGGTCCAGGCACGCGCCCATCACCTGCGGCTGGCAGCGCAGGCTGTACGGATCCTGCACCTTGTCGCAGTCGCGGTGCGACTGGTTGATCGGCGAGCCTTCGAGCAGGTCGCGGTACGACGCCGCCGCGTCGATCTGGCCTTGATGGCCGCGCAGTTCATGAATGCGGGCGTCGAACGGCTTCACCGAACCGGCAGCCGCGTCGACCGACAGCGCGCCGGCGACGAGCGCCGTGCGGTACAGATCTTCGATCGAGAACATGTTGTCGAGCGCCAGCGCGGTCGATGCCTGCGTGCCGTTCAGCAGCGCGAGGCCTTCCTTCGCCTGCAGCGTCAGCGGCGCGAGGCCCGCGACGCGCAGACCGTCGATCGCGCTCGCACGCTCGCCGCGGATGAACACTTCACCGACGCCGAGCAGCACGGCCGACATGTGCGCGAGCGGCGCGAGGTCGCCCGATGCGCCGACCGAGCCCTTCACCGGGATCAGCGGCAGCACGTCCGCGTTGAACAGCTTGATCAGCGCGTCCATCACTTCGCGGCGGATGCCCGAGTGGCCGCGGCCGAGGCTCGACAGCTTCAGCGCCATCAGCAGACGCACCGACGAACGTGCCATCGGCTCGCCGACGCCGACCGCGTGCGACAGCACCAGGTTCTTCTGCAGCAGCTCGAGCTGGTCGTGCGGGATGTGCGTGCTGGCCAGGCGACCGAAGCCCGTGTTGATACCGTAGGCCGGCTCGCCCTTCGCGGCGATGTCGGCGACGGCTTTCGCGCCGGCGTCGATCTTCGCGAAGCTGGCCGGGTCGAGCGTCAGCTGCACGGATTCGCGTGCGATCTGGCGCAGTTGCGGGAGGGTCAGGTGGCCGGGGGTCAACGTAATCATGTGAGCAATCCTGTCTAGACAAGTTTGGAATGGATTGAAGTGTAGCCACCTCAACTTGTCTAGACAACCCGTTTTTCACTGATTTCGACTTGGGAGTTTCCCTGATGTCCGGCGCGGCCCGCCGGATCGGTCGTCGGGATCCGGCGCTTAACATATGTTGCAATTATTTTGTCTTTGGCAACATACGGATCATCATTCGCCACCACTCGCCACGGAGACCTACCATGCCCTTCCCGTCACGATTCGTCGCCCGGTTCGGCCGCCCCCTGCTCGTCGCCGCGTGCGCGCTCGCGTGCGGCACCGCGCTCGCCGCCGAGCCGCTGTCCGGCACGCTCGACAAGATCCGGCAGAGCAACCTGATCTCGATCGGCCATCGCGAAACGTCGGTGCCGTTCTCCTACGTCGATGCAGGCGGCAAGGTGATCGGCTTCTCGCAGGACCTGTGCGACCGCGTGATCGCCGCGGTGAAGGCGCGCACCGGCAAGCCCGACCTGCAGGTGCGTTTCATCCCGGTCACGTCGCAGAACCGCATCCCGCTCGTGCAGAACGGCACCGTCGACCTCGAATGCGGCGTGACCACCAACCTCGCCACGCGCCACGCGCAGGTCGCGTTCTCCACCACCTTCTTCGTGGCGACGACGAGGCTGCTCACGCGCACGACGTCGGGCATCCGCGACTTCCCCGACCTCGCCGGCAAGACGGTCGTGACCAACCAGGGCACGACGTCGGAACGCCTGCTGCGCAAGATGAACGAGGAAAAGAAGATGAACATGCAGATCATCAGCGCGAAGGACTATGGCGAAGGACGCCTCACGCTCGAATCGGGCCGCGCGGCCGCGTACATGATGGACGACGTGCTGCTCGCGGGCGTGCGCCAGCTCGCCGCGAAACCGGCCGACTGGCAGATCGTCGGCACGCCGCAGTCGTCGGAAGCCTACGGGTTCATGCTGCGCAAGGACGACCCGCAGTTCAAGGCGCTCGTCGACGGCGTGCTCGTGCAGCTGATGAAGCGCGGCGAGATCAATGCGCTGTACGACAAATGGTTCATGAAGCCGGTGCCGCCGAAGGGGCTGTCGTTCGACTTCCCGATGAGCGACGTGATCAAGGCGCGCTATGCGGCGCCGAACGATGCGCCGCTCGAGTAAGGGCCGCGTGTGGACGTGCGCTCACGCGCGCGTCCACGCGACGCACGCCGCATAGCCGGGCGCCGCGTCGAGCCACGCCGCGTCGAACGCCGCGACGCCAGCGGCTGGCGCGGCCGGCTCGACGATCGTCGTCCCGGGCGTCGCGGCATCGCGCGGCGGCACGACCGCGAACGCGCGCAGACCGCCGACGATGCCCGTACCGAGCGCCTTGAGCAACGCCTCCTTCGCGGACCACACGCGCATGAATTCGCTCGCGCGCGCCGCAAGCGGCATGCTGTCGAGATACGCGACCTCGGCGGGTGCGCAGACTTCACGCGTCAGCGCACGCCAGTCGACTGCGCGGTTGCAGCCCTCGATATCGACGCCGACGCGCCCCGCCGGGGCCCACGCGATCAACGCATGATCGCCTGCATGAGACACGTTGAAGTCGAGCAATACGCGATGCACGCGGTCCAGCGACGGCCGCCCCGATTCGTCGACGACGATCGCGACCGCGTGCGGCGCGATACCGAGCGCCGCGCCGAGTACGTCGCGCAACGCGGCGCGCGTCGCCGCACTGCGCACCGCATCCTCGTGGCGCATGAAGCGCGCGGCCCGCGCACGCTCGTCGTCGCCGAGCGCCGCATACGCTGGCGACATCAGCGGCACGCGCCAGTCGAAATCGATACGCACGACCCGCACGCCGGCACCGGACGCGGCAGCCGGCACGTCGAGCGCGTGCACGCGCCACGCACGGGGCGTTTCTGGCGGGGAAGCGGATTCGGACGGAATGGACATCGGCACGCGCGGCCTGTTGCTGTGAGGAGAAACGTCCGATGTTAATCGATCGCGCCGGCCAGCGACCGGCGCGGCGGGATCAGGAAGCGAATCGAGACAGCACAACGCGTGGCGCGTGGCGGGCGCCACGTCACCCGTTCGCGACCACGCCCGGCACACTGCTGGCCGCTACCGGCCCGCGCGACGCCGGATGAAGCGCATGCACGGCGCCCGGCGCATCGGCCGGCAGCACGCCGTGTTGCAGCCAGTACAGTGCGACGGGCCACAGCGTGTCGGTGAAGCGGCTGTGGAAAAACGCGAAATGCCCGATGGCGTCGACACCGATGTCGGCCGGCGCGATCCGCAGGTGCGTGACGTTGCTGCCCGTGTAGTAGCCGACCAGCCGCTCGATCGCGTCGACCGTGCCGAACGCGTCGTCGTCGATGCCGATCGCGAGCATCGGCGCAGACAGCCCCGCGAAGCGCGCGGGCAATGCCGCGCGGCTGACGTTACCGGCATCGAGCATGCCGCCGATGTAGCCGTCCTCGAAACGCGGCTGCGCGCGCGCCCACGACAGCGCGACGCCGCGCGGCGTGTCCTCCATCCAGCCGAGCCGCTTCGCGGGCACATAGCCGAACACGGCCGCGAGCGCGGGCATCGCGACATGCCACTTCCACCACATGCGGCGCCGCTCGGCCGGCAGGTAGTCGCGCCAGTACGCATACTGCGCGCCGACGGTCACCGCATGCCGCACGTGCACGTTCGATGCCGCGAGCCCGAGCAGGCAGCCGCCGATGCTGTGCGCGACGACATCGAGCGGTTGGCCGGGAAACGCGTCGCGCGCATACTGCAACGCGGCTTCGCAATCGAGCCGCCCCCAGTCGAGCCAGTTCGCGTGCAGCTTCGCGAGGTGCGCGGGGCGCGAACCGCCGACGCCGCGATAGTCGTAGACGAGCACGTCGCGCCCCTGCGCGAACAGCCAGGCCGCGAAACGGAAGTAGTAGTCGCAGCGCACCGACGTCGCGCAATTGACGACCGTCACGGGCCGCACGGCGCCGCCGCCGCGATGGCGCCACACGTGGCCGCGCAATTCATAACCATCGGCCGCGCGCAGCGTCACGGGCTCCGGCGGCAATGCGCCCGCCGCGCGACTGCGCTGCGCTGCGCCGCTTCCTTCGTTCGAAATCGTCATCCTGTCTCCTGTCGGTCCGAGTTAGCGCTTCAGCGCTTACTCGGGTCCCATGCTTCGCGGTCGGTCAGAGTTAGCGATTTAGCGCTTACTCGGGCCCCGTGCTTCGCGGGCGGTCAGAGTTAGCGCTTTAGCGCTTACTCGGCCCCCATGCTTCGCGGGCGGTCAGAGTTGGTGCTTTAGCGCTTACTCGGGCGCCATGCTTCGCGGCCGGCCCGAGTTGGCGCTTCAGCGCTTACCCAAGCGCCATGCTTCGCGGTCGGCCCGAGTTGGCGCTTCAGCGCTTACCCGGACCCCATGCTTCGCGATCACCCCGCGCCCGTCGCCAAGCCTCCATTGAACTTGACGCGTGCCGCATTCTCAACCAATCTTGCTGCTCCGTTCGCATGAGTCACGCGCATGTCAACGCCGCTCGTCCGTCTTCCGTCGCTCGATCTCGTCCGCGGTTTCGTCGCGGTCGGCCGCCGCATGAGCATCACGCTCGCCGCACAGGACCTGTGCGTCACGCAATCGGCAGTCAGCCGCCAGATCCATGCGCTCGAAGCGCACCTCGGCGTCGCGTTGCTGCAGCGCGGCTACCGGAAGATCGCGTTCACGCCCGAAGGCGAGCGGCTGTTCCGCGTCGCGGATGCGGCACTGCACGGCCTGCAGGACACCGTCGCGTCGCTCGCCGCCGCGCGCGAGCGCCAGCCCGTCACGATCACCGCCAGCATCGGCGTCACCGCACTGTGGCTGTTGCCGCGGCTCGGCCGGTTGCAGGCACGCCTGCCCGCGATCGACCTGCGCGTCGCCGCGAACGACAAGGTACTCGATTTGCGCGCCGAAGGCATCGACCTGGGCATCCGCTATTGTCCGCGCGATCGCGCGCCGACCGGTGCGCTGCGCCTGTTCGACGAGATCGTCGTCCCGGTCGCGCATCCCGCGCTCGCCACGCGGCCGGTCACGAGCGCGGCCGCGATCGCCGACCACGTGCTGCTCGAATTCGACGGGCCGCCGCAACCGCAACTCCAGTGGCACGCGCACCTGCATGCGGCCGGGCTCGGCGACGCGCGGCCGAAAGGCGTGCTGCGCTTCAACCAGTACGACCAGGTGATCCAGGCTGCGATCGCGGGCCAGGGCGTCGCGCTCGGCCGGCTCGCACTCGTCGCGCCGATGCTCGCGGACGGGCGGCTCGCCGTGCTCGGCCCGCACACGCAGGCGCTGTCGGATACGTACGGCTACTGGCTGTTCCAGCACGATCCGGCCCCGCGCCGCGAAGTCGCCGATGTGCGCGACTGGATGCTCGCCGAAGCAGCCGAATGCGATGCGGCCATGCGCGCGCACGACACGACGTCGGCGTAAGCCCGAGCCGGCTTGGCGAATGCCGCTGACTGCGGCCGGGCGCTCCCGCCCCATCCCGCCCGCTTGTCGTCGCATTCCCCACACGCATGCCAACCTGACCGAATGATCGCTTGAGCGACAACGGGCGCGATCGTCTAATCGGATCGAGCACGGCCGTTTCGCCGTGCCCCTTCATCCGGAGACGCGCATGACCCCGATCGAGCAGGAAGTCCGACGCCGCTGGCTGCCCGTGCTGGCCGGCGGCCTCATCATGGGCGTCGCGCTCGGCGTCCGCCATGTGCAGGGCCTGTTCCTCGCGCCCGTCTCGCTCGACCACGGCTGGTCGCGCGAAGCGTTCGGGCTCGCGCTGGCGCTGCAGAACCTGATCTGGGGCGTCGCGCAGCCGTTCACGGGAATGATCGCCGACCGCTTCGGCTCGGTGCGCGTGATCGTCGCCGGGATGCTGCTGTATGCGGCCGGGCTCGTGACGATGGCGCAGGCAGCCACGACCGGCCTGTTCACGGTCGGCGCCGGGCTCGTGATCGGCATCGCGCTGTCGGGCTCGGCGTTCGCGTCGATCTACGGCGCGCTGAGTCGCCTGTTTCCGCCCGAGCGGCGCGGCTGGGCGCTCGGCGTCGCGGGCGCGATCGGCGGGCTCGGCCAGTTCTGCATGGTGCCCGTCGCGCAGGAACTGATCGGCGGCATCGGCTGGCGGCATGCGTTCATCGCGCTGGCGCTCGTCGCGGCGCTGCTCGCCCCGCTCGCCGTGCTGCTGCGCGATCGCCCCGCGCAGGCGGTCGCCGCCGCCGGCCCCGACCAGTCGATCGGCGAAGCCGTGCGCGAGGCGTTCGCGCATCGCGGCTTCTGGCTGCTGAACGCGGGCTTCTTCGCGTGCGGCTTCCAGCTCGCGTTCATCGCGACACACCTGCCCGCGTACCTGCTCGACCACGGGCTGCCGGCGCGCCACGCGAGCGTCGCGCTCGCGCTGATCGCGCTGACCAACGTGGCCGGCACCTATGCATGCGGCCACCTCGGCGGGCTGCTGCGGCGCAAGTACGTGCTGTCGGTGCTGTACCTCGTGCGTGCGCTCGCGATGGCCGCATTCGTCGCCGCGCCGCTGTCGCCCGCGAGCGTGTACGTCTTCGCGGCCGTGATGGGGTTCACGTGGCTCGGCACGGTGCCGCTGACGAACGGCGTGATCTCGCAGGTGTTCGGTGTGCGCTACATCGCGACGCTGTTCGGCTTCGTGTTCTTCGGGCACCAGCTCGGCAGCTTCTTCGGTGTCTGGCTCGGGGCGGTCGTGTATGACGCGACGCACTCGTACATGCCGCTGTGGATCGGCTCGATCGCGCTCGGCGTGCTCGCGGCGCTGCTGCACCTGCCGATCGACGACGCGCGCGTCGCGCGGCCCGCATCCGGCCACACGGCATGGGCCTGATCCGTGCGGCGCTGACGGCCGGCGTGCTCGCGTTCGTCACATGGTGCGGCGCGGCCTACTTCGATCCGGATGTCGCGTACGCGCTGCTCGAACACGTCGCGTTCTGCAACTGACGTGGCCAATCGTGCCGCCGGGGTTGACCGTCAGCGGCGCTTCGGCAACGCGGCCAGTGCATCGAGCGCGCGGGCACGCGCGGCCGCGTGCTCGACGAGCGGCTCCGGATAGTCGACGCCGAGCCGCACGCCGGCAGCCTCACGTTCCATCGGCGACGCTTCCCACGGCGCATGGATCGACGCGTTGTCGAGGCCCGCGAGTTCAGGCACCCAGCGCCGCACGTATGCGCCGTCCGGATCGAACTTCTGCCCCTGCGCGACCGGATTGAAGATGCGGAAGTACGGCGCGGCATCGGCACCGCAGCCGGCCACCCACTGCCAGCTCGCCGCGTTGTTCGCCGGATCCGCATCGACCAGCGTGTCCCAGAACCACGCTTCGCCCGCGCGCCAGTCGATCAGCAGATGCTTGATCAGGAACGATGCGACGACCATCCGCACGCGGTTGTGCATCCAGCCGGTCGCCCACAGCTCGCGCAGGCCCGCATCGACGAGCGGATAGCCGGTCAGCCCGCGCTGCCATGCGCGCAGCGCGGCGGGATCGTCGCGCCACGGCATCGCATCGAACTGCGCGCGGAAGTTGTCGGTCGCGAGCGCCGGGAAGTGATACAGCAGCGTGTAGCTGAATTCGCGCCAGCCGAGCTCGCTCAGGAATTTGTCGGCGTCCGCGGCATACGCCGCGCCACCGGCATGCGCGGCGGCCTGCACCGCGTGCCATACCTGCCGCGGCGACACGTTGCCGAAGCGCAGGAACGGCGACAGCCGGCTCGTCGCCGGGCGGTCGGGACGGTCGCGCGCGTCCGCATAGTCGGCTAGCGCGGTCGTCAGGAATGCGTCGAGTTGCGCGTGCGCGCCGGCTTCGTCAGGCGCAGGCCAGGCGTCGCGCAGGCCGCCGGCCCAGTCCGGTGCATGCGGCAGCAGCGCGAGTACGTCGAGTGCCAGCGCACGGTCGCGCACCGCTTTGGGCCACGAAAAAAACGCGATCCGCTCGGGCTCCGGCAGCGGTGCGGCGACGGTGCGATCGCGGCGTGCCGCCCGCCAGTACGCGGTGAACACCTGGTACGGCCCGCCGCTGCCCGTCAGCACCTCCCACGGCTCGTTCAGCAGGCTGCCGTTGCTGCTCTCGACCGTGACGCCGCGCGCCTTGAGCGACGCCTTCAGCGCCGCGTCGGCATCGCGCTGCGGCTGTGCATAGCGGCGATTCCAGTACACGGCTGCCGCGCCCGTATCGTGCACGATACGCTCGATCTCGCGCTGCGCGTCGCCGTGCAGCAGCAACAGGCGCCCGCCATGACGCGCGAGTGCGGCATCGAGCCCGGCCAGCGAACCGTGCAGCCACCAGCGTGCCGCGCCGCCGAGCGGGCGCCCTGCGCCGTCGCCGGTGTCGTCGACGAATACGCAGACGAGCGGCCGGCCCGACTCGACCGCGCGCGTCAGCGCGGGCTGGTCGGTCACGCGCAGATCGTCGCGGAACCAGACGATCGCGGGAGCAACGGACGACTTGGCGGGCACGGGCACCTCGATGACGAAAGCGGAAGGAGATGCGTATTGTCGCGGCTGCGCCGCGCGGTGTCGACGTACGACGCGCCGACGGTCGCGGCAATCGCACCGCCGTGCCCGGTGAAACGCCTTAGTCCATTCCGACGATTCTCCGCCGCGTGTGCCGGCCTACGCTCGATGTCGGGTGCACCGCGCTGCGCTGCGCTATGCGGCCCGACCTGCACCCGTCACGCGCGCCGGCCGATACCGGCGCATCCTTCCGACCGCTGCGTCGCCTCCGGCCACCCAGGCGCACGCAGCCTCATCCGATACGCCGCCATGACCAAACCCTCGAATCTCGTCACCTCGATCACCGTCGACATCGACGCGCCGGCTTCCGTCGTATGGGAAGTGCTGACCGACTTCCCGCGCTATGGCGAATGGAATACGTTTTGCGTCGGCTTCGAAACGACCGGCAAGCTCGGCGATTTCGTGCACATGCAGGTTCGCATTCCGGGCACGGAAACCGTGATTCCCGTCAGCGAAATCCTCGTCGCCTACGAACCCGAGCGGCTGCTGTCGTGGGAGCAGCGCCCAACCGACGACAACAAGGACGCCGCGCGCCGCGACCAGTACATCGACGCGATCGGCGAGCAGCGCTGCCGCTATTTCACGACCGACCAGTTCCTCGGCGTCAACGCGGACACGATCATGCAGCAACACGGCGCCTGGGTGAAACAGGGATTCGACCAGTGCGCACGTGACGTGAAACAGCGTGCCGAAGCCCTGCATGCGGCACGCAAGCGCAAAAGCGCGTGACCGGGAGCGGCCGATGCTCGATCTGCAAACCCTGTCAGACCACCACGACATCCGCGAGCTGGTCGTCGCGTATTCGAGCGCGATCGATGCACGCGACTTCGACGCGCTCGACGCTGTCTTCACGCCCGACGCGGCGATCGACTACCGCGCGATGGGCGGCATTGCCGGCTGCTATCCGGACGTGAAGGCGTGGCTGCGCACCGTGCTGCCGCAGTTTCCGCAGTACCAGCATATGGTCGGCAACCTGTCGATCCGGCTCGATAGCGACACCGCGCGCGGCCGCACGATCTGCTTCAATCCGATGGAAGTCGCGCTGCCGGACGGCGGGACGCAGGTGATGTTTCTCGGGTTGTGGTACGTCGACCGGTTCGTGCGCACCGCGCACGGCTGGCGCATTGCCGAACGCGTCGAGGAGCGTTGCTATGGCCACAACGTGCCGGCCGCGCTCGCGGGCGCGACCGGCTGAACCGGCCAGGACGCGCGCATCGTGCGATGGCCGCACGGTGCGCGCATGGCCGGCCGCTGCGTCAATCGAGCCGGAACGCCGCCTCGAAACGCTCGGCGAACGCGTCGAACTCGGCTTCCGGCAGATGGTTGATACCGCCCGCGCGCTTGCGCCCGCCACCGGTCGCAAAGCCGCGGCAGAACTCGTCGGCGCCGAGCGGCCGGCCGTCGGGCACGCGCACACTGACGACGAGCCCGCCGTCCGCGCGCGGCGACAGCACCGCGAGCGCCGCATGCGGCGCATTGCGCATCCGTTCGTTCGCCAGCATGCCCGTCGCGCGTCGTGCCCATGGATGATCCGGCATCCTGACCAGCGTCGCGCCCGGCACCTCGCGCAGCGGTGCGAGCGCGCACGCGCGCGCCATGTCGTCACGGTAACCGTCACGCAGCGCGGCAAACACGTCGGTCCCGCGCACGAAATCGAGTGGCTCGGCGCAGGGCAGCATCGCGTCGGCGAGCGCCGCCGGATCGAAGTGCAGATCGCCGACACACTCGCCGTACGCGTTGTAGTTCAGGTACAGCCCGAGTTCGGCGAGCGTGCAGCGCTCGGCCTCGTCGATCCCGTGCTCGCGCGCGAGCGCGTCGCCGAGCGCCGGCAGCTCGTCGCCGAATGCCGCGGCGATCGCCCAGCGCACGTGCCGGCCGCCGAGATGGCGGTTCACGATCACACTCGTGCAAACATCGGCCGCCGTGTCGATATGCGCGTCGAAACGCGGATCGTCGGGCAGCTCGCCCGCGAAGTGATGGTCGAAATAGCGGACCGTCGCGCCGTCGCGCAGCAGCCGTGCACATGCGTCGCGGTTCTGGTCGTGCGACACGTCGAGCACGGTGACGATGTCGCCCGCATGTGCGTCGATCCGCTCGAGCAGCTTGATGTCGCGCTTCACGCCGGTCACGAGCGTGCCGTGCACGCGTTCCGCGAGCCGCAGCTGCTGAAGCGCGCACAGGCCGTCGGCGTCGCCGTTGAACGCGAAAAAATGCCGCGCGTGTTGGTTGTCCTGCATGATCCGTTGCTCCATCGTCAAGGCATGAAATCGCCGCCGTTCGCGTCGAGCGTCGCGCCCGTCACCGCGTTCGCGTAGTCGGACGCGAGAAACAGTGCCGCACGCGCGCAATCGTCGTCGGTCGGCAGCTTCGCGAGCGCAATATTAGACGCGATCGGCGCAATGATCTGCTCTTCCGTCATCCCGTATTCGGCGGCCGCCTGCCGGAAATACGTCTGCGTCGGCACGCCCCACATCCAGCCCATGTGGATGCTGTTCGCGCGAATGCCGTGCACACCGAGTTCGCGCGCCAGGTATTTTGCCGCAACCGACAGCGCCCCTTTCGATACAGCGTAGCCGCCCTCGCCTGCAAACGGCTTGCGGGTCGCCTGCGTATTGATCATCACGATCGCGCCGCGCTGCTGCCGCTTCATGTGCGGCACGACTTCCTGCGTCAGCGCCATCGTACCGAACACATTGGTGTCGAACACCGCGCGCCAGCCGTCGAGGTCGGCTTCTTCCATCGGTTCCGGAAACGTGCCGTGCACGAACGCGCTGTTCACGAGCGCGTCGATCCGGCCGAAACGCTCGACGGCCCGCGTCGCAAGTTGCCGGCATTGCATGCGGTCTGTGATGTCGGTCTTCACCTTCAGCACGTCGCAATCGACGCCGAGCGCGCGGATCCGCGCTTGCGCGTCGTCGAGCTTTTCCATCGTGCGCGCGGCAACGACCACGCCGCGCGCACCTTCGCGTGCGGCCTCGACCGCGAGCTTCACACCGAGCCCCGGCCCGATCCCGGAAATCACGACGATCTTGTCTTTCAGCAACATGGGTTGTCTCCTGGTTGTCGTTCGTCTCGCGGGCGCGGCCGTCAGCCGGCCGCCCGCAGGTGCCGCGCGCGATACGCGGCGAAGTCGTGCGCGAGCTGCGCGTCGGTAAAGCCGAAGCGCGCGATCGAATAGTCGTGCGCGGCGCGCTTGTCGCGGCCGTTACGCGCCATCCAGTCGGTCATCGCCGCGCGCTGCGCGGCATCGAGCGGCATGCCGGCAAACGCATACACGGCCTCGGCAACGCCGAGCGGATTCGACACCGTGTCCTCGAATCGCACGTCGAGGAACCGGTCGGCCGGCAGCGCGTCGCGTGCCACCATCGCCGCGCTGATCGCGCGCGCCATCCCCGCGTTCCACTGCGCGCCGACGGCGAGCGGATCGGGATCGTCGGCATACATCTGCCACAGCGTGTGCGCCATGCTCGCCATCGACGGAATCGTCTGCGCGGGATCGCGGTGCGTGAGCACGACCTGCGCGCGCGGAAACACGCGGCACAGCACGTCGATCGCATGCAGGTGCTGCGGCGTCTTCAGCAGCCAGCGCTGCGCCGGCGCAATACCGCGCCGCGCCTTCTGCCACTGCAGGAACTGCAGCATCCGCTTCAGGTACGTGTAGACCGGCGTGAGATCCTGCCGCGCGAGCCACGCCGTGTAGCGCGGTACGTTCGCGTACGAATCCATCGCGCACACGAACGAATGCTCCATCAGCATGAACTCCTCGTCGGCGAGCATCGCATCGAGCGGATGGATCGTCAGGATCTGCGGAATGCAGTCGACCATCATCGCGACCTCGGCCTGCGCACGCGCGATGCGCACGGCCGGCGCGTCGAGCGTCTCGCCGGCGAGCGGCGCCGGGTAGCGCGTTTCCCACCATGCAGCCGAATGAAAGCGCGGATCCACGGCCAGCAGCCGCTGCAGCAGCGTCGTACCCGTGCGCGGCAGGCCGACGATCACGAGCGGATCGTCGATCGCGATGTCCGCAATTTCCGGATGACGCACGAAGTAATCCTCGACGACGAGCCGGTTCACGAGCTGGCCGACGAGCTTCTCGCGCATCATCTGCGCGCCGCGTGCGGACAGCTTCGCTTCGTCGATCAGCGATGCGCACATCACGTCGAGCGCCTCGCGATACGGCCCGTCGCCGAACACGGCGAGCCCGCCCGTGCGCGATACGGCCTCGGCGATCAGGCCGTCAGGAGCCAGCAGCGTACGAATCTGGTCGAGCGGCGCGTTCATGCGGCCTCCTTCAGCGTGGCGAGCTTCACGACGCGCGTGCGCGGATGCACCGGTTGCGCCGCGCCGACCCAGCGCCAGCAGATCGTGCCGGTGCGATGTCCGGCCGTATCGAGCCAGTTCGCGTCGCCCGGCCGCGCGGCCGCGACGACGACCGTCACGCCGCCGTCGGCATTCAACCGTGCGCTGTGCTTGTTCACGCAGATGTCGAAGTGCCGGTAGTCGAGCGACTCCATCCAGTAGTTGTTGAGCTGCACGTTCCAGAAGTCGCAGTCGGGCACCGTGTCGACGTCGATCACGAGCGCCTCGTCGTCGGCCAGCGCCCAGCACGAGTGGTAGTAGTAGATGTTCGGGTCGCCGCCGACCGACTGGCACAGCGCCTGATCGGCGGGCGGCAGTGCGTTCACGTGCGACCGGTAGCTCGCGGCCCAGTCCGCGAACAGCTTCGACGTCTGCTCGACGAATTGCGCGGCGCGCGTGAGGCCGCCCTGCAGCACGAGCGGATCGAGCGGCGCCGGCCGAGCGTCGGCGCCGATGCGCTCGATCTTCAGTTGCGCAGGCGTTTCCGTGCGCCGGTCGAGGAAGGTCTGGCGCACCAGCAGCGCGTTCGTGCCCGGCTCCATGCGCACCCAGTTCCCCGCGCGCGGCGTCTCGCCCAGCACGATCTCGAAGCTGCCGTCCGGTGCGATCTCCAGCTGTTTCGCGTCGAGAAAGCCCGTCTGCAGCATCTTGCCGTCGGTTTCGTAGCCGCCCTTCTGCGTGCCGAAGCTCAGGTACGCGACCGTGCCGCGCCGCCCCGTCACGCGATATTCACAGCGGCCGTCGAGGCGCGCGTACTGGTACAGGTTGTCGGGATTGTCCGCGCCGATCTTCGCGGTCTCGTGCGACGGCGAGAAAAAGCCGGGCCATGCGCCGTCCGCGAACTCGACGTGCATTTCGAGCGCGATGCGCATCAGCCGGCTCAGGTAGCGGAAGCCTTCCGCGCGTGTCAGCGGATCGTCCGGCGCTTCGGCGCGCAGGATCTGTTGTCCGCTGCGTTTCAGGGTGTCGCAGAAATCGGCCCAGGTCTGGCCCGAAAGCAATTGCGTGGCACGTGTGTCGTCCGTCATATGTCGTCTCCGCCGATGGTCGAGCGCTCACCTTAAGCGCCGCCGCCGCGCGCCACTTCGTCCGGGTGGACTAAGGAAAGATCCGCTCCACCGCCGCATGCTGGTTTAGTCCACCCGGACGAAGAGCGGCATGCCGCTCGCTCGATACCGTTGGCGTCATGCACGAAACGCCGCACATGTCGCGCGGCACCGGCATGAAACAAGGAGACGAACGATGTTGACCCACTTGGAGCGGCTGGAGGCCGAAAGCATCCACATCATGCGCGAGGTGGTGGCCGAGAGCGAGAACCCGGTGATGCTGTATTCGATCGGCAAGGACAGCTCGGTCATGCTGCATCTCGCGATGAAGGCGTTCTACCCGGCGAAGCCGCCCTTTCCGCTGCTGCACGTCGATACGACGTGGAAATTCCGCGAAATGATCGCGTTTCGCGACGAGACGGCCGCGCGCCTCGGCCTCGACCTGCGCGTGCACATCAACCCCGAGGGCGTCGAGAACGACATCAACCCGTTCACGCACGGCTCGGCTGTGCACACCGACGTGTGGAAGACGCAGGGGCTCAAGCAGGCGCTCGATCACTACGGCTTCGACGCCGCGTTCGGTGGCGCGCGCCGCGACGAGGAGAAATCGCGCGCGAAGGAGCGCATCGTATCGCTGCGCTCGGAACAGCACCGCTGGGACCCGAAGCGCCAGCGCCCGGAGCTCTGGTCGCTGTACAACGCGCGCAAACGCAAGGGTGAAAGCCTGCGCGTGTTCCCGATCTCGAACTGGACCGAGCTCGACATCTGGCAGTACATCCAGCTTCACGACATTCCGATCGTGCCGCTCTACTACGCGAAGGAACGGCCCGTCGTCGAACGCGACGGCGCGTTGATCATGGTCGACGATGAACGATTGCCGCTGCGCGACGGCGAGCAGCCGCAGATGCGCAAGGTGCGCTTTCGCACGCTCGGCTGCTATCCGCTGACGGGCGCGATCGACAGCGATGCGAGCTCGCTCGACGACATCCTGCAGGAAATGCGCGAGACGCGCACATCCGAGCGTCAAGGACGACTGATCGACAGCGATTCGGCCGGTTCGATGGAAAAGAAGAAACAGGAGGGATATTTCTGATGGCACACGTACTCATTGCGCCCGACGAGCTCGCGCGCCACACCCCCGAAGCGCCCGCGACCGGCGACGCGCCCACGCAAACCCAGGACCTGCTGCGGTTCATCACGTGCGGCAGCGTCGACGACGGCAAGAGCACGCTGATCGGCCGCCTGCTGTACGAGTCGAACATGCTGTTCGACGACCAGCTCACGCAGCTCGAAGCCGATTCGAAGAAGGTCGGCACGCAAGGCGGCGAACTCGATTTCGCGCTGCTCGTCGACGGCCTGTCGGCCGAGCGCGAGCAAGGGATCACGATCGACGTCGCGTACCGCTTCTTCGCGACCGCACGACGCAAGTTCATCGTCGCCGATACGCCCGGCCACGAGCAGTACACGCGCAACATGATCACCGGCGCGTCGACCGCCGATCTCGCGGTGATCCTGATCGATGCGCGCAAGGGCGTGCTCACGCAGACGCGCCGCCATAGCCATCTCGTCGCGCTGATCGGCATCAAGCGCGTCGTGCTCGCGATCAACAAGATGGATCTGGTCGACTACGACCGGGCCGTGTTCGACCGCATCGACGCCGACTATCGCGCGTTCGCGGCCGAACTCGGGCTCGCGGACATCGTCAGTATCCCGATGTCGGCGCTGCGCGGCGACAACGTGATCGCGCCAAGCGCGCGGATGCCGTGGTACACCGGAGCGTCGCTGATGCAGCATCTCGACCACCTGCCGCTCGCCGCGCGCGTGACGCGCGATGAACCGTTCCGGCTGCCCGTGCAGTGGGTCAACCGTCCGCACCTGAACTTCCGTGGTTATGCGGGCAGCATCGCGTCGGGCGAGATCCGCGTCGGCGAGCGCGTGCGCGTGCTGCCGTCCGGCAAGGAGAGCCGTGTCGCATCGGTGATCACGCAAAGCGGCGACAACGACATCGCGCGCGCCGGCGACGCAGTGACGCTCACGCTCGCCGACGAAATCGACATCAGTCGTGGCGACATGATCGCGAGCGCCGACGCACCGCCGGAAGTCGCCGACCAGTTCGAGGCGACGCTCGTGTGGATGCACGACGAGCCGATGCTGCCCGGCCGCCCGTATCTCGTGAAGCTCGGCACGCAGACGGTCGGCGCGACCTGCGCGACGCCGAAGTACAAGATCGACGTGAACACGCGCGAGCATCTCGCCGCGCGCACGCTCGCGCTCAACGAGATCGGCGTGTGCAACCTGAGCTTCGACCGGCCCGTCGCGTTCGATCCGTACGACCGCAACCGTCATACGGGCGGCTTCATCGTGATCGACCGCTTCACCAACGACACGGTCGGCGCCGGGATGCTCCACTTCGCGCTGCGCCGCGCGCACAACGTGCACTGGCAGGCCGTCGACGTCGATCGCGACGCGCGCGCGATGCAGAAGGCGCAGACACCGCGCATCGTGTGGCTGACGGGGCTGTCGGGCGCCGGCAAGTCGACGATCGCGAACCTCGTCGAGAAGCGGCTGCACGCGCTCGGCAAGCACACGTACCTGCTTGACGGCGACAACGTGCGGCACGGGCTCAATCGCGATCTCGGCTTCACCGAGGCCGATCGCGTGGAGAACATCCGGCGCGTTTCCGAAGTCGCACGGCTGATGCTCGACGCGGGGCTCATCACGCTCGTGTCGTTCATCTCGCCGTTCCGCGCGGAACGCGAGATGGCCCGCGCGCTCGTCGGTCCCGACGAATTCGTCGAAGTGTTCGTCGACACGCCGCTCTCGGTCGCCGAGGAGCGCGATCCGAAGGGGCTGTACAAGAAGGCGCGGCGCGGCGAGCTGAAGCACTTCACGGGCATCGACTCGCCGTACGAGCCGCCCGCGCAGCCCGAACTGCGCGTCGACACGGTGGCCGAGTCGCCGGAGGAAGCCGCCGACCGCATCGTCGCGTACCTGCTGCGCGAGCGCGCGGCCTAAGCGCCGCAGGCGGGCGGCCCGATGGTTGCCCGCCTGCCCGCGTCGTCTACTCCGTTCGGATGACGCGGGCCGCCAGCCGGCCGGTATGCTGGTCCGGGAACCCCTCATCCCGACCAAGGAGAACACGAGCATGCGGATCGCGCTGGCGCCCGGCGATACGGCCACGCACGACGGCTTCGATGACGCGGCCTGGACGGCGCGCGAACTCAGCGCGTGGCTCGGGCTCGTCTATCAGGGGCCGTCGGAAGCGACGCCGTGGGCCGGCTTTCTCGAAGCGGCTCGCGTGCGGCTCGACGCGAGCTTCACGACGCTCGTGCTGCGCAATCCGGGCGGCGCACGGCACGGGCTCATCATCAACGCGTCGACGCACGGCCCGCTGCTGCCCGGCGAGCCGTCGTACAGCGAGCAGTTCTATGCGCTGTGCCCGTTTCTCGACCAACCGCCTGGCCAGGTCTTCACGGCCGACCGGCTGTTCGGCGAAACCGCATGGCGCGCGCACGACTTCTACCGGCAGTACCTGCAGCCGCTCGACCTGCGCTACATCCTCGGTGCGAACCTGCGCGGCGAACGCGGCGTCGAGTGCGCGTTCTTCGTGAGCCGCGCACACGGCAGCCGCGATTTCGACGCCGCCGAGCGCGCGCAGGTCGCGACGCTGCTGCCGCACTTGCAGCGCGCGGTCGAGCTGCATGCGGCATTCGATGTGCTCGATGCCGAACGCGCGCTGTACGCGGGCACCGTCGACCGGCTCGATGTCGGCACCGCGATCGTCGACGAGGACGGCCGTGTGATCAAGCGCAACCGCATCGCCGAACGGCTGATCGAGCAGCAGGACGGGCTGTGCGTACGCCAGGAGCGGCTCCACGCGTCGTGCCCGCTCGACGAGCGCCGGCTGCAAAAGGCGCTGCAGGCCGCGCTCGAGCATTTCCGCGCCGGTGCGCTCACGCGCATCGAAGCCACCACGCTGTCGCGCCCCGGCGGCGCAATGCCGCTGAGCGTGCTACTGCGCCCGCTCGCGCCCTATCGCGGCGCCGAGGACCGCCAGCACCGGCCGGCCGTCGCGGTGTTCGTGCGCGATCCCGCGTCGTCGCCGCAGACGTCGCGCGACATGCTGCACCGGCTGTTCCGGCTCACGCCGATGGAAACCGAGATCGCGCTGCTGCTCGTCGACGGGCTGACGCTCGACGAAGCGGCCGCCGCGACGGGCATCACGAAGAACACCGCCCGTGCGCACCTGCGCGGCATCTTCGCGAAAACGGGCGCGACACGGCAGGCCGTGCTCGTGAAGACGCTGCTCAACAGCGTCGTGTCGATGGCGTAGCGCGTCAGCGGCCAAGCGCTGGTTGGTCGGCGCTATCCTGACTCAGGTCATACGTCATCAGACATTGACGATCATCACACCAGCCTCGTGAAATTCCCCAATATTTGGGCTTTCTCGGGTAAACCCGCGACGTCTTCATCCGCACTCAGGCGTACCATGTCATACGACGACATACTACATCGACTGCTACCCAGACGCCGACGCGGGCCGCCGCCCCGTCCGCCGCCGCCCGACCGGAGACACCCTTGAACCCGCCCTCGTCCGCCCTGCCCGGCCGCGACCCGCTCGCGTCCGCCGTCTCGAAAGTGAAGTGGCACGTGCTGCCGCTCGTGCTGATCATGTTCATCGCGAACTACATCGACCGCGTGAACGTCGGCTTCGTCGATCGCCACCTCGAAGCGTCCATCGGCATCGGCGCAGCGGCGTACGGGCTCGGCGCCGGGTTGTTCTTCGTCGGTTATGCGTTGTTCGAAGTGCCGTCTAACCTGTTGATGCAGCGTTACGGCGCACGCGTGTGGCTCGCCCGCATCATGGCGACGTGGGGCATCGTCGCGGCCGCGATGGCGTTCGTATGGAACGACACGTCGTTCTACACGCTGCGCTTCCTGCTCGGCGTGGCCGAGGCCGGTTTCTTCCCGGGCGTCGTGCTGTACCTGTCGCAATGGCTGCCGCCGCAGGAGCGCGGCAAGGCGATGGCAATCTTCCTCGGCGGCTCCGCGTTCGCGTCGGTGCTGTCCGGGCCCGTGACCGGCGCGTTGCTGTCGATCCGCGGCTTCGGCCTCGAAGGCTGGCAGTGGATGTTCCTGATCGAGGGGCTGTTCTCGGTCGCGCTGTGCGGCGCGAGCTGGCTGCTGCTGAAATCGCATATCCGCGACGCGACGTGGCTCACGGCCGAAGAACGCACGGCGCTTCAGAACGCGCTCGACGAGGAACGCGCGGCGCGCGACGTACGCTCGAACGTGCCGGTGCGCGCCACCGCGCTGCTGCGCGACCCGCAGATCATGCTGTTCTGCTTCCTGTACTTCTCGATCCAGCTGACGATCTACGCGGCCACGTTCTGGCTGCCGACGATCATCCGCAAGATGGGTGGCCTCACCGATTTCCAGGTCGGCCTGTACAACACGATTCCGTGGATGATCGCGATCGGCGCAATGTACGGCTTCGCCGTGCTGTCGTCGAAGTGGAAGCACCCGCAGCGCTGGCTCGCCTGTGCGCTCGTGCTCGCCGCCTGCGGGCTGTTCGCGTCGACGTCGCACGATCCGGTGTGGTCGTTCGCGTCGATCTGCTTCGCCGCGCTCGGCTTCAAGGCCGCGTCGTCGCTGTTCTGGCCGATCCCGCAAGGCTATCTCGACACGCGCGTGGCCGCGGCCGTGATCGCGCTGATCAACTCGGTCGGCAACCTCGGTGGTTTCGTCGCGCCGACGGCGTTCGGCTATCTGAAGCAACATACGGGTTCGATCACGGGCGGCCTGTATGCGCTCGCGATCGCTTCGCTCGTCGCCGCGGTCGCCGCGCTGTTCGCTCGCACGCACCGGCGCAGCGATCCGCCGCGTGGCCTGCCGGCCGACGCATCCTTCACGAACACTTCGATGCTCCGCCATGCCGAACACTGACCGCCTGACCGTCGTCGTCTCGAATGCCGCCGACGGCGACCTCGCCACGTTCTCCCTCGCCGGCGACGGTACACTCGCGCCGCTCGCGCGCTACCCGGCGGCCGACGTCGCGATGCCGATCGCCGTACAGGCCGACCACGCGCGGCTGTACGTCGCGACGCGCGGCGAACAGCCGACGATCGTCGCCTTCCGCATCGCCGTCACGGGTGCGCTCGCGCGCATCGGCACGACCGCGATCGACGCGAGCCACGCGTACCTGTCGCTCGACCGCAGCGGCCGCTGGCTGCTCGGCGCGTCGTACGGCGGGAATTCGCTGAGCCTCTACGACGCCGCGCGCATCCGCGACGGCGACGGTACGCCGCTGCAGGTCGCGGGCGGCATCGCGAACGCGCACTCGGTGATCGTGTCGCCGGACAACCGTTTCGCGTACGTCAGCTCGCTCGGCTCGGATCGCGTGTTCGGCTTCGCGCTCGTCGAGGATGCGGCCGGCCTGCGTGCGGTCGAGCACGGCGAAACGCGCGTGCCGGCCGGTTTCGGCCCGCGTCACCTGCAGTTCGCGGATGACGGCCGCACGCTCATCGTCGTCAGCGAATTCCAGGCCACGCTCGCGACCTTTGCACGCGACCCCGACACCGGACGGCTCGGCGATGCGCACGTGAGCCCGCGCCATCCGACCGTCGCCGAACTCACGCCAGGCCATGCGCGGCCGCCAGCACCCGCCGAGCCTTCCGTCTGGGCCGCCGACCTGCACCTGACGCCCGACGAACGCTTCGCGTATGTCAGCGAGCGCACGTCGAGCCGCCTGCTCTGCTATCGCCGCAACGAAGACGGGGCGTTCGAACCCGCTCACGCGACGGCGACCGAGACGCAGCCGCGCGGGTTCGCGATCGATCCGTCGGGACGCTGGCTCGTCGCCTGCGGCGAACAGTCGGAACACGTGGCGGTGTATGCAATCGCACCGGACGACGGTGCGCTGACGCCGCACGCACGCGTGCCGGGCGGACGCGGCGCGAACTGGATCGCGATCGTCTGAGAAAGGGAAACGTGGGGCATGAATCGGCAGGCCCGCCACGCAGGCCGGTGCACGCCCGCGTTCAGCGCCGCTCGCTCGGCGCGACGCCCGTCCAGCGCTTGAACGCTCGCGTGAAGTTCGCGCGATCCGTATAACCGACGCGCGCCGCGATCTCGTCGACCGGCAGGCGCGTGCCTTCGAGCAGCCGCAGCGCGTCGCGCAACCGGATCTCGTCGAGCAGCGCCGAATAGGTCGCACCGTAATCGGCGAGCTTGCGCTTGAGCGTGCGCGCCGACACATGGAGTTCGCGCGCAACGTCGTCGACCGACGGATAGCCGTCGTCGCCGCAGATCAGCAGATTGCGCACGCGCTCGACGATGCTCTCCGCATAGCCGAGCCGCGCGAGTTCGGCCTCGCACTGCTGGACGATCATCTGCGCGGTCTGCGCGTTCGCGGTGCCGATCGGCTCGTCGAGCAGCGCGACGTCGCAACGGATACGGTTCGCGCTCGCATCGAAATGGCAGCGCGGCAGCCGCGCGCGATAACGCTCGAACCACGGCGGCTCGGGCCATTCGAAGTGAAGTTCGGCACGCGACTGGAGCGTGCGGCCAGGTGCCGGATACAGCAGCGAATTGAACAGGATCGCGGTCTCGACCAGGAAGTTCTCGACCGCGAACTGACGCAGCCTGCCGAGCGGAAACGCTTCGAGCACGTCGATGTCGACGATGCCGTCGAGCTGCGCGAGCCGCACCGAGAAGAACGGCACGCGCGTCGGCAGGTAGCGGATGCCGAGCGCGATCGCCTCGCCGAGCGTCGCGCAGCTCATCAGCCCGAAGCCGATCAGCCCCGCTTTCGTCAGGCTGCTGCGCAGGCCGATCTCGATTGCAATTGACGGATCGTCCGTCGCGTCGAGCAGATTGAACACGATCGCCGCCTGCTGCAGCGGCGTGATGCGCGCATCGGGCTGCGCGAGCCGGTCGCGCTCGACGCCCGAGCCGGCGAGAATGCGGCCGCCGTCGATGCCGCGCTCCTCGGCCAGCATCAGCATGAACAACGCATACGCGGACGACACCGTCGCCTTGTTCAACTGGCGCGCGGCATCCGGGACGGACAGGACCATGCGGCGGACTCCGGAGCGGTTTCGGCGGATTGTAGCGTCGCTGGCCCGCAATGACACCACGGCGGCACTCTAGCCCGGCGGCCAGCGTGGCCCGAAATGACACCGTCATTGGCACGGGCGGCCCTCGCATGCGGTCCGGCGGGCGCCTATGCTTGTCACATCGGCATTGCGCCCTACTCTTTCCGCACGGATTCCGGTCGATGAGCCAACCCGCACGAACCGTCTTTCGCCACGACGCAGACAAGGTCGCGTACGTCCGTCGCGAAGTCAACGCCGCGAGCGATGCGATCCGCGCACGCTTTCCGCTGCTCGACAACCAGAACCTCGTCGGCGCGACCGTGATGGCCGTGTCGGTGAGCGCGATGCTCGCGATCGCATGGCTGTATGCGCGCGGCACGATCGCGTGGTACGTCGCGTTGCCGCTCGCCGCGTTCGTCACGTCGCTGATCCACGAGCTCGAGCACGACCTGATCCACCTGATGTACTTCAAGAAGACGCCGTGGGCCTATCACCTGATGATGGCGCTGTGCTGGCTCACGCGGCCCGGCACGATCAACCCGTGGACGCGGCGGCGCATGCACCTGCATCACCACAAGGTGTCGGGCGGCGAATCGGATCTCGAGGAATTCGGCATCACGAATGGCGAACGCTGGGGCGTGAAGCGCCTGCTGATGATCGCCGACGGCATGCTCGCCGTCGTGCTGCGGCCGGCCGCGATGCGTCGCAAGGTGAAGCAGTACGTGGCCGCGCAACCGGTGCAGGATCCGTCGGAACGCCTGCAGCTGCGCGTCGAGCAGGTGTCGTCGTACATGCCGGTCGGTCACCTGTATTACGCGCTGTGGCATGCGTTCATCGTCTATCACGTCGGCCTGTTCGCGCTGCATGCGTTCGGCTACGCGGTGACGGTGCCGGCCGTCGTCGAGCGCGTGATGAATGTCGTCGACTTCCTCGCGGTGGTGTGGCTCGGGCCGAACTTCGTGCGCAGCTTCTGCATCAACTTCGTCAGCTCGAACATGCACTACTTCGGCGACATCGATTCGCGCAACGTGATCCAGCAAACGCAGGTGCTGAACCCGTGGTGGATGGTGCCGTTCCAGCTGTTCTGCTTCAATTTCGGCAGCACGCACGCGATCCATCACTTCGTGGTGCGCGATCCGTTCTACATCCGGCAACTGACCGTGCGCACCGCGCATGCGGCGTTACGTGAAGTCGGCGTGCGCTTCAACGACGTCGGCACGTTCGCGCGTGCGAATCGCTGGGGCGGTTATCGTCCGTCGCGCGTTCCGCGTCAGGCACCGGCCGACGCGTAACGCGCCAAATCATTCGCCGATCGGCGGCATCGGGCCCTGCCCGCGGATCCACGACCAGTTCGCGAGTTCGGCCATTTCCTTGTCGCCGCGGCTGTCGCCGTACGCGAACAACTGCTTCGGCGGCCGGTTGCCCCACCATCCGCGCAGCCGCACGACCTTCTGCGGCCCCCAGCAGTTCTCACCGTCGAGCCGACCGGCGAACCTGCCGCCCTCGAACGCAAGCTGCGTCGCGAGCACCGCATCGAAGCCGGCCGTCTTCGCCCACTTCTCCAGATACAGCGACGGCGACGCGCTCACCAGCACGACTTCGTGCCCGCGCGCCCGATGCTCGCGAATGCGGTCGAGCATTTCCGGACGCACGAGGCCCGGCAGATAGCTGTCGACGAACGTGCGCGCCTGCGCATCGAGCGCGTCCTTGCGGATCGGCCCGAATGCGAACGACGCGAACTTCGCCTTCGCGTCGCCGCGCGACAGCAGCCCGGCCTTCATCGCGATGATCCACGGCAACGCGCGCAGCCCGGCCCATGCAAAGCGCGGCGTGCCGACCGCGTAGCGGACGAAATGGCGAAAGCTGTCGGTAGTCGTGATGGTGCCGTCGAAATCGAACGCGGCGACGATGCGGTCAGTCATGGAGAATCGGCGGGAAAGCGATGGAATGCCCGGGAAGATAGCAGACTCGCGGCGCCACGCGCGAAACGCCGTGATGCGGCATGGCCGGGCAGCGGCTGCACGCGCCGCCATGCGCATGGCCGCCGTGCCGTTTGCTCAGCGCTGCGGCCGCGCGGCGAATGCCGCCGGCAGCACGACGTTCATCAGGTGATCGGCGCGCGACAGCAGATCGGTCACGCGCTCGTCGAGCCCGCGCAATTGCGCGGGTTGCATGCGGATCTGCTGCACCGCCTGCCCGACGATGTTGCGACGGTCGAACAGCGTGCGCTCGACGCCGGCGTCGTCCGGTGCGCGCACGACGTCCGACACCGCGCTCAGCGCCGCAAGCACGACCACGAGGTTTTCTTCCGCATGGCGGACCTTCGCGGCGAGTTCCTCGGTGCGGCGCGGGAAGAAGCCGAGCGACTGCTTGAGCGCACCGAGCGCCGCGCGGTAGTCGACCTGCCCCGACGCCGCGCCGAACCAGCGGTCGAACATGCCGGCCTTGCGCGTCGCCTGTGCGAGCATCCCGGCCATCATGTCGGCCGCGCCAAGTTCGTTGAATTCGCGCGTCGTCGCCGCGACGGCTTCGACGAGATTGCCGGCCGTCTCCAGCGCGCCGTCGCCGATCGTCGCGACCGTCGCGAGCTTCAACGGCAGCAGTTGCCGGATGTGCCGCTCGATGCGCGGCGCGTAGTCGGGATAGAGATTCGGGAAGCTGGCCTGCGCGGCGCGGAAGCAGGCCTCGAGCTGCGGATGGTTCGATTCGCCGAACAGCGCGCGGCCGACCGCTTCGGCCGGCGCCGCGCGCGCGGCTTGATCGGACGCCGGTGCCGGCCCGAAGTCGAGCGCCTGCGGCGCCGGCCGCTCGGACGCACGCGCGACCGGTGCACCGGCCGCGGGCGGTGCGTCGAACGCAAGACGCCCGGGCGTGCGCTCGGGCGTCGTATCGAACTCGAGCTGCTTCGGCTCGTCGGACGGATTCGTCATTGCCGCTTCCTGCCCGGCGCGGCGGTGTTCCGCACGCCGGGCTGCCGCCAGTCAGACCGCGCCGCCGTACGCGCGCACGAAATCGCCGAGGCCACGGTTGTAGCCGGCACCGACCGCCTTGAACATGAAATGGCCGTCGCGGCGATAGAAGCTGCCGACCTGCACCGACGTCTCCATCGAGAAGTCTTCCTCGAGCGCGTACTTCGCGATCACCGCGCCCGTCACCTCGTCGGCAATCTGGATGTAGCTGTTGCGCACCTGCCCGAAATTCTGGCGACGCGCTTCAGCCTGGTCGATCGTCACGACCACCGAGATTTCCTCGATGTCGGCCGCGAGCTTCGTCACGTCGATGAAGATCACTTCGTCGTCGCCTTCGCCGCTGCCCGTGCGGTTGTCACCGCTATGCACGACGCCCAGGCACTTCGACGCAGGCATTCCGCGCTTCGGGAAATCGTCGCCCGGCTGGATGAAGGTGTCCTTGCGCTCCATCGTGCGCACTTCGCTGTTGTAGAACACGAAGTGCTGATCCGAGATCAGCCTCGGATTGCTCTGCGCGTCGTACTTGCACAGGAACACCGACACGTCGAGATCGAAGTCCGTGCCCGTGTCCGTCGCGTTCGCGTCCCAACCGAGACCGATGCGGAATTTCTGCGTGCCGGGCGCTTCCTTCGACAGGTTGACGCGACCGCCTTTCGACAAATTGATCATCTGAACCTCTTCTGCTGGAACCGCCGTTGCGCCGGCGGCGATGCCGGGCCGCACGGCGCGGCCCTTCGTTGATGGTTTTCGTGACGCGCGCTTATTCGCCCGCCACCGCGGTGCGGTCTTCCCTGCGCTGCACAATGATCGACGACCACACGGCCGCGGCGATCATCGCCGCGCCGATCAGGCCGGTGACGACCTCGGGTACCTCGAACTTCACGCCGAGGAACATGATCGTTGCGAGCGCACCGATCGCCCAGAACGCACCGTGCTCGAGAAAGCGGTACTGCGCGAGCGTGCCCTTCTTCAGCAGCACGAGCGTCATCTCCCGGATGTAGGCCGCGCCGACGCCGAGGCCGAGCGCGATCAGGAAGATGTTGTTCGACAGTGCGAATGCGCCGATCACGCCGTCGAAGCTGAACGACGAATCGAGCACTTCGAGATACATGAAACCCGCGACGCCTTCGCGCACCACGCGTGTGCCCGTCTCGCCGCCGCCGACCAAGTCGCCCACGCCGTGCGCGATCACGAAGCCGATCACGCCGAACGCGCCCGCGAGCAGGAAGCTGACCTGCTCGGCTGCCGGCACGTAGAACGACGCGACGATCACGATCGCGAGCGTCAGCGCCACTTCGAGCGCGGTGATGCGGCCGAGATGGCGCATCGGGCCTTCGAGGAAGCCGATCCAGTGCTCGTCCTTCTCGGTGTCGAGCATGAACTTGAAGAACACCATCAGCAGGAACGCGCCGCCGAACGCCGACACCTCATGATGCGCGGACGTCAGCACGGCCGCGTACTTCTCGGGCGACTCGATCGCGAGCGTCAGCGCATCCCACAGGCCGATGTGGCCGATCACCGCGACGATCAGCAGCGGGAACACGAGCCGCATGCCGAACACCGCGACCGGCAGGCCGAACACCATGAAGCGGTTGCGCCACTTCTCCGACCAGTTCTTCAGCACCGATGCGTTGACGACCGCGTTGTCGAGCGACAGCGAAATTTCGAGCACGCACAGGACCGCGACGATCAGCATGTCCTTCACGCCGCCGAGGAGATAGGCCGCGATCAGCGCGAGCACCGTGAGCGACAACGGGATCTTGAAGTCTTTCAACATGATGGGGTAATCGAGTTCAGAAAAATGGGCGTGCGGGCCGCGCTTACTTCGCGCGCACCCAGTCGCAGAATTCCTGCGTGATCAGCTGTTCGTAGATCTGTTCGTCGCTGATATTCAGCGATTCGAGATGCAGGAAGCCGACGTTCGGCATTTCGTCCGCGATTTCCGCGAGGAAGCCGAATTCGCTCGGATCGCCGACGCCGACGAGCGACCAGTACAGCGGGAAATGCTGCGACTCGGCCAGCAGCTGACGCACGCGCTTGCGGTCGTTCTTCGGGTTCTGGCCGTCGGTGACGAACAGCACCCATGCGGGCAGATGGCCGTTCACCGGCGCGGAGGCGGCCTGCGCGGACGTGTCGTCCGCACTGCCGAACAGCCGGCTCAGAAAACCGCGCTTTGCTTCGCGCTTCGGCTCCGGCGCACGGAAGAAGAAGTCGACGATGTCGTTCATCACCGGCGCGTACTGCGTGCCGCCCCACTTCTCGATCCGTGCCTCGAGCACGTGATCGGAGATGTACGAGCCGTAGTTGTCCGGCGTCGCGGTCGGCAGGCGGTCGTAGCCTTCGGTGAAGGTCCACGTGTCGACTTCGCCGTTGTCGTCGAACTTCAGCGCGATGCCGAGGATCCGGTCGTGCGTCTCCTGGATCACGCCCGACTGGTACAGCGGCTTCGCGGAACCCGAGATGTCGAGCGCCGCGCCGACACGCACGACGGGCGGCTTCAGGATCTGGCGTTTTTCGAGGACGATCGCGACCTTCGCCGCGCGTTTCTCAAGCGTAATCATGCGGTGTTCTCTCAGTTCTCTCAGTTGTGCTTCGGAGCGAATCGGGTGATCAGGTCCTGTTCGAGCTGGCGCAGGCGCGGCGCGTCCTGCTCGCGCTGGCACTTGCCGTCGGCGATGATCTGCGTGATGTCGTCGAACGCACCGAACAGCTGCTGCTGCGCGTATTCGAACGTATCGGTCGAGATCACCGGACGCTGGCCGAGCTTCGCGACTTCCTGCGCGTTCTGGCGGTTCAGGTCGGCCTGCGCGCGGATCGCCTCGTCGGCCGCGTCGTACGTCGCGTTCGCGAGCGCCGCCGCGCGCTTCGTGCTGAGCTGCTCGAGGTAGAGCGCGAACGCGTTGGTCCACGCGGGGATCAGCACGGTCTTGATCGTCATGAACTTCGATGTCAGCGTGCGTTTCTGGTCCTGCTCCATCCGGATCTGCGGCGCGAGCTGCTTCGACATCAGCATTGCGCGATCGAGGTCGTCGAGCTTGCTTTCGAGCGCGTCGACCTTGCGCTTCACGTCGAGCAGGCGCTGCGCGGCGAACGCATCGTCCGCCGGCTGCTGGCCGGCCGCCAGATGCGCGCGCAGCGTCGCGAGCGCCGTTTCGCCGTGCGCCTTCGACTGTGCGAGCTCCTGGTGCAGCGCGTAGTTGTCGTTGTACATCCGTTCGAGCTCGTCGATGCCGGCCTTCTGCCGCTGCGCATGGTTTTCGAGCTCGACGACGAGCGTATCCATCCGCTTGCTCACCGACTCGTATTGCGACAGCAGCTTCTCCTTGGTCGAGCGGAACAGCCGCGTGACCTGCGTGAGCAGCCCGCCCTTGTCTGCGCCGCGCGGGTCAAGCCCCTTCGCGGTCGCGATCAGTTCGTTGAGCTTGTCGCCGAACTGGTCGGCATCCGACGCGCGAACGCTCGCGAGAATCTGCTGGGAGAAGGCCGCGATCCGCGTGCCCTGCGTCGCGCCGAGCTGATCGATCTCGTCGACGGTGATCAGGCGCGCATGCTCCGTCGGCTGTGCGCCCGGCACGACGACGTTGGCGACGGCGGCAGGCATTGCGACGGGTGACAAAGACGGGGTGGAAGGACGGACGCTTACCGCATCGGATTTCTTGTCATCGAATAGCGGCTTCATGTGGCTACCACGTTTCCTTTTCTGCTTTTTGCTACGTGTTGTCGTCGTGCGCGCAAGGCGCGCATCCGCGATTGCCGTCGTGCTCTCTCACGGGCGGCAGACGGACAATAAATGGCGACGGTGCGGCGCGTCAAGCGATGTCAATCTTTCAATAACCATACGCTTCGTAATATATTCGACAAAAATCTCGGCGATGCTTCTTGTGACCTCGAGGCCAATGCCTTGATGGAGCGAGAATCCGGATTTCTCGCGAAGTGTCGGCAACGAAAAACAGAAAGTATTTTGAAAGATTGCGCCTCTCACCATTCCGCAGATAATTACATGTTGATTAACGCCGAGAGGACGTTGTCGCCACGCACGGCCGGCGGTGAATCCGCCGATGCCTGCCGTGCGCACATGCGATGTATTGCGGCAGTCGCCTGCGCCAGGTCCTACTCCGAATAACCTTGCGACGCTGGACGCGCATCGTGACGGCGACCCCACCACGGCAAGTACGCGTTGTTTCCACCGCGTGCCCGGAACCAGTCCTTGCTGGCGTCGATCGGTGTCAGCTTCGACGGCGCAACGACGACCACTGCAGTCGGATGCTCGGTGTCAGTCGTTCCCGCCACGAGCACGTTTCCACCGAGGTGATTCGCGCGGCCGATCGCGAGCGCCACGTTGGTCAAGGCTGCACCGGCCCCCATGTCACCGAGTAACGCCGCGGTGTTGAAGGTCTGTCCGCGAAGGTCGCTTTCCGGCAGGGCTTCCGCGAGTCCTTGCAAGAGGGGCGCAGCCCTTGCCGACGCGGCATCGCGACCCTTGCCTGCGTCATGAATGACGTAGTTCAGCGACGAGACGGTGACACCCGCATTGCGTGCCGCCGCATCGATAATCGTCGATCTCCATGCATGTGCCGCACGGTTTGCATCGGTGCTCCCGTCGAAATCCCGAAGGTCGCTCTGTGCGGCCTTGCCGATCCAGGCGAGCGGCTCACGGTCGGTCTTCAAGCCCGGACCAGCGAGAAACAGCACCACCATGTTTTCGTTGATCTGTTCGTCTTGCGGCGGGAAACTGGGTGCGTCCCAGTTCATCACCCATGCGCTTTTGTCGGGGTGCGCAGCGAGATAGTCCAGCGCGGCGTTCAGCGACGTGAAGCCGGCGTTTCCCTGGCCCGACGTCACGCGCACATCGGGCGGCGTGTCACGGCTCCAAAGATTTTTTGCGGACGGGTTGCCGATTTCATACGCATTCACCATTTCGTCGCGCAAGAACGCTCCGGCAGCGACCGGGTCGAGGCGGCCGGCGGGAAGTGCAAACTCGACACGTACCCCGGCCAGCTCGCGCCACTCTCTCTTGTGCTTCGAGCTGACAGTGTAAAAATAATCCGGGTTCATCACATAGCGCGTCCGAAACAACACAAGAAGTTCGCGAATATATTTCTTGTAGAAACCCACGAACGACTCGCGCCCCCACCGCCCGTCCGCCACGATAGAGATCGGCTGCAACGTCGAGTATTTTTGGGGCTTTGTCCGCACCATATCGTCATTGCTGTTCGGCTTCACCAACCCGAGCGTCCACAGCAACTGCCACTCGGTCGGATAGTCGCGACGCTGCAACGGATTGAGCCATTCAAGTCCGACAACCTGGGCAACGAACGGCGCGGCGGACACACCTTCGACAGATTGCGCCGGCGCGGCACTCGTCTCAGCCCGCAACGGCGAGCCCGACAAGAGGACGGCCATGACGAATGAGACGAGCCCAATGCGTCTTGCAAGAGTGATGCGATGCATGGATATCCCCGGTCGACCCTGCCAACGACGACTACCGGTTCGGCAATTCATTCCCGTCCGGACGTCGCCAGACTCGAAATCAGCGTCGCGCCACACGATGTCTTGTGACCATCGAATGCGGCGGGTTTTCCGTCGACGATGACCTGCGGATCGCCTTCGGCGATAAAGCAGGCCTGATGGCCCGCGATCGGGCAGACACACGTATCACCGAGTCGGGCGACCGGACGCCCCATCACCTCACTGACCGCGCTGCCGGTCACGACCTGACCGCCATGGCTCGTCGCATCACCGACTCGAATGATTCCGCGCATGCGTGCTCCTTATTCCGAATAGCCTTGCGATGCCGGACGCGCGTCGTGGCGACGGCCCCACCACGGCAAGTACGCGTTGTTTTCACCACGTGCGCGGAACCAGTCCTTGCCTGCGTCGATCGGCGTCAGCTTCGAAGGCGCAACGACGACCACTGCCGTCGGATGCTCGGTGTCGGTCGTTCCTGCGACAAGCACGTTGCCGCCGAGGTGATTCGCCCGGCCGATCGCCAGCGCCACATCGGTCAGCGCCGCGCCGGCTCCCATATCGCCGAGCAACGCCGACGTGTTGAAGGTCTGCGTACGGAAATCGTATTCCGGCAGCACCTCCGTTAGCGTCTGCGACAGCGAGGCAATCCGTGTCGATGCAGCATCGCTGCCCTTGCCTGCGTCGTGCACGATGTAATTCACCGACGACACCGGCACGCCTGCATTGATCGCCGCTTTATCGATCGTCGACTTCCATGCCTGCACAGCGCGGCTCGCACCTTGCTTCGCCTCGAAATCCTTGACGTTGCTTCGCGCTGCTTTGCCGATCCACGCAAGCGGCTCACGTTCGGTCTTCAGGTCGGGGCCTGCGAGGAACAGCACCACCATGTTCTCGTTGATTTGCCCGTCCTTCGGAGGGAAACTCGGTGCATCCCAGTTCATCACCCATACGCTCTTGTCCGGATGGGATGCAAGATAGTCCAGAGCAGCGTTCAACGACGTAAAACCGGCATTCGCTTGACCCGACGTCACATGCACGTCGGGCGGCGTATCGCGGCTCCACAGATCCTTGGCCGAAGGGTTGCCGATCTCATACGCATTGACCATGTTGTCGCGCACATACGTCTTCGCACGCTCCGGATCCAGACGACCAGACGGGATCGCAAGCTCAACGCGGACACCGGCCAATTCACGCCATTTCCTTTTGTCGTCTGCCTTGACAGTGTAAAAATAATTGGAATTCGTCACGTAACGCGTGCGAAACAGAACGAGCAGCTTATCGATGTATTTTTCATAAAACCCCTCGAATGACTCGCTACCCCACTGACCGTCCGCCACAATGGAAATCGGCTGTAGAGTCGAGTACTTTTTCGGATTTGTCCGAACCATATCGTCGCCACCATTTGGCTTGACCAACCCAAGCGTCCACAGCAGTTGCCACTCTGTCGGATAGTCTCGTCTCTGCAGCGGGTTCATCCATTCGAGACCCACCACTTGCGCCACAAAAGGTCCGGACGCCTCCGCAGCCACGCCGGCATTCACCTTGCCGACGGATGAAGCGGCAACCGCTTTCGGTGCCGACAGTGCCGTCGTCAACGCAAATGCTACGATTGCCAGCAGTCCCGGCAGCAATACTGTTCGCTTCATCAATTCTCCAAAATTTGATAGCACGTTCGTCATATCGCCAGAGGCGATCGACAGCGCCAGCGAGACCGACGAGGCCAGGATCATCACAACGCAAGCAACTCCTGCACGGCGTGGCCATGTGGCGATGACCGCGCTCATAGAATACTCCCGATCTTCATGAAGAATCCCCCATCGCGCTCATCATGTATTTTCGATGGCATTGCCGCGGCCTTGTCTACCTTCACCCAATCCTGCAGAAATTTTTTTTCTAACTTTCCGAATGAAATGTACTCGGAGAATTTTCGACTCGGATTATCCTTATTCAATCCTTCAACAAATCTCCAGTCGGCCTCGAGTCTCAATCTGTAAAAATCAAGCTCAGTCAAATAACACAGTCCGATCGCCACATCATAAGCCAATGCCTTTTCAGCGTGCTCCTTGTTGGTCATGATAGTCGAATGGTTGGTAGGGTTATTCTTGTCTCCCCCATTCAGAATGTCGAAGACCTCCTTGTTCCGCCATTCGACGTAGTCTGGTGATGCGGCCGACGGGTCATCTTCGCCGACCACCTTTCCATCCTCGTCCACCCAATCGGGATTCCTCGATCTTCTCGCCTCCATGCGAAGAATCGAATGATCCTCATACCGCTGAGCAGCCTCCGATGCGGTATCACCCTTCGCTTTCAGCGCGTCACCCTCTGTCTTGAATTTTTCCGACTTCGTATCGAAGGTGTCGTACGGATCGTCATCCCGCTTGTTCTCCTTACCGGTATCGCGCGCAGCCGACGGCGGATCGTACCCCTCGTTGAAGCGCCCTTCTTCGATGGGTTTCCCTTGCCCATCGCAAGCGCCCGATGGTTTGCCGTAGCGCAACGCCTGCGGCTCGAAGCGTGTTTCCTTGTCGAGCATCGGAGCCGTAATCGGGATTTCCCAATCCTTCGGCGGGTCAGCATTGACCTTCATGTCCGTCAAATTGAACAAATAGAGGGCCGGGCTCGTTATAAGCGTGATGAATTTCGTGAACAACCCTTCATTGGAATGCATGCCTCGTCCAAGTCCATATCGTGCAGGCGGTGACGGCGGATACCAGAAGCCCTCCTTTTCGTTCTTGTCCTTGCGCCAGTCATCCTGCCAATACCGATATAGCTTGGTGTCACCACCTACCTCGACATTCGACGCGAACACACGTTGCGAGAAAACACCCCACCCGTTTGTCGCACTGATCTCGTCGATACTCATGCCACGCCAGCCGACTCCCTGAACAGTCAGTGCGGAGATCACCTGATCATGCGGGCAGCAGTACAACGTCACTCTCCCGTAGGTATTTTTCTGATACAGGCCGTGCGCCTCACGGTCCTTGGCTGCGCTGTACGGTTTCCCGCCGTTCTTCGACGGTCGCGCGTTTTCCATCGCGCGATCGAGATCCTCCGCAGGCATCTCCAGATCGGCCCGGGCACGAAGGATATCGAAGTACTCTCGTAGCGTTTCCTTGCGCGCGACATAGGTCTCGCGCCCTACGTGACCGTCCTTGTCGCGGACCCCACGCTGCGCCCAGGAGTCGGTCATGTTGCTTTCCACGAGGCTATACGGGGGGTTGGCGAGGACATAAGTGTCCGCAACGCAGCGCCCGCTCTTGCCCCACTGATCCGTTACCCCGGGCAAACGGTCACCGAGGAAAGCTGCGGCAAGACCGATCATGTTTCCCTGGCTGTGGCACACGATCGTGATCGGCACGTCGGCCTGTCGCTTACGGATCGATTCAACCAGGCGCGCTAACCGCAATGCCCCAAGCACGCCGTAAATGCGCGGTGGTGTCGAGTAGATCTTGCGATTGCCGATGGAATTCATGTGCTGGACGGTCAGCCACAGGAAGAGCCGGTCGTTCAACCCGTCATTCCAAAGGTCCGGCAGACTGGTACACCCTCCCGCGAAAGGCCCACCGCCCCAGTAATTCTTCTCGTTGAGCATGATCTTGTCGCCATACTCCTTCAGTTCCTCCGCATTGGCAGAATAGCCCCATCGAAAATGAATCACAGGTGAAAAAGACGGATCGGGCTTGATGTACGTCTGCGACGACATGTCCGGATTCAGGAAACCGTCAGGCGTCAGGCTGTCGATATAGCTGGCCGGCGTCATCTGCCCGGCTACCGGCCCGCAATGGAACAGCTGATCGTCATAACGCCCCATGCGCCGGTTCAATCCGTCGCAAAGCCCCTTCTCGGCGTCCTTGAACCATTCCCCTTCTGAATTCACCCCGTGCACGAAGATGACCACCCCCGGCAGCGGCATCTGCATCACGCATTCGAGGTCGTTGCGATTGAACAGCGTCGTCCCCGCTCCACCGCCCACCGAAGTCTGCGACGCGTCGTCAGCCGACGTCTGCCCGCTCGGGTTCTGCGCAAAGTTGTAGTTGAACATGTTGTTTTTCTTGAAGACTCAGCTCAGGTTCTCGACTTGAAGAAGCGAACCGCCAATTGTTCGAACTGATCGCTGCTGACCGGCGCCAACTTGCCCTGCGCATCGGTCTTCCCCTTGATCAACTCGCCCGACGCCTTTCGCACCTCGGCTTCCATACCCTCGACCGGCTGCCCGTCGGTTGCCCGGACCAGCTTCGGCACGCGCCCCAGCGAGCCCTGGTCGAACTTCGGAAAATCGGCGCTCATGCTCGCCGGCCCGGCCCAGGTATGCGACGCGGACTTGACGGTGAAACTCCCCGGACACCCGAGCTCGATATCGCCGCCATGCAGCTTCAGATACGCGCCGCCCGACGTCACGAACACGACCTGCTCGCTGGCCATGCCCGCAAGCTTCCCCCCGCCCGCCGTCATCTGGATGTTCTTCGCCGAATCGATCTGCGTATCGTCGTTCTGGCTCTGCAGCGTCACCTTCCCCTGGTTGGCGATCGCCGATACGCCTTCGCTGTGCGCGAACATCGCCACGCCATGACCTGCCTGCAGGTTGATCCGCTGACCGCTCGTGTACTGAAGGTGGTTCTGCGCGACGACATCGACGTTGCCGCCCGCATGGGTCGTCACGGTCTTCGGCGTCGCCATGCTGATGCCGGCAGGCGCGGTGATGCCGATCGCCGCCACCGACGCGCCTGACGATTCACCGCCGCCGGACACCTCACCATTCGGCCAGCCCTTCACCGTGGTCATGAGCGCGTCGTGCGGCTGCGTGTCGGGCGCCACGCCCTGATGCTGGCCCGCATAGTCGCCAAGGCTCTTGAACAGCTCGACGCATTCCTGCATCAGCTGCAGATACTCGTCCCGCGCCAGGTGCCCGTCGCTCGCGCGCAGCCGCTCCCATGCCGATATCAGCATCGCCTTGCCGCTGCGAATCGCCACGTGCGCATCGCTGCGCAACTCGGCGCCCTCGCCGCGCGCCGTACCCTGCCCGTTGTCGCGTGGCTGCGTCAGATAGCCGAGGTTCAACTGACTGTACGCATGCTCGCTCGCCAGCTGGCTGCTGATCTGCCCGGGCGTATCGTCGAAGCGGATCTGGTTGTACCGCTGCCCCTTGATTTCCTTCGTCTTCGTACCGGACAGATAACGGTTGCCCGGCAGGGCGCCGGTATGGCTGAAGGTCGCCGGCATGTTCGGCCCGTTGGCCAGCACGCCCATCACGACGAGCCGGTCCGGATCGCCGCCGATATGACCGATCAGCACCTCCATGCCGACGCGCGGCAACGTATTCGCGCCGAAACTCGGCCCGGCGAGCGCGCAGGCGACGCGCACCGGCGCGCTGTCGGACGGTGTGCCGCTCGTTCCCGCGCCCTGCGCGTGCGCATGATCGTCCGCGCTCAGCCCCTGGATCCGCACACGGATGCGACCCATTTCATCGCAGAACACCTCCTCGCCCTCCGGGCCGACGACGACTGCCGTCATCGGATGCACGGGCGGCAGGTCGACGTGGGGATCGTAGGCAGGCGTCAGCGGCACACCACGCCGCACGCACGAGAACGTGTTTTCGTAGCGCCTGTCGCTTTCATCGCCCGACTTGCCGCTCACGTCGGCCGGCACCGCGTTGAACAGCACGCGGCTCGCCGCGAACAACGATTGCGCGCGCTCGTTCAGTTCCTTCGGCAGGTTGTTCCGCACGCGATGATGAAGCGACGTGACGATGAACTGCCGCTGTTCGGCCGGCAAGGTGTCGAGTTGCGGATGCTCGGCAAGCGCAAACCAGTGGCCGACAGCCAGATCGCGCACATTGCTCACGCCGTCGACGGATTCGGCACGCAGTTCATGCGCCAGCATCCGGTCCTTGCCGATTCGGTCGAGGTCGGACGACGAATCCCCGGCGTGCGGAATATCGATGACAGCGTCGGCCAGCAGATGCCCGAGGTCGTTGCCGCCGTCGCCCTGGTCGACGATCGTCGCCTGCTCGGTTTGCGACATCCGGCCGCTCTTGTAATCCCACGTCGGCCGGACGATCTTGCCCGGGATCAGCCGGCGGCTCGTCGCCCACAGCGTGATCGAGTCGCGTTCTTCGGTGGCGGCGTCGCGGTGATAGCGGATGGTGCCCGCAGCCGTCTCCGGCAACTTCATCGAGTCGTCGGCGAAGACGAGCGTATGAACCGGCGTGTCGTGCGCGTTGCCGTTCGCCCGCTCGCCGGCCTTGCCCGCCTTGACGAATACGGTCGCACCGTCGCGCCGCAGCAACCGCCGGATGAAGTGCGCGTCCGACTCGTTGACCTGCCGCGTCAGCTCGCGCGCCGGGTATCGCTCACCCTGCAGGCCGGACAAATCGAATTCGAATGCGCCGGCGAGCGCCGAACTGCGCTGGCGCCACTCCTGAAGCAGCACGCCCAGGATGTCGGGCAGGCTCTTGGAGCGAAACAGCCGCGAATTGGTCCGCCGCTCCATCACGGACAGCACGTCGCGAATCGTCAGCTGGTAGCAGGTCAGCGAACCGTCCGACTGTCCGGTGCGAACGTCGGTAACGATGCCGTTGATGGTGTGGAGACGCCCGCGATCGGTCGTCATCTCGACGGAAACCGGCAGCCCGATGAAGCTGCGGATCGGAAGATCTGCCCGTGCGGACACGCAGGTCAGATGCCCCTCGACGCCCGTCATCAACCCTTCGCGGATGTCGGCGTACTGAAGCGCAAGCACCTGCTCGAGCGTCTTCTGAGCAGGCCCCCAGTTCATGCGAACCGGCCGATTGTTCTGATCGACCACCCCGGACGCAAACGTGCGTAGCAATTCGGCTGTATTCACAGCGTGACTCTCAGGATTTTGTTTTACTTCGTTATTCGTCGGACACTCACGCCCGCTGGTCCGTCCTGGGAGTGCCGCCCGTCTGGTTTTCGGCGAGCATAGCAAAATTGTCAGGTTGGTGACGGCTTTTTGACAGAATTTAGAATGCTTTTTGCAAAGCGTCCGACCGGATTCGGAAACTCACATTCTTTCAAATCGGTTCAGGCCTCATCCCGCGGCACCCGATCGTCGTCCCGGTGTCATCCCCGTACGTGCCGCATGCCCAATCCGGGCAGGACAAACGGCACCGCTAGGTCACGAATCGTGAAATCCCATCGTCCGTCGTACCCGACGAAGGTCGCGCTGAAATGCCGGTCGTCGGCCCAGGTCAGGTCGTCCAGATGGCACGACGCATACATCGCGCCGACGGTACGCCGCGCGAGCACCTTCAGCGAATCCTTCGACACGAGCGTGAACGTGACGGCTTCCTCGAACGGGCAGTCGTAGTCGGTGACGAGCAGATACGCGGCCGGCGTCTCGAACTGGCGCAGCAGCACGTAGCCGGAAACGGCGAGCGCGGAACGCACGCCATCGACAAACACATGCGTACGCGACGGCCACGACTCATACGGCCCGTCGTGCGTCTCGAGCGCAAAGCGATCAACTGGCTTCATCGTCGCGCCGGTGTCAGCGTGACGCTTCCCCGTTGCAGCGCCGCGTCAATGTGCGGCCTTGCGATACAACGCGACGTACCCCGCGAGCATCAGCAGCAGCGATCCGCTGACCCGGTTCAGCCACTTCTCCCCGGCCGCTTTCCACACGCGGACCGAATGCACGCCGAGCAGCGCGTAACCGGTCATCCCGATCACGTCGATCGCGACGATCGTCGCCGCGAGGATTGCGTACTGCGGCGCGATCGCGTGCGACCGGTCGACGAACTGCGGCAGCAGTGCGGACATGAACAGGTAGTACTTCGGATTGCTCATCGCGACGAAAAAGCTCTTCAGGAAGGCGGTCCGGCGATCGGGCGTGGCGGGTACGTCTGCCTGCTCGACCGCGGCGCTACCGCCCGACATCAGCATTCGGACGCCGACGTACGCAAGCCACGCCGCGCCGAGCAGCTTCAGCGTCACGAATGCCGTTTCCGACGCGTCGAGCAGCACGCCGAGGCCAAGGCCGACCAGCGCGACAAGCACGACGTCGGCCGTGACGGCGCCGAGCATCCCGACCATCGCGTGACGCAATCCGTACCGCGAGCCGTTGCTCATCGCGAGCAGCACCGTCGGACCGGGCGTCGCGACGCCGACGGACAGGATCAGGGCGAATGCAAGCAAGGCGGAGAGCGACATGGCGTGGCGTTCCTTCTGAAGAGAGCGGCCGGAGCGGATGGCATCGTCGTCCATCGGCCGCGCGGACAGAGAGCAACGCGCGCCATTTGTTACGACGAATGCGGTCGGCCAATGATCGCACGTTCATCGCGATCCCCGCTCGGCGGCTGTGCACCGGCGATCCTGCCCGGCGACCAACCGTTATCCCGAATAGCGAGCCGATCATTTCGTAAACGACAATCATTCGCGTTTACGTTAGACTCCGCCGCTCGATAAAAACACGTCCGCGACAGCACGGACGCGTCACACCGCCCGGATTCCGATTTGCCGCCCTGGGATGGATCACCGACCACACCCGATTTGCGTCCCATGTCGACACTTTCGTTACCTGTCCGGCGTTTCACGCCGATTGCCTTCGGCATTGCGCTCGCCTGTACCCTTCCTGCCTCCGCGCGGGCCCAGCAGGCCGCTCCCGCCGCCAATGCAACGCCCGATGCAACCGTGTTGCCGTCGATCAACGTAACCGGCGCCGCCGAGCCGCTGCCCGGCGACCTCGCCCCGACCTACGCGGGCGGCCAGGTCGCGCGCGGCGCGGATTACGGCGTGCTCGGCCGGCAAAAGGCCAGCGACGTGCCGTTCAGCATGACCACCTACACGTCGAAACTGATCGAGGACCAGCAGGCGCGCACGCTCGCCGATGTGCTCGACAACGATCCGGCCGTGCGCAGCGCGTCCGGTTACGGCAACTTCTAGCAAGTGTTCGTCATCCGCGGCTTCGAGCTCGCCGGCGACGACGTGTCGCTGAACGGCCTGTACGGCGTCACGCCGCGGCAGCTCGTCGAAACCGAAGCGGTCGAACGCGTCGACGTGTTCAAGGGTGCGAATGCGTTCCTGAGCGGTGCGTCGCCGAACGGTTCGGCGGTTGGCGGCGGCGTGAACCTGCAGTTGAAGCGCGCGGACGACAAGCCGCTCACGCGCGTCACAGTCGACGGCGCGACGTCCGGTTCGCTCGGCACGCACGTGGACATCGGCCGCCGCTTCGGCAGCGAAGGCCAGTTCGGCGTACGCGTGAACCAGTCGATCAGCGGCGGCGACACGGCCGTCGACGGCGAGCGCCACCGCAACAACGTGACGGCCGTATCGCTCGACTGGCGCGGCGACAAGCTGCGCCTGTCCGGCGACTTCCTGTATCAGCGGGCGCGGATCGACAACGGCCGCCCTGTCGTGCTGATCAGCGGCAACCAGTTGCCGGCCGTGCCGTCCGCGACGCACAACTATGCGCAGTCGTGGAGCTTCAGCGAGCTCGAGGACACGGTCGGGATCGTGCGCGCCGAATACGATTTCCTGCCCGCGTGGACGGCCTACGTATCGGCAGGCGCGCGCCATACGAACGAGCACGGCGACTACTACACGCCGACCTACTCGTCGTCCGGCACGACCGGCTCGCGCCTGAGCGTGCCCCACAAGGAAGACGCGCAATCCGCCGAAACCGGCGTGCGCGGCCGCTTCACGACCGGCCCCGTGTCGCACTTCGTGACGGCCGGCGCGTCGTTCATCCGCATCGACAGCCAGTCCGCGTACACGATGTCGAATGCGTTCCCGACGACGCTCTACGATCCGTCGCCGGTCGGATTCCCGGCGACGGCCTACGCGGGCGGCGACATGAGCGATCCCGGTACGGTGACGAAGACCTGGCTGCGCAGCGTCGCGGTGTCCGATACGCTCGGCTTCCTCGACGACCGCGTGCTGTTCACGATCGGCGCGCGCCGCCAGTCGATCTCGGTCGACAACTTCGACTACACGGGCGCGGTCACGGCCGCCTACAGCGACGCGATCACGACGCCGGTGTTCGGCCTCGTCGTGAAACCGTGGCGCAACGTGTCGATCTTCGCGAATCGCAGCGAGGCGCTCGCGCAGGGCGAAATCGCGCCGAACACCGCCCGCAACGCGGGGCAGGCGCTGTCGCCGTTCCGGTCGAAGCAGGTCGAAGCGGGGATCCGCTACGACACAGACAAGTACGGTGCGTCGCTTGCGCTGTTCCAGATCGAGAAGCCGATGGCGTACACCGACCCGGCGTCGAACCTGTTCGGCGCCGACGGCACGCAGCGGCACCGCGGCATCGAAACGGCCGTGTACGGCGAACCGTGGAAAGGCGTGCGGCTGATCGCGGGCGCGACGTATCTCAATGCGACGCTGCAGAACACGGCAGGCGGTGCGAACGACGGCAACCGGCCGATCAGCGTGCCGTCATTCCTGTTCAACGCGGGCGCGGAATACGACGTGCCGATGCTGAACGGGCTCACGCTGACCGCGCGCTGGATCCACACGGGGCCGCAGTACGTGGACGTCGCGAACACGATGTCGATCCAGGCGTGGGACCGCTTCGACCTCGGGGCGCGCTACGCGACGGACGTGTTCGGCAAGAAGACGACGTTCCGCGCGACCGTACGCAACGTCGCGAACAAGTCGTACTGGTCGTCGACGATCGGCGGGTATCTGACGCAGGGCGATCCGCGGTCGGTGTGGCTGTCGATGACGACGGATTTTTGACGCAAGCGGAAGGGAGTGGCGGGCTGCCGCCAGAGTTTGCTATACTCTCGGTCTTCCGGAGAGATGGATGAGTGGTTTAAGTCGCACGCCTGGAAAGCGTGTATAGGTTAATCGCCTATCGGGGGTTCGAATCCCCCTCTCTCCGCCAGGACATCAGCAAAAACGGGCCGCTCGGCCCGTTTTTCGTTTCTATCCACACCGGTATCTACACGGTGTCAAACGGCGCGAAAAATCGCCGGGAATCTACGTCCACCTTGTTGCCACCGAACAACATTGGGCGTGCTCTCAAGGACCAACGCGGCTCGACATCTATTGCCGTAGCATTTGCTGCGTCTGCTTGTTGGTCAAATTATCGCGCAGGCGCTGTAGCTGCCGCTCTCGAACAAAATCGTCAGCCTCGCGGTTCAGGCGCTCGGTGTCGCGCTCGGTCTTTACCCTTTCTTCCTGCAGTTCGCGCTGCATGTGCTCGTTGAACTGTCTGTCCGAGTCAAGCAGGCGCTGATCTTCTTGCCCAACGTAGTACGCCGTGTCTGGATCGATGTCTTGGGCGTGCGCCGAAACGCAAAGCGCAAGCAGCGCGGCCGCTATGACTTGGATCGCTGTCTTCATGTCCCCTCATTCCCGGGGGCGATGCGCTGCCGGCGAACAACATAGGGGATGGCGTGGTGGCATGCTGTGATTAATCAGTGCCCGTCCCGGCAGGCGCTCCTGCTCCCGCGTTCCAATCATCGACCTGTTTAAGAATGTCGCTCAGGGAAAGGAGCGGACATACCTTGTCAGGTCCAATTTCCGGGACGGTAAAAAAATGACCGTCGGCGGTGACCCAAAGACCGTGTTCATCACAGGCGTCGCACAGTCTCTTGCACGAGCGCACCGTATGTAGCTCGTGATATACATCCTCGTTCGAGACGAGCCGATTCGGGTTCATGCTGCGACACGGTGAATTGCGAACTTATCCACTGGCCTATCGCTGCCAAATACGCCAGCCTCAGGGACAGGGTCGACGCGAACCTTTACGCCCTCTGAGAAATAGACCAGTTTGCTGATCGCTTGCACGAGTCGCTGCGAAAGTTGGTCGTTCGTCTCCGCGCATACAAACAACCCTTGCAGTTGCTTACTCTTCGCGAAATACATACCACCGTGCCAGCTTATAGTCACGGTCACGAATGACATTTCATCGTGTTCCATGAAGGCCTCCAATCCAAATGAATGAAGTCGCAGGCTGCACTGTCGTCTGTACAGGCTTCGGAAACAGTCGAGACACGACGTCTGCTGTCATTATTTACGACAGAAATCGCCTTTCTCTTGGGGCAAGTCAAGATAGCGTCACGCAAAAAACGAGCAAATTCCGGGCCTCCCGAGAAAAATCAATCTTACTAAGCCCCTCAATCGATGCAGTGATATTGCGAATTCGCAACAACGAGGCGAAAACGTTACTTTTTTGTAACGCCGATTGTTGCGGACATAGGTCTGCAGTCAGTCCGACAGCTGACCACGCTTTCTGGCTAGTAGCGGGCGGTATTCATACGCCATCGGGCAGCGCGGGCTTCGCGATTCAGCCGCTTCATAGGTCTGTACAAATCGACGTTCAACATTCCTGACATTTCTGCTCGTGCGCCTATGAGGGGCTTTGTGGTATACGTCTGAGCTTATCGCTTCAGGTCGGGACGGACACAAGCATTGTCAGCGCCCCGCATTGCCGGCGAATTCCAGGGCGCACGGGCCGCCCAGCGGCACTTCGCGTCCGAATCAAGGGATAAGAACAATGCAGAACACGGCACAAGCCCTGAGAGACCTTGCGCTGGGGCCGCAGCACAACCGGCAAGTGCAAATAAGCTTTCCGGATAATAACGCGCCTTACAAAATCCTACTGCCGAATGCATTCGAGGCAGTTGAAGCGCTATCGAAAGATTTCGCTTACAAAATCGAAATCCTGTCGGATAACGACCACCTTGTGCCGAAGGATTTCATCGGCAAACGCGTGACGGCCAGTTTGACGCGCGGCGACGGTAGTCAACGATATTTCAACGGCCATATCTTTTCATTCCGCCACATTCGTACCGATGGTGGCTGGGTCTTCTATGAAGTGCATGTGGGTCCGTGGCTGCGCTACCTGAAGTACAGCCAGCACAATCGCCTATTTCTCGATCAGAACCTGCACGACCAGACAGCGACGGTTTTCCAGGACTATGGCGTATTGCCCGAATGGGCGTGGCAGGTCGGCGAAGACGATCCGCGCATGACGATGGCCTGCCAATTCGACGAAGACGACCACAATTACCTTCATCGGCGCTGGGAACACGCGGGCTACCTGTACTGGTACGAGCACACGGCCAAGGCGCACAAGCTCACCGTCTCCGATCCGACGCGCCCTGCGCCCGCGATCGATGGCAAGGTTCACGAAATCCGCTTTCACAACGGCATGGGGGCTGAGGAATCGGACAGCATTCTGAGCTGGTCCCCGTTCCAGCAAACCACGTCGACGCACGCGGAACTGTCCCGTTTCGACTTCAAGAGCCCGACGCCGACCCACGTCCAAACGGGTCTGTTGAACCCCGACGCCGCGCAGCCCCGTCTCGAATGGAACGAGTACGCCGGCGCGTACGGCTATCGGAACATGGAACACGGGTACCAGGTCGCCAATCGACGGATGGAGGAAATCGAAGCGACGATCAAGCACTTCGACGCGAAGGGCAACAATCGCTTCGTGCAGCCAGGGCGCTGGTTCCGACTGACGGATCGTTACGGCTCGGCACTGAGCCGCGATCAGAGCGACGACGAATACCTGATCATCGCGGTCAGGCACATAGCGACCAACAACTATCTGCAAGACACCGGCGTGCTGGCGGAATACCGCAACGAGTTCACGTGCGTTCCCAAGGCAACCCCGTGGCGGCCCGGGCGGGGCTTCAACAGTGTCAACACGAAGATCCTCGCACCGCAGACTGCAACCGTTGTCGGTCAGTCCGGCACGAGCATTCATACCGACGAACACGGCCGCGTGCTGGTTCAATTTCATTGGGATCGCGACGGCAAGTATTCGACATGGGTGCGGGTCGCAAGCGGCTGGGCCGGCGGCGGCCAAGGGATGGTGGCGCTGCCCCGCGTCGGTTCGGAAGTCATCGTGCAATGGCTCGACGGCAATCCGGATCATCCCATCATTACGGGCCGCGTAATGAACGCGCGCAACGTGCCATCGTGGAAGCTGCCGGACGAGAATGCGCTGATGGGCATTCGCAGCCGGGAGCTGAACGGCGCGGACGGCAACGCATCGTCCGGCCGTAGCAATCACCTGATTTTCGACGATACGGCGAACGCCATTCAAGCGCAACTTCGGTCCGACCATGCGGCGAGCCAGCTCTCGCTCGGCAAGATCACGCGAATCGAGGATTGGCAGGGGCGCAAGGATGCGCGTGGCGAGGGCTTCGAGCTGCGTACCGATGAGGTCGGTGCGATTCGTTCGGGCAAAGGGATGCTGATCAGCACCGAAGTTCAGGCGATGGCGAAGGGTCATCTGTCGGACGTAGGCACGCCGGCGTCGCGCCTGACCAAAGCGCAAACGTTACATGCGCAATCGGCCAAGCTTGCGCAGCATTATCAGGCCCAGGAAAACGGCGCGGATCAGACATCTATCGCCGATGCGCTGAAATCGCAGGTGGACGGTATACAGGGCGCGGGCACGACGGGCAGTAGCGACAAGGGTGATTTCCCGGAACTCGACGAAGCGCACCTGCTGTTGGCCGGCGCGGCCGGCATTGCCGTTACGACACCCGCGACGGCGCACGTCACTGGCGGCCAGCACGTGGCCGTCACGGCCGGGGACAGCCTGTCGGTCGCGACGGGTAAATCGTTCTTCGCCAGCGTATCAGACAAGTTCTCGCTGTTCGTGCACAAGATGGGCATGAAGCTGATCGCGGCGAGCGGCAAGGTGCAGGTGCACGCGGAAAACGACGAGCTGGAACTGCTGGCGAAGAAGGTCTTGTCGATCATCAGCACGACCGACTGGATCAACATCACGGCGAAGCAGGGCATCCGCCTGACCGCTGGCAACAGCCAGCTCGAAGTCAGCGCAAAGGGTATCGTCGGTTACACGCCAGGTGAGAACAAGGTGCATGCGGGCAGCCACGATACCGTAGGGCCGCAGAGCATCCCAGCGAAATTCCCCGGCTCTGATCTTTGTGCACCGGTTGCGCAGGACGCCGCGCAAAGTGGTCAGGCGTCCGTCGCGCTCTCCTAAGTCAATGAACTCATCCGTCTCTTCCATGTTGCCCGTTGACGAATCTGCCGCCCTGTTAACGCAGGGCTTTCTGCTCGTTGAACCGGCCATGCTCGTCCACACACCGGTCCTCGCAGCGCTTGATATGCGCCCTTGTACGCCGCGAGTGCTAGCGCATCGCGAAGAGTTGATGCCACGCCTGATCGATCTCAGCGCGCTCGATCCGCAGGATCAGCGCGTCGCCATAGAAGTTTGGCAGGAGGAGGTTGAGACCGAGCGGCCACCTGTCGTATGCGCGTGGATTGATACCCAAGCCAGCACCGACACGCTTGTCGAACATATCGCCCGCTATTTGGTGGGTCCCGGTGCGCGCGGCCAGTCAGTGTTTTGGCGATATTACGACCCGCGCGTTCTCAGTCTGACGCTCGCGGTGCTTGAACCGGATCAGCGCCGCGCCTTGCTTGGACCGATCGACGCATGGCAATTCGCATGGGCCGGTCACCGTTGGTCCGTCGCCGCGCCAGAGACGAAGGCCGAACCGGAGAGCCAACCGACTGGCTGGCCGCGTCCGGACCAATGGCCGCGCCTCGATCGTAGCGAAGTTGTCGAACAGGTGCGTCAACGACTGCCGGCGCTAACGCTTGATCAAGCTGCGCAGTTGCCGGCCGTGATCGATCAGGCGTTGTGTGCGATGGCTGATCAAGATGCTGCGAGCGCTGATGCGCTGGTGGAAAACGCAGTACAGCGCGTACAGCAAGATTTGTTAGCCGGGTAACGACGGCGTCCCAATACGAATATTTTGAGGCTCTAGGATCACATCATGGCGACCATCCCGGGCTGTCCGATCTGCGATCGTGACTCACTGCTGATCTATCCCGTTCGCTACGCGATCGCGTGTCCACGCGGCGCGGCCAAAGCGCCTGCACTAGCCGGAAACTTTCGGATCGATAGTCGCGCCCCACAGGCCGTCGCGACGGCCAAATACACATTGCGGTCGCTGCGATCAGGCTATCTGTACACCTATGACGAGAAGCGTAAAAAGCTGCGTGCTTTCATGGTGCTGGATGACGGTGTCCTGTACCAATTCGCACCTGGTATCGTGCCACCGCCTGGCGATGCGGCCGAAAACATGACCCAGAATATTTGTCCACTCAGCGATATGGCGCGCGAGTCCTATGGTCGTTGCGTGGGCGTTCAACATACCCCGGGCAGCGATGAAGCCACAAACTTTTGGATTGGCTGGTCCAATGTACGTTGGACCCGCGATACGGTTTTCAACAAAATCGGTGACGCCGCATGGCACAAGCAGCATATGCAGTGCATCAACGTTCCGGCGATGGTCGCCGGCAGCGCGGCCGACACGGGCGAATTTCAGGCGACACGCGGCAAGATCGCGCACTTCGCGATGGACGATCGTGCGATGAAAGAGGCGTTCGGCTTCAGCAATCGGTCCCCGAAGGATGAAATCAAGCTGCGTCAGCGTCATGCCGACGAGCGCATCGGTGCAGCAATGACTGAATCGCCGCTCAAGAAAGGCTTCGTCATAGCGATTAACGATCCTGTCGGAGTCACCAACGATCTGTCTGAACTCACGGTCCCGAACCTAAACAATGGATTTGACGCCGGGATGTACTGGAAGTACGTATCGGCGCAGCTCCTTGAGCGTGCCGAGGCGGGCATTCGGGCCAACGCGAAAATGGAGACCCAGACCAGTTACGCTGTATCGGCAGCGATCAACACGGGCAATGAGTCTGCATCGCCGCCAACTCCAATGTCAGGTGGGGAGTCGATAGATTTTGGCTACCTTTATCGGGTCACGAAGGGATGGATCAAGACTGGGAGTTTGGAGAAGGCCGCCGACGAGGATAGCAAGCGTTCGAAAAATGTACCGGAGGCGGCGAACGAATCCGCCAACGAAGCATGGGGCGACGCGTATTACAAGAAGGGGGCGGACGGCAAGCCGCAGATCGGCCCGGACGGTAAACTCGTGACCGTGATCGATACCCAAGCGCTGCAACGCTTCCGCGATAACGAGTACCCGCATGCGCTCGACGCGTTCAAGCCGAAATGGGCGCCGCTTGTGCAGGCGCACGCCGACTGGCTCAAATCACAGTTGCTTGTCGACTGGATGGCCGGCAATCACGATACGAAGGATCTGCGCAGCGGCTACGCATACAGCGAATCCTGCGCGCAGTCGATCGGGGCCGCGGCTGGCACGGAAGCGTGCCAGAAAGTGCTCAACGACTGGCTGAACGGTCAGGCATCGGATGCCCGTAATCTGTATGTGCGTGCGCTGATGTTCAATCAGGAAACCTTGATGAAGGCGGCCGATGCCCAGGTACACGGGTCCGACATTCAGTACGAAAACATCCTGAACCTGTACAAGGAAGCTTTCAAGCAGATCGAGAAGTTGGGTAACGCTGCAAACCTGCGCGATCGGCTCGTCGTGACGACTGCCAACACGATCGTCAATGTGCTGGTGAATGGCGCCAAAGGCGCGGCCATCGGATTCGCGACGATCCGGCTGTCGTTGCATGCGGGCGTGTCGATCAAGGCCGCCCATATCACGCCGGCCGAGATGCGTAACTGGGTGTTCAAGCAAGGCGACGCGCTGGGCTTGAATATGGATGGCGGCCGGCTTGAACGGCAGGCCGCTGCCGCCAATATCCGTCGCGAGGTCTTCAAGGCTGCACCGCCGTCTGACTCGGCCGTGTTTGCCTATGCGATCGATACCGATGCGTGGGTGAAGTCGGGTAAACTGGACGCCAGCGAAGTGAAAGCGATCAAGCTTCCGGGCGTCGAGATGACCCGCAAATGGCTGGGTTCGTCGTCGCCTGTCGAATTCAATCAAGGGATCGCCACCGCAATCTTCCAGCTCGCGACGCTGAGATTCGCGTACAAGGATTTCGACGGCAGTGATAGCTTTAACCATAACGAAACTCTGCTCAAATTTTCTGGCGCGGTCGTCTCGGCCATCGGTAATCTCGTCGAGACAGTCTCCGAAACTGTCGCTAAGGCCCCCGAGCACCCGCTCTCTGCTTTCCTTATGAAACATTGGGCTTGGTTCAATCACGATACAGCTGAAATCACCGCCAAGGTCGGTCGATGGTCGGGGGCGGTTGCGGGCGTTATCCTTTCAAGTTACGACCTATTTAAAAACGCTCCGGAAGCTTGGCGAAACAATGAGAAGGGGCTTTCTCGACTTTATGCCATTGGTGGGGTTCTCGGTATATATATCGCGATTTCTCCACTTCTCTCGACGGTCCCGTTTATCGCCGCTTGGATGCCACCTCTCTGGCCGATTCTAGTGATTTCCATTGTGATCGGTTTCGTGATCGTGTATTTCAAATCAGCGGCCATTAATGATTGGGTATCACGATGCAAATTCAGCAAAGAGCCGGGCTATCACACAATGGACGATGAGTTAAAAGCGTTCAATTCCGCAATGGGGGATTGACGCATGGACGAGCGCTTGATGAAGAAGTGTGTCGGTGCGCCGATCCCCGAATGGGATCAAGCTCACCGCCTGTCGATTAGTCAGCCGGCTGGCCCGGAAATCAAAGACCTCGGAACGGTCTTTACCATCAACTCCACCTTCATGGATGTTATCGACCCTGGGTTTCTGGATAGGCAGTGGGTCATCATGGCGGTTTTGATTGCTTTTCTGGCAATGGGAATCGGCCCATGGATTTATTACTTCACTCATAGCGATGGGTCATCCGGTGACTTCGTGATGAACTGCATCGCGATTTTTGCCGTCGTTCTTTTTGGTTCGATCGTCTGGAATCTCGGCAGGGGGTTGTTTTTTGGCCTGCTCTACCGACCGATACGGTTCCACCGTGCCTCGCGCACGCTTTACTCGATCCGCTCCCGGCGATTCTTTGCAAAGCCTGGCGAAGGCGATGTGGTCTGGGAAGCGCCCTGGACGGACGATGCGATCTTTTGCCTGCATCAAGAGGTCACACCTTTCGGCACGGTGTTTCACATCCGGCACTACACGGTAGACGACCAAGGCAACGTGACGCGAGTGTTTTCGATCGGTCGTGAGTGGACCAGTTCGCAGGCCCGGTTGGCGCTGGCGCAATGGAACTACTGGTGTCGGTACATGAATGACGGCCCGCGTGACCTGCCGAAGCCCATGCTGTTTCATACTCAGCATGAAACGCCGCGCGAATCATTCTTGTTTGCGTTGTACAACTTCGGTATGAACGTGCCGCTATTCATGCGATTGATCGCGATGCCGGCGGTTCTGACGTTCACGATCATGCGGATGATGGCAAATGTGACATGCCGTGCGCCGATCTGGCCAGAGGCGATTACGCGCGTCTCTGCGGTTGCCCCTGACGATCCCTACGCAGAACCGCGCGCAAGCACGCCGGTCGGATGGGCGGCGACGGTACTGGCCCAGCAACGTGGCGACTATCCGGACGACGATCATGCGCGAGTCCCGAACTGGGCGAGCGAGCCAGATGGTCTCAAGTACGCGGCCGCGTGGCTCAAGGACCCCGCCACGGCGGCGACCGCGAGCGAGACGTAACATGAAAGACGAAAACGGACGTGGCGTGATCCGCCTGCACGACAAGACGACCCACGGCGGCGAAGTGATCACCGCGAGCGAAGACCTGACAGCGCTTGGCGTTCCGGTTGCGCTGAAGGATCACCTTACATGGTGTCCGAAATGCGGTGGGCAGTTCAGGATCATTCCGCAAAACAGTACCCGCGATCACCACGGCACGCCGGTCGCCTTTCACGACGATCTGACGGAGTGTGGTGCGCGGCTGATTTCGTCGCTTGAATAGACGTATCGCGCATGAGCGGTTCGGTAGGTCGGGCGGAGAAAGTAACTTTGCCAGGTACGTCGTCCCGCAACCCCGTCTTGATATCCGATGCGCAACGTCAAGCGCGGCGCGCCGATATTCGCCAGCGGCTCGTTACCGCGCTCATGCGGACCGTAGCCGGTGCGCCTGCTCGTCTGGTCCGCTTTGTCGTTTGGGCCGAGCACGCGTCGCGCCATGAATCCCGAACACCACACGCTAAAGATGTGTATTCTTCTGACGATATCCGAGGTTTCAGCTCCGCGAGTCAGATCCATGCGATTCAGTCCAGGGTTCGCCATGACGGTTGTCGCTGCGACGATGCTGTCAGCTTGTACAACGGCATTTTCGCCGCGGTCGATCAGTACCACCGTCGCGGTGACCTCTCCCCCGCCGGTCGAGAAAGCGCAGCGCGACGGCGGATCGTCAACCGACGTGTCGGTCATCGGTCAGCCTGCCTCCCCATTTCGCACGCTGCTTTCCGTACGCGAGTGCGCTGCCGGCAAATGCGCGGCGGGAATCGCCATGCCGACGCTCGCGGTCACGGTTCAACGCGTGACCGAAGGACAGGCGGCAATACGCTTCTCGGTCAACGGCGATATCGGCAGCAGCCAGACGTTGAAATCGCAAACCGGAAACACCGCGTCGGAAGTGACGATGTCGATCCCGTCGAGCGCGACACCGATCAACGATCGATTTGCCGTTGACCGGGTCGCGACGATCAAGGTTGGCGAGTTTCGGCACGTGGCATTGCCGCACGGCATCCGTGCCTATGTCTGCGTCGCAATACCGAACGCCAATGGCATAACGGACGGAAGCTGCGACTTCAGCCGAGTGCAGACAACCAAGGGGGCCGAGCTCGGCATATCCGCGCTCTGACCCGCCCGTCGCGCCGCCAGTACGGGCGGGTTCCGGCACGTGAGCATGCCGGAGCATCACGGATGCCGGATGTAATCCACCAGCGCCCGCGTATATTCATCCGGCTTTCGATCAAACAGGCTCACGACGATCGCCACTGCAAACCCCGCCGGCACCCCGAACACCCCCGAGCTGATCGGCTCGATCCCGAACCACGTGCGCCCGGCGAACCCGGTCAACTGCGTGAAGAACGGATACGTCGACACGATGTAGTACACGCACACCGTCAACCCCGTCACCATCCCGGCGATGGCCCCGCGCGTCGTCGTGCGCTTCCAGAACACGCCGAGCACCAGCACCGGAAAGAAGCTCGAGGCCGCCAGCGAAAACGCCGCACCAACGAGAAACAGGATCTTCCCCGTATTGAGCGACGCGACATACGACGCGAACAGCGCAACGCCGAGCAGCAATACCTTCGAGATCGTCACGCGCCGCTGGCTCGATGCATCGGGCGCAACCATGCAGTAGTAGACGTCATGCGACAGCGCGTTCGCGATCGTCAGCAGCAGCCCGTCCGCGGTCGACAGCGCCGCGGCCAGCGCACCGGCCGCGATCAGCCCCGACACGACATACGGCAGCCCCGCGATTTCCGGCGCGGCCAGCACGACCATGTCCGGCTGCATCTGGATTTCCGACCAGTGCACGATGCCGTCGCGAATCACCTCGACGACGCTGATCAGGTCCGGTTCGAAGTGATGCCATTGCGTGACCCACGCCGGCAATTCGGCGAACGGCCGCCCGACGAGGTTCGCGAGGATCTCGTACTTGATCAGCACCGCGAGCACCGGCACGCTCAGGTAGAACAGCGCGATGAAGAACAGCGTCCAGCCGACCGAGCGTCGTGCCGACGCGACCGACGTGGTCGTGTTGTAGCGCGTCAGGATGTGCGGCAGGCTCGCGGTGCCGAGCGACAGGCACAGCAGCAACGCGAGGAAATTGCGCTCGCGCGGCTTGCGCTCGTCTTCGCTCGCGGCGGGAAACGGCTCGTGCATCGGCACGGGCGGCTCGGCGCGCGCCAATAGGTCGTCACGCGCCTGCGTCCACGCGACGCGCGCCGCCGCCGGGTCGCGCGGGAAGTCGGCCAGTTCGCGCTCGCGCTGGCTGATCTCGCGCAGCGGCCCGTTGTGGCGCCGCAAGTCGGCAAGCTGGTCGGTGAGATGCCGGCGTGCGTCCGCATACGACGAAGGCAGCCGGTCGAGCCGCGTCTGGATGTCTGCGGCTTGTCGTCGATACGCATCGCGCACCTGCTGTTCGTCATGCGCATCGCGCACCTGCGCCTCGCGCGCCGCGACACGCTCCATCAGCTTGCCGTAATTGAACTGCGGCACCGGGCCGAGTCCGTTCTTCATCGCGATCAGCGACACCGGAATCAGGATCGCGCTGATCAGGATGATGTACTGCGCGACCTGCGTCCACGTGACCGCGCGCATCCCGCCGAGAAACGAGCACACGAGAATGCCCGCGAGCCCGCAGAAGATCCCGATCGCGAAATCGACGCCGATGAAGCGCGTCGCGATCAGGCCGATCCCCTGGATCTGCGCGACCAGATACACGAACGAACACAGGATCGCCGCGCCGGCCGCGAGCGCGCGCACGGCCGTGCTCGAAAAACGCGTGCCGAGAAAATCGGGAATCGTGTAGCGTGCGAGCTTGCGCACATACGGCGCGAGCAGGAACGCGACGAGGCAGAACCCGCCCGTCCAGCCCATCACATACGCGAGCGCGTCGTAGCCGGTCGAGTACAGCGATCCCGCCAGGCCGATGAACGACGCAGCCGACAGCCAGTCAGCCGCCGTCGCCATCCCGTTGAACGCGGACGGCACGCGCCGCCCGGCCACGTAATACTCGACGAGATCGGACGTGCGCGACAGCAGCCCGATCACCGCATACACGGCGATCGGCACGAACAGGAACACGTAGCCGATCCAGACGCCGGAGCCGGTCGCGCGCTCGATCCGCCACATCAGCAGCACGAACCCGAGAAACCCCAGCGTGTAGAGCGCGTACGCGCGTATCAGTCGATGCGTCAGCATGAATCAGCGCCCGCCGTTCACGTTACCGGCCTGCGCCGCATGATCGTCGTACGCGCGACGCAGCGTGCGGTCCGCGCGCTGCATCAGCCCGATGTACACGACGATCAGCACGAGATACACCAGAATCGCACCCTGCGCGCCGACATAGAACGGCAGGCTGAAACCGGCGAAGCGGACGCCCGCGAGCGCGGGCCCGAAGAACGGCACGATGAACGACACCGAAAAGCCGATCACCATCAGCACCGCGATCAGCGCGACGTTGAAGCGCCAGTAGCGCGCGTGGGCACGCGCGAGCGGCTCGGGAACGGGCGGTGGCGCAGCAGGCGCCGAACGGGTCGGAACGGTCATGCCGTTATGTAGCAAAAAGCCCCTGCGCGGGCAATCGGGATTGCCGCGCAGGGGCTCGTGCGCGAGATGCGCAACCGGTACGATCAGCGCACTTCCGTGAGCTGTTCGAGGATGGCCGGATTCTCGAGCGTGGACGTATCCTGCGTGATCGCCTCGCCCTTCGCGAGCGAGCGCAGCAGGCGCCGCATGATCTTGCCGGAACGTGTCTTCGGGAGGTTGTCGCCGAAGCGGATGTCCTTCGGCTTCGCGATCGGCCCGATCTGCTTGCCGACCCAGTCGCGCAGCGTCTTCGCGAGCGCCGCGGCTTCCTCGCCTTCCGGACGCGAACGCTTCAGCACGACAAACGCAACGACCGCCTCGCCCGTCGTATCGTCCGGACGGCCGACCACGGCCGCTTCGGCCACGAGTTCGTGCGAGACCAGCGCCGATTCGATTTCCATCGTGCCGAGCCGGTGGCCCGACACGTTCAGCACGTCGTCGATCCGGCCCATGATCGTGAAGTAGCCGGTGTCCTTGTCACGCACGGTGCCGTCGCCAGCGAGATACAGCGTGCCGCCGAGTTCTTCCGGGTAGTAGCTCTTCTTGAAGCGTTCCGGGTCGCCCCAGATCGTGCGGATCATCGCGGGCCACGGGCGCTTGACGACGAGGATGCCGCCCTGCCCGTTCGGCACGTCCTGGCCCGTCTCGTCGACCACCGCGGCCATGATGCCCGGCAGCGGCAGCGTGCACGAACCGGGCACGGTCGGCGTGGCGCCCGGCAGCGGCGTGATCATGTGGCCGCCCGTCTCGGTCTGCCACCACGTATCGACGATCGGGCAGCGCTCCTGGCCGACGTGCTTGTGATACCACATCCATGCTTCCGGATTGATCGGCTCGCCGACCGTGCCGATAATGCGCAGGCTCGACAGGTCGTAGCTCTTCGGATGCACCTTGTCGTCGGCTTCGGCCGCCTTGATCAGCGAACGGATCGCGGTCGGTGCGGTGTAGAACACGGTGACCTTGTGATCGCCGATCATCTTCCAGAAACGACCGGCGTCCGGGTAGGTCGGCACGCCTTCGAACACGACCTGCGTACCACCGCAGGCGAGCGGGCCGTACGTGATGTACGTGTGGCCCGTGACCCAGCCGATGTCGGCCGTGCACCAGAACACGTCGTCGGGTTTCCAGTCGAAGGTCCACTTCATCGTCTGCGCGGCCCACAGCAGGTAGCCGCCCGTGCTGTGCTGCACGCCCTTCGGCTTGCCGGTCGAGCCCGACGTATACAGGATGAACAGCGGATGCTCGGCGCCGACCCATTCCGGCGCGCACGTGTCGGACTCGCTGTCGGCGATGTCGTGCATCCACAGGTCGCGGTCGGCGTGCCAGTCGATCTTGCCGCCGGTGCGGCGATAGACGATCACGCTCTTCACCGCCTCACAGCCGCCCATCGCGATCGCTTCGTCGGCGATGCTCTTCAGCGGCAGCGTCTTGCCGCCGCGCGCCTGTTCGTCGGCCGTGATCAGCGCCACGGCGCCGACGTCGACGAGCCGCTCGTTCAGCGATTTCGCGGAGAAGCCGCCGAACACGACCGAGTGCGTCGCGCCGATGCGCGCGCAGGCCTGCATCGCGACGATGCCTTCGATCGACATCGGAATATAGATGACGACGCGATCGCCCTTGCCGATCCCGCGTTTCTTCAGCGCATTCGCGAAGCGCGACACGCGCGCCAGCAGATCCGCATAGGTGACGCGCGTGACCGTGCCGTCGTCGGCCTCGAAGATCACCGCGACGCGCTCGCCGTTGCCGGCGTCGACGTGACGGTCGAGGCAGTTGTACGACGCGTTCAGCTCGCCGTCGTCGAACCACTTGTAGAACGGCGCGTTGCTCTCGTCGAGCACCTTCGTAAACGGCTTGTGCCACGCGAGGCCTTCGCGCGCGAGACGCGCCCAGAAGCCTTCGTAATCCTGCTCGGCCTCGGCGGCAAGCGCACGATAGGCCGGCATGCCGGAAATGGTTGCCGCCTTCTCGAGCGCCGCGGGCGGCGCAAACTGACGGGTTTCGTGAAGAACCGATTCAATCGCAGACATCGACTACCCCTTGGTGAACATGAATCCTCTGCATGGCGGCGCGATCGTGCGCGCCGCGCGTCTTGGCCGGCGCATGCGCGCCGCTGTCTCCTACCCACCACCCGCACACGGCCCGGAGGCCACCGCGCGATGCTGCGCCGCACCACATCGCACGATGGCGACCGGGCGACCCGACAGTGTCCACAATAAGCGCTCCAACTTACCCGTCACTTACGCGGCACGGCCGTTTCGCCCAGCGGGCGGCGGCGCTTGCAGCTTTACGCTGTAACGAGCGCGACCCTACAATCCTAACTGAACTCGCCTTCCGGATTCCAGCTTGAATCGCTACGCTTTCTTTCTCGTTCTGTCGATGCTGTTCGTCGGCAGCAATGTCGGTATCGGCAAATCGATCGTCGTCTTCGTTCCCGTCGCCATCCTCGCCACGCTGCGCTTCGTGATCGCGATCGCCGTGCTGTGGCCGCTGTTCAGCCCGGTGAAGATGCGCACCGTCAAACGCGGCGAATGGCTGAACCTGTTCCTGCAGGCATTCTTCGGCACCTTCATGTTCACGCTGCTGATGCTCAACGGCGTGCAGCGCACGAGCGCGGTCGCGGCCGGCGTGATCACCAGCACGATCCCGGCGATCGTCGCGCTGTTCGCGTGGCTGATCCTGCGTGAAAAACCGAACGGCCGTGCGCTCGTGTCGATCGCCCTCGCGATCGCCGGCGTCGTGACGATCAACCTCGCCAACGGCGGCGCGGCCGGGCATGGCGAGTCGTCGCTCACCGGCAACCTGCTGATCCTCGGCGCGGTGTGCTGCGAATCGATCTACGTGATCCTGTCGCGCCGCCTCACGCAGACGCTCGCGCCGATCGACATCTGCGCATACACCCACCTGTTCGGCCTGTGCCTGATGCTGCCGCTCGGCGCGACGGCCATGTGGCATTTCGATTACGCGAGCGTGCCGGCAGGCACCTGGGCGCTCGTCGTCTGGTATGGCCTGTCGGCCAGCATCTTCTCGTTCTGGTTGTGGATGAAAGGCATCCGGCACGTGCCGGGCAGCCTCGCCGGCGTGTTCAGCGCGGTGCTGCCGGTCGCCGCGGCCGCGTATGGCATCGCGTTCCTCGGCGAGCGCCCGACGCTCGCGCACGGGGTCGCGCTCGCCTGCGTCGTCACCGGTATCGTGCTCGCGAGCCTGCGCGTGAAACGCGTGCCCGCTGCCGCCTCCTGATCCGTCCCCGGCAGTGCCGGCGCGTCACTGCAGTCGCGCCGGCCGACGCGTTACAATAGCGCGCCTTTTCAAAGTTACCCCCGATACCTGCGCACCGCGCCCGTACCCCCAACATGTCCGCCCCGCATTCGCCCGGCCGTCCCGCCCGTCGCCCGCTTCGCCCGCTCCCCGCGCTGATTTTCATGAGCCGCTGGCTCCAGGTTCCGCTTTACCTCGGCCTGATCGTTGCGCAGGCCGTCTACGTGTTCCTGTTCCTGAAGGAAGTCTGGCACCTGCTGTCGCATGCGACGAGCCTCGACGAAATCAGCGTGATGCTCGCGGTACTCGGCCTGATCGACGTGGTGATGATCTCGAACCTGCTGATCATGGTGATCGTCGGCGGTTACGAAACGTTCGTGTCGCGCCTCGGCATCGAGGGCCACCCCGACGAGCCCGAATGGCTCGACCACGTGAACGCGGGCGTGCTGAAGGTCAAGCTGTCGATGGCGCTGATCAGCATTTCGTCGATCCACCTGCTGAAGACGTTCATCAACCCCGACCAGCACACGATGCACGCGATCATGTGGCAGGTGATCATCCACGTGTCGTTCCTGGTGTCGGCGCTCGTGATGGCGTGGGTCGACCGCCTGACGACGCACACGCACCCGGCCCATTTCCACGAGCCGCGCGCCCACGACGGGCACGCGCCTGCAGCGAACGAGCCCCGCAAGCCGGCCGAAGCAGCCGTCAACGCATAAACGCATTCCCCACTGTCCCCACAGAGTCTCAGCCATGACCGTCATCAAACAGGAAGACCTGATCCAGAGCATCGCGGATTCGCTGCAGTACATCAGCTACTACCACCCGCTCGACTACATCCAGGCCCTCGGCCGCGCGTACGAGCTGGAAGAAAGCCCGGCCGCGAAGGACGCGATCGCGCAGATCCTCACGAACAGCCGCATGTGCGCGGAAGGCAAGCGCCCGATCTGCCAGGACACCGGCATCGTCACGATCTTCGTGAAGGTCGGCATGGACGTGCGCTGGGACGGCGCGACGATGGGCCTCACCGACATGATCAACGAAGGCGTGCGCCGCGGTTACACGCACCCGGACAACGTGCTGCGCGCGTCGATCGTCAACCCGCCCGAAGGCGCCCGCAAGAACACCAAGGACAACACGCCGGCCGTGATCCATTACGAGATCGTGCCGGGCGACAAGGTCGACGTGCAGGTCGCCGCGAAGGGCGGCGGCTCGGAGAACAAGTCGAAGTTCGTGATGCTGAACCCGTCCGACTCGATCGTCGACTGGGTACTGAAGACGGTCCCGACGATGGGCGCGGGCTGGTGCCCGCCCGGCATGCTCGGGATCGGCATCGGCGGCACCGCCGAGAAGGCGATGCTGATGGCGAAGGAATCGCTGATGGAGCCGATCGACATCCAGGAAATCATCGCGCGCGGCCCGAAGGACTGGGTCGAGGAACTGCGTGTCGAGCTGCACGAGAAGGTCAACGCGCTCGGCATCGGCGCGCAGGGCCTCGGCGGCCTGGCAACGGTCCTCGACGTGAAGATCATGGCGGCACCGACGCACGCTGCCTCGAAGCCCGTCGCGCTGATCCCGAACTGCGCGGCCACGCGCCACGCGCACTTCGTGCTCGACGGTTCGGGCCCGGCCAAGCTCGAAGCGCCGTCGCTCGACGCCTGGCCGAAGGTCCAGTGGGAACCGAACACGGAAACGAGCAAGCGCGTCGACCTGAACACGCTGACGCCGGAAGAAGTCGCCAGCTGGGCGCCGGGCCAGACGTTGCTGCTGTCGGGCAAGATGCTCACCGGCCGCGACGCCGCGCACAAGCGCATCGCCGACATGCTCGCGAAGGGCGAGAAGCTGCCGGTCGACTTCACGAACCGCGTGATCTACTACGTCGGCCCGGTCGATCCGGTGCGTGACGAAGTGGTCGGCCCGGCCGGCCCCACGACGGCCACGCGCATGGACAAGTTCACCGAGACGATGCTCGCGCAAACCGGCCTGATCTCGATGGTCGGCAAGGCCGAGCGCGGCCCGGTCGCGATCGACGCGATCAAGAAGCACAAGGCGGCCTACCTGATGGCGGTCGGCGGTGCGGCCTACCTCGTGTCGAAGGCGATCCGCGGCGCGAAGGTGCTTGCATTCGAAGACCTCGGCATGGAAGCGATCTACGAGTTCGACGTGCAGGACATGCCGGTGACGGTTGCCGTCGATTCGTCGGGTACGTCGGTGCACCAGACCGGTCCGAAGGAGTGGCAGGCGAAGATCGGCAAGATCCCGGTCGCAACCGCTTAAGCGCGATCGGATGAAAGGCCGGACGGAAGTCCGGCCTTTTTGCTTCTCGTTCTCATTATTGTGTGCGGCCGGTTATTCGGGGCTGATTCTCATTACATGCAAAAGGCAGGCCCGGCAAGGCTTTGAGGCTTGGCTTTTCTCGTTCGAGCGATTATCTTTCGGTTTCTGAAGCCCCACTGAACAAGGAACAAGCCATGCAAGGCGACAAGAAAGTCATCGAATACCTGAACGCCCAGTTGAAGAATGAACTCACGGCGATCAACCAGTACTTCCTGCATGCGCGCATGTACAAGCACTGGGGCCTCGACAAGCTCGGCAAGCACGAGTACGACGAGTCGATCGGCGAGATGAAGCACGCCGACTGGCTGATCGAGCGCGTGTTCATGCTCGACGGCCTGCCGAACCTGCAGGATCTGCACAAGCTGCTCGTCGGCGAGGAAACCGAAGAGATCCTGAAGTGCGACCTGAAGCTCGAGCAGATCTCGCAGTCCACCTGCAAGGAAGCGATCGCCTACTGCGAATCGGTTCGCGACTACGTGTCGCGCGAGATCTTCGAGAAGATCCTCGACGACACCGAAGAGCACATCGACTGGCTGGAAACGCAGATCGACCTGATCGGCAAGGTCGGCCTGCAGAACTACCAGCAAACGATGATGGGTTCGCCGGAGTAAATTCGCTCCGCCCTTCCCGCCATCGCCACCAGCCCGTTCATGTCGACACCTTCCGTTATCACCGCGACGGCCACGACCGTCGCCCCCATCGGCATCTTCGATTCAGGGCTGGGTGGCCTGTCGGTGCTGCGCGCCGTGCGCGCGCAGCTGCCCGACGAATCGTTCATCTACGTCGCCGATTCGCATCATGCGCCGTATGGTCCGCGCGATGAGGCGTTCATTACGGAACGCACGCTGGCCATCGGCGAGTGGCTGGCCCGCGAAGGGGCGAAAGCGCTCGTCATCGCCTGCAACACCGCGACCGCGCGCGCGATCGCCACGATCCGCGAACACCTGCCGATGCCGCTCGTCGGCGTCGAGCCGGGCATCAAGCCGGCCGCCGCGCTGTCCGCGACCGGCGTCGCGGGTGTCCTCGCCACGCAATCGACGCTGAACAGCCCGCGCTTCCAGGCGCTGCTCGACCGCTACGGCGCCGGCCGCCGCTTCATCTGCCAGCCCGGCCACGGGCTCGTCGAGGCCATCGAGCGCGGCGACACGAACTCGCCCGCATTGCGCGCGTTGCTCGACAGCTACCTGCAGCCGATGCTCGACGACGGCGCCGATACGCTGGTGCTCGGCTGCACGCATTACCCGTTCTTCACGGACACGATTCGTGACCTTGTTGGCGACCGCCTGACGATCGTCGACACGAGCGACGCGATCGCCCGCCAGCTCGCGCGGGTGCTCGACGAACGCAGCCTGCGCGCGCCGGCCGGCACGCATGCCGCGCCGCCCCGCTTCTGCTCGACGAGCGACGGCGTGCAACTGCGCGCCCTCGCATCGACGCTGCTCGGACTCGACGCGCCGGTCGAGTCCGTCACCATTTCCTCGCCGAACGCGCACGCCTGCGCGACCGCCTGACGCAGGCCTGCAGGCCCGCTCCCGCCGCGGCTCCGCCGCCCCAGCCATTTCAAGGGTCTGATGACCTTAAAAAAAGCCCGCCCCAGGCTTGTCAACGTCTGCAAAATTAATGATAATAATTCGCATTAACGTTAGCTATCGCAACTCATCATGATCGTCTGCGTGTGCAAGTCTGTTTCCGATCGCAAGATTCGCGCGTCCCTCGCCGAGGGCGTCACCTCTTTCGATGAACTCCAGTTCGAACTCGGCGTGGCCACGTGCTGCGGCAAGTGCGAGGAGTCCGTACGCGACCTCATGGCCGAGCAAGGCGTCTGCGCAAGCCGGTGCGGTGTCGAGCATCACGCTCACCCGATCCCGGTCACGTTCTACGAACGCAAGGCAGCCTGACCGGCGCCGAGTGTGCGCATGCGGCCCAGGCCGCATTTTTTGTTTTGACCGTCAGCAAGCCATCGTCCGCGCGAGCCAGCGGCTTACCTGCCAAGGAGCCTGTCATGGAATTGCTGATCGGATTTGTGACCACCGTTTGCATCTCGCTGCTGATCTTCCGCAAGTGATGCCGATTCACCCGCCGCGCCCCGGGTGCGACATCGTTCTTTCAAGCTAACATGCAGGCTTCGCATCTCGCTCCTGCCGGCGCCATGCCGGCTGCACCACGTATGAACCCCCGAGTGATCGTCGTCGCGGTCGGTGTGCTTGCCGCACACGCGATCATGCTGACGGCCGCCTGGCTCCATCGCAACGCGCCGCCGCCGAAATCGGTCGAGGTCCAGACGATCACCGCGCAGCTCATCACGCCTGCACCGATCGCGCAGCAGGTTGCGGCCGAATCGATCCCGCAGCCCGCGCCGCCGAAGCCCGTGCCGCGCGTGAAGCCGAAGGTCGAGCCGAAGCCGGTGCAGAAAGCGGCGAAGCCGACGCCCCAGCCGGTTGCGCAATCGCCGGCCCCGTCGCCGACACCCGCGCCAGCCGCCGATCCGACGCCCGCGCCTGCCGCGCCCGCCCCCGCAGCACCGGCCGCCACGCCCAGCCCGGCACGCGAGACGATGCAGGTCAGCGCGCCGAAGAACGTGCCGACGCTCCAATGCAATTTCGTGAAGCCCGACTACCCGTCGATGTCGCGCCGTCGCGGCGAATCGGGCACGGCCTATGTTCACTTCGTCGTCGGCGTGACCGGCAAGATCGAAAGCATCGATCTGCAGAAGAGCAGCGGCTACCCGCGCCTCGACGATGCCGCACTCGACGCGATGCGCTCGACCAGCTGCCGTCCGTACCTCGAGAACGGCCAGGCGATCCGCGCCGCCCGCACTCAGCCCTACAGCTTCGGGCTCACCGACTAACCTGCCTCATCCGGAAGATTCAAAGGAAACAAGAAAATGCAAAGCTACGGTATCGCGCACGTCTGGGCGCAAGGTGATTTCGTCACGCGCGCCATCGCGATCACGCTGCTCGTGATGTCGGTCCTGTCGTGGATGGTGATCGTCATCAAGGGCTGGAACGTGATCCGCCTGAACCGCCTCACGAAGAATGCCGAACAGGCATTCTGGCATTCGGACGATTTCGACGACGGCATCAAGAAGCTCGGCCTTGCCGCATCGACGCCGAACGACAACCCGTTCCTCGCGCTCGCGCTGTCGGGCAAGGAAGCCGCCGACCACCACCATCAGACGCAACCGCACCTGCACGACCGCATGGACGTATCGGATTGGGTCACGCGCTGCCTGAAGGACACGATGGACGAAGGCATCTCGCGCATGCAGAGCGGCCTCGCGATCCTCGCATCGATCGGCAGCACGGCGCCGTTCGTCGGCCTGTTCGGCACGGTCTGGGGTATCTACCACGCACTGCTCGCCATCGGCGCAACCGGCCAGACGTCGATCGACCAGGTTGCAGGCCCGGTCGGCGAATCGCTGATCATGACGGCCTTCGGTCTGTTCGTCGCGATTCCGGCCGTGCTCGGCTACAACGCACTGACGCGTGCGAACAAGGGTATCGTCAGCAAGCTGCGCCGCTTCGCGCACGGCCTGCACGCGTACTTCGTGACGGGCGCGAGCCTCGCATCGTCGTCGACGCGCGACGGCCTGCGTCTCGCCGCGCGCGCCAGCTGAGACGGGGTGAACCATGGCCATGAATACCGGTTTCAGCGACGATGACGACGATGCAGTCATGAGCGAGATCAACATGACGCCGCTCGTCGACGTCATGCTCGTACTCCTGATCATTTTCCTCGTGACGATCCCGGCGATGCAGCATGCGGTGAAGATCGACCTGCCGCACGCCAGCAGCCAGCCCGTCGACGAAAAACCGCAGACGGTCGACGTCGCGATCCAGGGCGACGGCACGATCCTGTGGGACGACCATACGGTCACGCGCGAACAGTTGCAGGCTCGCATCGCGGAAGCCGCGAAACGCACGCCGCAGCCCGAGTTGCACCTGCGTGCGGATCGCAAGGTTGCATACGAGCACGTCGCGGAAGTGATGTCGGATGCGCAGGCAGGCGGCCTGACGAAGCTCGGCTTCGTGACGGAGCCGGGCGCGAAAGCGAAGTAACGCGCGCACGTCTTGCGGTATCGCATCACCGGCACCTAGCCGGCCGCGCACAAAGTAAAAGGCCTTCATCGCCAGATGAAGGCCTTTTTTCATGCGCACGCGGGCGCCTTCGGGCGGCGGGCTCTTTGGCGGTATCGGTTGCGCCTCGAGCAACGCAAATGCGACTCTGCCGTGGTCTGCACGGACTGCGCGTTCTGCCCTATCTGGCTCACAATATATGCGGCCACCTGATTTCGCTCAGAACTTCCTTCACGAAATGGGATTTCAATATAGGCCCGCGCGCGCGCGCATTCAAGGTTCCGGCGATTGAAACTTGCGATTGCAGGCGACGCTTCAATGACAAAACAAATTTGCGTCGTCGCGCGCACCGTGTTCAGGTCGCCGAAACATCGGCCGCGGCTTCCTTCTTCGCGCGCTCGGGACAACCGGGCTCCTTGTACGCGCCGTGATCGAGCTTCTCGACCAGGTAGTCGACGAACGCACGCACCGCGGGCGGCATCCCCTGCCGCGACACGAACACCGCATACAACTGCGGCACCGGCAGCGTCCAGCCCGGCATCACGGGCGACAGTTGCCCCGCACGCAGCGCGTTGCCGTACATCATCTCCGGCAGCGCCGCGATGCCGAGGCCGTCAAGCACGGCCTCGCGGATCGTCATCAGGTCGGCCGTCACGAGCCGCGGGTCGTGCTCGTGCACATGGCGCGTCCCGTCCGGCGCAATCAGGTTGAATACATGCCGCCCGTCGACGCTCGGCGTATCGAGCGTCTCGAAGCCGGTCAGGTCGTCCGGCACCAGCGGCGGCGCATTCTGGTTCAGCAGGCTCGGCGCACCGACCAGCATCTGCTCGGTACGCCATAGCGGCCGTACGACGATGTTGGCGTTCTGTGGCGGCTCAGAGCGCACGCGCAGCGCGACGTCGATCGAATCCTCGAACAGGTCGATCACGCGATTCGTCACGCGGACGTGCACCTTCACCTCGGGATAACGACGCAGGAATTCGGGCAGGATGCGCGACAGCATCGTCTGCGACAGCGTGACGGGCACGCTGACCCGCACCGAGCCGCGCGGCGACGCACGCAACTGCTGCACCGCGTTCATCGCGGCCTGCGCTTCGGCCAGCATCGCCTGGCAATGCTGGTAGAACAGTTCTCCCGCCTCGGTCAGCGCGAGCTTGCGCGTCGAGCGCTGCAGCAGGCGCACGCCAAGCGCCGCCTCGAGCTCGGTCAGGCGCCGCGACAGGCGCGATTTCGAGATGCCCAGCACGCGCTCCGCGGCCGAGAAACCGCCATGTTCGACGACCTGCGAAAAGTACATCAGGTCGTTCAGGTTATGTGCATCGATATTCATCTCATCGTTCCAATTTCAGAACAATCCATTGCGAACCGCCGCAAATCGAACCGTAAAACGCCCAATATAATAGCGCTATGTTTCAAAAATAACGCTATTCCGACGATTTCGAGGGCTTCCCCATGACGACCGCTCGCTCGCTTGACCGTATCTACCCCGCCCTTCGCACGACCGAAGGCGGCGGCTTTGTGGTTCACCGTCCGTTCCCGACCCGGCTGCTGATGGACTTCGATCCGTTCCTGCTGCTCGACGAAATGGGCCCCGTCGACTACGCACCCGGCGAAGCCGTGGGCGCGCCCGACCACCCGCATCGCGGCTTCGAGACCGTGACGTATGCGCTTGACGGCCGCTTCCGCCATCGCGATTCGTCCGGCCATGCAGGCACGCTCGGCCCGGGCGACGTGCAGTGGATGACGGCCGGCGCCGGCGTCGTGCACAGCGAGATGCCCGATCCCGCGTTTGCACAGACGGGCGGCCGCTCGCACGGCTTTCAGCTGTGGGTCAACCTGCCGCGCCGCGACAAGATGATCGCCCCGCGCTACCAGGAGATTCCGGCCGACCGCATCCCGACCGCGACGTCGCCGGACGGCCGCGCACGCGTGCGCGTGATCGCCGGCGAAGCGTTCGGCGTCCAGGCCGCGATCGAGACGCGCACACCGATCCTCTACCAGCATTTCACGCTGGAGCCCGGCGCAACGGTCACGCAGCCCGTGCCGGCCGGTTATCGCGTGTTTGCCTATCCGATCGACGGAACGGGCCTCTACGGGCCCGACAGGCAGGCTGTCGACGCCCGACACATGATCGTCTACGGCGACGACGGCGACACGGTCACGTTCGCCGCCGGCGACTCGCCGCTCGACCTGCTGCTGATCGGCGGCGTGCCGCTCAACGAGCCGATCGTCCGCTACGGCCCGTTCGTGATGAATACCGAGGAAGAGATCCGGCAGGCCGTCGTCGACTACCAGACGGGCCGCATGGGCCGCATCGAAGCATGAAGCCCGATCGGGGGCGGCAGGTGCCGCGAAACGCGTGGTTTTGCGTCACAATAACTTCTTGAACCATGTGGCCACCCGCCACCAGAAGGAACCCGTCCCCTTGAACTTCGAACATCTGATCCAGATCAACGCCGACGATCCGTCAGTACCGACCCTCACCCGCGACCAGCTCTGGGAGGGGCTCGTACTGCGCGCCGAACAGCCGCAACTGTTCGTGCTCGGCCTCGACAGCTGCGTCGTCCTCGAACGGACGGACACGACGCTCGAGCGTGAACTGCACTACGGCCATGCGACCGTGCGCGATCACGTCACGTTCACGCCTAACCAGCAGGTTCGCTACGACATCCGCGCGGCCGATGGCGAGATCGGCGGTTCGCTGACGATGACGATCGAGGAACGCGACGACCACGAACTGTTCCTGCGTTTCGAGTACCGCACCACGCTGACCGTTACCGACGACAGCGAAGATGCGCGGCAGACGCACGGGATCGTCAAGGAGGCCTACCGCACGTCGGACATCGACACGGTCCGCCTGATCCGCGAATACGCACAGGGCCGCAAGGACCCCGATCCGCTGCACTGACCCCGACGGCGGCCTGCAGGCCGCCATTTGATTCAAGCTATCAGGTTTGATGTTTCGATCGATAAAGAGTTTTTGTAAATGGGAATAGTTATCATTTAGAATTCATTCCATCGTATCGACAGTCACCGATCAAACCGAATGACCGACACCATGCGCCCGACCACGCTGACCCTGCACCGCACGACTGGCACCGCAGCCAGCAGCCGTCAGAAGACGGCAGCGGTCACCACGCCGGCGAAGCCCGCCGGCAACCGCGATGCAGGCACGCGGGTCGTCAACAGCGACGCGCTGTTGCAAGGCCAAAGCCACATCAGCATCGCGCATAACGGAGAGACGTATCAGTTGCGCGCCACGCGGCTCGGCAAACTGATCCTGACGAAGTAAGACAGAGTATTGTGGGGACCACCTCCCTGAGAGGTGTTGGGCAGTAGCCAGCGTAACGGCTTGCACGCGAGATCTAGACCCCTTCGTGCAAACACACTCAAGCAGCCGTTGCAGCAAGCCAAGCCACTTTTTTTGGTTCTCGCACAAGGTAGAAAAAAAGCGGCACGTCGAAGGACGTGCCGCTTTTTTGTTTGCGTGGTCAATGCGGAAGGCATGCCGCTCACATACGTTGATGTGCTGTTGCATGCGGCCTAAGCCGCATGCAAAGACGCTTCAGAAACCCCAGAACATCAGCCACCACGCGCTGTCGACGACGGCCAACCCGGCGGCAAACAATGCGAATGCCGCGAGCCGGCGCGGCCACGCCGCATAGCGCCCCGTCACCTTCCACGCGAGCCACGCACTCCATGCATTGGCGCCGACCAGGATCGCGATGCGCACATCGGTCGCCCAGCCGAGCGGCACATGCTCCGCGCGCAGCAGCGACAGCGTCGTGGCCGACAGGCCGAGGAACACGCCGGCGCCCGCGATCGGGATCAGCGCCTGCGCAAGATGATGCAGCCGCACGCGATCGAAGCGGCCGAGCATCAGCGTAGCGCCGGCCAGCAGTACCAGCAGCGCCGTGCCGTACACGAGCCCCGTACCGACGATGTAGCTGACGATCAGCCCGCCGTCGAGCCACGAAAACACGTCGTTGCGATCCGGATAGTGCGTGAGCAGGAACCACGGCGCATTCGTTTCGAGCGGCCACGTGATGTCGCGGTCGATCAGCCAGCCCGCGAGCCATTGCTTGATCTGCACGAACCACGGGCTGACGGTCCAGTGGAACGCACCGATCGCGACGCCAAGCAGGCCGTACAGGATCAGCGCGGTGTCCCACGGGTTCGCCTTTTGCGCACCGAGGTTCACGACTTCGTCGGACGGCGAGCGCAACGACAGCGAGATCGCATCGCGGTGCCCGCTGCAGCGGCCGCACATATGGCAGTCCGCCGCGCCCTTCATGCTGCGCAACGGCACGAGCGGCGCGCAGTTGATCGGAATCACGCGATGGCCGTGCTCGCCGTTCTTGTACGAACGGCGCCACGCATCCTCGTCGACCTTGTAGCGCATCGGCGCGAGCCGCGCGAGCAGCCCGAACACGCCGTTGACCGGGCACAGGTACTTGCACCACACGCGCTTCTCGCGGCCGTACAGCACACCGATCACGATCGCGCCGACGGTCGAGCCGCCGAGCACGAACAGCACCGCGAGCGGGTACTGGTACACGCTCACCATCTGCCCGTAGATCGTCGTGATCCCGAAGGCGACGAACGGCCAGCCGCCCCACCGGATCCAGCGCGGAATCGGACCACCGCGACCGAACTTGCTCGCGTATTCGGTGAGTGCGCCTTCCGGGCACAGCACGCCGCACCACACGCGGCCGAGCATCACCATCGACAGCAGCACGAACGGCCACCAGATGCCCCAGAACGCGAACTGAGCGATCAGCGTGAGGTTGCTCCACAGATGCGCGGAATCGTCCGGCAGCGGCAACACCGCCGGGACGATGATCAGGAATGCGTAGACCGCGACGACGATCCACTGGATACCGCGGATCAGCGCGCCGTGGCGCTGCATCCACTGGCCGGCCTGTGCGAGCCAGCCCGGCTTGGCTGCGGCGACCACGCTCATGCCGCGCGGCCTGCAGCGACGGCCGGACGACGGCTCGCGCGCTTCATCAGCAGCCACACGACGGCCCAGTACACCGCATAGGCGACCAGGTTGGTCAGTGCCGGGTGCGCACGATAGCCGGTCAGCGTTGCAATGAGCGAGCCGAACGTGCCCGAATCATCAAGGATCGCGGACGTATCCCACACCTGCGAGATGCCGAGCGGCAGGATTTCCTTGTCGATCAGCTTGTCGACACCGGTCTGGAACAAGCCCGCGCCGAGGAACAGCAGCATCACTTCGGTGACACGGAAGAAGTGCCGCCACGAGAAGTACTTGCCGCCGAGCTGCAGCAGATAGAACGTGAAGAACGCCAGGCCGAGACCGATCAGGACCGCGAGCATCTGGCTGCCATCGACGTGACCCGACTGACCGAAACCGAGGCCGTACAGGAAGATCACCGTCTCGCTGCCTTCGCGCGCGATTGCAAGCGCAACCAGCACGGCGACGCCCCACCAGTTCGAATCGCGCGTACTCTGCTGCAGCGATTGCTCCATGTCGCGCTTCAGCGTGCGGCCGTGCCGGCGCATCCACAGCACCATCTGCACGATCAGCACGCATGCGATCAGCACCATCGCGGTCTGGAAGTAGTCCTGCGCGTCGCCGGACAGCACTTCGGTGAAACCGACCAGCGCGGCGCCGAGGCCCACGGCCATCAGCAAGCCGACACCGACGCCGGCCCACAGGAAAGGCAGGCCGCGGCGCGCGTCGTCGTCGCCGTTTTTCAGCCATGCATAGAGAATGCCGACGACGAGCAGCGCTTCGACGCTCTCCCGCCAGACGATGAACAAGATCTGACCCATCGATACCTCCTGACGCGCGGGGCAAGGGATTTGTGCGCCCGCACGCAGATAAAACGCGTTACTTCGCGACGATCACGCCCTGTGCCTGCTGGTGGAAATCGTCGAAAAACTTGTATTCGCCCGGCGACAGCGGAGCGACGACCACGAACGAATCGGCGCCCGGTGCGAGCACCTTCTCCTTGCGCAGCTGCACACTCTCGAATTCGGCGGCGCCCTTGCCGGTGTTCTTGATCTCGATCTTGAAACGCTGGCCGGCCGGCACTTCGATGCGGGCGGGATTCAGCTTGCCGTCCGTCATCTCGAGCTTGAACGTCGGCAGGTCGGCGGCGTGTGCCGCGCCGGCAAGCCACAACGCAGCGGCTGCGGCAACGATTTTCTGGGGAATTTTCATTCTGGGTTCTCTACGCCGACGGCGCGCCGAAGCGCGCCGTTCGTGATGCCACCGATCAGTAACCGCCCTTCTTGCCGATGCCGGCGAACGGGAAGTCGTACTCGAGCGTAACGGGCTTGAACCACGCGCCCACGCCCGTTTCCTTGTCGATGTGGCGACCGAATGCCATGTGGCCCGACTGCATCGGCGGCTTGACGACCATCGTCAGGTGATACTTGCCCGGGCCGTTCAGCTTCACGTTGTCGCCATAGTGCGGGCCGTCGCTCGCGACCATGCCCATCAGGTCGCCTTCAGCCTTCCACTTCGTGTCGCCCTGCTTCGTCAGCTTGTACGTGACCTGCAGGTACGGCATCCAGTCGCCTTCCGCGAAACCCGTCGGGTTGTTCTTGACCGCATGAATGTCGGCCTCGAGGTGGATGTCGGAATCCGACGCCTTGCGCATCATCCCTTCCGGATCCATCGTGATCGGCTGCAGGTATACCGCGCCGATTTCCATGCCGCCCTGGATCTGCTGCTTGCCGATCGGATATTCGGCAGCCGAGGCCGACATCGCGGCAAGCGCCGCCGCTACCGCAACCGTCGTGCGGATAAACGAAGAACCCAACATGGACACTCCTTGTTATTTGTCTGACTATCTTGACGACACGCGAGCCGCCGCCGGGGCCGCCCGCTGGAAACACTAACGCGACGAAGAACGTTAATGCGAACAATTCTCAATAATTGCGAAGTTTAGCACCGAACCCATTTCGGAACAAACGAAGAGCCGTGTAAAACCCTGATCCGACAAGGCTTACAGGCTCGTTACCAACCCGTTTCGGTGACGCCAGGAAAGATTTACCGGCCGCCGCTGATGTGATCGCCGACGTTCGCGCCGAACACGCGCTCGCGCAGCACGGCGAGCTGGTCGCGCGTCGCGGCGGCCTTCTCGAACTCGAGGTTCTTCGCGTAGTCGGCCATCTGCTTCTCGAGACGCTTGATTTCCTTCGCGAGCTGCTTTTCCGACATGTCCTCGAATTTCGCGCGCTGCTGCGCTTCCTTCAGCTCCGCGCGCGCCTCGTCCGCGTTGTAGACGCCGTCGATGATGTCCTTGATGCGCTTCACGACGCCGCGCGGCGTGATGCCCATCTTTTCGTTGTAGGCCACCTGCTTCGCGCGGCGGCGCTCGGTTTCGCCGATCGCGCGCTTCATCGAATCGGTCATGTTGTCGGCGTAGAGGATCGCCTTGCCGTTCACGTTCCGCGCGGCACGGCCGATCGTCTGGATCAGCGAGCGCTCGGCGCGCAGGAAGCCCTCCTTGTCCGCGTCGAGGATCGCGACCAGCGACACTTCCGGAATGTCGAGGCCTTCACGCAGCAGGTTGATCCCGACCAGCACGTCGAACGTGCCGAGCCGCAGGTCGCGGATGATCTCGACGCGCTCGACCGTGTCGATGTCGCTGTGCAGGTAGCGCACCTTGACGCCGTGGTCGGCCAGGAACTCGGTGAGCTGCTCGGCCATGCGCTTGGTCAGCACGGTGATCAGTACGCGCTCGCCGGCCTTCACGCGCTCGTTGATCTCGGTCAGCACGTCGTCGACCTGCGAGCTCGCCGGCCGCACCTCGATTTCCGGATCGACGAGGCCCGTCGGCCGCACGACCTGCTCGGCGATCTGCCCCGTCACGCGCTTCTCGTAATCGGCCGGCGTGGCCGACACGAACACGACCTGGCGCATCTTGCGCTCGAACTCGGGGAACTTCAGCGGCCGGTTGTCGAGCGCCGACGGCAGGCGGAACCCGTAATTGACGAGGTTTTCCTTGCGCGCGCGGTCGCCGTTGTACATACCGTTAAGCTGGCCGATCAGCACGTGCGATTCGTCGAGCAGCATCAGCGCATCGGGCGGCAGGTAGTCGACGAGCGTCGGCGGCGGATCGCCGGGCTCCGCCCCCGAGAAATGCCGCGAGTAGTTCTCGATGCCCTTGCAGAAGCCGAGCTCCTGCAGCATCTCGAGATCGAAACGCGTGCGCTGTTCGAGGCGCTGCGCCTCGACGAGCTTGCCGTCGCGATGGAAAAACTCGAGCCGTTCGCGCAATTCGTCCTTGATCGTCTCGACCGCCCGCATCACGGTGTCGCGCGGCGTCACGTAGTGCGACGACGGATACACGGTGAAGCGCGGAATCTTCTGCCGCACGCGCCCCGTCAGCGGGTCGAACAGCTGCAGCGTCTCGACCTCGTCGTCGAACAGTTCGACGCGCACGGCCATTTCCGCGTGTTCGGCCGGGAAGATGTCGATCGTGTCGCCGCGCACGCGGAACGTACCGCGCTGGAAATCCTGCTCGTTGCGCGTGTACTGCATCGCGATCAGCCGTGCGATCACGTCGCGCTGGCCGAGCTTGTCGCCGGTGCGCAGCGTCAGGATCATCCGGTGGTATTCGGACGGGTTGCCGATACCGTAGATCGCCGACACCGTCGCGACGATCACCACGTCGCGGCGCTCCATCAGGCTCTTCGTCGCCGACAGCCGCATCTGCTCGATGTGCTCGTTGATCGACGAATCCTTTTCGATGAACAGGTCGCGCTGCGGCACATAGGCCTCAGGCTGGTAGTAGTCGTAGTACGAGACGAAGTACTCGACCGCGTTGCGCGGGAAGAACTCGCGGAATTCCGCATAGAGCTGCGCCGCGAGCGTCTTGTTCGGCGCGAACACGATGGCCGGGCGGCCGAGCCGCGCGATCGTGTTGGCCATCGTGAAGGTCTTGCCCGACCCCGTCACGCCGAGCAGCGTCTGGAAGGCAAGGCCATCGCCGACGCCTTCGACGAGCGTCTCGATCGCGGTCGGCTGGTCGCCCGCGGGCAGATACGGCTGATACAGCTGGAACGGCGACCCTTCGAAGGTGACGAATTTGGATTCGTCGAGCGCGTCGCCGACTTCGGCGTGATGTTCGGACATGGAATGCGGCCGGAGCAAGGGCAAAGAAAGCATTCTAGCGCTTCGCGGCGTCTCGAACTGCTGTCGGCTCCTGACGCACCGCGGCCTGCCGAATTCGCGATTCGCCGCCGAATCGCCCGCCCCCGCCAGCGTGAATTCGCTACAATATCAGGCTGCTGCGCTTTCCGGCGTCGCGCCGTTGGCGCGCGGTCCGCTGCGCCCGCCCCGCCGGCTGAAAGCCTGACCCTCTTTTCACTACTGCCGAATCATCATGTCGCTCTTCTCCGCTGTCCAGCTTGCTCCCCGCGACCCGATCCTGGGCCTGAACGAAGCCTTCAACGCCGATGCGCGTCCGACCAAGGTCAACCTCGGCGTCGGCGTGTACACGAACGAAGAAGGCAAGATTCCGCTGCTGCGCGCGGTGCGCGAAGCCGAGAAGGTGCGTGTCGAGGCAGGCCTGCCGCGCGGCTACCTGCCGATCGACGGGATCGCCGCCTACGATGCGGCCGTGCAGAAGCTGCTGCTCGGCAACGATTCGCCGCTGATCGCGGCGGGCCGCGTGGTCACGGCCCAGGCACTGGGCGGCACGGGCGCGCTGAAGATCGGCGCCGATTTCCTGCGCACCGTGAACCCGAACGTGAAGGTCGCGATCAGCGATCCGAGCTGGGAAAACCACCGCGCGCTGTTCGAAGCTGCCGGTTTCGAAGTGGTCGCGTACCCGTACTACGACGCGGCTACCAACGGCGTGAACTTCGAAGGCATGCTGTCGGCGCTGAACAGCTACGAAGCCGGCACGGTCGTCGTGCTGCACGCGTGCTGCCACAACCCGACCGGCGTGGATCTCACCGAAGCGCAATGGCAACAGGTCGTCGACGTCGTGAAGGCGCGCAACCTCGTGCCGTTCCTCGACATGGCGTATCAGGGCTTCGGCGAGAACATCGAGGCTGATGCCGCTGCCGTGCGTCTGTTTGCCGCGGCCGACCTGAACGCATTCGTGTCGTCGTCGTTCTCGAAGTCGTTCTCGCTGTACGGCGAGCGCGTCGGCGCGCTGTCGATCATCACGTCGAGCAAGGAAGAAGCGACGCGCGTGCTGTCGCAGCTGAAGCGCGTGATCCGCACGAACTACTCGAACCCGCCGACCCATGGCGGCGCCGTCGTCGCAGCCGTGCTCGCATCGCCGGAACTGCACGCTTCGTGGGTGCAGGAACTCGGCGAGATGCGCGATCGCATCCGCGCGATGCGCAATGGTCTCGTCGAGCGCCTGAAGGCAAGCGGCGTTGATCGCGACTTCAGCTTCATCAACGCGCAGCGCGGGATGTTCTCGTATTCGGGCCTGACCTCGGCACAGGTCGATCGCCTGCGCGACGAGTTCGGCATCTATGCGGTCGGCACGGGCCGGATCTGCGTCGCTGCGCTGAACATGCGCAACCTCGACGCCGTCGCCAATGCAGTCGCAGCCGTCCTGAAGTAATAAGGCGTCGGGTGGCGGCCGTCACCGGCCGCGCCCTGCCGACATGAAAAACGCGCTCCACGGAGCGCGTTTTTTTATTGCCGTTCGCCGGCGGGCAGCTACACCGCCCGCGCCAGCGTTACTGCATGAACCAGCCGTGGCTGACGACGACCGACTGGCCCGTGAGCGCGGCGCTCGGGAACGCCGACAGGAACAGAACCGTCTGCGCGACGTCCTGCACCGTCGTGAACACGCCATCGACGGTGTTGCCGAGCATCACCTTCTTGATCACCTCCTCCTCGCTGATGCCGAGCTCCTTCGCCTGCTCCGGAATCTGCTTGTCGACCAGCGGCGTGCGCACGAAGCCCGGACACACGACGTGCGAACGCACGTTGTGCTTCGCGCCTTCCTTCGCCAGCACGCGTGCGAGGCCCAGCAGGCCGTGCTTGGCCGTGACGTACGCCGATTTCAGCGGCGACGCTTCGTGCGAGTGCACCGAACCCATGTAGATCACGACGCCGCCGCGATCGTCCTTGTACATGTGCTTGAGCGCGGCCTTCGTCGTCAGGAAAGCGCCATCGACGTGGATCGCCTGCATCTTCTTCCAGTCGGAGAACGAATAGTTCTCGATCGGGTTGACGATCTGGATGCCCGCGTTCGACACAAGGATGTCGACGGAGCCGAATGCTTCGGCCACCTTGTCGATGCCGCTGTTCACGGCGTCCTCGTTCGTCACGTCCATCGCGACGCTGATCGCCTTGCCGCCCGCCTTGTTGATCTCGTCGGCGACCGCGTTCGCGCCGTCCTGGTTCAGGTCGGCGATCGCGACGGCCGCGCCTGCCTTGGCGAGCTCGAGTGCGATTTCCTTGCCGATGCCGCTCGCGGCGCCCGTGACGACTGCGGTCTTGCCGTTCAGATCTGCTGCCATGTCCGTCTCCTCCCGTTATCGGATCGAAAAAGTACGTGCCCGCCACCTCGGCGTTCGTCGCATGATCGACGCGGCGGGCCAGCCGTCATTGTGCACGATCGGCCCCGCCGTTCGCGCGCAAAACGTCTAAGCTTAAGGTCGGTTCTGTCACGCAGGGGATTCGCATGCACTATCGACGGCTAGGCCGCTCCGGCCTGCAGATCAGCGCGCTTTCGCTCGGCTCGTGGGTCACCTACGGCAACCAGGTCGACCAGCGGGTCGCGCGCGAATGCCTCGCCGCGGCGCGCGACGCGGGCGTCAATTTCTTCGACAACGCCGAGGTCTACGCCGGCGGCAAATCCGAGGAAATCATGGGCCACGCGCTCAAGTCGCTCGACTGGCCGCGCGTCAGCTACATCGTGTCGACGAAGTTCTTTTGGGGGCTCGCGGAAGCGCCGAACCAGTATCACACGCTGAACCGGAAATACCTGTTGAACGCCATCGACAGCTCGCTACGCCGGCTCCAGCTCGACTATGTCGACCTCGTCTATTGCCATCGCCCCGATCCGAACACGCCGATCGAGGAAACCGTCTGGGCGATGAGCGACATGATCGCGCGCGGCAAGGCGCTGTACTGGGGCACGTCGGAATGGAGCGCCGACGAGATCCGTGCCGCGTGCGAGATCGCCGAGCGGCACCACCTGCGCAAGCCCGTCGTCGAACAACCGCAGTACAACCTGTTCCACCGCACGCGGGTCGAGCAGGAATATGCGCGGCTCTACGATGACTACGGTCTCGGCCTCACCACCTGGAGCCCGCTGGCGTCGGGCCTGCTCACCGGCAAATACCGCAACGGCGTGCCGCCCGGCAGCCGCGCGCAGTTGCAGGGTTACGACTGGATGCGCGACCGCCTGACCGATCAGGCGGCCAACGACATCGTCGAGCGGCTCGGCGGGATCGCAGCCGAACTCGGCTGCAGCACGGGCCAGCTTGCGATCGCGTGGGTACTCGCGAATCCGCACGTGAGTTCGGTCATCACGGGCGCGTCGCGGATCGAGCAGATCGGCGACAACATGCGCGCACTCGACGTTGCGGAGAAGCTGACACCGGACGTGAAGCAACGCATCGAGGAGGTGGTCGGCGACGCATACGAATAAGGCGATGCGCGGCCACTCGCGTACAATACGCGGCCGCATCGGCGCCCGGCCTAGTGGCCGCGCACGATCGACCGCTTTCATCGATTCACCTTTCGTTTCAGGCAGCCCGCCATGCTCAGTTATCGTCACGGTTTTCACGCAGGCAACCACGCGGACGTGCTCAAGCACGCCGTCGTCGTCCAGCTGCTGCGCTACCTGAACAAGAAAGACAAGTCGTACTGGTACGTCGACACGCACGCAGGCGCCGGCGTGTACTCGTTGCGCGACGGCTACGCGGCGAAGACGTCGGAATTCGACACCGGCATCGGCCGGCTGTGGAACGAGAAGAACCTGCCGGAAGCGCTGGGCGAGTATGTCGACGAAGTCCGCGCGCTGAACGACGATGGCGAACTGCGCTTCTATCCGGGTTCGCCGTACATCGCATGGCGATCGATGCGCGAACAGGACCGCATGCGTCTGTTCGAGATGCACACGACCGAAATCGATGTGCTGCGCCACAATTTCCGCGACGCGGGGCGACGCGCGATGATCTTCGCCGGCGACGGCTTCGAAGGGATCAAGGCGCTGCTGCCGCCGCCGCCGCGACGCGCACTCGTGCTGATCGACCCGTCCTACGAGGACAAGAAGGACTACGCGCGCACGGTGAGCTGCGTGACGGAATGTCTGAAGCGATTCGCGACGGGCTGCTATGCGATCTGGTACCCGCAGGTCACGCGGCTCGAGTCGCAGCGCTTTCCCGAGCAGTTGAAGCGCCTGCAACCGAACAACTGGCTGCACCTGACGCTGACGGTATCGAATCCGCCGACGGATGGTCTGGGCCTCTACGGCAGCGGAATGTTCATCCTGAATCCACCGTACACGCTCGCGCAGAGCATGAACGAGGCACTACCTTATCTGGTCGAGAGGCTGGGACAGGATAGCGGTGCCCGCTTTCAGATCGAGCAGCGCGGCAACTGATCGGGCGACCGACCGTTACGGCTGCGGTCTCGGTGCGAGCCTCGGCTGGTTGGCTGGCTGGCTGCCCCACGCGGGAACGTTGATGTACGGCGCGACGAACAATGGAACCGACGTGTTTGGCGCCTGCCCGGCCGGGGCTCGCATGCCCGCCGGCTCCACGATCGGCTCCGAAGACAGCGGTGCTGTCTGCAACACCAACCCGCCCTTGCCGTCCTGGATGCCGCGCTGCGTATCGAGAACCAGCGGTTTGGACGACGTCGCGGCACTGGCCGCGAGGCCATGGACAAGCACGGCCGCGCCCAGAACGAGACGCGCGCGGGCACTGCGACGCACATCGAGACGCAAACGCATGATCGTGTCCTTCAGGATGACAAGCAGGCCCATACCATAGCGCTGCACTGACGATTTCGCCAGATCCTGCGCACAAAAAAACAAAGCCCCGTCAATACGGGGCTTGCTTATCGTTCAGTGCCACACGGCACCTGACGGTGACTCCGATTACAGCGAGTAGCCGTTGGTTTCGAGCGAGCGGATACGGCTCTCGAGCTGGACGATGTCCGACGACGTGGCGAGGTAAGCCTCACGGCGCTCACGTTCAGCGGATTCGAACCAGTTGCTCAGCTTTTCGACGATGTAGGCGATCATGACATTCTCCAAGGAAGAGGGACCCCTGGTGAATCGAAATTCAGGGATTTCCCGTATAGGGTTATCCCGAATTATAGCGATGCCGCATCAAGATGCTAGTGAAATACTTGCATGGTAACCATTCCAAATCGGAATGGACGATCATCAGCCGACCCTAACCCGTTGATTTTTATAGACATCGAATCCGAGCCCATTTTGAGGCTCGAGTACACGCACTAATTTGGTTCACTGACAGGGTCGGCCAGGCGCGCCAAAATCGGGCATTCGGGCCGCCCGTCACCATGGCAGTGCGCGGCCAGGTCGGCCAGTGTGTCGCGCATGTCGCTCAGTTCCGCGATGCGTTTGTCGAGTTCGGCCACGTGCTCGAGGGCGATCGACTTCACTTCGGCGCTCGCGCGGGAGCGATCCTGCCAGAGCATCAGCAGCTTGCGGATGTCCTCGACCAGAAAGCCAAGCCGCCTGGCCTGACGGATGAAGCGAAGGATATGGATTTCGTCCGCACCGTAGATCCGGTAGCCGGCGTCGGTACGCTTGCTCGGTGCAAGAAGGCCAACCTGTTCGTAGTACCGGATCATTTTTGCGCTGACTCCGGATTCGCGCGACGCATCGCCGATATTCATTCCCTGCCCTCTCCATCAAACCCCGGTCGTGACCGTGAACGTCGACGAATGCAATCGCCGACGACACGTCGATCGTATCAAATCACGCGACTTCGTTCCGCGATCGGGGCTGGCAACAGGATTGGAAGGTGGGTAGATCTGGCAAGCGGTGACGAGATGCGAGGAGTCGAGCGCCTTTCTGCCGCCCTCCCTGCATTTCCGTCGCCGAAATGCAAAAACCCCCGCCTTTTCGGGCGGGGGTTTCTGGCTTAGGGAGCCTGACGATTACCTACTTTCACACGGGAATCCGCACTATCATCGGCGTAGAGTCGTTTCACGGTCCTGTTCGGGATGGGAAGGGGTGGGACCGACTCGCTATGGTCATCAGGCAAAGAGGGTTGTTGTGCTGGCTTCGCAGCACAACCAATCTTGGAAGAAGCAGTAATTTTTGAGTTGTGTGTATCACACACGAGAATCCAACTTGTCGCTTGGATCTTGCAGCCAGTGCTTGCGCACGGCGCCGATCTACAAGGCAGACTTGTTATAGGATCAAGCCTTACGGGCAATTAGTATCAGTTAGCTGAACGCATTACTGCGCTTACACACCTGACCTATCAACGTCCTGGTCTCGAACGACCCTTCAAGGGGATCTAGTCCCCAGGGATATCTCATCTTAAGGCGAGTTTCCCGCTTAGATGCTTTCAGCGGTTATCTCTTCCGAACATAGCTACCCGGCGATGCCACTGGCGTGACAACCGGTACACCAGAGGTTCGTCCACTCCGGTCCTCTCGTACTAGGAGCAGCCCCCTTCAAATATCCAACGCCCACGGCAGATAGGGACCAAACTGTCTCACGACGTTTTAAACCCAGCTCACGTACCTCTTTAAATGGCGAACAGCCATACCCTTGGGACCGGCTACAGCCCCAGGATGAGATGAGCCGACATCGAGGTGCCAAACACCGCCGTCGATATGAACTCTTGGGCGGTATCAGCCTGTTATCCCCAGAGTACCTTTTATCCGTTGAGCGATGGCCCTTCCATACAGAACCACCGGATCACTATGACCTGCTTTCGCACCTGCTCGACTTGTCGGTCTCGCAGTTAAGCACGCTTATGCCATTGCACTATCAGCACGATTTCCGACCGTACCTAGCGTACCTTCGTACTCCTCCGTTACGCTTTGGGAGGAGACCGCCCCAGTCAAACTGCCTACCATGCACTGTCCCCGACCCGGATCACGGGCCAAGGTTAGAACCTCAAACAAACCAGGGTGGTATTTCAAGGACGGCTCCACCGAAACTAGCGTTCCGGTTTCATAGCCTCCCACCTATCCTACACAGATCGGTTCAAAGTCCAATGCAAAGCTACAGTAAAGGTTCATGGGGTCTTTCCGTCTAGCCGCGGGTAGATTGCATCATCACAAACACTTCAACTTCGCTGAGTCTCGGGAGGAGACAGTGTGGCCATCGTTACGCCATTCGTGCAGGTCGGAACTTACCCGACAAGGAATTTCGCTACCTTAGGACCGTTATAGTTACGGCCGCCGTTTACCGGGACTTCAATCAAGAGCTTGCACCCCATCATTTAATCTTCCGGCACCGGGCAGGCGTCACACCCTATACGTCCACTTTCGTGTTTGCAGAGTGCTGTGTTTTTATTAAACAGTCGCAGCCACCAGTTTATTGCAACCCCTTCACCCTCTGCCCGCAGGGGCATCAAGCTACAAGGGCGTACCTTATCCCGAAGTTACGGTACCAATTTGCCGAGTTCCTTCTCCCGAGTTCTCTCAAGCGCCTTAGAATACTCATCTCGCCCACCTGTGTCGGTTTGCGGTACGGTCATCGTTAGACTGAAGCTTAGAGGCTTTTCTTGGAACCACTTCCAATTGCTTCGCTCCCTAAGGAGCTCGCGCCACACCCTTGAATTACGCCCCGGATTTGCCTAAGCGCCTTCTCCAATGCAGCGACCGGGACTTCCAACACCCGGACAACCTTCCGCGATCCGTCCCCCCATCGCATCTAACAATGGTGCAGGAATATTGACCTGCTTCCCATCAGCTACGCATTTCTGCCTCGCCTTAGGGGCCGACTCACCCTACGCCGATGAACGTTGCGTAGGAAACCTTGGGCTTACGGCGAGGGGGCCTTTCACCCCCTTTATCGCTACTCATGTCAGCATTCGCACTTCCGATACCTCCAGCACGCTTTTCAACGCACCTTCGCAGGCTTACGGAACGCTCTCCTACCATGCGTGCAAAGCACGCATCCGCAGCTTCGGTATATAGCTTAGCCCCGTTACATCTTCCGCGCAGGACGACTCGATCAGTGAGCTATTACGCTTTCTTTAAAGGGTGGCTGCTTCTAAGCCAACCTCCTGACTGTTTTAGCCTTCCCACTTCGTTTCCCACTTAGCTATATTTGGGGACCTTAGCTGGCGGTCTGGGTTGTTTCCCTCTTGACACCGGACGTTAGCACCCGATGTCTGTCTCCCGTGATTGCACTCTTCGGTATTCGGAGTTTGCTATGGCGGGGTAATCTGCAATAGACCCCCCAACCATGACAGTGCTCTACCCCCGAAGGTGAGACACGAGGCACTACCTAAATAGTTTTCGGAGAGAACCAGCTATTTCCAAGTTTGTTTAGCCTTTCACCCCTATCCACAGCTCATCCCCTAACTTTTCAACGTTAGTGGGTTCGGACCTCCAGTACGTGTTACCGCACCTTCATCCTGGCCATGGATAGATCACTTGGTTTCGGGTCTACGCCCAGCAACTGAACGCCCTATTCGGACTCGCTTTCGCTACGCCTGCCCTATACGGTTAAGCTTGCTACTGAACGTAAGTCGCTGACCCATTATACAAAAGGTACGCCGTCACCCCTTACGAGGCTCCGACTGTTTGTATGCATGCGGTTTCAGGATCTATTTCACTCCCCTCCCGGGGTTCTTTTCGCCTTTCCTCACGGTACTGGTTCACTATCGGTCGATCACGAGTATTTAGCCTTGGAGGATGGTCCCCCCATCTTCAGACAGGATTTCACGTGTCCCGCCCTACTTGTCGTACACTTAGTTCTTTCATACTGTTTTCGCTTACGGGGCTATCACCCGCTATGGCCGCACTTTCCAGAGCGTTCAGCTAACAATACAAATAAAGAGTACAAGGCTCATCCCATTTCGCTCGCCACTACTTTGGGAATCTCGGTTGATTTCTTTTCCTGCGGTTACTTAGATGTTTCAGTTCACCGCGTTCGCTTCACATGGCCTATGTATTCAGCCATGGATACTCCAAAAGGAGTGGGTTTCCCCATTCGGACATCTACGGATCAAAGCTTGTTTGCCAGCTCCCCGTAGCTTTTCGCAGGCTACCGCGTCCTTCATCGCCTGTGATCGCCAAGGCATCCACCACATGCACTTGTTCGCTTGACCCTATAACGAGTCTGTCTCATCGACAGTCGCTACAGGTTGAGTTCTCGCGTTGTGCCGTATTCCAATTGAGTCAAACATAGAGTTCGAATCATCTTGAGATACATCGATACAATCACAACCCGGATAGTTTTCACGTCCATCTCAAGACGCTTCCGCTATCCAAATTACTTACTTCTTCCAGATTGTTAAAGAACGACAGCCGATACGTACTACGTATCACTCTGACTGGCTCAATCGCCAATGCAAAATTCTCGGTTCATCGTATGAACCAAGCTCTTAGCGTTGGTGATTGGTGGAGGCAGACGGGATCGAACCGACGACCCCCTGCTTGCAAAGCAGGTGCTCTCCCAGCTGAGCTATGCCCCCATGTACAGATATTCCTCAGGTGTGTACCGCCACACAAGACGGTGGTGGGTCTGGTTGGATTCGAACCAACGACCCCCGCCTTATCAAGACGGTGCTCTAACCGACTGAGCTACAGACCCCTGAGTCTGTCTTTAATTTACAGCCGATAAGCGTGAGCGCTCAACTTTGCGAGAAGCTCTGGAAAGGAGGTGATCCAGCCGCACCTTCCGATACGGCTACCTTGTTACGACTTCACCCCAGTCATGAATCCTACCGTGGTGACCGTCCTCCTTGCGGTTAGACTAGCCACTTCTGGTAAAACCCACTCCCATGGTGTGACGGGCGGTGTGTACAAGACCCGGGAACGTATTCACCGCGGCATGCTGATCCGCGATTACTAGCGATTCCAGCTTCATGCACTCGAGTTGCAGAGTGCAATCCGGACTACGATCGGTTTTCTGGGATTAGCTCCCCCTCGCGGGTTGGCAACCCTCTGTTCCGACCATTGTATGACGTGTGAAGCCCTACCCATAAGGGCCATGAGGACTTGACGTCATCCCCACCTTCCTCCGGTTTGTCACCGGCAGTCTCCTTAGAGTGCTCTTGCGTAGCAACTAAGGACAAGGGTTGCGCTCGTTGCGGGACTTAACCCAACATCTCACGACACGAGCTGACGACAGCCATGCAGCACCTGTGCGCCGGTTCTCTTTCGAGCACTCCCACCTCTCAGCGGGATTCCGACCATGTCAAGGGTAGGTAAGGTTTTTCGCGTTGCATCGAATTAATCCACATCATCCACCGCTTGTGCGGGTCCCCGTCAATTCCTTTGAGTTTTAATCTTGCGACCGTACTCCCCAGGCGGTCAACTTCACGCGTTAGCTACGTTACTAAGGAAATGAATCCCCAACAACTAGTTGACATCGTTTAGGGCGTGGACTACCAGGGTATCTAATCCTGTTTGCTCCCCACGCTTTCGTGCATGAGCGTCAGTATTGGCCCAGGGGGCTGCCTTCGCCATCGGTATTCCTCCACATCTCTACGCATTTCACTGCTACACGTGGAATTCTACCCCCCTCTGCCATACTCTAGCCTGCCAGTCACCAATGCAGTTCCCAGGTTGAGCCCGGGGATTTCACATCGGTCTTAGCAAACCGCCTGCGCACGCTTTACGCCCAGTAATTCCGATTAACGCTCGCACCCTACGTATTACCGCGGCTGCTGGCACGTAGTTAGCCGGTGCTTATTCTTCCGGTACCGTCATCCCCCGACGTATTAGGACCAAGGATTTCTTTCCGGACAAAAGTGCTTTACAACCCGAAGGCCTTCTTCACACACGCGGCATTGCTGGATCAGGCTTTCGCCCATTGTCCAAAATTCCCCACTGCTGCCTCCCGTAGGAGTCTGGGCCGTGTCTCAGTCCCAGTGTGGCTGGTCGTCCTCTCAGACCAGCTACTGATCGTCGCCTTGGTAGGCCTTTACCCCACCAACTAGCTAATCAGCCATCGGCCAACCCTATAGCGCGAGGCCCGAAGGTCCCCCGCTTTCATCCATAGATCGTATGCGGTATTAATCCGGCTTTCGCCGGGCTATCCCCCACTACAGGACATGTTCCGATGTATTACTCACCCGTTCGCCACTCGCCACCAGGTGCAAGCACCCGTGCTGCCGTTCGACTTGCATGTGTAAGGCATGCCGCCAGCGTTCAATCTGAGCCAGGATCAAACTCTTCAGTTTAAACCTGTTACTGTTTTCGGTTCAGTTAAGAACCGGTCGCTCACTCAAAGCTGACAGGAATATGAATCACTTCATAAACCTGACTTACTTTAGTGTGAGACTCTTGATACTTTCGCTATCTGATCCGAGGATCAGCTCGCTTCCATCAAGCGCCCACACTTATCGGCTGTTAATTTTTAAAGAGCAATCTGCGAGGAACTTCGTGTTTCCTGGCAGCGCTGCGTTTTCAGCAGCGGAGAAGCGAGATTATGAACCGTGTTTCGCAGCTCGTCAACAACTTTTTTACTACATCGTTGCGACCGCGGGGCTCAACTTCCTGTACCGCCGAGGCCGCTACCACCATGCCTCAACAGCACCGCTTCCCTTCCTCCCGCGCCGTGTTTCCGTTAGCGCGAAAGAGGCGTGATTGTAGGCACCGTCTTCGAACTGCGCAAGGGGTTTGACGCAACTTTTTTACAAAAGCCGCATTTCGGCCGGCCAGCCATGTCCGGGCACGAGACCGCTTATGGTGCAAAGAACGGACTAGAATGTGAGGTTCTTCGCCTCTTTCTATATACGTCTTTAATATGCGCCAGCGAATCGCCAAACGCCTCCCCCCCGATGCCGACAAACTGGTCGGTCTGTCGCTTGCGCTCTTCGCCTCGGGCAGCCGCATCGAGGATCGCTTCTGGGAAGCGAAGCTCGACGCGCTGCTCGCCAAGATTGTCCGCAACGGCAACCAGACCACGCTCGACGCAGCACTCGACCATCTTCAGCAGAATCACCCCGATGCGTACGGCGCACTGGCCGACATGGCCGAGACGCACAGCGAGTCGATGGTGATCGAGCACGACGGTCAACCGTACGATGCGCTGCTGGTCGCGGTTCCGGTGCTCGCATGGACGCGCTACATGATTCCGTCGGGCCCGCTCAAGGGCGACGTTGCCGACGCGCTGCGAACGCACCTGCAGGCGCATGTCCTCGCGAACGGCACGCTCGTCGGGCTCGCGCCGTTCCTCTACAGCATCGACCAGTTGCCGCGGCACCACGTCGAGACCTCCCGACTTGCGCAGCAGCTCGCGCACGCGGCGATCAGCCAGCACACGCCGAAGCTGAGCTTCGGCGACCTGCCCGAAACGTCGCCGATTCTGGCCGACCCGCGCTTCCTTCTTGCGGTGGTCGCCGCGCCTGCCGGCGCGCCGCTGTTCCGCTGGCAAGAAGAAGAGAACGGCAGCAGGATCGAACGCGGCCAGTGCCTCGAGCAGTGGACGGCCCAGGGCGGCCCGAACCTGTCGATCGCCCTGCCCGGCTGCGAATTCGAATGCCTGCTTCCGGACGCGTACTACTCGGCCTGTCGCGATGCGGACGAGCGCATTCGTCCGCACACTGTGCGAACGGCCATTCGTTATCTGTTTGACACACTTGGTGCGGCGCCGCAGGAGTTGCGCGCGGTGGTCGCCGGCTTCGGCGAACGCCGTATCGACGAGTATCGCGTCGGCTTCACGCGGCGTGCCAGCAATGACGTGATCTACGGCGTCGTATGGCCGCTGTACGGCCGCGAAAACGGCGACGTGTCGATCGACAACGCGACGCTCGAAGGCGAAGCACCGATGGAAGGGCCGCTCGAGGAAATCGTGAGCCTGCTGAAGGAATGCGGCGTAACCGACGTCCGCAGGCACGCGGGCCGCTTCGAACCGGAATACTGCGACGACTGCGGCGTGCCGCTCTACGCGGATCCGCTCGGCGAAATCGTCCATGCGGAAATGCCGGAAGACGCATCGCCCGCCCAGCCGCACTTCCACTGACCCGATGCCGCAGGCCTCCACGGCCTGCCAGTCTGAAGCCGCTCCCGGTTCCCGCCGGAGCGGCTTTTTTCTTGTCCGATCGTTTTCGGCCCGAAATTTCGGACAATTCCTAAACCTTTCAGCCTAGCAGACATCGTGTAAGGTTTTTGTCATTATCGGGGCCAACGCATGCCCGACAGCAATCAATGACTCACCCTTACGGAGATTGAATATGCGGTTCCTGATACTCAATTCGGACGCCGAGCGGCGTGATGGACTGAAGGCCCTGCTGCGGCAGATCGACCGTCACGCCAGCATCAACGATGCGCCGGACAGTTTCCAGGCGCGCCGCCTGCTGCGTGCCCAGCGCTTCGACCTCGTCGCAATCGACTGGCTCGACGTCGGCAGGCTCGGCGAGCTTCAGGCGCTCTGCAGTGCATGCTCGCCGACACCAGCAGCGGTGCTGGTCGACGAAGCGCCGCCCGACGCCGTCCAGCGCTTCTTCAACCATGGTGTCGCGGGCGTGATCCCGCACTCCACGCGGCCGCATCTGATCGTGCGAGCACTGGAGATCGTGCTACTGGGTGGGCACTACATTCCGCCAAGCGCGCTCAGCCTGCTGCCCTCCGTGGCTGCGGCACGCCACGACGCCCATTTCCAGACGCTCGCCGGATCGCTTGCCCGCCGCCCACCGAGCGGCCTGCTGTCGCCGCGGCAAGCGCAGATCATGCGCTTCGTCCACATGGGCAGCACGAACAAGATGATCGCCCGGACGCTCGGCATCAGCGAAGGGACCGTGAAGATCCACCTCGCCAGTATCTTCCAGCAGCTCGGTGCCGCGAACCGCGCCGCCGCGGTCGCAATCTACAACGGCTGGCTGTCACCGCATCTCGAGGTGCTGCTGGCGAACCGCAACCGCGCACGCAAGCCGAACATCGGCGAACGCAGTCCGGTTCCGCTGCGCGCACAACGGAATGACCATCCGTACCCGTTGCCGGCCACGAACACCGGCGCGCAGGACCTGCCAATCGCCGCCGAGCCGCCGGCACGGTTCCGGCGCGGGCGCTAGGCGAACAGTCTCGATATTGCGACGGTCGGTATGTGCGGATTCCCACCTTTGATGCTCAACGAGTAATATGGACGCATGGGTTTTCTTTTCACACCGCTTCCGCTCTGGGTTGGCATCGGTGGCTGGATCGCCGCCGTGGCCCTGCTCGCACTCGCGCTCTGGAATCGCCCGTTCGTGCGCCTGCAGGACGCCACGCTCCAGCACGTGTGGCTCGCGCTCGTCACTGCGATTTCGGTCCTCTGGGCGTCGAATGCCTGGCTCGAAGACGGCATCGTCATGCATCTGCTTGGCGCCACGCTGCTCGTCACACTGTTCGACTGGACGCTCGCATTGATTGCGATGGGCGCCGTCACGGCGGTTGCCGCGATCATCTTCGACGCGCCGTGGCAAGGCATTGGCCTGACCTATCTGATCTACGGTGCGCTGCCTGTCGCCGTGTCGGCGTTGCTGCAGCGCGCCGCGCTCGCGTGGCTGCCGCACAACCTCGCATCGTTCATCACCGGGCAGGGGTTCCTGTCGCCGGCCATCGCGATCGTGGCGGTCGCCGCAGCAGCAGCCGGCGTCCAACTCGCGCTCGCGGATGGCGTGCCCGTCGTGATTCCTGCCGGCTATCTGCTGAACACCGCATTGCTCGCGCTCGGCGAAGCGTGGTTCACGGGCATGGCGACGGCACTCATCGCCGTCTATCGCCCTGCGTGGGTCACGACCTTCGACGTCAGGCGCTATCGCCTCGGCGGCCCGCGCGCCTGAATTTCCTCCGGACGCGCGCACGTTTCAACACATACCGTCGGCTCCTTCCGCGGCGCGGCAGAATACGCCACCTACTGCCGCACAACTTTTTTACGCTAAGATTGAACTCCTGTTCTTCATCGGGCATCTATACGTGCCCGATGTCTCATTCGCTCCTCACTAATAACCAGATGGACAGCTCTCCTGCCTCGCTCCGGTTTTTCCGGGCGCTCGGCAAGCTGGCAGCCTGTATCGCGGGCCTGTCGCTTGCGCTTCCCGCACCGGCATTCGCCGACCTGCTCGACCAGCGCTCCGAACTGATCAACAAATTCGTCAACGAAATGCACGCCGATCCGCTCGCTGCCGATTGCGCGGCGCACGGCAGCTTCATCGCCAGCACGTCGACGGCATTCGACCGCGTCGACTTCGCACCGAACGCATTCGACAGCGGCAACGCGACGATCACACCGTGGAACGACTCGTTCGACCAGGGCAAGCAGCGCGTGAAAGTCGATAACATCGTCACGGTCGACGGCCAAGGCATCCACAGCGACGGCAGCGACCCGACGCCGCTGAAATTCCGTTGCGGCTACGTCGGCCAGCAAATGCTCGCGTTCAGCTGGAACGACCCCGTTCCGCCGCTGAAGCCGCGCGCCGAACGCTCGTCGTCATCGACGAAGAAGGTCAAGGGCAAGACGCACCGAGGCAAGGCGAAGGCATCGGGCCGTACCGGCAAGAAGGCCGTCGCCACGAAAAAATCGAGCGGCCAGAAGAAGGTCGTGAAGAAGAAGACCGCGAAGAAGTCCTGATACGACCGAGCGGCAACCGCAGACGCAAAAAAGCCGGGGCATCCTGAGATACCCCGGCTTTTTTCATACGACGACGATACGCTTACGCGAACGTGTCGACGTGCACCAGGATCGCGGCCAGCATCGCCGCACCAAGCGCCGCGCTGCGCTCGCCATTCCAGCCGACGCGCTCGTCGGGCAGGTTCGCGTTGTCCTTGAACGGCATCTCGAGCGTCAGCGACAGGCAACCGAACTGATGGCCGATGTACTTCGACGCGAGCTTGAGTGCATCTTCCTTGTACTTGCTTGCCGCATAACCGTGCTCGGTCTGGAAGTCGGGGCTCGCGACCTTGAACGCGTCGATGAACGCGGTCTGTTCCTTGCCCTGCTGCTCGGTAAAGCTCGGCAGCATCTCCGAACCGGCGACGAACACGTACGGCAGATCCTCGTCGCCGTGAATGTCGAAGAACATGTCGCAGCCGATCGCATGGATCGCGTCGCGCACGGCCAGCACCTCGGGGCTGCGTTCGGCATCCGGCGCCATCCACTCGCGATTCAGGTTCGCGCCGGCCGCGTTGGTGCGCAGGTTGCCATGCACGCTGCCGTCCGGGTTCATGTTCGGGACGATGTGGAACGTCACGCGATCGTAGAGCTTGCGCGCAACCGGATCGCCGGCCCAGTCACCCCATCCTGCCAGCCGCTTGACGAGCCCCTCGACGAACCACTCGGCCATCGACTCGCCCGGATGCTGGCGCGCGATGATCCACACCTTCTTCTTCGGCGCGTCGTCGGTTTCCGGCGTGCCGAGCGTCAGCAGCGACATCGGACGGCCTTCGACCGTGCGGCCAAGCTCGACGACGCTCGCCTGCGGCAACTGCTGGACCGCGCCGAGAAACGCCGCGTGGCGCTCTTCCGAGTACGGTTCGAAATACGCGTAATAGATGCTGTCGAATTCCGGCGTATGGTCGATGGTCATCGTCTTGCCGTCGAACGTCGTCGGTACGCGGAACCAGTCGACCCGGTCGTAGCTCGCCACCGCATGGTAGTTACGCCAGCCCGACGGATACGCGCATTCGGCGGCATTCTCGAACGACATCACGCACCGCTCGCCGCGCGCGCCCATCAAGCGGTAGTAGAACCATTGCGCGAATTCCGAGCGGTTGTCGCCGCGCACGCGCAGCCGGATCGCGTCGGGACTGTCGCACGACACGACGTCGATTGCGCCTGCGTCGAAATTGCTGGTGATCGAAAGGGCCATCTGTCTCTCCTTGGTCGACCGGAGCGCGCGGTGTACCGCGTGCCCGGCCTCATGCATGCGCCGGCCGTCTCGTGAACGGCCGGCCGGGTCACTCGCCGACTCGCCGGCGATATACGTAAGTGGAATCGTTCGATGCAGCCGCGTCGAACGCATAGCCTTCCGTCGCGAAATCCTTCAGCGCCTTCGGGTCGGCAATGCGGTTCTCGACGATGAAACGCGCCATCAGGCCGCGCGCACGCTTCGCGTGGAAGCTGATGATCTTGTAGCGGCCGCCCTTCCAGTCCTCGAACACCGGCGTGATGACGGGCGCGGCCAGCAGCTTCGGCTTGACCGACTTGAAGTATTCGGTCGACGCGCAATTGACCAGCACACGTGCCGCGCCGCTGCGCGTCTCGAGCTGCTCGTTCAGCGCCCGCGTGATGCGATCGCCCCAGAACGCGTACAGATCCTTTCCGCGCGCGTTCGCGAAACGCGTACCCATCTCGAGCCGGTACGGCTGCAGCAGGTCAAGCGGACGCAGCAGCCCGTACAGGCCCGACAGCACGCGCACGTGCTGCTGCGCATAGTCGAGATCGGCCGACGACAGCGATTTCGCGTCGAAACCTTCATAAACGTCGCCATTGAACGCAAGCACGGCCTGTTTCGCATTGGCCGGCGTAAAGGTTCGCGACCAGTCGGCGTAGCGCTGGAAATTCAGGCGCGCGAGCGGATCGGAAATATCCATCAGCGTCGCGATGTCCTGCGGCGACAGTTTGCGCAGGCCGTCGATCAGCTCGGACGCGTCGTCGACGAATGCAGGCTTCGTGTAAGACTGGACGTGCGCGGGCGTATCGTAGTCGAGGGATTTGGCTGGAGAGAGAACGATTATCATAGAGGCTCGCTGGCACGCCGTGCCTTGCGGTCAGACGAAAACCACCGATTGTAACGAATGACCCGCTCTCTCGCCCCGCATGCCGCACACCGCGTCGTGCTCGACTCGAACGTCTGGATCGACATCCTCGTATTCGACGACCCCGCTACGCGCCCGATCCGGGCCGCGCTGGAAAGCGGCGCGCTTGCCGCCGTGATCGACGGCCGCTGCCTGACCGAGCTCGAATACGTGCTCGACTATCCGCAGTTCCAGTCGCGTGCCATCGACAAGGCGGCCGCGCTCGCGACCGTCGCCCGCCTCGCCAGCCTCGTCGAGCCGCCGCCCGTCGACGCCGACGCGCCGCCACTGCCGAAGTGCAAGGACCGCGACGACCAGAAGTTTCTCGAACTCGCCCGCGCCGCTCAGGCCGAGTGGCTCGTGTCGAAAGACCGTGCGCTGCTGAAGCTCGCGAAACGCACCGCACGCGACTTCGGCTTCCGGATCGCGCAACCCGCGCCGTTTACCGAGGCCTGCGCGCTCGACGCCGCGCCGGCCACGACGACCACGCCGGCCTGACCTACGTCGCACCACCCGAATTCGACCGTATCGATGAACGCTCCTTCAGACATGCCAATGACTCCCGTTTTCCCCTCGCGCCTGCCGAACGTCGGCACGACGATCTTCACGGTCATGAGCGCGCTTGCCGCCGAAAAAGGCGCGGTGAACCTCGGCCAGGGCTTCCCGGATTTCGATTGCGATCCGCGCATCGTCGACGCGGTCGCGGCCGCGATGCGCAACGGGCACAACCAGTATCCGCCGATGGCCGGCGTCGCGCCGCTGCGCGACGCGATCGCCGACAAGATCGCGCAGGTCTACGGCCGGCGCTACGATCCCGCCACCGAGATCACCGTGACGGCCGGCGCAACGCAGGCGCTGCTGACGGCGATCCTGTGCGCGGTGCATCCAGGCGACGAAGTGATCGTCGTCGAACCCACCTACGACAGCTACCTGCCGTCGATCGAACTCGCCGGTGGCACGCCCGTCTTCGTCACGCTCGAGGCGCCCGACTATACGATCCCGTTCGACCGTCTCGCGGCCGCGATCACGCCGAAGACGCGGATGATCCTGATCAACACGCCGCATAACCCGACGGGTACCGTGTGGCGCGAGGCGGACATGCGCAAGCTCGAGGACATCGTGCGCGGCACCAACGTGCTGATCCTGTCGGACGAGGTCTACGAGCACATGGTCTATGACGGTGCGCGCCACGAGAGCGTCGCGCGCTATCCGGAACTCGCCGCACGCAGCTTCATCGTGTCGAGCTTCGGCAAGACCTATCACGTGACGGGCTGGAAGGTCGGCTACGTCGCGGCGCCTGCCGCGCTGACCGCGGAATTCCGCAAGGTCCACCAGTTCAACGTGTTCACGGTGAATACGCCGATGCAGATGGGGCTCGCCGACTACCTGCGCGACCCGGCGCCGTACCTGTCGCTGGCCGGCTTCTACCAGAAGAAGCGCGACTTCTTCCGCGCCGGCCTCGAGCGCACGCGCTTCAAGCTGCTGCCGTGCCCGGGCACGTACTTCCAGTGCGTCGATTACTCGGCGATCAGCGACCTGCCCGAAGCGGAATTCTCGAAGTGGCTCACGTCGGAGATCGGCGTGGCGGCCATTCCGGTGTCGGCGTTCTATCACGAGCCACACGAATCGGGCGTCGTACGCTTCTGCTTCGCGAAGCAGGAAAGCACGCTCGCGTCCGCGCTCGAACGACTCGCCCGCCTGTAAGCTCCGCACGGGCGGCCACCCACCGCCCTGCGGAAACCGCGCTTACGAGCGCGCGACGCTCGTCGCTTCGATGTATGCCTTGCGCTCGGCGGCCACGCGTTGCGCGGCCGGACGATCGCCGACCTGCTTCGCGTGCGCCTTCCAATCGATGCCGGCGTCGAGCAGGAAATCGCGTCCGAATATGGCCTTCGTCGCCATCCCGATGACCGGCAGATGAACCCACGCGGCGATGTCCGCGAGGCCGAATGATTCGCCGAGCACATACGGCGAAAACTGCGTCATCTGCTTGAACGCATCGATCGCACGCGGCAGGCGCTTCTCGACGTGCGCCTTCATCCCGTCGCTGACCTTGCCGCCGAAAAACGCTTCCGTATAGACCTCGCGCGCCATCCATTCGAGATACAGCTCGAGCGTCTCGACCAGTTCGCGCACCTTCGCGGCCGCGAACGGGTTCGCCGGAAAAATGCCTTTCTCGGGATAGCGCGCGGCCAGGTATTCGATGATCACCTGCGACTCGAACAGCGCGCCTTCTTCGGTCTTCAGGAACGGAATCTTGCCGAGCGGCGAATCGACGAGCTGGGCCGGATCGCTGATCGGCAAACCGCACACCGACTCCTCGAACGGAATGTCGTGCTCGAGCAGCACGAACTTCACCTTGTTGTAATAGTTGGACAACGGAATACCGCACAGCTGTAGCATCGGAGTCTCCTTCCTTGCTGAAGCGCAGCCGCGACGGTGGCGGCCGCATCGGGATTCATCGCGCTGAAAAGCACGTTCGTGCTAGTCTAAAGCAAGTTTTGCGTTCGTCACGACAACATTACATCTGCTGCGGCAACCGTTCCGACTGCCCGCGCAACATGCGCGGCGCCGCCACCACGCCATCCGATGGAGACACACTCGCATGAGTGCTGAACTGCTGGCCTCGCGTCCGCCCGAGAGCGATTCGACGCTCGTCCTCACGCTGTCCAATCCCGGCGCGCGCAACGCGCTGCATCCCGACATGTATGCGGCCGGCATCGAAGCGATTGCCACCGCCGATCGCGATCCCGCGATTCGCGCAGTCGTACTGACGGGCGCCGATCGCTTCTTCTGTGCAGGCGGCAACCTGAACCGGTTACTCGAGAACCGTTCGAAAGATCCGTCCTACCAGGCCGACAGCATCGACCAGCTCGCCGCATGGGTCGCGGCGATCCGCGCCTCGACGAAACCGGTGATTGCAGCCGTCGAAGGCGCCGCGGCCGGCGCGGGCTTCTCGCTCGCGCTCGCGTGCGACATGATCGTCGCCGCGCACGACGCCAAATTCGTGATGTCGTATGCGCGTGTGGGGCTCACGCCGGACGGCGGCGGTTCGTGGTTCCTCGCGCGCGCACTGCCGCGCGCGATGGCGGCCGAGATCCTGTTCGAAGGCAAACCGATCACCGCCGAGCGCCTGCATGCGCTCGGCGTCGTGAACCGGCTCGCCGTGCCCGGCGCGGCACTGACCGACGCGCTCGCCTGGGCCGACGCACTCGCCGGCATCTCGCCGAATGCGCTCACGCGCATCAAGTCGCTGCTCGACGATGCGACGACGCAACCGCTCGAATCGCATCTCGGTACCGAGCGCGATCATTTCGTCACGTCGTTGCATCATGCGGACGGGCTCGAAGGCATCACCGCATTTCTCGAGAAACGCCAGCCGCGCTACAAGCGCTGATCCGCTCCGTCCGCTCTCGACATGCCGCGGCGGCGCCCTGTCGCCAAGGCGATCGAAACCGCGCAAAAAAATGCGCTGACACACGCCGTGCACGACGTCGGCGACGCGCTCCGCGTCGCCCGCGCGCACGCATCCGCAGGCACGTTTCCGTCGCCAGCAGCCCGCGTCGATCCATGCTCTAATGACCGCCTGTCGCGGCGCTCCCGGCGTCGCTTTCGCGCATGCAACCAAGGAGTTGACGATGATCGACGTCTATAGCTGGGCGACCCCGAACGGCCACAAGGTGCACATCATGCTCGAGGAAACGGGCCTCGCATACCGTGTACATCCGGTCGATATCGGCGCGGGCGACCAGTTCAAGCCCGACTTCCTGAAGATCAGCCCGAACAACAAGATCCCGGCCATCGTCGATCCGGACGGCCCCGGCGGCAAGCCGATCTCGCTGTTCGAATCGGGCGCGATCCTGATCTATCTCGCGGAGAAGACCGGCAAGTTCCTGCCGACCGATCCGGCCGCGCGCTATGCGACGCTCGAGTGGCTGATGTTCCAGATGGGCGGTGTCGGCCCGATGCTCGGGCAGGCGCACCACTTCCGCCTGTATGCGCCGGAGAAGATCGAGTACGCGGTCAACCGCTACACGAACGAAGCGAAGCGCCTGTACAACGTGATGGACAAGCGCCTCGGCGAATCCGAATATCTCGCGGGCGACGCGTACACGATCGCGGACATTGCGACGTTCCCGTGGACGCGCTCGTGGCAGAACCAGGGCGTCGTGCTCGACGAGTTGCCGAACGTGAAGCGCTGGTACGACGCGATCGCCGCGCGACCGGCCGTGCAGCGCGGCGTCGAAGTGCTCGCGTCGATGCGCAAGGCACTGCAGGACGACAAGGCACGCGAAGTGCTGTTCGGCGCGACGCAATACGCGAAGCACTGACACGCATGTGACGTGACAGGCAGGGCGGCATCCGTGCCTGCCGCCCCGCGCTTCAGAAGTAATGCAGCGTGATGAACTCCGCCGCGCACACCAGCAGCGGCGCATCGGGACGCTCGGTCTGAATCGACACCGACCACGTCACCTGCACGCCGCCCTGCGCGGCGTCGGCGGTTTCCTTCACCGCAAACAACGCGCGCACGCGTGCACCGACCGCCACCGGCTTCAGGAAGCGCACGCGATTCAGTCCGTAGTTCACGCCCATCTTCTGCTCGAAGCGCATTGCATCGGTCATCAACGCGGGAATCAACGACAGCGTCAGGAACCCGTGCGCGATCGGCCCGCCGAACGGCGACTCGCGTCGCGCGCGTTCGGGATCGACGTGGATCCATTGATGATCGCCGGTCGCGTCGGCGAAACCGTCGACACGAGGCTGGTCGATCGCGATCCAGCCGCTCGCGAGCGGCTCCGCGCCGACCCGTGCCTGCAGCGCCTGCGCCGATGCGATCAGCGGCAAGGTCACGTCCGTCATGCGTTTGCCCGTCCCGGATGGCGCAGCCCGAAGAGCACCTTGGTGTGCACGCTGATCACCGTCTCGCCGGCTTCGTTCGTGCCGACCCACTCCGTCGACACGATGCCGCGGTCGGGCTTGCTCTCCGACACGCGCTTGTCGTGGACCTTCTGGTACATCGTGATCGTGTCGCCGGCCCGCACCGGCTTGAGCCAGCGGATCGAGTCGATGCCCGGCGAGCCCATGCTGGTCGAATCCGGCCCGAGCTTCTTGATGAGCAGGCTCATGAACACCGAACACGTATGCCAGCCGCTCGCGACGAGCCCGCCGAAATGCGACGCCTTCCCGGCTTCCTCGTCGAGGTGGAACGGCTGCGGGTCATAGCGTTTCGCGAACGCCTTGATGTCGTCGGGCTCGAACGTGTAGCGGCCCACTTCGGTGGTGCTGCCGACCACCAGGTCTTCGTAACTGATACCCACTTGCAAGTCTCCTTGTCTGGCGCGCTCGCGCGTCGCCGTCATGCCGCGTCGGTCTGCGCGAAATCGGGCAGCGCCGCGATGCGGGCAAGATGATGATCGGTGTCGCCAAGCGTCGTCTCGATGATCGTCAGCCGCTTGAACAAATGCGCGGCGGCGACCTCGTTGGTCACGCCCATGCCACCGTGCAACTGGACGGCCTGCTGGCCGACGAAGCGTGCAGCCGCACCGACACGCGCCTTCGCGGCCGATACGGCCTTGCGCCGCGCATCGGGGTCGTCGCTCGCATAGCGCACTGCCGCCAGATAGGTCAGCGAACGTGCCTGCTCCGCATGGATCAGCATGTCGACCATCCGGTGCTGCAGCGCCTGGAAACGCGCGATCGGCACGCCGAACTGCTCGCGCGTCTTCGTATATTCGACCGTCGCACGATTCAGTTCGTCGAGCGCGCCGACCGCTTCCGCGCACAGCAGGAACGTCGCGTAATCGGCAATCTGCTCGAGCGCCGCCGCGTCGCGCGCACCGCCCGTCAGCAATCGGGCCGGCGTTTCGTTGAATTCGATCGTCGCGGCACGCTGGCCGTCGATCGTCCGGTAGTCGGCCACCTTCGCGTTCGCCGCATCGCGTTCGACGACGAAAAGGCCGATGCCGCCGCCATCGACGCGCGCAGGCACGATCCACGCATGCGCCTGTGCGCCGTGCTGTACGACCGACTTGGCGCCAGTCAGCCGGTACGTGCCACCCTGTTCGTGCGCATGCGTGTCGAGTTCGTACAGGTCGTAGCGCGCATGCGGTTCATGGAACGCAACCGCCAGCCGCTTCTGCCCCTGTGCGACGGCCTCCAGCAGCGCCGCATCCTCGCCCGCGCCGGAGCCGGCGATACGCAATGCCTCGACGCCGACCGCCGTGGCCCAATACGGCTCGATCACGAGCGCGCGGCCGAGCTCCTGCATCACGACCAGCATGTCGACGGGGCCGCCGCCGAAGCCGCCCTGTGCGTCCGGCACGGGCAGCGCGGTCAGCCCCAGTTCCGTGAACGCGCCCCATTGCGTGTCCGACACGCCCGTGTCGCTGCGCACGATCGCCTGGCGCGCGTCGAAGCCGTATTGCTCGCCGAGATAACGGCGCAGCGCGTCAGCGAACTGCTGCTGCTCATCGGTAAAGCTGAAATCCATGGTTGTCTCCGTTCCCTGATCACAGCCCCAGAATCATCTGCGCGATGATGTTCTTCTGGATCTCGTTCGAACCGCCGTAGATCGACGTCTTCCGGTAATTGAAGTAGTACGCGGCGAGCGGCGCCGCATCGTCGTCGCCCGCGATGCTGTGCTCGCGCTCACCGTCGAGGAACGGCACGTCGAACGGCGCGGCGAGCGGGCCGATCGCGTCGACCATCAGTTCGGTGAGCGCCTGCTGCACCTCGGTGCCCTTGATCTTCAGCATCGATGCCTCGGGGCCAGGCCCCTTGCCGCTCGTCTCGCGGCTGACGACGCGCAGCACCGTCACCTCGAGCGCCATCAGCTCGACTTCGAGCGCCGCGACCTTCGCGGCGAACACCGGATCGGCGAGCAACGGCTTGCCGTTCTTGCGCTGGTTCGACGCCACGCGCTTCAGGAACGCAAGTTCGCGCTTCGACGCGCCGACACGCGCGATGCCGGTCCGCTCATGGCCGAGCAGGTATTTCGCATAGGTCCAGCCGCGGTTCTCGTCACCGACGAGGTTCTCGACCGGCACCTTCACGTCCTCGAAGAACACTTCGTTGACCTCGTGGTCCTCGTCGAGCATGACGATCGGTCGCACCGTGATGCCGGGCGTCTTCATGTCGATCAGCAGGAACGAGATACCCTCTTGCTTCTTCGCGGCCGGATCGGTGCGCACGAGGCAGAACATCATGTCGGCGTACTGGCCGAGCGTCGTCCAGGTCTTCTGGCCGTTGACGACATAGTGGTCGCCGTGGCGCTCGGCGCGCGTGCGCAACGAGGCGAGGTCGGATCCCGAACCGGGCTCCGAGTAACCCTGGCACCACCAGTCGGAACCGTCGAGTATGCGTGGCAGATAGTGGCGTTTCTGTGCTTCGCTGCCGTACTTCATCAGCACCGGCGCGACCATCGATACGCCGAACGGCAGCACGGTCGGCGCACCGATCCGTGCGCACTCCTCGTCCCAGATGTGCCGCTGCGTCGCGTTCCAGCCCGGGCCGCCGTATTCGACGGGCCAGGCAGGTGCGGACCAGCCGCGCTGGCCGAGAATCCGGTGCCAGCTCGCGAAATCCTCGCGGTCGAGTCGTTTGTGATCGAGTACCTTGGCGCGCAGTGCATGAGGCAGGTTGGCCTCGAGCCAGGCGCGGACGTCAACGCGGAACGCGTCGTCGGCGGGGGAATAATCCAGATCCATGCGCAGTGTCTCCTGTCCGCGGCCGTCCAGCCCGGCCAGGACCCACTGCGTACGTCATTGCAGCGGTTCTTTCAGCGCGGCAGGAATCGGCAGCGGCATCACGTCGATGCCTTCTTCGGCCAAGGATTGCGCATCTTCGGGCGTCGTGACGCCACGAATGCTGCGTGCGGGCGCCTCGTTGTAATGGATGCGCCGCGCTTCCTCGGCGAAGCGCTCGCCCACGTTCTCGGTCTTCTCCAGCACCTCGCGCAGTGCGCGCATCACCTGCGCCTGCAGCGCACGCGGATCAGCCGGCTGGGCCTGCGTCGCGCCCGACAGGTTCAGGCGCGGCGCCGACGGCAGGCGGTTGACCTCGGTCGTCCCGCACACCGGACATTCGACCAGCTTGCGGGACAACTGCGCTTCGAATTCATCGGCGGAAGCGAACCAGCCTTCGAACCGATGACCGTGCGGGCACTGTAAATCGAGGACCTTCATGCTGAATCAGGGCGTGTGACGAGTGTAGCGCAAAAAGCACTTTTGTGAACGATCGTGCTAAATCCCGATCGCGCGGCACGAACGCACCGCGTCACCGGATTGTAACGCGGCGCCCCACTCGCCGCTGACGCCACGCTCAGGGCGTCACGACCGGCCCGAGCGGCCAGGTGCCGGACAGCACCTTGTCGAGCCACATCGTGCCGATGATCGTCTTCACGTCGGTGATCTGGCCGGTGCGCACCCATTCCTGCAGGTCGGCTTGCGTCGCCGTAAAGGTTTCGAGGAATTCGCCTTCGTCGAGCTTGCGTTCGCCGGCCGTCAGCCCGCGCGCAAGGTACAGGTCGATGAATTCGGTCGAATAGGAAATGATCGGGTGAATGCGGGCCAGGAACACGTATTCGCGTGCCGTGTAACCCGTTTCCTCGCGCAGTTCGCGCACGGCACACGCGAGCGCTCCTTCGTTCGGATCGAGCTTGCCGGCCGGGAATTCGGCCATCACCTTGCCGATCGGATAGCGATACTGGCTTTCCATCAGCACGCGGCCGTCGTCGAACAGCGGGATCACCATCACCGCGCCCGGATGCTGGACGTATTCGCGCGTGGCCTTCTTGCCGTCCGGCAGACGGACGGTATCGCGCTTGAGCTTGAGGAACGAGCCTTCGAAAATCGCCTCGCTCTCGAGGCAGGTTTCGGTCAGTGCGGCGTCGTGATTGGGTAGTTCGGCCATCGGCGGGCTCCGGAGGAATGAGCACGCGACGGCCGAAGCCGTCAGCGTCGTTTGACGAGATACTGGAACGTGAAGCCGGGGAACGCGAACACGATGAAGAGACTGAACGTGATCGCGTAAAACTGCCAGCCTTGTTCGAAGCGGTTGCCGGCGCGCGACTCGAGCCAGAAGCCGAGCGCGCCGACGATGAAGTACAGCACGATCAGCTCGCCGATCCGCACCCACGCACTCTTCTTCGCCGTGCCGAACGGCACGACGGCGAAGAGGCGTTGGTTCAGGAACGGCAGGTTGGCGCACACAAGCGCCAACAGCACGATAAACCAGCCGGCTGCCGACATTACAGCGGCAGCGTGTGACGGATTGCCTGCAGGCAGGCCGTCAGCAGCGGGCTCGGGATCAGGCCGAGCACGACGACCGCCAGGCCGTTCAGCACGAGGATCGTGCGCTTGCAGAAATCACCCGAGATCGGCGTCGAATCCTGCGGTGCATCGAAGTACATCAGCTTCACGATGCGCAGGTAGAAGAACGCGCCGAACAGCGACGTGATCACGGCCAGCACGGCCAGCCACGTGAGGCCCGCGTTGACGGTCGCCTCGAGCACGGCCAGCTTCGCGTAGAAACCGACGGTCGGCGGAATGCCGGCCAGCGAGAACATCATGACCATCATCACGAACGCGAACACCGGGCTGCGCTTGTTGAGGCCCTTGAAGTCGTCGATCGTATCGGCTTCGAAATCGCGGCGTGCGAGCAGCATCACCACGCCGAACGAGCCGAGCGTCGTGATCAGGTAGACGATCGCGTAGAACATCGCCGAGCTGTAGGCGTTCGCCGGCGCCGCTGCGTCGCCCTTCACGATGCCCGCGAGCAGGCCGAGCAGCACGAAGCCCATGTTCGAGATCGCCGAGTACGCGAGCATCCGCTTGATGTTGCGCTGGACGATACCGGTGATGTTGCCGACGATCAGCGACAGCGCGGCGAGGATCACGAGCGCGGTCTGCCAGTTCTGTGCGAGCGGCAGCAGGCCCATCACCAGGAAGCGCAGGCCCCACGCGAACGCGGCAACCTTCGGGCCGCCGCCGACGAACAGCGTCATCGCGGTCGGTGCGCCCTGGTAGACGTCCGGCACCCACATGTGGAACGGCACGGCGCCGAGCTTGAACGCGATACCGGCGACGATGAAGACCACGCCGAACATCAGCACGGCTGCATCGGTGTTGCCGCTGACCGCCTTGTACACCTCGCCCAGCTCGAGCGAGCCGGTCGCGCCGTACAGCATCGAGATGCCGTACAGCACGAAGCCCGACGCAAGCGCGCCCAGCACGTAGTACTTCATCGCGGCTTCGCTCGACTGTGCGGCGTCGCGGCGCAGCGCGATGACTGCGTACAGCGACAGCGACATCAGTTCGAGACCGAGGTACAGCGTCAGGAAGTTGTTGCCCGACACCATGACCAGCTGGCCAAGCAGCGAGAACATGCCGAGCAGGAACACGTCGCCGCGGAACATGTCGCGATCTTCGAGGTACTTGCGCGAATAGACGAGCGAGACCGCGAAACCGAACGACACGACAGCCTTCATCATGCTCGCGAACGAGTCGACGACGACCATCTTCGAGAAGAAGTAGTACTGCTGCGGGTCGAGTGCCTGCACCGCGAACCACACGCCGGCGACGACCGACGAAACAACCGCGATCAGATAGGTCAGGCGGCGGCCGGAAGCACCGGTAAAGGTGTCGTTCAGCCATGCGACGACGATGGCGGCCATCACCAGCGCGTCAGGCAACAGGACATTCATAGGAGCGTTCATGATCTAGAGTTCCTCCGCTCGCGATTACTGGGCCAGCGGCAGCTTCGACTGCGCGACGTGGGAGAGGAGGTTTTCCACGGAAACGTGCATCACGTCCGTGAAAGGCTTCGGGTACAGGCCCATCAGCAGCGTGAACGCGGCGAGCACGGCCAGCATCAGGAATTCGCGACGGCCGATGTCCTTCAGCTTGGCGACATGATCGTTCGCCACCGCGCCGAAGTACACGCGCTTGTACATCCACAGCGTGTAGGCAGCACCGAGGATCAGCGTGAATGCCGCGCCGAAGGCAATCCAGAAGTTGTACTGGACGGCCGCGAGAATCACCATGAACTCGCCGACGAAACCCGACGTACCCGGCAGGCCGCAGTTGGCCATCGAGAACAGCATCGCGAATGCCGCGAACTTCGGCATCACGTTGACGACGCCACCGTAATCGGCGATCTGGCGCGAGTGCACGCGGTCGTACAGCACGCCGATGCAAAGGAACATCGCGCCCGACACGAAGCCGTGCGAGATCATCTGGATGATCGCGCCTTCGACGCCGAGCTGGTTGAAGATGAAGAAGCCGAGCGTGACAAAGCCCATGTGCGCGATCGACGAATACGCGACCAGCTTCTTCATGTCGGCCTGCACCATCGCGACGAGGCCGATGTAGATCACCGCGATCAGCGACAGCGTGATCACGACCGGTGCCAGGAAGTGGCTCGCGTCAGGCGTGATCGGCAGCGAGAAGCGCAGGAAACCGTACGCGCCGAGCTTCAGCATGATCGCTGCCAGCACGACCGAGCCGCCCGTCGGCGCTTCCACGTGCGCGTCCGGCAACCACGTGTGCACCGGCCACATCGGCACCTTCACCGCGAAGGCGAGGAAGAACGCGATGAACAGCAGGATCTGCGGCGTCATCGCGATTTTCGCGTTCTGCCACGTCGCGAGGTCGAACGAGTGCGTTTCCGTGTACAGGTAAATCAGTGCGACCAGCATCAGCAGCGAGCCGGCCAGCGTGTACAGGAAGAACTTGAACGCTGCATACACGCGGTTCGGGCCGCCCCACACGCCGATGATGATGTACATCGGGATCAGGGTCGCTTCGAAGAACACGTAGAACAGCAGGCCGTCGGCCGACGAGAACACGCCGATCATGATCCCGGACAGGATCAGGAAGGCCGCGAGGTACTGCGCGACGTTCTCGGTGATCACTTCCCACGCGGCGATCACGACGATCACCGTGATCAGCGCGGTCAGCACGACGAACCACATCGAGATGCCGTCGACGCCAAGGTGATACGCGATGTCGAAGCGTTCGATCCAGGTCGACTTCTCGACGAACTGCAGCGCAGCCGTGCTCGAGTCGAAGCCCGTGATCAGCGGGATCGTGACCGCGAGACCGAGCAGCGAGCCGATCAGCGCGACCCAGCGGGCCGTCCCCGGATTTTTGTCGTTACCTACCGCAAGCACGAGGAGGCCGAAAACGATCGGCAGCCAGATCGCGGTACTGAGAATCGGAAAAGCGTGCATTAAGTTGTCCCCCGCCTTATTTGCCGCCGAGCGTTACAAACAGGGTCAGGAGCCCCAGCATGCCGATGATCATGGCGAACGCGTAGTGATAGATGTAACCGGATTGGAGGAAGCGGATCACGCTGGCGAACCAGCCGATGAACCGGGCGCTGCCGTTGACGAGGCCGTCGATCACCACGACGTCACCCTCCTTCCACAGGCCGCGGCCGATCGCCACCGAACCACGGGCGAACACCACTTCGTTGATCTTGTCCATGTAGTACTTGTTGTCCAGCAGCGTGTAGATCGGGCCGAACGCGCGGCGGATCGACGCCGGCAGATCCGGACGCTTCAGGTACAGGAACCAGGCGACGACGACACCGGCGAGCGCGAGCCAGACCGGCAGGCCCGACACCGAGTGCAGGCCCATGCCCACCCAGCCGTGGAACTCCTCGGCCATCTCGGCCAGCGCCGGGTGGTTTTCGCCGATGAAGATCACCTTGTCGAATGCAACGCCGTGCTGGAAGAAGTCGCCGAACAGCATCGGGCCGACCGCGATCGCACCGATGATCACCGACGGGATCGCCAGCAGGACCAGCGGCACCCACACGACCCACGGGGTCTCGTGCGGCTCGTGCGCGTGGTCGTCATGACCGTGGCCATGGCCGTGGTCATCGTGGCCGTGCGCGGCCGCCATGCCCATCGGCGATTCCGGATGCTTCGGCTTGCGGAAGCGCTCTTCGCCGTGGAACACCAGGAAGTACATGCGGAACGAATACAGCGCCGTGACAAACACGCTCGCGACGACCGCGAAGTACGCGAAGCCCGAACCCGGCAGGTGCGACAGCTTCACCGCGTCGATGATCGAGTCCTTCGAGTAGAAGCCCGAGAAGAACGGCGTACCGATCAGCGCGAGCGAGCCGACGAGCGACGTGATCCACGTGATCGGCATGTACTTGCGCAGGCCGCCCATGTTGCGGATGTCCTGGTCGTGGTGCATGCCCATGATGACCGAGCCGGCGCCGAGGAACAGCAGCGCCTTGAAGAACGCGTGCGTCATCAGGTGGAACAACGCGACCGGATACGCGGACACGCCGAGCGCGACGGTCATGTAGCCGAGCTGCGACAGCGTCGAATAGGCGACCACTCGCTTGATGTCGTTCTGGATGATGCCGAGGAAGCCCATGAACAGCGCCGTGATCGCGCCGATCACCGTGACGAACGACAGCGCGGTGTCCGACAGCTCGAACAGCGGCGACATGCGCGACACCATGAAGATGCCGGCCGTCACCATCGTCGCCGCGTGAATCAGCGCCGAGATCGGGGTCGGGCCTTCCATCGAGTCCGGCAGCCACACGTGCAGCGGGAACTGTGCCGACTTGCCCATCGCGCCGATGAACAGGCAGATACAGGCAACGGTCAGCAGGCCCCAGTCGGTGCCCGGGAAGTGCAGGCTCGCGAGCTCAGCGCGCTTCGCGAACACTTCGCCGTAGTTCATCGAGCCGGCGAATGCGAGCAGCAGGCCGATGCCGAGCAGGAAGCCGAAGTCGCCCACGCGGTTCACGAGGAACGCCTTCATGTTCGCGTAGATCGCGCTCTCACGCGTGAAGTAGAAGCCGATCAGCAGGTACGACACCAGACCCACCGCTTCCCAGCCGAAGAACAGCTGCAGGAAGTTGTTGCTCATCACGAGCATCAGCATCGAGAACGTGAACAGCGAGATGTACGAGAAGAAGCGCTGGTAGCCGTCTTCTTCCGCCATGTAGCCGATCGTGTAGATGTGCACCATCAGCGAGACGAAGGTCACGACGACCATCATCATCGCGGTCAGCGAATCGACGAGGAAGCCGACTTCGAGTTTCAGCGAGCCGACGTTCATCCATTCGTAGATGGTCGCGTTGAAGCTTGCGCCGCCCATCACGTCGAAGAAGACTTTCGCCGACAGGAGGAACGCGATCATTACGCCGAGGATCGTGATCCGGTGTGCGCCCTTGCGCCCGACTGCGTTCCCGAACAGCCCCGCAATCAGCGAGCCGGCCAGCGGAGCGAGCGGAATCGCCAGCAGCAGGTTTTCATTGAGTGTCGTTGACATAACAGCGTTGCCTGAAATTAACCTTTGAGCTGATCGAGATCCTCGACATTGATCGTGTCGAGCTTACGGAACAGGGTCACCAGAATCGCGAGACCGATCGCGGCTTCTGCTGCAGCGACGGTCAGCACGAAGAACACGAAGATCTGGCCGTGCACATCGCCGAGGTAATGCGAGAACGCGACGAAGTTCGTGTTCACCGCCAGCAGCATCAGTTCGATCGACATCAGGATGATGATGACGTTGCGGCGGTTCAGGAAGATCCCGACGATCGCGATCGCAAACAGGATCGCGCCGAGCACAAGGTAGTGAGCAAGAGTCAGCATGATTTTCTTTTCCTCCGCTTAGCCGTTGGTGCCCGAACCGGCTTCGCTCTGCGCCGCTTCCGGCTGCGGCTTTTCCGCTTCCATCTTCACGAGGCGCACGCGGTCGTTGCGTTGCACCTTGACCTGATCCGACACGCGCTGGCGCTTGCTGTCCTTGCCCTTGCGCTCGGTCAGCCCGATTGCGGCAATGATCGCGACCAGCAGCACGAGGCCGGCGATTTCAAACGCGAAGATGTAGTCGGTGTAGATGACCTTGCCGATCAGGCGCGTGTTCGACCAGTTGGCCATCTCGCCCGTCGCCATCGCGTGCACCGTGTGCGTGTCGCCGTAGCCGCGCCACAGGATCAGCGCGGTCTCGATCACGATGATCGCGCCGACCACGGTCGCCATCGGGACGAAGCGCTTGAAGTCGCGACGCAGGTAGTCGATGTTGATGTCCAGCATCATCACGACGAACAGGAACAGCACCATCACGGCGCCCACGTAGACCAGCACCAGCAGGATCGCGAGGAATTCCGCTTCCAGCAGCATCCAGATCGCGGCGGCGTTGAAGAACGCCAGCACAAGGAAAAGCGCAGACGCCACCGGGTTGCGCGAAGTGATCACCTTCAGCCCTGATACCACCAGGAGCAGCGCGAAGATGTAGAACAGTACGGTCGTGAATTCCATGATTACCGGTTCATCGTTAGGCCATAGTCAGGCGCGGCTTGCGGGACGCTCTCGCGTGCCGCACCCGTCGCGGCGGCTCGGCCCTGGCTTCGGGCCGGCACTGCAAACACAATCAACGATACGGCGCGTCGGCGGCCTTCGCCGCGGCGATGTCCTTCTCGTAGCGATCGCCCACCGCGAGCAGCATTTCCTTCGTGAAATACAGGTCGCCGCGCTTTTCGCCGTGGTACTCGAGAATCTGCGTCTCGACGATCGAATCGACCGGGCAGCTCTCTTCGCAGAAACCGCAGAAGATGCATTTCGTCAGGTCGATGTCGTAGCGCGTCGTGCGGCGCGTGTTGTCCGCGCGCGTTTCCGATTCGATCGTGATCGCCATCGCGGGGCACACGGCCTCGCACAGCTTGCACGCGATGCAGCGCTCTTCGCCGTTTTCATAGCGGCGCAGTGCATGCAGCCCGCGGAAACGCGGCGAGATCGGGGTCTTCTCTTCCGGGAACTGCACGGTGACCTTGCGCTTGAACGTGTAACGACCGGTCAACGCGAGCCCCTTCAGCAGCTCGGTCAGGAAGAAAGTCTTAAAGAAGTGTTGGATAGCCGTCATGATTTCGTCCTTACTTCACCCAGATGTTCAGCGGCGACATCATCCAGCAGCCGACCACGACCACCCAGATCACCGTGACGGGCAGGAACACCTTCCAGCCCAGACGCATGATCTGGTCGTAACGGTAGCGCGGGAACGTCGCGCGGACCCAGATGAACACCGACAGCAGTGCGAAGACCTTCAGCACCAGCCAGAAGATGCCCGGGATGAACGACAGGAATTCGAACGGTGCGTCCCAGCCACCGAGGAACAGCGTCGCAGCCAGCGCCGAGATCACGATCATGTTGATGTACTCGGCGAGGAAGAACAGCGCGAACGCCATACCCGAGTAATCGATCATGTGACCCGCGACGATCTCCGACTCGCCTTCCACCACGTCGAACGGGTGGCGGTTCGTTTCGGCGATGCCCGAGATGAAGTACACGACGAACGCCGGCAGCAGCGGCAGCCAGTTCCACGACAGGAAGTTCACGCCGTGGCCTGCGAAGAAGCCGTGCTGTTGCGAACCGACGATTTCCGACAGGTTCAGGCTGCCGGCCGTCATCAGCACCAGCACCAGCGCGAAACCCATCGAGATTTCGTACGACACCATCTGTGCCGCGGCGCGCATCGCGCCGAGGAACGCGTACTTCGAGTTCGATGCCCAGCCCGCGAGAATCACCGCGTACACGCCGATCGACGAAATCGCCATCGCGTACAGCAGGCCCGCGTTCACGTTCGCGAGAACGGCTTCCGCCTGGAACGGGATCACGGCCCACACGGCGAACGCCGGCACGACGGTCATGACCGGCGCGATCAGGTACAGCCAGCGGCTGGCGGCGCTCGGCTGAATGACTTCCTTCAGCAGCAGCTTCAGCACGTCGGCGATCGGCTGCAGCAGGCCGCCGGGGCCGACGCGGTTCGGGCCGAGACGCACGTGCATCCAGCCGATCAGCTTGCGTTCCCACAGAATCAGGTACGCGACGCACAGCAGGATGACGACGGAGACGACGAGGATGCGCACGACTGCCCACACCGTCGGCCACGCGAAGCCGAGAAGCTCGGCCCCGCCCGCGTTGATCGTATCGAACAAGCTCATTTACGCCTTCTCCACCACCAGTTCACCGGACAGGCTGCCGAGCGCTGCGCCGGCAGGCGTTGCCGCCGACACGCGAACGACCGTCTCCGCAAGATTCGCGTCGCGCACGGCCGGCAACTGCACCGCACGCTCGCCCTGGCGCACGCGCACGGCGTCGCCTTCCTTCAAGCCCAGCTTGTCGAACAGCGCGGCCGGCAGGGCTGCGGCGTTCGCCGCCTTCGCAGCGACCGTCAGGTGCAGCGCACCTGCGCGGCGCACGAGCGCGTCGGCGTGATAGATCGGCACATCGGCCAGGCGTTCGAAACCGCCATTCGCGGCGTTCGCCGCGGCGCGCACCGGCGCGACCGACGTCTGGTTCGACAGGCGGCCTGCGACGCCTGCGTCGCCGAGCGCCGCGAGACGCACTTCTTCCGCGGTCTCGTATTCGAAGTTCGGCAGGCCGAGCAGGCTGCCGAGCACGCGCAGCACCTTCCAGCCCGGACGCGTGTCGCCGAGCGGGCGCACGACGCCGGTGAAGCTCTGCACGGTGCCTTCCGCGTTGACGAACGTGCCGGCAGTTTCCGTGAACGGTGCGACCGGCAGCAGCACGTCGGCGTAGTCGAGGCCGTGCTTGAACGGCGACATCACGACGACCATTTCCGCCTGGTTCAGCGCCGCCAGTGCCTGCGCCGGATCGGCGGTGTCGAATTCCGGCTCGACGTTCAGCAGCACGTAGCCCTTGCGCGGCTGCGCGAACGCTTCACGTGCGTTCAGGCCGCCTTCGCCCGGCAGTGCGCCGACGACGTGCGCGCCGACCGTGTTCGCCGCTTCCGTCAGGAAGCCGAACGTGGCGCCGGTGTTGTCGGCGATCCACTTGGCGACGGCATGCAGCTTCGCGAATTCCGTATGGCGGACCGCAACGTTGCCGAGCAGCACCGCGCGGCGTTCGCCGTTCGCGAGCGACTGCGCGACAGCCTGCGCGGCCGGCGATGCGGCGACGCCTGCCAGCGCGTCGGGCAGCGCGACGCCGCGCAGTTGCGCGACGGCCGCGGCGATGCCGGCCAGCTCGTCGAGCCATGCGGACGGTGCAGCCACGATGCGTTGTGCGGTCGGGATCAGTGCGTCGTCACCGGTCGCGTGCAGGAAATGCAGCTTCGCGCCGTTCTTCGCGGCCTGACGCAGGCGCGAGGCGAACAGCGGGTGGTCGCGGCGCAGGAACGACCCGACGACGAACGCGGCGTCCACGTTCGACAGGTCGGCGATCGGCATGCCGAGCCACGGTGCACCCTGGACCGGCGCCGAGAAATCCTGCTGACGCAGACGGAAGTCGACGTTCGGCGTCTTCAGTTCGTTGGCGAGCTGCTTCACGAGGAACAGCTCTTCAGCGGTGCTGTGCGCGCTCGCGAGCATCGCCAGCGCGTTCGCGCCGTGATCCGCGGCGATGCCCTTCAGGCCCTTCGCGACGTATTCGAGCGCGGTCTGCCAGTCGGTTTCGATCCACTGGCCGCCCTGCTTCAGCATCGGCTTCGTCAGGCGCTCTTCGCTGTTGAGGCCTTCATACGAGAAGCGGTCCTTGTCCGAGATCCAGCATTCGTTGATTGCTTCGTTCTCGAACGGCAGCACGCGCATCACGCGGTTGTTCTTCACCTGCACGACGAGGTTCGCGCCGACGGAATCGTGCGGGCTCACCGACTTGCGGCGCGACAGTTCCCACGTACGGGCGCTGTAGCGGAACGGCTTGCTGGTCAGTGCGCCGACCGGGCACAGGTCGATCATGTTGCCCGACATTTCGGAATCGACCGTCTTGCCGACGAACGTCGTGATTTCCGAGTGCTCGCCGCGGCCCAGCATGCCGAACTCCATCACGCCGGCGATTTCCTGGCCGAAGCGGACGCAGCGCGTGCAGTGGATGCAACGCGACATTTCTTCCATCGAGATCAGCGGGCCCACGTTCTTGTGGAACACCACGCGCTTTTCTTCCGAGTAGCGCGACGACGACTTGCCGTAGCCGACCGCCAGATCCTGCAGCTGGCATTCGCCGCCCTGATCGCAGATCGGGCAATCGAGCGGGTGATTGATGAGGAGGAATTCCATCACCGACTGCTGCGCCTTCACGGCCTTGTCGGACTGCGTGTGGACGATCATGCCGGCCGACACGGGGGTCGCGCAGGCAGGCACGGCCTTCGGCATCTTCTCGACTTCGACGAGACACATCCGGCAGTTGGCCGCGACCGACAGTTTCTTGTGATAGCAGAAGTGAGGAATGTACGTATCCGCCTTGTGCGCAGCCTGGATCACCATGCTGCCTTCGGGCACCTCGACCTTCTTGCCGTCTATTTCAAGTTCAACCATGATGGTGAATGGTCCTTAACCTATTTCCGCCCGTTCGCGCCTTCGCCCGACCGTGCGCTCAAATTCCGCAACCGGGTTCGCTTCAGGCTGCCGCCGCGTGCGCGTGGCCGCCGACCATGCAGTGCTTGTGCTCGACGTGGTACGCGAATTCGTCCCAGTAGTGCTTGAGCATCCCGCGTACCGGCATCGCCGCCGCATCGCCGAGTGCACAGATCGTGCGGCCCATGATGTTCTCGGCAACCGAGTTCAGCAGGTCCAGATCTTCCTGGCGCCCTTCGCCGTGCTCGATACGGTTCACGACGCGATACAGCCAGCCGGTGCCTTCACGGCACGGCGTGCACTGACCGCACGATTCCTCGTAATAGAAGTACGACAGGCGCAGCAGCGAGCGCACCATGCAACGCGTCTCGTCCATCACGATCACCGCGCCGGAACCGAGCATCGAGCCGGCCTTCGCGATCGAATCGTAGTCGAGATCCGTCTGCATCATGATGTCGCCCGGGATCACCGGCGCCGACGAACCGCCCGGAATCACGGCCTTGATCTTCTTGCCGCCGCGCATCCCGCCGGCGAGCTCCATGAGCGTCGCGAACGGCGTGCCGAGCGGCACTTCGTAGTTGCCCGGACGCTCGACGTCGCCCGATACCGAGAAAATCTTCGTGCCGCCGTTGTTCGGCTTGCCGATCTCGAGATAATTCTGCGGCCCGATGGACAGCAGGAACGGCACCGCGGCAAACGTCTCGGTGTTGTTGATCGTGGTCGGCTTGCCGTACACGCCGAAGCTCGCCGGGAACGGCGGCTTGAAGCGCGGCTGGCCCTTCTTGCCTTCGAGCGACTCGAGCAGCGCCGTTTCCTCGCCACAGATGTACGCGCCGTAACCGTGGTGCGCGTGCAGCTCGAACGAGAATTCCGAGCCCATGATGTGGTCGCCGAGGAACCCGGCTGCGCGCGCTTCATCGAGCGCGGCTTCGAAGCGTCGATACACTTCGAAGATTTCGCCGTGGATGTAGTTGTAGCCGACGGTGATACCCATCGCGTACGCGCCGATGGCCATGCCTTCGATCAGCGCGTGCGGGTTCCAGCGCAGGATGTCGCGATCCTTGAACGTGCCCGGCTCGCCTTCGTCCGAGTTGCAGACGAGGTACTTCTGCCCCGGGAACTGGCGCGGCATGAAGCTCCACTTCAGGCCGGTCGGGAAGCCCGCACCGCCACGGCCGCGCAGGCCCGACGCCTTCACGTCGGCGATCACCTGCTCGGGCGGAATCTTTTCTTCGAGAATGCGGCGCAGCTGCTTGTAGCCGCCGCGCGCAACGTAATCTTCGAGATGCCAGTTCTCGCCGTTCAGACCAGCGAGGATCAGCGGTTTGATGTGACGGTCGTGGAGGGACGTCATTTCGAGAGCTCCTCAAGCAGCTGGTCGATCTTCTCGCGGCTCATGAAGCTGCACATTCTGTGATTGTTCACCAGCAGCACCGGCGCATCGCCGCACGAGCCCATGCATTCGCCTTCCTTCAGCGTGAACTTGCCGTCGGGCGTGGTCTCGCCGAAGCCGATGCCGAGCTTCTGTTTCAGGTAGTCGGCAGTCGCTTCCGCGCCACCGTGCGGGCCAAGCTGGCACGGCAGGTTCGTACAGAGCGTGATCTTGTGCTTGCCGACCGGGTTGAGCTCGTACATCGTGTAGAACGTCGCGACTTCCTGCACGGCAACGGCCGGCATGCCGAGATAGTCCGCAACGAACTGCATCAGTTCGGGCGACAGCCAGCCGTGCTCTTCCTGAGCAACGGCCAACGCCGACATCACGGCGGACTGTTTCTGATCGGCGGGATACTTCGTCAACGCTCGATCGATTTCCTTCAGGCCTTCAGCTGAGATCATTTTCAGACACGACTCTTTCAATTCCTACCGAACGAACAACCTGCCGCACACTGGGGTGCATGGACGGCAGACCTGGCGCTCACTCTGTTGACAGCTTGCGAAGCCGCGCCGGTTCAGCGCGCATCGCATGTGACTTACTGCTCGCCGCCCGCACGCGCGGACGGCGCAACCATTAGCGATCGATCTCGCCGAACACGATGTCCTGCGTACCGATGATCGTGACGGCGTCGGCGATCATGTGACCGCGCGCCATTTCGTCGAGCGACGCCAGGTGAGCGAAACCCGGCGCGCGAATCTTGAGGCGATACGGCTTGTTGGCACCGTCCGACACGAGGTAGATGCCGAATTCACCCTTCGGGTGCTCGACCGCCGCGTACGCTTCGCCTTCCGGCACATGGAAACCTTCGGTGAAGAGCTTGAAGTGGTGAATCAAGTCTTCCATGTTGGTCTTCATGCCGACGCGCGACGGCGGTGCAACCTTGTGATTGTCCGTCATCACCGGGCCCGGATTCTTGCGGAGCCACTCAATACACTGTTTCGCGATGCGGATCGACTGGCGCATTTCTTCGACGCGCACCAGATAGCGGTCGTAGCAATCGCCGTTCACGCCGACCGGCACGTCGAAATCCATGCGATCGTACACTTCGTACGGCTGCTTCTTGCGCAGATCCCACGCGATGCCCGAGCCGCGCAGCATCGGGCCCGTCAGGCCCATCTGCAGCGCACGTTCCGGGCTGACCACGCCGATCCCGACCAGACGCTGTTTCCAGATCCGGTTGTCGGTGAGCAGCGTTTCGTATTCGTCGACGCACTTCGGGAAGCGCGTGAAGAAGTCGTCGATGAAGTCGAGCACCGAGCCGCTGCGCGCTTCGTTCATCTTCGCGAGCGCCTTCTCGTTGCGAATCTTCGACGCCTTGTATTGCGGCATTGCGTCAGGCAGATCGCGATAGACACCGCCCGGACGGTAGTACGCCGCGTGCATCCGGGCGCCGGACACCGCTTCGTACACGTCCATCAGATCTTCGCGTTCGCGGAATGCGTACAGGAACACGGCCATCGCGCCGACGTCGAGTGCGTGTGCGCCGATCCACATCAGGTGGTTCAGCACGCGCGTGACCTCGTCGAACAGCACGCGGATGTACTGCGCGCGCTCCGGCACTTCGATGCCGAGCAGCTTTTCGATCGCGAGCACGTAGCCGTGCTCGTTGACCATCATCGACACGTAGTCGAGACGGTCCATGTACGGCACGGACTGGATGAAGGTTTTGGATTCCGCGAGCTTTTCCGTCGCGCGGTGCAGCAGGCCGATGTGCGGATCGGCACGCTGGATGACTTCGCCGTCGAGCTCGAGCACGAGGCGCAGCACGCCGTGCGCTGCCGGGTGCTGCGGGCCGAAGTTGAGCGTGTAGTTCTTGATTTCTGCCATGACGCCCCCTTAATGTTTCAGACCGCCATAGCGATCCTCGCGGATCACGCGCGGCGTGATTTCGCGCGGCTCGATCGTCACCGGCTGGTACACGACCCGCTTCTCTTCCGGGTCGTAACGCATTTCGACATAGCCCGACACCGGGAAGTCCTTGCGGAACGGGTGACCGATGAAGCCGTAGTCGGTGAGGATGCGGCGCAGGTCGGGGTGGCCTTCGAACACGATGCCGTACAGGTCGAACGCTTCGCGCTCGTACCAGTTCGCGGAGGTCCAGATGTCGACCAGCGATGCCACGATCGGCAGGTCGTCGTCCGGTGCGAATGCACGCAGGCGCAGGCGCCAGTTGTTCGTGACCGACAGCAGGTGCGACACGGCCGCGAAGCGCGGGCCGTCGTAGGCGCCGTCGCCGAAGGTCTGGTAGTCGACGCCGCAGAGGTCGATCAGTTGCTCGAAACGGAGCTTCGGATCGTCGCGCAGCATCTTTGCGACTTCGAGGTAATCGCTCGCCTTCACGACGAGCGTCAGTTCACCGATCGCTTCGGTGAGGCTCACCACGCGCGCGCCGAGCGCGGCTTCGAGGTTTGCCTTGAGGGTCTCGATTTTGCTTGCCATATTGAGGGGACGCTCGGGGCTTTATTGACGGGCGATGGTATTGGTGCGGCGGATCTTCGCCTGAAGCTGGATCACGCCGTAGACCAGCGCCTCGGCCGTGGGCGGACAGCCCGGCACGTAGACGTCGACGGGCACGATCCGGTCACAGCCGCGGACCACCGAATACGAGTAGTGGTAGTAACCACCGCCGTTCGCGCACGATCCCATCGAGATCACCCAGCGCGGCTCGGCCATCTGGTCGTACACGCGGCGCAGCGCGGGCGCCATCTTGTTGCAGAGCGTGCCGGCGACGATCATCACGTCCGACTGACGCGGACTCGGACGGAACACGACACCGAACCGGTCCAGGTCATAACGGGCCGCGCCCGCATGCATCATCTCGACGGCGCAACACGCGAGCCCGAACGTCATCGGCCACAGCGAGCCGGTACGCGTCCAGTTGATCAGCTTGTCAGCCGTCGTGGTGACAAACCCTTCCTTCAAGACCCCTTCGATACTCATTTGCTTTCCACTCCAGACGAGCGACCGAGCGTGGCCGCCCATGCAAACCGGCGATTAACCCATCACTCCCAGTCGAGCCCGCCCTTCTTCCAGATATAGGCAAAGCCCAGCAGGAATTCGAGCAGAAAAATCATCATTGCGATGAAACCCGGCCAGCCGATGTCCCGGAGCGCGACGCCCCACGGAAACAGGAATGCGGTTTCGAGATCGAAGATGATGAACAGGATAGCGACGAGATAATACCGGACGTCGAATTTCATCCGGGCGTCTTCAAAGGCTTCGAAGCCGCACTCGTACGGTGCGTTCTTCTCGACGTCCGGCTTGTTGGGACCAAGGAGCTTGCCGATGCTGACCAGCGCTATACCTAAACCAGTGCCCACGAGGAGGAACAACAAGACGGGGTAATAGGCTGCGAGGTTCAAGGCAATCCTCTATCGGTTGGTTCTGAGCGTCCGGAGAATACCACTTCCGGCGGAAGGAATCATTTCGGAGTGCAGGCGATCGCAAGACAACCGCAAGCCCATCCCAGAAATGAAAAATGCCAGCCACTAGAAGCGGCTGGCATTGAGTAACTTTGGTGCCGACGGCGAGACTCGAACTCGCACAGCTTTCGCCACTACCCCCTCAAGATAGCGTGTCTACCAATTTCACCACGTCGGCACTGCATGCAACTCGGGTTGTGCTGCTTGTTCCCGCGAATCGCTTCAAGAATTAAATTCTAACCCGAGTTCCAGATTTGTTCAACGCACAAACACAAAAAATTTAACTTTTTATTTCGGGACATCCTGGCCCGGCGCGCTTGCAGCCGAACCCGCAACGGCGGCGGATGCCGCGACTGCCGGTGCCGATGCTGCAGGTGCCGAAGCCGGCGCAGTCGCGGCCGCGCCGAGCACGCCGGCCGACGGCGTCGACTTGTACGAACCGAGGTACGTCAGTGCGAGCGTCGCGACGAAGAAGATCGTCGCGAGAATGCCCGTCGTGCGCGACAGGAAGTTCGCGGAGCCCGTTGCACCGAACAGGCTGCCCGACGCGCCACTGCCGAACGCAGCGCCCATGTCGGCACCCTTGCCGTGCTGCAGCAGCACGAGACCAATCACACCGAGTGCAGACAGCACCTGCACCACAATAATCAGCGTCTTGAATAACAGCATCACACCCACCCGATTGGATCGGGCGACCGGACCGTCCGGCCGCCGTCATGGTTCAATTCGATCTCGGACCGCTTATCGCGCGGCCCGGCAGATCGCCAGGAAATCTTCCGCCTTCAGCGACGCGCCGCCGATCAGGCCGCCGTCGATGTCCGGCTGCGCGAACAGTTCTTCCGCGTTGTCCGGCTTCACGCTGCCGCCGTACAGCACGGATACGTCCGCCGCACCCTTCGCCGCGAGGCGCGCGCGCAGGAACGCGTGCACGTCCTGTGCCTGCGCCGACGTCGCGCTCTTGCCCGTACCGATCGCCCAGACCGGCTCGTACGCGACAACGATGCGTACAGCCTCGTCGGCCGTCAGCACGGCCAGCACCGCGTCGAGCTGCGCACCGACAACCTGCTCGGTCGCACCCGACTCGCGCTCGTCGAGCGTCTCGCCGACGCACACGACCGGCGTGAGGCCGGCCGCGAGCGCGCGCTGCGTCTTCGCCGCGACCGTCTCGTTGCTTTCGCCGTGATACGCGCGGCGTTCCGAGTGACCGACGATCGCATAGCGTGCGCCGAACTCCGCGACCATCGCCGCCGCCACTTCACCGGTGAACGCGCCCTGTTCGTGCGCGGATACGTCCTGCGCGCCCCAGGCGACACGGCCGCCGTCGAGCTGCGCGTGAACCTGCGCGAGATACGGGAACGGCACGCACACGCCGACCGACGTTTCGGCCGCCACCGCGCCCGCGCCCTGCACCACTTCGTTCAGCAACGCCTGGTTGCCGGCCAGCCGGCCGTGCATCTTCCAGTTGCCGATCACCCGCTTAGTTCTCTGTTTCGACATCGTGTCTGTCTCGTCATCGACGCGCCGGAAACCGGCCGTCAGGTTTGATCTGGCGAAGCAAACCCGCGATTTTACTGCGCACGGCTTGAACCGGTCAAACCGCGCATGTCAAGCCCGGCCACACGGGCCATCAGGCGTTCGTACCCCAATCGAGCACGATCTTGCCGGTGTGCTCGCTGCTTTCCATCAGCGCATGCGCCTGCGCGGCATCCGCGGCCGGCAACACGCGATAGATCACCGGCTTGATGCGCCCGTCGGCGATCAGCGGCCACACGCGCGCCTTCAGTTGCGCGGCGATGCGCGCCTTGAACTCGACCGGGCGCGGGCGCAGCGTCGAACCCGTGATGGTGAGCCGGCGGCGCAGGATCTCGCCCAGGTTGACGTCGGCCTTCGCACCCCCGAGCAGCGCGATCAGCACGAGACGGCCGCCGTCCGCGAGCGCGGACAGTTCGCGCGGCACGTACGAGCCCGCCACCATGTCGAGGATCACGTCGACGCCGCGATCGTGCGTCAGCGACTTCACGACCTCGACGAAATCTTCGGTCTTGTAGTTGATCGCGCGTTCGGCGCCGAGCGCCTCGCACGCGCGGCACTTGTCGGCGGTGCCGGCCGTCGCGAACACGCGAAAGCCGAGCGCATGCGCGATCTGGATGGCCGTCACGCCGATACCGCTCGAGCCGCCCTGCACGAGCAGCGTCTCCTGCTCGCCGCCCTCGCCCGCGCCGAGCTGCGCACGGTCGAACACATTGCTCCACACGGTGAAGAACGTTTCGGGCAGCGACGCAGCCTCGATATCGGTGAGCCCTTCAGGCACCGGCAGACACTGCGGCAGCGGTGCGACCGCATATTCGGCATAACCGCCGCCCGCGAGCAGCGCACACACGCGATCGCCCAGCTTCAGGCCGAACGGGTTCAGCGCGGCATCGGACAGGTCGCCGCCGACGATCTCGCCCGCCACCTCGAGGCCCGGCAGGTCCGACGCACCCGGCGGCGGCGCATAAGCGCCCTTGCGCTGGAACACGTCGGGCCGGTTCACACCGGAAGCCGCCACCTTGATCAGCACCTCGCCGCGCTTCGGTTCGGGGCGCGGACGCTCCGCAAGCTTCAACACGTCGGGGGCGCCGAATTCGGTGATTTCGATGGCTTTCATGGTGAGGGAGGCTCCAGGATCGGAATCGGATGGCACGCCCGGGCACGCGGCACGGACGCCTCGCCGGCGCTGCTGCGCCGCACAACGATGCTACAGAAAAAACGGCCGGCACGCTTTCGCACTGCCGGCCGTTGGTCCGCCTGTCCGCTTACTGCTGCGGCGGCGTGTCCGACTGCGACGCTGCCGCTGCTTCATTCAGCAGCGCCTTCGCCGACAGACGCACGCGACCCTTTTCGTCCGTCTGGATGACCTTGACCTTCACTTGCTGGCCTTCCTTCAGGTAGTCGTTGATGTCCTTCACACGCTCGTTGACGATTTCCGAGATGTGCAGCAGGCCATCCTTGCCCGGCAGCAGGTTCACGATCGCGCCGAAATCCAGCAGCTTGAGCACCGTGCCTTCGTACACCTGGCCGACTTCGATTTCAGCCGTGATTTGCTCGATGCGCTTCTTCGCTTCGGCCATGCCTTCGCTGCTCGTGCTCGCGATCGTCACGACGCCGTCATCCGAGATGTCGATGGTCGTGCCCGTTTCTTCCGTCAGCGCGCGGATCACCGAACCGCCCTTGCCGATCACGTCGCGGATCTTTTCCGGGTTGATCTTGACCGTGATCATGCGCGGTGCGAATTCCGACAGTTGCGTGTTCGCACCCGCGACCGCCGACGTCATCTTGCCGAGGATGTGCATGCGGCCTTCCTTCGCCTGCGCGAGCGCGACCTGCATGATTTCCTTCGTGATGCCCTGGATCTTGATGTCCATCTGCAGCGCCGTCACGCCTTGTTCCGTACCGGCCACCTTGAAGTCCATGTCGCCGAGGTGATCTTCGTCGCCGAGGATGTCGGTCAGCACCGCGAACTTGTTGCCTTCGAGGATCAGGCCCATCGCGATACCCGCGACGTGTGCCTTCATCGGCACGCCGGCGTCCATCAGCGCGAGGCAGCCGCCGCACACCGATGCCATCGACGACGAACCGTTCGACTCGGTGATTTCCGACACGACGCGGATTGAGTAGCCGAATTCGTCGGCGCTCGGCAGGCACTTGACCAGCGCGCGCTTCGCGAGGCGGCCGTGGCCGATTTCGCGGCGCTTCGGCGAGCCGACGCGGCCCGTTTCGCCGGTTGCGAACGGGGGCATGTTGTAGTGGAGCATGAAGCGCTCGCGGTACTCGCCTTCGAGCGCGTCGATGATCTGCTCGTCACCCTTCGTGCCGAGCGTCGCGACGACCAGCGCCTGCGTCTCGCCGCGCGTGAACAGCGCCGAGCCGTGGGTACGCGGCAGCACGCCGGTGCGGATCTCGATCGGGCGCACGGTGCGCGTGTCGCGACCGTCGATACGCGGCTCGCCGTTCAGGATCTGCGAACGGACGATCTTTGCTTCGATGTCGAACAGGACGTTGCCGACGGTGGCCTTGTCGGCCGCTGCCGTACCGGCTGCCTGCGCGTCTTCCTCGAGCTTCGCCGAGGTCGCCGAGTAGACTTCCTTCAGCTTCGTCGAGCGAGCTTGCTTGTCACGGAGCTGGTACGCGGCGAGCAGGTCGTTCTGCGCCAGATCCGTCACACGCGCAATCAGCGCCTCGTTCTTCGGCGCCGGCTGCCAGTCCCACTCGGGCTTGCCGCCTTCGCGCACCAGTTCGTGGATCGCGTCGATCGCGACTTGCATCTGCTCGTGACCGAACACGACCGCGCCCAGCATCACTTCTTCCGACAGTTGATCGGCTTCCGATTCGACCATCAGCACCGCGCGCTCCGTACCCGCGACGACGAGGTCGAGGCTCGACGCCTTGATCTGGTCACGCGTCGGGTTCAGCACGTAGGCGTTGTCGATGTAGGCAACGCGCGCGGCACCGACCGGGCCGTTGAACGGCAGGCCCGACACGGCGAGCGCAGCCGATGCGCCGATCAGCGCGGGGATGTCCGCCGGGATTTCCGGGTTCACGGACAGCACGTGGATCACGACCTGAACTTCGTTGTAGAAGCCTTCCGGGAACAGCGGACGCAGCGGACGGTCGATCAGGCGCGACGTCAGCGTCTCATGCTCCGACGGACGGCCTTCGCGGCGGAAGAAGCCGCCCGGGATCTTGCCGGCCGAGTAGGTCTTCTCGAGGTAGTCGACGGTCAGCGGGAAGAAATCCTGGCCCGGCTTCGCCGACTTCGCGCCGACGACGGTTGCCAGCACGACGGTGTCTTCGACGTCGACGATCACCGCACCGCTCGCCTGGCGAGCGACTTCACCGGTTTCGAGGCGCACCTTGTGCTGGCCCCACTGGAATTCCTTCACGACCTTGTTGAACATGGACATGGTTGCTCCTTTGAATTCATGCATTTCATTCGCCGCGCCGGCCATCCGGCACGGCGGCGTCCCGACCGAATCACCCGGAGCAAGGTGTGTTTTTTATGCCATTCCAGCGCGGCGCTCGTGCAGCGACGCGCTGGAATGACACAAATCCTGCCCCGGTATCAGTCGTGCGGCAGCCCCGCACGAACGTGCCGGACTGCCTGCGATGCGCGTGACGCTACGCACCGCGCAAAAACAAAATGCCTGTATCAGCGGACTGACACAGGCATCTTGCTGGCGGCAATCGCCTCGATTACTTACGCAGACCCAGCTTCTCGATCAGTGCGCGGTAACGGTCGGCATCCTTGCCCTTGAGGTAGTCGAGCAGCTTGCGGCGGCGGCTCACCATGCGCAGCAGGCCGCGGCGGCTGTGGTGATCCTTCGCGTGGGACTTGAAGTGACCCGTCAGTTCGACGATACGTGCGGTCAGCAGTGCGACCTGGACTTCGGGCGACCCCGTGTCATTGGTACCGCGGGCGAACTGAGCAACGACTTCCGACTTCTTGATATCTGCAACAGACATGTGATTTCCTTTCTAACTGAACAGGCGGACACGGAAGAATGGCCGTGCCGTGACTTACAACCGGCGCGCATTGTAGCACAACTCCGCGCCGTTCTTACCGCCCCCTGTCACGGACGCGTCATCGAACACGTCGACGGCATCTCCGTGCGCTGTGCCGGCACCGCCAGCACCGTCCGGAAGCCGTACCCCGACCCCTCGTTGTCGAAGCGCACGCCCGGCGTGCCGGCCTTGTCCATCTCCATCACGTAAAGGGGCTGGATCAGCTGATGATCCTGCGCGCGCATCCGCGACGCATGAAAGCCGTCGTCGAACGACAGGCCCTCGAGCGCCCGCGCGACCGCGACGGGGTCGGCCGAGCCCGCGCGGTTCATCGCCGCAGCCAGCATCTCGATCATCAGGCTCATCCGCCGCACCGGATAGTCGTCCTGCGCGGCCGGGAAACGGGTTCGGAACGCGCGGTAGAACGCGTCCGACTTCGCGCCGCCCGCGTTCGGGTGCCAGTCGGCCACGGCCACGACGCGCCCGACACCGGCATCGCCGAGGGCAGCCGGCGCGCCAAGGCTGTTGCCGTAGAACGTATAGAACTTCGCGTTCAACCCCTGCTCGCGCGCCGCCTTCACGAGCAGCGTCAGGTCGTTGCCCCAGTTGCCGGTCACGACGGCGTCCGCGCCGCTCGCCCGGATCTTCGCGATATACGGCGCGAAATCCTTGATCCGGCCGATCGGGTGGAATTCATCGCCGGCGATCGTCACGTCCGGGCGCCGCGCGGCCAGCGCCTGACGCGCAAGCGTGCTGACGTCGTGGCCGAAGCTGTAGTCCTGGTTCAGCAGATAGACCTTGCGCAGTGCGCGATCGCGCGCCATCACGTCCGCGAGCGCGGCCATCCGCATGCCCGCGTGCGCGTCGAAGCGGAAATGCCAGAAGCTGCAGCGAGCGCCGGTCAGCGCCGGATCATCGGCCGAATAGTTCAGGAACAGCATCCGGTTGTCCGGATCGCGCGCGTTCTGCTTGTCGAGCGCCGCGACGAGCGCGGCCGCGACGGCCGAACTGTTGCCCTGCGCAACGAAGCCGATATGGCGGTCCGCAGCCACGCGCAGTTGCACGAGCGCCTCCTCCGGGCTCCCCTTGCTGTCGAGCACGACGAGTTCGAGCGGGTGCGCGCCGTCGCGCAGCTTCACGCCGCCCGCCGCGTTGACCTGCTCGACGCCGAAGCGCAGGTTGCGCTCGACGGCCGCGCCTGCGTTCGCGAACGGGCCCGACATCCCTTCGATCAGCGCGATCCGCACCGGCTCACCGCCGGCAAACGCGGACGACACCAGCATCCACCCTGCGCTCAACGCGAGCGCGCACCGCTTCCACCCCTGCATCGGCCACCTGCCCTTCAATCTGCCCGAGAAGCGCGGATCATAGGCCGGCGCACCCGCCGCCCGCAAGCGTGGCCATGCCGGCGATCCGCACCGATTTTTTCCGCCCGATGCACCGTCGCGCGCCGTCCGTGATACAACGGGACCTGTTTCCGTGTTCTGGAGGATCCCATGCGCATTCGCATTCCCGCGCGCCTGCCGGTGCTGGTCGCCGGTGCCGCCGCACTGCTCGCCGGTTGCGCGCAACCGTGGCAGCAATACCAGGCCGGCCAGGACGAGTCGGCGATCGTCGCGCGCATGGGCCCGCCGCGCGAGATCTACGACCTGCCCGGCGGCGGCAAGCGGCTGATGTGGCCGACCCAGCCGATGGGCGAAATCACGATCGCGGCCGACGTCGACGCAGCACACAAGATCGTCAACGTGCGCCAGGTGCTGCAACCGAGCGAGTTCTATCGCGCGGAAATCGGCAAGTGGACGAAGACCGACGTGCTCGTCAATTTCGGGCGCCCCGTCGAGACATCCTACTTCCCGCTGATGAAGCGCGAGGTGTGGACGTACCGGTATCTCGAGGACAACGTCTGGTACATGATGTACAGCTTCTATTTCGATCCGCAGGGCATCCTGCGCATCACGCAGAAAACCCCGGACCCGCTGCACGATCCCGACCGCCGCAACCTGTTCTGACCGATTACGCATTTACGCGCAATTTTCACAATGGCCATTCACGAATTATTGCGTGAATGGCCATTTCCTTTTTTCCGCTGCCTTATTTAATTCAGGGAATATGGCGGAAAACTTTTCCGATCGATGACATTCCGATGGCAATCCGCTGAACGCCCCGTCATGCGGGCCATTGCGCCGAAACAGGCATGCCCGATGCATGTCATGCGTTGGGTTGGTGCATGCAATGCACTACGCCAAATCAATTTGAAACAATTTGTTTCAATGCCCCCGGAGTGCTAGGGCATACCCCTAATATCAGTCGAAACCAAACCTTTCAATTTAGAAAGATTGCAATTGCGTCATTTCGCCGATATTTATTTGCCTTTATCAGAAAGGAGTCCTCATGAATCGCCCCAAGAGCATGCTGGTTGCCAACATTGCCTGGGCCCGCGAGACGCGTGAACACACGCCCGGTTTCTTCGACGCGCTTGCGCGCGGCCAGAACCCGCGCGTGCTGTGGATCGGCTGCGCCGACAGCCGCGTGCCGGCCGAAACCATCACACACTGCGCGCCCGGCGAACTGTTCGTTCATCGCAACATCGCGAACCTGTTCCATCCCGACGACGACAATTCCGCCAGCGTGCTCGAGTACGCGGTGCGCGTGCTGAAGGTCGACCACGTGATCGTGTGCGGGCACTACGGCTGTGGCGGCGTGCGCGCGTCGCTGCTGCCGCCGCCGGCCGACCTGCCGCACGTCGCGCGCCGCATCGCGCCGCTCTGCGCGCTCGCACGCCGCCATCGCGACACGCTCGACGGGCTCGACGACACGGCCGCCGCCGATCGCCTCGCCGAACTGAACGTGCTCGAACAGGTGCGGCTGCTCCGCGCATCGCCGATCGTGCGCGGCCGCGAACGGCCGCCGCTCGTGCACGGCTGGATCTTCTCGCTCGCCGACGGCCGCCTGCTGGAGCTCGATTCGGGCTACGCGACACCGCCCGTCGACGTCGAACCCGCGCTGGCCACGACCGCCGCCGCGCTCGGCTGATTCATCCCCCGCCCCAACGCCCACGAAATCGCCCCAACCATGAAACTGAACGAGCGCCTGTCCACCCTGCCGCGCGACATCGTCGCCGGCATCGTCGTTTTCCTCGTCGCGCTGCCACTCTGTCTCGGCATCGCCAACGCCTCCGGCGTCGAGCCGTTCGCCGGGCTCGTGTCCGGCATCGTCGGCGGCATCGTCGTCGCGCTGCTGAGCGGGTCGTCGCTGTCCGTCAGCGGGCCGGCAGCCGGCCTCGTGGTGATCGTCGTCGAAGGGATCGCACAACTCGGCAGCTTCTCCGCGTTCCTGCTCGCGGTGCTGCTGTCCGGCGTGCTGCAATTCGGGTTAGGCATGCTGCGCGCCGGCCGCTTCGCCGCTTACGTACCGTCGCCCGTCATCAAGGGCATGCTCGCCGCGATCGGCCTGCTGCTGATCGTGAAGCAGATTCCGTTCGCATTCGGTATCGGCGGCTCGGCCGCGCAATCGTTTGCGAACTGGCCGAGCCTGCCGGTCGCGTGGGCCGCCACGGCCATCGCGCTCGCGTCGCTCGCGCTGCTGATCGCGTGGGACACGCCTGCGCTGCGCCGCTTCGCGCTGGTGCGCTCGGTACCGGCGCCGCTCGCGGTCGTCGTGCTCGGGATCGGCGCAACGCTCGTGCTGGGCTTCGTCGCACCGGCCGTTGCGCCGGGCGCCGCCCATCGCGTGACGCTGCCCGAGCTCGGATCGTTCGCGGCGTTCGCGGCATCGCTCAAGCATGCGGAGCTCGGCCCGAACTTCGCGCAACTCGTCAATCCGGACGTGTGGCGCGTCGCGATCACACTCGCGGTCGTCGCGAGCCTGGAGACGCTGCTGAGCCTCGAAGCGGTCGAGCAGATCGACCCGAAGCGCCGGCCGACGCAGCCCGACCGCGAGCTGAAGGCCCAGGGCGTCGGCAATCTCGTCGCGGGCGCGGTCGGCGGGCTGCCGATCACGTCGGTGATCGTACGCAGCTCGGTGAACGTCAACGCGGGTGCGCAAAGCCGGATGTCGGCCATCGTCCACGGGATGCTGCTGCTCGCGAGCGTGTTCGCGCTCACCGGCCTCATCAACCTGATCCCGCTCGCGAGCCTGGCCGCGATCCTGATCCATACGGGCTTCAAGCTCGCGAAGCCGGCGCTGTTCCGTTCGGTGATGAAGCAAGGGCCGGCCGCATTCGTGCCGTTCGCGGCGACGATCATCGGCGTGCTCGCGGTCGACCTGCTGTTCGGGATCGCGCTCGGCCTCGCGTGCAGCGTACTGGCGGTCGCCGTCGCGAACCTGAAGAGCCCCGTCACGCTCGCCCAGCACGACGACCACTACCTGCTGTCGTTCCGCAAGGACGTGTCGTTCCTCGGCAAGGTTCAGGTCAAGCACCACCTGCGGCACATTCCGGACCACGCGGCCGTGATCATCGACGCGACCCGCGCCGACTACATCGATCACGACGTGCTCGAACTGCTCGACGCGTTCGTCGCCGATGCGCCGCGACGCGGGATCGCCGTCGAGTTCCGCCGGCGCAGCCCGGCGACACGCCCCGCTACGCGCCGCTGGCTGTTTCGCGCACCGGCGGCCGAATGAGCGGCGGCTGAAAAAACGCCCCGGCGGCGCAAGGCCGCACGGGGCGTTCCGGAGATGCGCAGCGCGCGGCGCTTACGAGCGCTGCGGGTTGAGCTTGTCGTCCTTCGAATGCAGCTTGTTCAGCGCGGAGATGTACGCCTTCGCCGACGCGGCGACGATATCCGGATCGGTGCCGACGCCATTGACGATTCGCCCGCTCTTCGACAGACGGACGGTGACCTCGCCCTGCGCCTGCGTGCCTGTCGTGATGGCGTTCACCGAGTACAGCAGCAGCTCGGAGCCGCTGCCGACTTCACCTTCGATCGCATTGAACGTCGCGTCGACCGGCCCGTTGCCACGTGCCTCGCCCGTCACTTCCTTGCCTTCAACCGCGAACACGATCTTCGCCTGCGGCTGCTCGCCCGTTTCCGAACGCTGCGACAGCGACACGAACTTGAAGTGTTCCTGCTCGTGCGCGAGCGCCGACTCCTCGGACACGATCGCGATGATGTCCTCGTCGAAGATCTCGGCCTTGCGGTCGGCCAGATCCTTGAAGCGCATGAACGCGGCGTTCAGTTCGGATTCGCTGTCGAGCGACACGCCCAGTTCCTGCAGGCGCTGCTTGAACGCGTTGCGGCCCGACAGCTTGCCGAGCACGATCTTGTTTGCGCTCCAGCCCACGTCTTCCGCACGCATGATCTCGTAGGTGTCGCGCGCCTTCAGCACGCCGTCCTGGTGGATGCCCGACGCATGCGCGAACGCGTTCGCGCCGACCACCGCCTTGTTCGGCTGCACGACGAAACCGGTGATCTGCGACACGAGCTTCGACGTCGGCACGATCTGCGTCGTGTCGATGCCGACGTCGAGGCCGAAATAGTCCTTGCGCGTCTTCACGGCCATCACGATTTCCTCGAGCGACGTGTTGCCTGCACGCTCGCCGAGACCGTTGATCGTGCACTCGATCTGACGCGCGCCGCCGATCTTCACACCGGCGAGCGAGTTCGCGACGGCCATCCCGAGGTCGTTATGGCAGTGCACCGAGAAAATCGCCTTGTCCGAGTTCGGAATGCGTTCGCGCAGCGTCTTCACGAGGTTGCCGTAAAGCTCCGGCACGCCATAACCAACGGTGTCGGCGATGTTGATCGTCGTCGCGCCCTCGGCGATCACGGCTTCCAGCACGCGGCAGAGGAAATCCAGATCGGAACGGCTGCCGTCTTCCGGCGAGAATTCGACGTTGTCGGTGAACTTGCGCGCGAAGCGCACCGCGAGGCGCGCCTGCTCGAACACCTGGTCGGGCGTCATCCGCAGCTTCTTCTCCATGTGCAGCGGCGACGTCGCGATGAACGTATGGATCCGGAAGCTGTTGGCCGGCTTCAGCGCGTCGGCCGCGCGCTGGATGTCCTTGTCGTTGGCGCGGGCCAGCGAGCAGATCGTGCTGTCCTTCACGAGACCGGCGATCGTGTGGATCGCGTCGAAGTCGCCGTTCGAGCTGGCCGCGAAGCCGGCTTCGATCACGTCGACCTTCATCCGCTCGAGATGCTTCGCGATGCGGATTTTCTCTTCCTTCGTCATCGACGCGCCGGGCGATTGTTCGCCGTCACGCAACGTCGTATCGAAAATGATCAGCTTGTCTGTCATGGGGGGCTCCAGGGCTCTTTATACGGAAGTCAAACGTAATGAGATCGCGCCACCGCTGGCGACGCTCAACAACAGACGAAGCTTGACGGGGGGCGAGAACGGTCAGCGCGGCAGGCGCGCCAACGCTAGCGCGCGTAGCGGCGCACCGGCTAGAAGGAGGGAGAGGCGGGGAAATGCAGTCATGCCGAAGACTATAGCGACATTCCGTTGGCCGCGCAATCGGACGCCGCCCGGGTGATTCCGGCGGCCCGGCTCGAAAAAGGGGCAAATGAAAACGGCGGCCTTGAGGCCGCCGTTTCCGGGTCGATCGCGCGTCAGTGATCGCGCTGCGACGAGCGCGCCGGATTCGCGCGCCCGCGGATGGCCATGTAGGCCCAGAACACATAGCCGGACAGGCCGTACAGCACGAACAGGCAGAACAGCATCAGCGGCGGATCGGACGACACGAGCACGAACGCGACGACGACCAGCAGGATCGCCGCGAACGGCACGCGGTGCCGCACGTCGAGCGCCTTGCCGCTGTAGAACGGCGCGTTCGACACCATCGTCACGCCCGCGTAGATCGTCAGCACGAACGCGACCCACGGCAGCCAGCCAAGCTTCATCGGCACGCGGTTGTCGGTCGCGAGCCACACGAAGCCCGCGATCAGCGCGGCGGCGGCCGGGCTCGGCAGCCCCTGGAAGAAGCGCTTGTCGACCACACCGATGTTCGTGTTGAAGCGCGCGAGACGCAGCGCGGCGCCCGAGCAGTAGACGAACGCGGCGAGCCAGCCCCAGCGGCCGAGATCCTTCAGCACCCACTCGTACATCACGAGCGCGGGCGCGACGCCGAACGACACCATGTCCGACAGGCTGTCGAACTGCTCGCCGAACGCGCTCTGCGTATGCGTCATGCGCGCGACGCGCCCGTCCATCCCGTCGAGCACCATCGCGACGAAAATCGCGATCGCGGCGATCTCGAAGCGCACGTTCATCGCCTGCACGACCGCGAAGAAGCCGCAGAACAGCGCGGCGGTCGTGAACGCGTTCGGGAGCAGGTAGATGCCGCGCGTTTTCAGGAACCGCTGACGCGCGGCGCGGCGGCTCTCGAGCGGCGCCTGATCAGGCGCCATTATCTTGTTGCGGCGAAACGGACGTGGCGTCTGGCCGGAGCCGTTACGCGGCCGACGCGGTTTGAATGCGGCCATCGTGCGCCCCGCCGCTTACTGCTCGAGCTCGGCGAGGATCGTCGACGACGCGTAGACCTTCTCGCCGATCGACACCTTCGCACGGCTGCCGAGCGGCAGGTACACGTCGACGCGCGAACCGAAGCGGATGAAACCGTAGCGCTGGCCACGCGACAGCGGCTCGCCGGCACGGACGTAGCAGAGAATCCGGCGGGCGACGAGCCCTGCGATCTGCACCGCGGTGACGGTCTTGCCGCTCGCCGTCTGGATCACGACCGCGTTGCGCTCGTTCTCGGTCGACGCCTTGTCGATCGCCGCGTTCAGGAACGCGCCCGGGAAGTACTCGACCTTGGTGATCGCGCCATCGACCGGCGAACGCTGCGAATGGACATTGAATACATTCATGAACACGCTGATCTTCAGCGCTTCACGGTTCGCGTACGGGTCTTGTGCGGTCTCGACCGCGACGATGCGGCCGTCTGCCGGGCACAGCACCGCATTCGGCTGCGCGGGGATCGGGCGCTGCGGATCGCGGAAGAACTGGACGACGAAGACGAGCAGCAGCCAGAACGGCCACGCGAAGCCGAAGCCCCCGACGGCGTGGATCAACAGCGCGATGACGGCAGCAATCGCGATGAACGGCCAGCCTTCGCGCGCGATGATCGGATGAGGATAGTTCATGGATTCGTTCTGTGTTCGGTGAATTGCAAAGCCCGTAGGATAGCAAAAGCCGCCCGGGGCACTGCTGCCTTCGGACGGCTTTTTGATACCGACCCTCCACTCGAAGGGCCGGAACAGCACGCGGTGCTTAGTTCTTCGTCTGGTCGACGAGCTTGTTCTTCGCGATCCACGGCATCATCGCACGCAGCTTCGCACCGACCTGTTCGATCTGGTGCTCGGCCGTCAGGCGACGGCGCGACTGCAGCGTCGGTGCGCCTGCCTTGTTCTCGAGAATGAAGCTCTTCGCGTACTCGCCCGTCTGGATGTCGGTCAGGCACTGCTTCATCGCCTTCTTCGTCTCTTCCGTGACGACGCGCGGGCCCGTCACGTACTCGCCGTACTCGGCGTTGTTCGAGATCGAGTAGTTCATGTTCGCGATGCCGCCTTCGTAGATCAGGTCGACGATCAGCTTCAGTTCGTGCAGGCACTCGAAGTACGCCATTTCCGGCGCGTAGCCTGCTTCGACCAGCGTCTCGAAGCCAGCCTTGATCAGCTCGACGGTACCGCCGCACAGCACGGCCTGCTCGCCGAACAGGTCGGTTTCGGTCTCTTCACGGAAGTTCGTCTCGATGATGCCGGCACGGCCGCCGCCGTTCGCTGCCGCGTACGACAGCGCGATGTCGCGTGCCGCGCCCGACTTGTTCTGCGCAACCGCGATCAGGTGCGGCACGCCGCCACCTTGCGAGTACGTGCCGCGCACGGTGTGGCCCGGTGCCTTCGGCGCGATCATGATCACGTCGAGGTCGGCGCGCGGGATCACCTGGCCGTAGTGGACGTTGAAGCCGTGTGCGAATGCCAGCGCCGCGCCTTGCTTGATGTTCGCGTGCACTTCCTTCGCGTACACGTCGGCGATCTGCTCGTCCGGCAGCAGCATCATGACGACGTCCGCGCCCTTCACCGCTTCCGCGACTTCCTTGACCGACAGGCCGGCGTTTTCAGCCTTGCTCCACGACGCGCCGTCCTTGCGCAGGCCGACCGTCACGTTCACGCCGCTTTCCTTCAGGTTCAGCGCGTGTGCATGGCCTTGCGAGCCGTAGCCGATGATCGTGACTTGCTTGCCCTTGATGAGGGAGAGGTCGGCGTCTTTGTCGTAGAAAACGTTCATGATGGTTCCTTCGCTAATTCAAAAATTCAACAATTCGTTCGGATGGAGTACTGCGGGCCGGGACATGACGGCGCACCCGGCGTGCCATTGGGCATCACACCTTCAGGATGCGCTCGCCGCGTCCGATGCCGGAGCTGCCGGTGCGCACGGTCTCTAGGATCGCGCCCGCGTCCAGCCCCTGGATGAATGCGTCGAGCTTGTCGCTCGCGCCCGTCAATTCGATCGTGTAGGTCTTTTCGGTCACGTCGATGATGCGGCCGCGGAAAATGTCCGACATCCGCTTCATTTCTTCGCGCTCCTTGCCCACTGCACGTACCTTGATCAGCATCAGCTCGCGTTCGATGTGTGCACCGTCGGTCAGGTCCACCACTTTCACCACCTCGATCAGGCGGTTCAGATGCTTCGTGATCTGTTCGATCACGTCGTCGGAGCCAATGGAAACGATGGTGAGCCGCGACAGCGATTGGTCTTCGGTCGGCGCCACCGTCAAGGTTTCGATGTTGTAGCCGCGTGCGGAAAACAGACCGACCACGCGCGACAGCGCGCCCGGTTCGTTCTCCAGCAGGACGGAAATGATGTGTCTCATGTTCGCTTCTTCCAGAATGTGTCCGTGTCGATTCACTCGCGCCGCGCGCCGCCGCGTGCCGCACCGCCCTTCGTGAAGGCGGCCGCATCCGGCCGGACGCGCGTCGCGCCGTTACAGATCTTCCGATCCGAGCAGCATCTCGGTGATGCCCTTGCCGGCCTGGACCATCGGCCAGACGTTTTCGGTCGGATCGGTCTGGAAGTCGAGAAACACGGTGCGGTCCTTCAGGCGCAGCGCTTCCTTCAGCGCCGGCTCCACATCCGAGGTCTTTTCGATCCGCAAGCCGACATGGCCGTACGCTTCGGCGAGCTTCACGAAATCAGGCAGCGCATCCATGTACGAATGCGAATAGCGCTTGCTGTATTCGATCTGCTGCCACTGGCGAACCATGCCGAGATAGCGGTTGTTCAGCGAAATGATCTTCACGGGCGTGTCGTACTGCAGGCAGGTCGACAGTTCCTGGATGCACATCTGGATCGAGCCTTCGCCCGTGATGCACAGCACGTCGTCGTCCGGGTGCGCCATCTTGACGCCCATCGCCGCCGGCAGGCCGAAGCCCATCGTGCCGAGGCCGCCGGAGTTGATCCAGCGACGCGGCTTGTTGAATCGGTAGAACTGCGCCGCCCACATCTGGTGCTGGCCGACGTCCGAGCACACGAACGCATTGCCGTCCGTCAGCTCCCACGCCTTCTCCACCACGTACTGCGGCTTGATGATCTCGCTCTCGCGGTCGAACTTCAGGCAGTCCTTCGAACGCCAGCCCTCGATGTCCTTCCACCATTGCGCGAGCGCCTCGGTGTCGGGGCCATGCTCGGCCGTCTGCAGTTGCTCGATGAGCTCCTTCAGCACTTCCTTCACGTCGCCGACGATCGGGATGTCGACCTTCACACGCTTCGAGATCGACGACGGGTCGATATCGATGTGGATGATCTTGCGCGGACGCGACGCGAAGTGCGCCGGGTCGCCGATCACGCGGTCGTCGAAGCGGGCACCGATCGCGATCAGCACGTCGCAGTGCTGCATCGCCATGTTCGCTTCGTAGGTGCCGTGCATGCCGAGCATGCCGAGGAATTTCTTGTCCGACGCGCGATAGCCGCCGAGGCCCATCAGCGTGTTCGTGACCGGGTAGCCGAGCAGGTCCGCGAACTGGTTCAGTTCACGCGACGCGTCGGCGAGGATGATGCCGCCACCCGTGTAGATATACGGGCGCTTTGCCGTCAACAGCAGCGACACCGCCTTGCGGATCTGGCCCGAATGGCCCTTCGTGACGGGGTTGTACGAACGCAGCGACACGCTCTTGACGGGCTCGTACTGGCACGGCGTCTTCGAGATGTCTTTCGGGATGTCGATCAGCACCGGGCCCGGACGGCCGGTACGGGCGATGTAGAACGCCTTCTTGACGGTTTCCGCGAGGTCGCGCACGTCCTTCACGAGGAAGTTGTGCTTCACGCACGGACGCGTGATGCCGACGGTGTCGCATTCCTGGAAAGCGTCCTGGCCGATCGCGGCAGTCGGCACCTGGCCGCTGATCACGACCATCGGGATCGAATCCATGTAGGCCGTTGCGATGCCGGTCACCGCGTTGGTGACACCGGGGCCCGACGTCACGAGACAGACGCCGACATTGCCGGTGGAACGCGCATACGCATCGGCTGCGTGCACGGCCGCCTGTTCATGGCGCACCAGCACGTGCTGAATCTTGTCTTGCTTGTACAGCTCGTCGTAGATGTAGAGAACCGAGCCGCCGGGGTAGCCCCAGATGAATTCGACGTTTTCGTCGGCGAGTGCCTTCATCAGCACGGTGCCGCCGATGGAGTCGCTATCGGGAGGGGAAAGGGGTTCCGACGTGGAGAATTCCGCGCTGGGCATGTTCATTTTGACCTTTCGAATTTTCGGCAAAAAATTGATCGGGTGCTCTCTGCCGGGCTTGTGGCTCGGGTTCAAGCGGCGCGTCCAGTTTGAAGGGCGGGCTTCTTGGGCCAGCCTCAAATGAGACCATCACTTCATGTTGCGAATCGTTGACGATAGCGGGTCGTGATTGGGTCGTCAAGCAAAATATCCCGCACCGCATCATGCACGCCGTCCGGCGCCCCGCCACCGCGGCTCGCGCGCAACGTACGGGGCCCAATCCGGTCCCAAGCGGCACGAAAATTTGATAGCATCCGCGGGTTTTACGAAATTTTTCGACCTTTTACACCACGCAGCGGCCCGCAGCGCATACCTTCACGGAATGGCATCAGACAAGGAACTCGCCGACTTTCTGGCGGGCGTCGAAAGGCGCGCGTTCAAGCAGGCTGCGTACGCCGTGCGTGACGACGATGCGTCGCTCGACATCGTGCAGGACGCGATGATCAAGCTTGCGGAAAAGTACGGCGACCGGCCGGCGGCAGAATTGCCGCTGCTTTTTCAGCGGATCCTGCAAAACACGATCCACGACTGGTTTCGTCGGCAGAAAGTCCGCAACACTTGGGTCACGCTCTTCTCGTCGCTGAACAATACCGACGACGACGACTTCGACCCGCTCGAAACACTCGAATCCGCGGACGACAACGCGGGCGTCGAGAGCAGCGAGCACCGCCTCGAAAGAGAGCAGGTTCTGGCCCTGATCGACGAAGAAATCCAGAAGCTTCCAGCGCGTCAACGGGAAGCGTTCCTGATGCGTTATTGGGAAGATATGGATGTCGCCGAGACTGCCGCCGCAATGGGGTGCTCCGAAGGCAGTGTGAAAACGCACTGCTCTCGCGCCACTCACACCCTCGCGCACGCGCTCAAGGCCAAAGGAATCACGCTATGAGCTCCGCTCCCGAAAACCGAGAACACGAATTCGCGCTGAAGGTGCGCCGCGCGCTTGACGAGCGCGCGACCGCCCTGCCTGCCGCGACCACCGACCGTCTGGCCGCAGCGCGCCGGGCTGCGCTCGCGCGCAAGAAGCCCGAAGCCGCGACCGCGCCGGTGTTCGTGCCGGCCTTCGCCGGCGCGGCCGGTGCGTACGGCTCGGCGCCCGCGAACCGCCCGCAGGTGTCGTTCGCGCGCCGCCTGCTGCGCGCGTGGCCGCTGGCGCTGCTGCTCGCGGGGCTCGTCGGCATCGCCTACTGGGAAGACATGCAGCGCACCGCCGAACTCGCCGACATCGACGCGGCGATGCTCAGCGACGACCTGCCGCTCAACGCGTATCTCGATCACGGGTTCAACGCGTATCTTTCGCGCGCTCACTAACAGACAATAACGAGGGGATCGCACGGGTGAGTCAGAAGCGCGGCCTGGCCGTATTTTTCGGATGCGTGATTGCGATCGCCGTTTCCTACGTCGCCACGTATTCCCGATTCCACCCGGCCCCCGCGACGTCCACCGTCGCGGCCACCAGCCCTGCCGCGCCCGCCTCGGCCGCGACCGGGCCGACCACCGAACTCCCGTCGCTGCCCCTGCCGCTGCCGGCCGCCACCGGCCCGCTGTCGTGGGCGCGCCTCACGCCGGCCCAGCATGCCGCTCTCGCGCCGTTCGCCGACCAATGGGATGGCTTCAGCGACGCCCGCAAGCGGAAATGGCTGAAGATCGCATCGCGTTTCGCGAAGTTGTCGCCCGATGACCAGAAGCGCCTGCAGGACCGGATGGCCGAATGGGCCAAGATGACGCCCGAGCAGCGCCGCGTCGCGCGCGAGAACTACCAGAGCGCGAAGGAGCTGTCCGCCCAGGCGCGCGAGCGCGCGTGGAAGGCCTATCAGCAGCTCCCCGAGGAACAAAAGGAACGTCTCGCGGCCGCCGAACGCCGCCGCAAGCCGAGCGTCGTCAGCGCACCGCCGACCGTCGCCGACCGTGACGTTCGCCGCCTCGTCAATTCACACGAACATCCGGCAAGCGGCGCGGCCACCGCACCGGCGCCCGCCTCGGCCGGCGCCGCCGCGCAGCCGGTACCGGCCTCGTCGACGGCCGGCACCGCGTCCGCACCGGCCGCGGTGGCGCCGGTGTCGCCGGCCGACGCACCCTCGCTGTTCAAGGGCTCCTGAGCGGCCGTGGCGAACGCCCGCGCACCCGAGATCCCGGCCGCCGCGCCGTCGGTACGGCGGCGCCTCGCCGCGCTGCTTTACGAAGGCGTGCTGCTGTTCGGCGTCGTGTTCTTCGCGGGGCTCGCATTCAGCCTCGCGACGCAGCAACGCAACGGCCTCGTCCATCACAACCTGCTCGCCGCCTGGATCGCGCTCGTCGTCGGCGCGTACTTCGTGTGGTTCTGGACGCACGGCGGCCAGACGCTGCCGATGAAGACCTGGCGGCTGCGCCTCGAATCGTCGAGCGGCCGGCCACTGAGCGCCGGCCACGCGCTCGTCCGCTATGCGCTCGGCTGGCTGTGGTTCCTGCCGCCGCTCGCGCTGCATCCGCTCCTCGGCCTGTCGGTGCCCGTCACGCTCGCGCTTACGGCCGCCTGGATCGTCATCTGGGCCGGCGCTGCCCGGCTGCATGCCGGCCGCCAGTTCCCGCACGACCGGATCGCGCGCACGCGCGTCGTCGCGATACCGCGCTGACGCGCCGCTTTCGCCAGACAAAAAACCGCTCGTCCCGCCTTCCGTCACCCGGCCCGACGGCCTTGCCGGACAACCGTCGCCCGTTCCGTGCGGCAGGTTACACAACGCCCGTTGATTCACTGCTAAACACCCTACGACGGTCGTAATAAGAACGTCTCGTGACTGTCACGGCACAGTCACGCCCGCATGGCGGAATGCCGGTAATGTCAACCGGCGCGAGTCATGCATGGGCCAGAAAACGTCCGCGACCTCCCTGTTCCGTCACCCTATCGGCGCACGCGCCGCCACCGCCTTCCTGTCCGGCTCGGCTGCAACCGATGACCTGGCGTCGCAAGAACCGCCTGCCGCGCATACCACGCAGCACGACGATCCCGACCCGTCCACCCATCGCTACCGCACCATCTGGCTGTCCGACATCCACCTCGGCTCGAGCGGCTGCCAGGCGCCGTACCTGCTCGACTTCCTGCGCCACAACGATTCGGAATACCTGTACCTCGTGGGCGACATCATCGACGGCTGGCAGCTGAAGAAGGGCTGGTACTGGCCGCAGGCGCACAACGACGTCGTGCAGAAGATCCTGCGCAAGGCGCGCAAGGGCACGCAGGTCATCTACATCCCCGGCAACCACGACGAAGGCGCGCGGCAGTTCTGCGACCTCGCGTTCGGCGACATCCAGGTGCGCGGCGAGGCGTTCCACACGACGCTCGCGGGCAAACGTTTGTGGATCGTGCACGGCGACCTGTTCGACGGCGTGATCCAGCACGCGAAGTGGCTCGCGTACCTCGGCGACACGCTCTACACGCTGATCCTCGTGCTGAACCGCTGGTTCAACCGGATCCGCAGCCGGCTCGGCTTCCAGTACTGGTCGCTGTCGCAGTACCTGAAGCACCAGGTCAAGAACGCGGTCAACTTCATCTCGCAGTTCGAGACCGTGATGACCGACGAGGCGCGCCGCCGCGGCTGCGACGGCGTCGTGTGCGGCCACATCCACAAGGCGGAGATCCGCGACATCGACGGCGTGCTGTACTGCAACGACGGCGACTGGGTCGAAAGCCTGTCCGCACTCGTCGAAACGATGGAAGGCGAACTGAAGATCGTCTACTGGACGGTGATGCGCACCGCACCGTCGGAGACTTCGTCGCGCAAGGCCAAGGCCACTGCCTGACACAACCCTACTTACAGGACACAAGCCGCGATGAAGATCATGATCGTCACCGACGCGTGGGAACCGCAGGTCAACGGCGTCGTGCGCACGCTGAAGAGCACGTCGCGTGAGCTCACGGCGCTCGGCCACCGCGTCGAACTGCTGACGCCGCTGGAATTCCGCACGGTGCCCTGCCCGACCTACCCCGAGATCCGCCTGTCGATCCTGCCGTACCGCAAGCTGCGCGCGCGGATCGATGCGTTCGCACCCGATGCGCTGCACATCGCGACGGAAGGCCCGCTCGGCCTCGCCGCGCGGCGCTACGCGCGCTCGCGCAAGCTGCCGTACACGACCGCGTACCACACCCGCTTCCCGGAATACGTGCAGGCGCGCTTCGGCATTCCGCTGGCCGCGACCTACCGCTTCCTGCACTGGTTCCACGGCCCGTCGCTCGCGGTGATGGCGCCGACGCCGGTCGTCAAGCAGGACCTCGAGAAATTCGGCTTCACGAACGTCGTGCTGTGGACCCGTGGCGTCGACCTCGAGGTGTTCCGGCCGATGGAGTCGAAGGTACTCAACACGGCGCGGCCGATCTTCCTGTACGTGGGCCGCGTCGCGATCGAAAAGAACGTCGAGGCGTTCCTGCGCCTCGACCTGCCCGGCTCGAAGTGGGTCGCGGGCGAAGGCCCCGCGCTCGCGGAGCTGAAGTCGCGCTATCCGGAGGCGAACTATCTCGGCGTGCTGTCACAGGCCGAGCTGGCAAAGGTGTATGCTGCGGCCGACGTGTTCGTGTTTCCGAGTCGCACCGACACGTTCGGCCTCGTGCTGCTCGAAGCGCTCGCCTGCGGCACGCCGGTGGCAGCGTATCCCGTCACGGGCCCGATCGACGTGCTCAGCGGCGGTGACGCGGGCTCGATGCACGAGGACCTGCAGGAAGCCTGCCTCGAAGCGCTGAAGATCGAACGCTCGACCGCGCGCGCGTGGGCCGAACGCTTCTCGTGGCGCGCGGCGTCCGAGCAGTTCGCGTCGCATCTGAAGCCGCTGCCGAAGACCGCGTACTCGCCAGCCGAAGGTGCCGCCGTTTGAAACGAGACCTGAACGACAAGACCCCGCCCCCTGCCTCCGCGCCGCAACGGCACCGCCCGTTCGACGAGGAAGAGCCGCATGCCGAAGCGGACGTGCACGCGCACGAGCCGCTCGGCCCCGACGACCAGCTGTCGCCGCTGCCGCCGAATCCGTACAAGCGCCACCGCGGCATCACGCGCGCATGGTATGCCCTCAAGCATTCGCTGAACGGCTTTCGCGTGGCGATCCGCGAGGAGAGCGCGTTTCGCCAGGAGCTCACGCTCGCCGCATTGATGCTCCCGATCGGTGCGTTCGCACCGGTGCCGGCGGCGTCGCGCGCGCTGCTGATCGGCTCGGTGCTGCTCGTGCTGATCGTCGAGCTGCTGAACTCGAGCGTCGAGGCCGCGATCGACCGCATCTCGCTCGAGCGCCACGAACTGTCCAAGCGCGCGAAGGACCTCGGCAGCGCGGCCGTGACGGTCGCACTGTTCGCGTGCGTGACGACGTGGGGCTTCGTGCTGGGCCCGGTCGTCGCGCACTGGCTCGGCTTCTAGACAGGTTCCGGGCGCATGCGCCGCGCACCGCCCGCGTGCGGCGCTGCACCATGCGCGGTGCGGAGCCGCGAACACGAAATGCGCCCGATGTGGCGAAACCCCGGTTTATAATCGTCCGCTAGACATAGAACAGCAACCCGCGCCGGACGAATCACGCAGCATCGATTGCAGCGCCCGCCAGTCCGGCACACACAGGGCCGGACGACATGGAAGCGAAACCTCCCCGCCGCACCCGCGAACGGATTCTCGAGTTGTCGTTGAAACTCTTCAACGAGATCGGCGAGCCGAACGTCACGACCACGACGATCGCCGAGGAAATGGAAATCAGTCCAGGCAACCTGTACTACCATTTCCGCAACAAGGACGACATCATCAACAGCATCTTCGCGCAGTTCGAGCAGCAGATCGAACGGCGGCTGCGTTTCCCCGAAGATCACCGTCCGACGATCGACGAAACCTGGTCGTACCTGCAGTACATGGCCGATTTCATGTGGACCTACCGGTTCCTGTATCGCGACCTCAACGACCTGCTCGCACGCAATCGCACGCTCGAGACACACTTCAAGCAGATCATCAGCCACAAGGTGCGCTTCGCGCACGACATGTGCGAGCTGCTCGTGTCCGACGCGGAAATGGTCGCGACGCCTGCCGAGATCGAAGTCATCGCGACCAACATGGCCGTGATCTCGACGTACTGGCTGTCGTATCAGTACGTGATGCATCCGCGCAAATACAACGACCAGGACGCGATCCGCGAGGAACTGCACCAGGTCAGCATGCACGTGATCTCCGTGATGGCGCCGTACCTGCGCGGCCGTTCGCGCCAGCTGTTCGACGATCTGGTCTCGGGCAAGCTGCCGAAGCGCCAGTTCACCGACTACCTGCCGCCGCGTGACGGCTCGCCGCGCCCGGCGGACAGCCCCGTCATCACCGGGCAGGCCCCCGCCAAGGATTCCAAGCAATGAAGGCAGTCTGTGTTTACTGCGGCTCGTCGTCCGGCGTGCGGCCCGTCTACGCCGACGCCGCACGTGCATTCGGCCGCGCGCTCGTCGATGCGGGCCTCACGCTCGTCTACGGTGGCGGCCGCGTCGGCCTGATGGGCGTGATTGCCGACGAGGTGATGGCGGCCGGCGGCCGGGCGGTGGGCGTGATCCCCGAATTGCTCGTCGACAAGGAAGTCGGCCATACAGGGCTGTCGGAACTGCACGTCGTGCCCGACATGCACCACCGCAAGAAAATGATGGCCGACCTCTCCGACGCGTTCGTCGCGATGCCCGGCGGCGCCGGCACGCTCGAAGAGCTCTTCGAGGTCTACACGTGGGCGCAGCTCGGCTATCACCGCAAGCCCGTCGCCGTCTACAACATCGATTCGTTCTACGATCCGTTGATCGCGCTGCTGCGCCATACGGTCGACGAAGGCTTCATGCGTCCGGCCTATTTCGACGCGCTGTGCGTCGAATCCGAACCCGTCGAACTGATCGAGCGACTGCGCCGCTACCAGCCGCCCGCCCGCGACAAGTGGGCACCCGACGCAGCGAAGTAACCGTCACCGGAAACCGCCCGCAATGACCGCACCGTCCGATCGCAAGGCCGTCCTCATCACCGGCGCGAGCCGTGGCATCGGCCGCGCGACCGCCGTGCTCGCGGCCGAACGCGGCTGGGACGTCGGCATCAATTACGCGCGCGACGCGGCGGCGGCCGAACTCACAGCGCAGGCTGTCCGCGACGCGGGCGGCCGCGCATGCATCGTCGCGGGCGATGTCGCGAACGAGGCGGACGTCATCGCGATGTTCGACGCCGTCACGGCCGCGTTCGGACGTCTCGACGCGCTCGTCAACAACGCCGGCATCGTCGCGCCATCGATGCCGCTCGCCGACATGCCGGTCGACCGGCTGCAGCGGATGTTCGACACCAACGTGCTCGGCGCCTACCTGTGCGCACGCGAAGCCGCGCGCCGGCTGTCCACCGACCGTGGCGGCCGCGGCGGCGCGATCGTCAACGTGTCGTCGATCGCCTCGCGGCTCGGCTCGCCGAACGAATACGTCGACTATGCGGGGTCGAAAGGCGCGGTCGACTCGTTGACGATCGGCCTGGCGAAGGAACTCGGCCCGCACGGCGTACGCGTCAACGCGGTGCGCCCCGGCCTGATCGAAACCGACATTCACGCCAGCGGTGGCCAGCCGGGCCGGGCGGCCCGCCTCGGCGCGCAAACGCCGCTCGGCCGCGCGGGCGAAGCGCAGGAGATCGCCGAAGCGGTCGTCTGGCTGCTTGGCGACGCGGCGTCCTACACGACGGGCGCCCTGCTCGACGTCGGCGGCGGCCGGTAATCTCGCCCGAGCGGCGCGCCCGAAGCGCCGCCAGGAACGACCTGTCGTCACGACACCACAAATCTCCACAATTTCGTGACGGTTTCAGTAAACATCCGTAATAGTTCCGTGCTCTACTAGCGGGCAATCAGACAGGCGTCGTAAACGTCTGGTCTTTGCCGCCCTGATGTGGCCCTTATCGGTCCTGCCCAAGTCGCGGACCCGCTCGACTCGATCCGAGATCTTTTCCATGCCTGGAACCGCAGCGCCCAGCCGGCGACGCACGTCTGTGCCCGCCCCGGCCCAGCACACCCGCTCGACTGCCGACGCCAACACCGCCGCGACGCTCGATGCCGCCGGCACGCCCGTCGTTGCGACGACCACCGCAACCCGCACCGCGGTCGACCGCACGGCCCTGCTCGGCTGGCGGGCCTGGCTGTTCGTCGTCGTCCTGGTCTGCGCGTACGTGCTGCCGGGCGTGCTCGGCCACGATCCGTGGAAACAGGACGAAACCTATACGTTCGGCATCATCCAGCACATGCTCGAGACCGGCGACTTCGTCGTACCGACCAATGCCGGCCTGCCGTTCATGGAGAAGCCGCCGCTTTACGCATGGGTCGCGACCAGCCTCGCTTGGCTGCTACAGCGCGTGATGCCGCTGCACGACGCGGCGCGGCTCGCGAGCGCGCTGTTCGCCGCGCTCGCGTTCGGTTTCATCGCGCGCGCGGCGCGCGTCGCCAGCCGTGCGGACAGCTGGTTCGACCTGCGCGTGATCGGCCCGGTCGTGCTGAGCGCGGGCACGCTCGTCGTCATCAAGCACGTGCACGACATGATGACCGACGTCGCACTGTTCGCCGGGACGGCGATGGGCTTCTGCGGGCTGCTCGAACTCGTGATGCAGCACGTCGCGCGCGCGCAGCAGATGCGGCACGGGTTGCCGGTGCGGCCGTCGGGCCGCTGGGCCGCGCCGATCTTCGGCGCGGGCGTCGGCATCGCGCTGATGACGAAGGGGCTGTTCGTGCCGCTCGTATTCGCGGCCACGCTCGTCTGCACGCTGGTGCTCTACCCGGCCTGCCGCACCCGCTCGTTCGCGCGCGCGCTCGGCGTCGCCGCGCTCGTGTTCGCGCCGTTCGCGCTGATCTGGCCGACCGCACTGTTCCTGCGCTCCGAAACGCTGTTCATGACGTGGTTCTGGGATAACAACGTCGGTCGGTTCTTCGGCTTCTCCGTCCCCGAACTCGGCGCCGAAAACGACAAGCCGTTCTTCATCCTGCGGGCGTTCCTGCTCGTCGGCTTCCCGGTCGCGCCGCTCGCGATCGTCGCCCTCGCACGCGGTGCATGGCGCGACTGGCGCACGCCGCGCATCGCGCTGCCCGTGCTGTTCACCGGCATCGGGCTCACGGTGCTGCAGGTGTCCGCGACATCACGCCAGCTCTACATCCTGCCGTTCTTCGCGCCGCTCGCGCTGGTCGCCGCGCAGGCAATCGAACGCCTGCCGCGCCGGCTGCATCTCGCGTGGGATTACTTCAGCCGCGTGCTGTTCGGCACGACCGTCGCGCTCGCGTGGGCAATCTGGGCCGTGATGGCCGATCCGGCCGCGTCGCGCGCGGATCTCGCGCTGCTCGGCCGCTGGCTGCCGCTTGACTGGACGATGCCGATCCAGCCCGCGCTCGTGATCGGCGCGCTCGCGCTGACGGTCGGCTGGCTGACGCTGCTGCCGAAGCTGCGCACGACCGGCCTGTGGCGCGGCGCGCTGTCGTGGGGCGCCGGCGCGCTCGTCGCGTGGGGGCTCATCTACACGCTGCTGCTGCCGTGGCTCGACGTTGCGAAGAGCTACCGCTCCGTATTCGACGACCTGAACGCACATCTCGCGCTCGAATGGAACGACGGCGACTGCATGGCGAGCCTGCACGGGCTCGGCGAATCGGAAGCGCCGATGCTGTACTACTTCTCGGGCATCCAGCACATGCCGATCGACGACGCAAAGTCGACGCGCTGCACGTGGATGATCGTCCAGGGCGTGCGCGCGGTCGATCCGGCGCCCGGCAGCGAATGGAAACTGTTCTGGACGGGCGCCCGCCCGGGCGACGACGCGGAACTGCTGCGCGTGTACGTGCGTACGCCCGAACAGCATCTGCAGTAACGCAGGACGGCGCGGTGCGCCACCATCCCCGGCAAAGGTAATGCGCGCCCGGCCGGCCGGTGCGCAACCTTTGCGCGATACCCGCCATTGAGACACCCGCGTCAAGCCGCGGGCTCGCTCCCGCCCTCTTTACACCACTGCCCCCGGATCTTCAGAACGACGAACCGGGCTCGCGAAGAAACGCGGTCTCCTCGTCGGTCGATGCGCGACCGAGAATCGCGTTCCGGTGCGGAAAGCGGCCGAAGCGCTCGACGACGGCCGCATGCAGCAGCGCGAAACGGTGATAACTCTCGCACCCGGCCTCGTCGCGAATGCCCGCGCACAGGCGCACGGCTTCGCTTTGGCTCTCGACCGATTCGTCGTGCTCGAACGGCAGATACGCGAACGCGCGGTGATGCCCGCTCGGCAACTGCACGTCCCAGCCGGCCGCGACGACACGGCGTGCGAGCGCGAGCGCCTTCGGATCGGCGGCAAACGCGCGCGGCGTGCCGCGATGGATGTTGCGCGAGAACTGGTCCAGCACGACGATCAACGCCAGCGCCCCCGACGGCGAGTCGGCCCAGTGATCGCAGGCGCCGTCGCAGGCTGCGTCGAGCAACGCGCCGTAGCGCGTGCGCAGCACGTCGTCGAACGCCGCGCCGCCGTTGAACCATACCTTGCGTTCCTGCCCGAATTCGGCCGAGCCCGGCTCGCCGAACCAGAAATCCAGAATCTCCCGCGCTTGCGGATCCAGTGCCGCTGCGCCGGCCTTGCCGGTGTCGATCGTCATGCAAACTCCAGTACGAGGCGCCGTGTACGCGCGCTCTTCTTTTCCAGTTTCGCGACCCGCAGCCCGCCGATTTCGGACGTGTTACGCACATGCGTGCCGCCGCACGGCTGCAGGTCGACATTTTCGATACGCAACAGCCGCACGCGGCCGAGGCCCATCGGCGGCTTCACGCTCATCGTGCGCACGAGGTCGGGCCGCTCGGCCATCTCGTCGTCGGTGATCCATTCGGTCGTCACCGGATGCGCGCCGACAACAAGACCCGCGAGACGCCGCTCGACATCGTCGCGGTCGATCGCATCGGAGGTCGCGAAATCGAGCCGCACGTAGTCGGCCGTCACGCTGCAGCCGTCAACCGCATACGGCAGCACCGCGCACATCAGGTGCGCGGCCGTATGCAGGCGCATGTGCCGGTAGCGGCGCAGCCAGTCGATCTGCGCGACCACGTGCGTGCCGGGCGCGAGCGCCGCGACGCTTGCCTCCTGCCCCGGCGCCGGCACGTGCACGGCATCGTCGGGTGTCGCGCCGTCGAATTTTGCCTTGCGTGTATCGGCGATCGTGATCGCACTTCCGTCGGGCAGCGTCAGCGTGCCGGAGTCGCCGGCCTGGCCGCCGCCAAGCGGATAGAACACCGTGCGGTCGAGCCGGATGCCGTCGTCACCGACGGCCTGGACGACCGCGTCGCATTGCGTCAGGTACGCGTCTTCGCGAAACAGCGCTTGTGTCGTCATCGGGCGAGCCTCGTATCGATGGGAGAAACGACCAGTGTCGCGTCACGCCGCACGCGCGCCCAGACGCAGATCGTCCGGCGTGCGGGCAGCGGCGTACCGGTCGATCAACCGGGCCGGTTGCGCATCCAGTCGGCCGTGTCGTAGAACGAATGCATCAGCCGCTCGCGCAGCGGCTCGGGCAGCCCGACATCCTCCATCGCCCACGCCATGCAGCGCAGCCACTGGTCGCGCTCGACCGACGCGATTGGGAACGGCAGGTGCCGTGCACGCAGCCGCGGGTGGCCGAACCGGCTGATGTAGTGGTCGGGGCCGCCGAGCCAGCCGCACAGGAACCAGAACAGCTTGTCGCGCGAACCGTCGAGCGACTGCGGATGCAGCGCGCGAATTTCCGCGAACTCGGGCTCGAGGTCCATCAGGTCGTAGAAGCGGTCCACCATTTCGCGCACGCGGGCTTCGCCGCCCACGAGCTCGAACGCCGTCGGCTGCGACGGCGCTTCGTCATTCACATCGGTCATACGGATAGTCGGAAAACGGGATATTCGGGGCCGCCGGCGACGCTCATGCGTCGCGCAGCGACTGCAGCGCGGGGCGCCGCAACACATTATGCAGGCTCAGCCAGCCGGCCGCACCGGCACACGCGACGCCGGCCGCGATGCCGGCCGGCACGAGCCACGGATCGACGGCGAGCTGGAAATCGAATACGCGCGACGCGAGCACCCAACCGACCGCGATCGCGCCCGCCGATGCCAGCGCGCCCGCCAGCGTACCGACCACGACGAATTCCGCGCGCTGTACCGCATTGACCTGCGCGCGCGACGCGCCGAGCGCGCGCAGCAGCGCGGCCTCGCGCACGCGCTCGTCGCGCGAGCCGGCGAGCGCCGTGTACAGCACGAGCACGCCGGCCGCGAGCGTGAACACGAACAGGAACTGCACCGCGCCGACCACCTGCAGCATCATCCGCTGCAACTGCGCGAGGATCGGCGCGACGTCGATCGCGGTCAGGTTCGGATAGCGCGCGATCAGCGGATCGAGCAGCGCGGCGTTCGAGGCCGGCAAGTGGAAGCTCGTCAGGTAGACGGCCGGGAAATCCTTCAGCACCGGCGGCGGCATCAGCACGAAGAAGTTGACGCGGAACGAGCCCCAGTCGAGCTTGCGCACGCTCGTGACCGGCGCGTCGACCGTCAGCCCCGTCACGTCGAAGCGCAGCGTGTCGCCCGGCTTCACGTTCAGCGTCTTCGCGAGGCCGGCCTCGATCGAGATCTGCGGCGTGGCCGCCGTGCCAAACCAGTCGCCTTCGACGATCCGGTTGTCGGACGGCAATTCGGTCGTATACGACAGGTTGAACTCCCGGTCGACGAGCCGGCGCGCCTCGTCGGACGGATACGCGTCCGGATTCACCGGCTTGCCGTTGATCGCGACGAGGCGGCCGCGCACCATCGGCGCGGGCACCGCGTCGCGCACGCCGTGCGCAGCCAGATAGGCCGCGACATCGTCGCGCTGGTCGGGCTGGATGTCGATCAGGAACTGGTTCGGCGCATCGGGCGGCGTCGACTGCCGCCAGCCCGCGACGAGATCGTTGCGCGTGATCGCGATCAGCAGCAGGCACATCAGGCCGAGCGCGAGCGCGGTGATCTGCAGCGCGCTGGCCGTGCCACGCCGGTGCAGTGACGCGAGCGCGTAACGCCAGCCGACGCCGGCGGCCACGCGCGCGTTGCGTACCGCACGGGCGGCCGCGAACAGCACGAGCCGCGCGATCAACGCGAAGCCGACCAGCGCGCCGGCAAAGCCGCCCGCGACGATCAGGCCGAGCTTCAGGTTGCCGGCCGCGACGATCAGCAGCCCCGCGAACAGCACGACGCCGATCGCATACGCGGCCCACGCGGTGCGCGATGCCTCGCCCCACTCGCGTCGCAGCACGCGCACCGGCGGCACGCGCGTGAGCGGCACGAGCGGCGGCAGCGCGAAGCCAAGCAGCAGCACGAGCGCGGCGCCCATGCCGATCAGCGCCGGCCACAGCGTGGGCGGCGGCAGCGCAACGTCGATCAGGCTGCCGATTGCTGTCAGCAACACCCAGTGGCCGCCGTAGCCGAGCACCGCGCCCGCGGCGCCCGAGACGATGCCGATCCCGGCGAATTCGAGTGCGAACAGCGCGCCGAGCGTGCGGCGGCTCACGCCGAGGCAGCGCATCGTCGCGCAGCCGTCGAGATGGCGCCGCATGTAGCGCTGCGCGGCCATCGCGATCGCGACCGCCGCGAGCAGCGCGGTCAGCAGCGCGACGAGCGTCAGGAAATGGCGCGCGCGATCCAGCGTCTGCCGCACCTGCGGCTGGCCTTCCTGCAACGATTCGAGCCCGACGCCGCGCAGTTTCCCGCCGTCGACACGCTGGTGCGCATACGCTTCGAAACGCGCGACGGCCGGTGCATCTCCGGCGACCAGCAGCCGGTAGGTGACGCGGCTGCCGTAGCCCGTGAGCCCCGTCGCGGCGAGGTCGTCCGCGCGCATCATCAGCCGCGGCGAAAAATTGACGAACGAAAAGCCGCGATCGAGCTCGCGGGAAATCGACGCGGCGACCGTGAACGTGCGCAGGCCGACGCGCACGGTATCGCCCGCCTTCAGGTGCAGCGCGTCGAGCAGCGCCGGATCGGCCCACACGGTACCGGGCGCGGGGATCGCGGCCGCCTTCTGCGCGGCGGTGGCGCCGGCCGGCACGATATCCACCGCGCCGCGCAGCGGATACCCGGGCGACACGGCCTTCACGGCCGCGAGGCGCGACGGTGCGGCATCGGCCGCCTGCCCGCCCGGGGCCGACGCGATCATGCTCGGGAAAATGGCGGTCGTCGCGGTACGCAGGCCAAGCGCCCGGGCCTGCCGGTCGAACGACGGATCGACGGGACGATCGGCGCGCACGACGAAATCGGCGCCGAGCATCTGGCGTGCATCGCGTTCGAGCCCCTGGCGTAGCCGGTCGGCGAGAAAACCGACGCTCGTCAGTGCCGCGACTGCCAACACCAGCGCGAGGACGAGCAACGTCAACTCGCCCGCGCGCCAGTCGCGCGCAGTCATCCGGGCGGCCTGGCGGATCAGGTCGTGCAGACCGAAGCGGCCGGCATGCGCGGGCCTGTCATGGCCGGGTTGCCCGGCCGGCGGCTGCGCCGCGGGTTGCCGCTCGTTCAATCGCGCTTGCCCCCGATCGAATTGAGCCGCGACACCATGTGGTTCGCCATCCCGCGAAAGCCGCCCGACACGCCGCGCCACAGGCGCGGCAGCGCCCACGCCGACGCCGCGATGAACGCGGCGAGCAGCACGAGGAACGCGAGCGGAACGAAGAACGCCAGCACGAGCCCGCCGACGACGAGGCCGTCCTCGGTCGACGATGCGACCCAGTTCGAAATCGGTTCGGGAGAGAGGTTGATCAGTGCGCGCGTACCGGCCTTCGCGACGTGCGCGGCACCGGCCAGCGAGCCGCCGGCGAGCCCCGCGACCGCGAGCACGGTCGGATCGGCATGGCCGAGCGCACCGGCTGCCAGTACGGCGCCGGCGGGGATGCGGATGAAGGTATGCACGGCATCCCACAGCGAGTCGAACGCGGGGATCTTGTCGGCCAGGAATTCGGTGAGGGTGAGCACGGCCGCCGCGCCGATGACCCACGGCGACATCAGGACAGCCAGCGTATCGGGCAGATGGAGCCAGCCGACCCGCGCCAGCACGCCGGCGATCAGCACCGTCAGGTACAGGCGCAGCCCGCTCGCCCACGCGAGCCCCGCGCCGAGCGAAATGGCTTCGATCATCGCCCTCTCCTTGCACTTTCCGTGCGATTTGCCGATTGACCGGATCGGGTCGGACAGACCGGCCGCGCGGCGCGTGGCGACCGGCACCGTGTGCCGCGAGAAGCACGACGGTATTCAGGCCCGAATGCGTTCCATTATAGACAGGCTATCCGGGTGACCGGCGCAATTCCGCAGCGCGACATTCCGGGTGCATGTGCGCCCGGATGCCGACGCCCGGACGCCGACGCCCGGATGCCGGCGTCAGGCGGCCGACGACAGCTTGAGGCCGATCAGCCCCGCGACGATCAGCGCGGCGCTCGCGACGCGCGCGGCAGTCAGCGCCTCGCCCATCATCACGATGCCGAACACGAACGCGCCGATCGCGCCGATGCCCGTCCACACCGCGTATGCGGTACCGAGCGGCAACTGGCGCATCGCGACCGCGAGCAGCCCGAAGCTGGCCAGCGCCGTCACGATCGTAAACACCGACGGACCGAGCTTCGTGAAGCCGTCCGACGATTTCAGGCCGGCCGCCCAGGCCACTTCCAGCAAACCGGCAATCAACAACCATACCCACGCCATCTCGACGTACTCCGTATCGGATGGGGCCGTCCCCGTTGAAGCGAATGACCCGGGGTCGTCCCCAGGCGGCGCCGAGTATAACAAGTTGCTTACGGACGCGCCGGCTGCGGGCAGGCCGGTGGCCGATCGAGGGCGCGATCGGCCAGGCCCGGTCAGTTCGGTCAGTTCGACACGCGCTTGGGTGCGACGCCGCCGACGCAGCGGTCGTCGCGGTACAGCGCCCACTCCTCGCACACGCGGCCATCCTTGAACATGCACATCCCGACCTGCCCGCGCGGCAGGCTGCGGACCACGTGGCGACCGCCGAGCTTCTCGCAGTTGACCGACGCGGGATTGGCCATCGCCGCCTGGGCGGGCGGCTGCTGCCCGGGCGGCAGCGGTTGGGCGAACGCGCCGGGCGCAGCGAGCGCCAGCGCACAGATGACGACCAGACGGACGGACATTGCACGCTCCTCGTTTTTGTTCGCGGAACGGTCAGGATAACGGGGAATGAGCGAGCGGTGTGCAAGGCCGGCGCACGCCGCGAGACTGTCGCGCCGGCGCAACCTTGCCGGCGCGCGACGCCCTGCTCAGGGACACCGTCCGCTCCATCACGCGGCGCCGACGAGCCGGTAACCGACGCCCGTCTCGGTGACGATGTACTCGGGCTGCGCGGGGTCGAGTTCGAGCTTCTGCCGCAGGTGCGCCATGTAGATGCGCAGGTAGTGATGGCTTTCGACGTGCGACGGCCCCCACACGTCACGCAGCAGCTGGCGATGCGTAAGCACGCGCCCCGCGTGCCGCACGAGCGTCGCGAGCAGCCGGTATTCGAGCGGCGTCAGGTGCACGATCTCGCCGTCGCGCCACACCTGGCGCAGCGCGAGATCGACGGTCACGGTGCCGAAGGTCACCTTCGGCGATTCGTTCGCGCCGCCCTGGTTGCGCCGGCGCAGTTGCGCGCGAATCCGCGCGCGCAGTTCGGACACGCCGAACGGCTTGGTCAGGTAGTCGTCGGCGCCCGCGTCGAGCGCGGCGACCTTCTCCTCTTCCTGCGTACGCGCGGACAGCACGATCACCGGCACCTCGGACCAGCCGCGCAACTCGCGGATCACGTCGAGGCCGTCGGTGTCGGGCAGGCCGAGGTCGACGATCACGAGGTCGGGCTTGCGCGTCGCCGCGTCGATCAGCCCCTGCTTGCCCGTCTCGGCCTCGAACACCGCGATGTCCTCCTCTTCGAGCGCGGCGCGCACGAAACGGCGGATCTGCTTTTCGTCCTCGATCAGGACGACGGTCAGGCTGGGTTCACTCATGGTCTGGCAATGGCTCGGATGGGGACGATGCGCCCGGCACATCGGATTCGTCGTCGGGCACGGCAGGTGCCGCCGGCGGCGTCTCGACCGGCAGGGTGAACCAGAAGCGCGCGCCCGTCACGTGGCCGTCGGGCGCGGTGCGGTTGAGCGCGCCGATTTTACCGCCGTGCGCCTCGACGATTGCGCGGCAGATCGCGAGGCCGAGCCCGATGCCCGGCGTCGCCGATTCCTTCTCGCCGCGCGTGAACTTGTCGAAGATGCGCGTTTCCATGCCGGCCGGCAGGCCCGGGCCGTGATCGTCGACATGCACGCGCACGAACGGCAGCCCGTCGTCGGTCACACGCTCCGCGCCGATGTCGATCGGCGTATCGGGTGGCGTGTACTTCGCCGCGTTCTCGAACAGGTTGGTGAACAGGCGCTCCATCAGCACCGCGTCCATCTGCAGCAGCGGCAGGTCGGCCGGCAGCGCGACGCGCGCCGGATGACGCGCGAGCACGCGCTTGCACGCGGCGAGCGCGGCGCCGACGGTTTCCTCGAGCAGCGACCACTGGCGCTTGAGCTGCAGGCTGCCGGCCTGCAGCCGCGCCATGTCGAGCAGGTTCGTGACGATGCCCGTCATGCGCAGCGCCTCGTCGTGAATCGCGTCGACGAGTTCGCCCTCGCGCTGCGCGAACCGCTCGGCCGCCACGGCGTCGCCGGCCTGCGCGGCCGCGCGCCCGTTCGCGAGCATCGACGAGAAGCCGACGATCGTCGTCAGCGGCGTGCGCAAGTCGTGCGAGATCGCCGACAGCAGCGAGTTGCGCAGCCGCTCGGACTCCATGTTGACGAGGGCATCGCGCGCGATCTCGACGTAGTGCACGCGTTCGAGCGCGAGCGCGATCTGCGCGGCGAAAGCATCGAGCATCCGCTGCTGCTCGGGCACCTCGAGCTCGCGCGGCTCGCGCGACGCGACCGCGAGCACGCCGCGCGTGCGCATCGGTGCCTTCAGCGGCAGGTACAGCGCGGCCGTCGCGGGCAACGTGTCGGTGCCGCGGCCGGCCGGCTTCTGCTGGTCGTACACCCACTGGCCGACGTCGCTGTCGAGATCGGCGCCCGTCAGCGTGACGGCCGCATCGGGCTCCTCGATCTTCTGGCGCACCTTGTCCGCGCTGTCGGGCAGCAGGAACGCGACGCGCGCGCGGAACACCTCGCCCACGTGGCGGCTGCCGATCTCGACGATCTGTTCGGTCGTCAGCGCCGCGCCGAGCTCGCGCGCCATCGCGTAGATCGCGCCGGTGCGGCGCTCGCGGCGCTGCGCGACGCTCGCCTGACGCGTCAGCGTCGACGTCAGGTGGCTGATCACGAGCGACGTCAGCAGCATCCCGAAGAAGGTCAGCAGGTACTGCGTATCGCTCACCGAGAACGACATGCGCGGCGGCACGAAGAAGTAATCGAACGCGGCCACCGACAGGAACGACTGCAGCACGCCCGGGCCGCGCCCGAGCCGCACGGCCGAGAACACGACGCCGAGCAGGTACAGCATCACGAGGTTCGTCAGGTCGAGCCGCTCGGACACGAGGCTCGCGACGACCGTGATCGCCGCGCAGATCGCGGCCGCGTACGCGTAGTGCCGCGGCGGCGAACGATGCGTGCCGAACTGCGCGAACGCATCGCGCCAGTCGCGCGCACGCGCATCGAGCGGCGCGGCGCGCGCTTCGTCGCTCGCGGACGCACGGATCAGCATCAGGTCGACGTCGCCCGCGCGTTCGGCGAGCTGCTCGCCGAACGGCCGCGCGAGGCGGCGCATGAGCCCGGCCTTCGGCGAGCCACCCGCGACGATCTTCGACACGTTGCGCACCTTCGCATAGCCGATCAGCGCAGCGACCGCATCGGCGCCGGCGAGCGTGGCCGTTTCCGCGCCGAGTTCGGCCGCGAGCTTCAGCGCATCGAGCGTGCGTTGCCGCCGCGCATCGGGCAGCCGTTGCAGGCGCGGCGTCTCCACATACACGGCGAGCCAGTCGGCCTTCAGGCTCGCGGCGAGCCGCGCGGCCGCGCGCACGAGCGTCGGCGCTTCGGCGCCGGGCCCGACGCACACGAGCAGCCGCTCGCGCGCCTGCCAGATGCGCTGGATCGAGCGGTCGGCGCGGTACTCGCGCATCTGCGCGTCGACGCGATCGGCCGTGCGCCGCAGCGCGAGTTCGCGCAGCGCGATCAGGTTGCCCTTGCGGAAGAAGTTGCGCACCGCGCGCTCGGCCTGCTGCGCGAGATAGACCTTGCCGTCGCGCATCCGCTCGAGCAGTTCCTCGGCCGGCAGGTCGACGAGCGTGACTTCGTCGGCCGCGTCGAACACGCGGTCGGGCACGGTCTCCCACACTCGGATACCGGTGATCGCGCCGACCACGTCGTTCAGGCTTTCGAGGTGCTGGACGTTGACGGTCGTATAGACGTCGATGCCCGCGTCGAGCAGCTCGTAGACGTCCTGCCAGCGCTTCAGGTGACGCGCGCCCTGCACGTTCGAATGCGCGAGTTCGTCGACGAGGATCAGCTGCGGCTCACGCGCGAGCGCGCCGTCGAGATCGAATTCGGCGAGCGTGCGGCCGCGATAGTCGATGCGCGCGAGCGGCAGCACGTCGAGGCCGTCGAGCAGCGCCGCGGTTTCGCTGCGGCCGTGGGTCTCGACGATGCCGACGACGACGTCGACGCCTTCCTGCAGGCGCTGGCGCGCGGCCTGCAGCATCGCGTAGGTCTTGCCGACACCGGCCGATGCGCCGAAGAAGATCTTGAGCTGGCCGCGCCGCTGCTTTTCTTCGTCTCGTTGCAGCTTGTCGAGGAGTTGGTCTGGATCGGGACGGTTCATGCGTCAGGAAAGCGGAGCGCACGGATGCGCGCGAGTACGAGCATTGTTGTTCCAAATCGCCGCAAAAGGCAAAGACGGCGCATGCGCCGTCGGGAATGAATGCGTCCGGCGCGGATCATGCCGCGCCGGACGCCGGTCGTCACACGCTCAGTGCGCGGCCTGCGCCGCGTCGAGCGCGAGGTTCAGCTTCAGCACGTTCACGCGCGGCTCGCCGAGCACGCCGAACTGGCGGCCCTTCGTGTTCGCGGCGACAAGCTGCGCGACCGCGTCGGGCGTCAGGTTGCGCGCCTTCGCGATGCGCTCGATCTGGTACGCGGCGGCGCCGGCGTGATCTCCGGATCGAGACCGCTCGCCGACGCCGTCACGAGGTCGACCGGCACGGGCTTCGACATGTCGGTGCCGGCGTCGCGCAGCGCGGCGATACGCCCCTTCACCTGGTCGGCGAGCGACGGGTTCAGCGGGCCGAGGTTCGAGCCGCCGGAGCCGGTCGCGTTGTACGGCATCGGCGCGGTGGCCGACAGTCGACCCCAGAAGTACTTCGGCGCGTCGAACTGCTGGCCGATCAGCGCGGAGCCGACCGCCTTGCCATCCTTCTCGATCAGGCTGCCGTTCGCCTGCGACGGGAACACGGCCTGGCCGAACACGGTCATCACGGCCGGGTAAGCAAGGCCCGTCACCGTGGCCATTACGACAAAGATCACGACGAGCGGGCGAATCAACGTTTTCATGATGTTTCCTTCAAATGCGGCCGGCTCAGGCCCAGCCGAGTGCGGCGAGCGTCATGTCGATCAGCTTGATGAACGGGAACGGCAGCAGCACGCCGCCGAGGCCATACACCAGCAGGTTGCGGCGCAGCAGCGAGGCCGCGCCGAGCGGCCGGTACGTGACGCCCTTCAGCGCGAGCGGGATCAGCGCGACGATGATCAGCGCGTTGAAGATCACCGCCGACAGGATCGCGGAGGCCGGCGACGTCAGGTGCATGATGTCGAGCACGCGCAGTTGCGGGTACGTCGTCACGAACGCAGCCGGGATGATCGCGAAGTACTTCGCGATGTCGTTCGCGATCGAGAACGTCGTCAGCGAGCCGCGCGTCATCAGCATCTGCTTGCCGATCTCGACGATCTCGATCAGCTTCGTCGGGTTCGAATCGAGGTCGACCATGTTGCCGGCTTCCTTCGCCGCCTGCGTACCCGTATTCATCGCCACGGCAACGTCAGCCTGCGCGAGCGCCGGGGCGTCGTTCGTGCCGTCGCCCGTCATCGCAACCAGACGGCCTGCCGCCTGGTGCTCGCGGATCGTCGCGAGCTTGGTTTCCGGCGTCGCCTCCGCGAGAAAATCGTCGACACCCGCTTCCGCCGCGATCGCCGCAGCCGTCAGCCGGTTGTCGCCCGTCACCATCACGGTCTTGATGCCCATCTTGCGCAGCTCCGCGAAGCGCTCCTTGATGCCGCCCTTCACGATGTCCTTCAGCTCGATCACGCCGAGCACGCGCGCCGCCCCTTCATGCAGGTCAGCCACGACGAGCGGCGTGCTGCCGCGGCGCGCCACCTCGTCGACCGCGCGACGCACTTCTTCCGGGAAACGGCTGCCGTGCGCCTCGACGTAGTTGCGGATCGCATCGGCCGCGCCCTTGCGGATTTCACGGCCCGGCAAGTCGACGCCGCTCATCCGCGTCTGCGCGGAAAAGCCGAGGAACGTCGCGTGCAGTTGCGCCATGTCGCGCTGGCGAATGTTGAAACGTTCCTTGGCCAGTACCACGATGCTGCGGCCTTCCGGCGTTTCGTCGGCGAGCGACGACAGTTGCGCGGCATCGGCCAGCGCTTCCTCGGTCACGCCGGGCGCCGGCACGAACGTCGACGCCTGGCGGTTGCCGAGCGTGATCGTGCCGGTCTTGTCGAGCAGCAGCACGTCGACGTCGCCGGCCGCTTCCACCGCGCGGCCCGACGTCGCGATCACGTTCGCCTGCATCATCCGGCTCATCCCGGCCACGCCGATCGCGGACAGCAAGCCGCCGATCGTCGTCGGGATCAGGCACACGAGCAGCGCGACGAGCGCGGTGATCGTCACCACGTGGCCGGCCTTCATCGCTTCGACCGAGAACATCGAGAACGGCAGCAGCGTTGCAGTGGCCAGCAGCATCACGATCGTCAGCGCGACCAGCAGGATCGTCAGCGCGATCTCGTTCGGCGTCTTCTTGCGCTTCGCGCCTTCGACCATCGCGATCATCCGGTCGAGGAACGCCTCGCCCGGGTTCGCGGTGACCTTGACGACGATCCAGTCGGACAGCACGCGCGTGCCGCCCGTCACCGACGAGAAGTCGCCGCCCGATTCGCGGATCACCGGCGCGGATTCGCCGGTGATCGCCGATTCGTCGACGGACGCGACGCCGTCGACGACCTCGCCGTCGGCCGGGATCACGTCGCCGGACTCGACGAGCACGACATCGCCCTTACGCAGATCGCTCGCGGTCGTGATGCGGATCGGCGACTTCGGATGCGGCTCGTTGAGCTTCTTCGCCATCACGTCCTTCTTCGCGCTGCGCAGCGATGCAGCCTGCGCCTTCGAGCGCCCTTCGGCGAGCGCTTCGGCGAAGTTCGCGAACAGCACGGTGAACCACAGCCACAGCGCGATCGCGAGGATGAAGCCCGACGGCGCCTCGGCCTGGCCGGCGAGCGCCGCGATCCACAGAATCGTGGTCAGGATGCTGCCGACGTACACGCAGAACATCACCGGATTGCGGAACTGCGTGCGCGGCGTGAGTTTCTTGAACGAGTCCACGATCGCCGGGCGCAGCAGCGCCGGATCGAACATGGACCGTGTTGCGGAATGTTGAGTCATTGCGATCTCTTCAATCTCTTCAGTCTTTTCAATGTGTCGCCATGCGGGCGCGCGTTACGCGCCCAGCCACATCATCAGGTGCTCGACGCCCGGGCCGAGCGCAAGCGCCGGCACGTAGGTCAGCGCGCCCACCAGCAGCACGGTGCCGAGCAGCAGCACGACGAACAGCGGACCGTGCGTCGGCAGCGTGCCGCTCGTCACCGCGATGCGCTTCTTCGCGGCCAGCGAACCGGCGATCGCCAGCACCGGCACGATCGTGCCGAAGCGGCCGAACCACATCGCGATCGCGGTCATCCAGTTGTAGAACGGCGTGCCGACCGTCAGGCCCGCGAACGCGCTGCCGTTGTTGTTGGCGGCCGAGCTGAACGCGTACAGGATTTCCGAGAAGCCGTGCGGCCCCGGGTTCGCGATGCCGGCCTTGCCCGCATCGGCGAGCACGGCGATCGACGTGCCGACCAGCACGAGCAGCGGCGTGAGCAGCACGACGATCGACACCATCTTCATCTCGTACGCTTCGATCTTCTTGCCGACGTATTCCGGCGTGCGGCCGATCATCAGGCCGGCGACGAACACCGCGAGCAGCGCGAACACGAGCATCCCGTAGAGACCCGAGCCGACCCCGCCGAAGATCACCTCGCCGAGCTGCATCAGCAGCATCGGCACGAGACCGCCGAGCGGCGTCAGCGAATCGTGCATCGTGTCGACCGCGCCGCATGACGCGGCCGTCGTCGCGACCGTGAAGATGCCGGTCTGCGCGATACCGAAGCGCGTTTCCTTGCCTTCCATGTTGCCGCCCGGCTGCAGCGCGCTCGTCGACTGGTCGACGTGCAGCGCGGCGAGCGTCGGGTTGCCGCCCTGCTCGGCGTTCACCTCGATGCCGACCGCGACCGCGAACGCGACCGTCATCGCCGCGAGCACGGCGATGCCCTGCCGGCGGTCGCCGATCATGCGGCCGAACACGAGACACAGCGCGGCCGGGATGATCAGGATCGAGAAGATCTGCAGGAAGTTCGCGAACGGCGTCGGGTTCTCGTACGGGTGCGCGGAGTTCGCGTTGAAGAAGCCGCCACCGTTGGTGCCGAGCATCTTGATCGCTTCCTGCGACGCGACCGGGCCCATCGCGAGCGTCTGCTTCGTGAGCGGGGTCGGCACCGTCACCGCGTTGCCCTTGTCGTCCTTCACCGGGTTGCCCTGCGCGTCGAGCTTCGGCGCCGCATAGGTGCTCGTCTGCAGCACCGGCACGTCCTCGTACGACTTCATGTTCTGGATCACGCCCTGGCTCATCAGCAGCGCGGCGATGATCATCGACATCGGCACGAGCACGTACATCGTCACGCGCGTGAGGTCGACCCAGAAGTTGCCGATCGTCTGCGCGGTGTGACGCGCGAAGCCGCGGATCAGCGCGATCACGACGACGATGCCGGTCGCGGCCGACAGGAAGTTCTGCACGGTGAAGCCGAGCATCTGCGCCAGGTAGCTGACGGTCTGCTCGGGCGTGTAATCCTGCCAGTTCGTGTTGGTGACGAAGCTGACGGCCGTGTTGAATGCGCCGTCGACCGTCATCGCGCCGAATTGCTGCGGGTTGCCGGGCAGGAAGCCCTGCAGGCGCAGCAGGCCATAAAGGAACAATGCGCCGAGCGCGTTGAACGCGATCGTCGCGATCGCGTACTGCTTCCAGTTCATCTCGCTGCCGGCGTCGACGCCGGCGATGCGGTACAGCACGCGTTCGAGCGGCCCGAACACGCGCACGACGCGCGAGCTGCCGTCCATCACGGCCGTCAGGTAGCGCGCGACCGGCACGGCCGCCGCCAGCAGTACGACGATGAACAACAACGATTGCAACAGGTTGTTCGCGTTCATTCGATGTCCTCCGCGCGCAGCAGCGCAAAGACGAGATACGCGAACAGCAGGGCCGTCGAGGCGCCCGCCAGCCAAAGCATCCAGGTCATGCTCGCCCCCCGCGACCGTATTGCACGAGCTTCTCGCAACCGGCGATCAAACCGAGGATCAGCGCGGTGAAAAGCACCAGGGCGCCGATAAATACCCCATCCATTTTTGTGTTCTCCGTCATCGAAGTGAGACGACTAGAACCTTATGGGAATGCACGTAAAGGACGGGTCAAAGGTATCGGGGTGGGTATAAAAACCGTGTAAACGCGCGAAGAGGACAAACCGGGAGGCGGGACGGACGGCGCCGCTGCGCCGCCCGCAAGGGCGCGTGCCGGCATGGCGCCGGCACGGGGAGGCAGGTCAGGGAACGAGGATCGTCGAGCCGGTGGTCTTGCGCGCTTCGAGATCCGCATGCGCGCGGCCGACTTCCGCGAGCGGATAGCGCTGGTTGATGCTGGTCTTCACCTTGCCCGACAGGATCACGTCGAACAGCTCGGCGGCCGCGGCTTCGAGATCGGCGCGCTTCGCGATGTACGAGAACAGCGTCGGCCGCGTGAAGAACAGCGAACCGCGCGACGAGAACTCCTTCGAGTCGATCGCCGGCAACGGGCCCGACGCGTTGCCGAAGCTGACGAAGTAGCCGAGCGGCGCGAGGCAGTCGAGCGAGCCGATGTAGGTGTCCTTGCCGATCGAATCGTAGACGACCGGCACGCCCGCACCGTTCGTGATCTCCTTCACGCGCTGCGTGAAGTTCTCGCGCGTGTAGACGATCGGGTGATCGCAGCCGTGCGCCTTCGCGAGTTCGGCCTTTTCGTCGGAGCCGACCGTCCCGATCACCGTCGCGCCGAGCGCCTTTGCCCACTGGCACACGAGCAGGCCGACGCCGCCGGCCGCCGCGTGAATCAGGATCGTGTCGCCGGCCTTCACCGGGTAGGTGCGGCGCAGCAGGTAGTGCGCGGTCAGGCCCTGCAGCATCACCGATGCCGCATCGTCGTAGCTGATGCCGTCGGGCAGCTTCACGAGCCGCTCGGCCGGCATCACGCGCTCCTGCGCATACGCGCCCGGCGGCTGCCCGACATACGCCACGCGGTCGCCGACCTTGAACGCGGTCACGCCGTCGCCGACGGCCGTCACCTCGCCCGCCGCCTCCATCCCGAGACCGCCGGGCAGCGGTTGCGGATAAAGGCCGGTACGGAAATACACGTCGATGTAGTTGAGCCCGACCGCGTGCTGCCGGATGCGGACTTCACCCGCCTTCGGCTCGCCGACCTCGACATCGACCCACTTCATCACGTCCGGGCCGCCCGGCTGGTCGTATCGGATTGCTTTCGGCATCGTTTCGCTCCTCGTCTGTCAATCGGTCAGGAAAAATTCCGGGTCGCCGATGCGCAGGCCGGCCGATTCATGCGGGAACCGGGCGGCGGGCGCGTATCGCGACGCACGATTCTCGCGCGTCGCCGCCGTCCGTGCATGGCCCTGCCGCAAGCAGGGGCAATCGGGCGCGGCGCGTGCCTAGCAAACGTCCTGCATGTTGCGCGCCAGATCGTCGAGCAGCATCCGCGCGGTGGCGACGTTGGTCGCAACCGGCACGTCGTGCACGTCGCAGGCACGCACGAGCGCGGTGATATCGGGGTCGTGCGGCTGCGCGGTCATCGGATCGCGCAGGAACACGACGATGTCGACACGGCCTTCGGCCAGTTCCGCGCCGATCTGCAGGTCGCCGCCGAGCGGCCCCGACAGCTTGCGTTCGACCTCCAGCCCGTGCGCGGCTGCAATACGGCCGCCCGTCGTGCCCGTCCCGACCAGCCGGCATTGCGCGAGCGTCGCGCGGTATTCGCCCGCGAGCGCGACGATCTCGGCCTTCTTCGCGTCGTGCGCAATCAATGCGATGCGGGGTTTGCTCATCTCCAGTTCCTTCGTCGTTCGGTTGTTGTCGTGATCGTGAATCGAAAGGCGCGGGTCAGAACGTACCGGGATACGCGCCGCCGTCGAGCAGCCAGTTCTGCCCGGTGATGTAGCCGGCATGCGCGCTGCACAGGAACGCGCAGGCTGCGCCGAATTCGGCGCGCGTGCCGAGGCGACCGGCCGGGATGTCGTTTGCGCGCCGCACGCGCATTTCGTCGACCGTCACGCCCTGCGCCTTCGCCGATGCGGCGAGCGTCGTCGCGATCCGGTCGGTGTCGAACAGCCCCGGCAGCAGGTTGTTGATCGTCACGCCCTGGCCGGCGACCTTGCGCGACAGCCCCGCGACGAAGCCGGTCAGCCCCGAGCGCGCGCCGTTCGACAGCGCGAGCACGTCGATCGGCGCCTTCACGGCCGAGCTGGTGATGTTGACGATCCGGCCGAAGCGGCGCGCGATCATCCCGTCGATGGTCGCGCGGATCAGCTCGATCGGCGTCAGCATGTTCGACTCGAGCGCGCGGATCCAGTCGTCGTGCGAGAAGTCGCGGAAGTCACCGGGCGGCGGGCCGCCGGCATTCGTCACGAGAATGTCCGGCTGCGGGCACGCGGCAAGCGCGGCCGCGCGCCCGTCCGGCGTCGTGATGTCGCAGGCAACCGCGGTGACCGACACGTTCGCGCCGGCGCGGATCTCCTCCGCGGTTTCCTCGAGCGTGTCGCGCGTGCGCGCGACGATCACGAGGTTAACGCCCTCGGCGGCCAGCGCTTCCGCGCAGCCGCGCCCGAGACCCTTGCTTGCTGCGCATACGAGCGCGGTCTTTCCTTCGATACCGAGATCCATCGTCGACTCCCTGGTGGCGACGCGCGCCGGGACGGCCCCGCCGCGCCGGTGGGCGGGCGAACGGGCGTGCGCGGCGCGCGGATTGTCGTGAGACGTCGATAATATCCGGATCATGCGGCGCGCCTTGGTAAAATTGCGGCCATAAGCGGCAGCCGGCTTGCGCCCGCCGCCGCCCCGATCACCTTTTGCCGCCAAGGCGCCCCCGTCATGAAACAGGACAGCCGTTTCCCGAATCTCTTCATCACCGATCACCCGCTGATCCAGCACAAGCTCACGCATATGCGCGACAAGGACACGTCCACGCGTACGTTCCGCGAGCTGCTGCGCGAGATCACGCTGCTGATGGGCTACGAGATCACCCGCAACCTGCCGATCACGACCAAGCGGGTCGAAACCCCGCTGGTGGCCGTCGACGCGCCCGTGATCGCAGGCAAGAAGCTCGCGATCGTGCCCGTGCTGCGCGCGGGCATCGGGATGTCGGACGGCCTGCTCGACCTGGTGCCGTCCGCGCGGGTCGGCCACATCGGCGTGTACCGCGCCGAGGACCACCGCCCGGTCGAGTACCTGGTGCGCCTGCCGGACCTGGAAGACCGCATCTTCATCCTGTGCGACCCGATGGTCGCGACCGGCTATTCGGCCGTGCATGCGGTCGACGTGCTCAAGCGCCGCAACGTGCCGGCCGCGAACATCATGTTCGTCGCGCTGGTTGCCGCGCCGGAAGGCGTCCAGGTGTTCCAGGACGCGCACCCCGACGTGAAGCTGTTCGTCGCGTCGCTCGATTCGCACCTGAACGAACACGCGTACATCGTGCCGGGCCTCGGCGACGCGGGCGACCGCCTGTTCGGCACCAAGAACTGAGTGCCTGCACGGCCGCGCGGCGCGCGGCCCGGTCCGCTACGGCCTGCCCGGCCGTTCGGCCATGCGCGGCGGCCCCGATCCGGCGGTCGCCGCGTGATAAAATCACGGTCCACTCGATACGCGCGGCCCCGCGGCTTCATGCCCGCCGACACGGCCGCCGACTCAACGACACATTGAAACAATCGCCCGCGCTGCGCGCCCGGGCACGGAGAAAGGTATGGCTGGTCATTCGAAATGGGCCAACATCAAGCATAAGAAGGCAGCGGCCGACGCGAAGCGCGGCAAGATCTGGACCCGTCTGATCAAGGAAATCCAGGTCGCGGCGCGCCTCGGCGGCGGCGATGTCAACTCGAACCCGCGCCTGCGTCTCGCGGTCGACAAGGCGGCCGACGCGAACATGCCGAAGGACAACGTCAAGCGCGCGATCGATCGCGGCGTCGGCGGCGCGGACGGCGCGAACTACGAAGAAATCCGTTACGAAGGCTACGGCATCAGCGGCGCGGCGATCATCGTCGACACGCTGACCGACAACCGCACGCGTACGGTCGCGGAAGTTCGCCACGCATTCTCGAAGTTCGGCGGCAACATGGGCACCGACGGCTCGGTCGCGTTCATGTTCGATCACGTCGGCCAGTTCCTGTTCGCGCCCGGCACGTCGGAAGACGCGCTGATGGAAGCCGCGCTCGAAGCCGGCGCGAACGACGTGAACACGAACGACGACGGCTCGATCGAAGTGCTGTGCGACTGGCAGGCATTCTCGGCGGTGAAGGACGCGCTCGAAGCCGCCGGCTTCAAGGCCGAACTCGCCGAAGTGACGATGAAGCCGCAGAACGAAGTCGAGTTCACCGGTGACGACGCGGCGAAGATGCAGAAGCTCCTGGACGCGCTCGAGAACCTCGACGACGTGCAGGACGTGTATACGAACGCCGTCATCATCGAGGAATGAGATGCCGGCCGCCGTGCGCCTGTCGCGGCGGCGGCCCGACCGATACCGCGGCCGGCGCGCCTGAGCGTGCCGGCCGCCCTGTTTTCTAGTCTGCGGGGAATCCCATGAAACTACTCGTCGTCGGTTCCGGCGGCCGCGAACATGCGCTGGCGTGGAAGCTCGCGCAGTCGCCGCGCGTCCAGATGGTCTACGTCGCGCCCGGCAATGGCGGCACGGCGCAGGACGAGCGTCTGAAGAACGTCGATATCACGGCGCTCGACGAACTCGCCGATTTCGCGGAAAGCGAAGGCGTCGCGTTCACGCTCGTCGGGCCGGAAGCACCGCTCGCGGCCGGCATCGTCAACCTGTTCCGCGCACGCGGCCTGAAGGTCTTCGGCCCGACCCGCGAAGCCGCGCAGCTCGAAAGCTCGAAGGATTTCGCGAAGGCGTTCATGAAGCGCCACGGCATTCCGACGGCCGAGTACGAAACGTTCTCCGACGTAGCCGCCGCCCACGCGTACATCGACGCGAAGGGTGCGCCGATCGTCGTGAAGGCCGACGGCCTCGCGGCCGGCAAGGGCGTCGTCGTCGCGATGACGCTCGAAGAGGCGCATGCAGCGGTCGACATGATGCTGTCGGGCAACAAGCTGGGTGACGCCGGCGCGCGCGTCGTGATCGAGGAATTCCTCGACGGCGAGGAAGCGAGCTTCATCGTGATGGTCGACGGCAAGCACGCGCTGGCACTGGCTTCGAGCCAGGACCACAAGCGCCTGCTCGACGAAGACCGCGGCCCGAACACCGGCGGCATGGGCGCGTATTCGCCCGCGCCGATCGTCACGCCGCAGATGCACGCACGCGTGATGCGCGAGATCATCATGCCGACCGTGCGTGGCATGGAAAAGGACGGCATCCGCTTCACGGGCTTCCTGTACGCGGGCCTGATGATCGACAAGGAAGGCAATCCGCGCACGCTCGAGTTCAACTGCCGGATGGGCGACCCCGAAACGCAGCCGATCATGGCGCGCCTGAAGAGCGATTTCTCGAAGATCGTCGAGCAGGCGATCGCGGGCACGCTCGACACGGTCGAGCTCGACTGGGACCGCCGCACCGCACTCGGCGTCGTGCTGGCCGCGCACGGCTATCCGGACGCGCCGCGCAAGGGCGACCGCATCAACGGGATCCCGGCCGAGACCGAACAGGCCATGACGTTCCATGCGGGCACGACGCTCGGCGACGGCGACAAGCTGACGACGTCCGGCGGCCGCGTGCTGTGCGTGGTCGGCCTGGCCGATTCGGTGCGCGAAGCGCAGCAGCATGCATACGACACGATCAACCAGATCAATTTCGAAGGCATGCAGTACCGCCGCGACATCGGCTTCCGCGCGCTCAACCGCAAGAGCGTGTGACGATCGCTTCGGGCGCGCCGCAAGGCCGCGCGCCGCGAGGGGCCTGTTTCCGCCAATAACGGGCCCTTCCGGCGGCCAGCCCCAGGATGGAATTTTTGTTAGTTTCGGGAACGTGCGTTGCCGGCCGCATTGCGGCGTTGCTCGTCGCTTGTTTGGCTCGGCCAAACGGCGCTCCTCGCGCCTTGCACCACGACCGGCAACGCACGTTCGCAAGCCCGTTATCAGCGGGAACAGGCCCCTCTGCCGGGGTTCGATAGAATGCCCGGCAGATGCCTTTTTTACGGCCCCCGCTTCGGGCGAGGGCACCCAGTCCAGACATGACCGATTCGACCTACGACGTAGCGCGCGTGCGCACGTACCTCCAGGGCCTGCAGACACGCATCGCCGATGCGCTCGGCGCGCTCGACGGCACGCCGCTCGCGACCGACACGTGGCAGCGCGGGCCGGCCGAACGCCTGCGCGGCGGCGGCTGCACGCGGATCCTCGAAGGCGGCCGCGTGTTCGAACGCGCGGGGATCGGCTTTTCCGACGTCGCGGGCGATGCGCTGCCGCCGTCGGCGAGCGCGGCGCGCCCGCAGCTCGCGGGCCGCGGCTTCGAGGCGCTCGGCGTGTCGCTCGTGCTGCACCCGCGCAATCCGTACTGCCCGACCGTCCACATGAACGTGCGGATGCTGATCGCGACGAAACCGGGCGAGGAGCCCGTGTTCTGGTTCGGCGGCGGCATGGATCTGACACCCGTTTACGGTTTCGAGGACGACGCGCGGCATTTCCACCAGACCTGCAAGGATGCGCTCGACCCGTTCGGCGCCGAGCTCTACCCGCGCTTCAAGAAATGGTGCGACGAGTATTTCTTCCTGAAGCACCGCAACGAAATGCGCGGCATCGGCGGGATCTTCTTCGACGATTTCTCGGAGCCCGGTTTCGAACGCTCGTTTGACATGATGCAAAGCGTCGGCGACGCGTTCCTGCAGGCCTACCTGCCGATCGTCGAGCGCCGCGCCGAGCTGCCGTACGGCGAGCGCGAGCGCGACTTCCAGGCGTATCGCCGCGGCCGTTACGTCGAATTCAACCTCGTGTTCGACCGCGGCACGCTGTTCGGCCTGCAAAGCGGCGGCCGGACCGAGTCGATCCTGATGTCGATGCCGCCGGCCGCGAACTGGCGCTATAACTGGCAGCCCGAGCCGGGCACGCCTGAAGCGCGCCTGTACACCGACTTCATCGTGCCGCGCGACTGGGTCTGAGCCCGCGCGCCCCGCTGCCCCAAGGAAAGGACGCGTTTCTGGACACCACCGCCCGCCCCGCCCCGCTGCCGCGTCGTATCGGCTTGCTGGGCGGCACTTTCGACCCGATCCACGACGGCCATCTCGCGCTCGCGCGCCGGTTCGCCGAGCTGCTCGGCCTGACCGAACTCGTGCTGCTGCCCGCCGGGCAGCCGTACCAGAAGCGTGACGTGTCGGCCGCCGAGCATCGGCTCGCGATGACGCGCGCGGCCGCCGGCTCGCTGTCCCTGCCGGGCGTGACCGTGACCGTCGCCACCGACGAGATCGAGCACACCGGCCCGACGTACACGGTCGAGACGCTCGCGCGCTGGCGCGAGCGAATCGGCCCGGACGCGTCGCTGTCGATGCTGATCGGCGCCGACCAGCTCGTGCGGCTCGACACGTGGCGCGACTGGCGCAAGCTGTTCGACCACGCGCACATCTGCGTGTCGACGCGCCCGGGTTTCGACCTGGGCACGGCGTCGCCGGACGTTGCGCGGGAAATCACCGCGCGGCAGGCCGGTGCCGACGTGCTGAAGGCCACGCCGGCTGGCCACCTGCTGATCGATACGACCCTTTCGTTCGACATTGCCGCGACCGACATCCGCGCACACCTGCGCGAATGCATCGCACGCCATGCGCAAATGCCCGATGCGTCGGCCGAACATGTGCCGGCCGCCGTATGGGCCTATATTCTTCAACATCGCCTCTACCATTCCTGAATCCATGGATATTCGCAAACTGCAGCGCGTGATCGTCGACGCCCTCGAAGACGTCAAGGCGCAAGACATCAAGGTGTTCAACACCAGCCACCTGACCGAACTGTTCGACCGCGTGGTCGTCGCTTCGGGCACGTCCAACCGCCAGACCAAGGCCCTCGCGTCAAGCGTGCGCGACAAGGTCAAGGAAGCCGGCGGCGACATCGTCAGCTCCGAAGGCGAAGACACCGGTGAATGGGTGCTGGTCGATTGCGGCGACGCGGTCGTGCACATCCTGCAGCCGGCCCTGCGCCAGTACTACAACCTCGAGGAAATCTGGGGCGACAAGCCGGTGCGGATGAAGCTCGGCGGCGGCAAGGGCCCGAACGGCTTTGCAACGGCCAGCGAAGACGAAGAGGAAGACGAGGAAACCGCGCCCGCACGCCCGGCACGCAAGACGGCCGCCCGCCGCCGTTAAGCCGTCACGCCTCTTCCGATGAAGCTTTTCATCCTTGCGGTCGGCCACAAGATGCCGGGCTGGATCGCATCCGGCTTCGACGAATACACGAAGCGGATGCCGCCGGAACTGCGCATCGAGTTGCGCGAGATCAAGCCCGAACTCCGTTCGGGTGGCCGCAGCGCCGAAAGCGTGATGGCGGCCGAGCGGCAGAAGATCGAGGCGGCGCTGCCGAAAGGCGCGCGCCTCGTCGCGCTCGACGAGCGCGGCCGCGACTGGACCACGATGCAGCTCGCCCAGGCACTGCCCGGCTGGCAGCAGGACGGCCGCGACGTCGCGTTCGTGATCGGCGGCGCCGACGGGCTCGATCCGGAGCTGAAAGCGCGCGCCGACGTGCTGCTGCGCATCTCGAGCATGACGCTGCCGCACGGGATGGTGCGCGTGCTGCTCGCCGAACAGCTTTACCGGGCGTGGAGCATCACGCAGAATCACCCCTACCACCGCGCATGACGTGTCGTCCTCGAGACGCGCGCCGCGCGCGCTCAACGAGATAACGACACCATGCCCTCCAGCACGTCCCCCGCGCTTTTCCCGACCCTTTACCTCGCTTCGCAAAGCCCGCGCCGCCAGGAGCTGCTGCAACAGATCGGCGTGCGCTTCGAATTGCTGCTGCCGCGCCCCGATGAGGACGCCGAAGCGCTCGAAGCGGAAGTGCCCGGCGAAGCCGCCGATGCGTACGTGCGGCGCGTGACCGTCGCGAAGGCCGAAGCCGCGCGTGCGCGCCTCGTCGCGAGCGGCAAGCCGGCCGCGCCGGTGCTGGTCGCCGACACGACCGTGACGATCGACGGCGCGATCCTCGGCAAGCCGGCCGACGCCGGCGACGCGCTCGCGATGCTCACGCGCCTCGCCGGCCGCGAACACGCGGTGCTGACCGCCGTCGCCGTGATCGATGCCGGCGGCGAACTACTGCCGCCCGCGCTGTCGCGCTCGTCGGTGCGCTTCGCGGCCGTGTCGCGCGACGCCTACGCCCGCTACGTCGAAACCGGCGAGCCGTTCGGCAAAGCCGGCGCGTATGCGATCCAGGGGCGCGCGGCAGAATTCATCGAGCGAATCGACGGTTCCCATTCAGGTATCATGGGTCTGCCCCTTTTTGAGACCGCGGCGCTGTTGCGCGCCGCGCGTGTCGCCTTCTGAATCCCACCATGAACGAAGAAATCCTGATCAACCTCACGCCGCAGGAAACGCGGGTCGCACTCGTCCAGCAAGGCTCGGTGCAGGAGCTTCACGTCGAGCGCACGCTGTCGCGCGGGCGGGTCGGCAACATCTATCTCGGCAAGGTCGTGCGCGTGCTGCCCGGCATGCAGTCGGCGTTCATCGACATCGGCCTCGAGCGTGCGGCATTCCTGCACGTCGCCGACATCTGGCATCCGCGCCTCGCGGGCGAGCCGCAGTCGGGCGCGCCGCACCAGCCGATCGAGAAGATCGTGTTCGAGGGCCAGACGCTGATGGTCCAGGTGATCAAGGATCCGATCGGCACGAAGGGCGCGCGGCTGTCGACGCAGGTCAGTATCGCGGGCCGCACGCTCGTCTACCTGCCGCAGGAGCCGCATATCGGCATCTCGCAGAAGATCGAGAGCGAAGCCGAACGCGAAGCCGTGCGTGCGCGCCTGACGGCCGTGATCCCGCCGGACGAGAAAGGCGGCTACATCGTGCGCACGATCGCCGAGGATGCGACTTCCGACGAACTGGCCGGCGACGTCACGTACCTGCGCAAGACCTGGGCGACGATCGTCGGGCAGGCGCAGCGGCTGCCGGCGACGAGCCTGCTGTACCAGGATCTCGATCTCGCGCAGCGCGTGCTGCGCGATTTCGCGAACGACGACACGACGCGCATCCAGGTCGATTCGCGCGAGACGTACCAGCGCCTCGCGGAATTCGCGGGCGAGTTCACGCCGGCCGTGAGCCCGAAAGTGCACCACTACACCGGCGAGCGGCCGCTGTTCGACCTGTACAACATCGAGACGGAGATCCAGCGCGCGCTGTCGCGCCGCGTCGACCTGAAATCGGGCGGTTACCTGATGATCGACCAGACCGAGGCGATGACGACGATCGACGTGAACACGGGCGGCTACGTCGGCGCGCGCAACTTCGACGACACGATCTTCAAGACCAACCTCGAGGCCGCGCACACGATCGCGCGGCAGCTGCGGCTGCGCAACCTCGGCGGGATCATCATCATCGACTTCATCGACATGGAGAACGCCGAGCATCGCGACGCGGTGCTGTCCGAGTTGAAGAAGGCGCTGTCGCGCGACCGCACGCGCGTGACGGTCAACGGCTTCTCGCAGCTCGGGCTCGTCGAGATGACGCGCAAGCGCACGCGCGAATCGCTCGCGCACGTGCTGTGCGAGCCGTGCCCGACCTGCCAGGGCAAGGGCCAGGTGAAGACGTCGCGCACCGTGTGCTACGACATCCTGCGCGAGATCCTGCGTGAGTCGCGGCAGTTCAACCCGCGCGAATTCCGCGTGATCGCCGCGCAGCAGGTGATCGACCTGTTCCTCGACGAAGAGTCGCAGCATCTCGCGATGCTGATCGACTTCATCGGCAAGCCGGTATCGCTGCAGGTCGAATCGAATTTGAGTCAGGAGCAGTACGATATCGTGCTGATGTAACGGTCCGCCCAACCGCCGCCGGCATCGCCGCGCGGCGCCCGGATACGGCGCCCGGGCAGTTCGCGCATGCCGCGCCAGCGCCCGCCGCCGTATTTTCATTTACCCCTTTTTGCACTCACCACACACCATGAGCCAAGGCCACAACCGCCGCCAGCGCAAGAAACTCCACATCGGCGAATTCCAGGAACTCGCGTTCAATGCCACCGCGCATTACCGCAACGAAATGACCGACCTCGGCGAACTGATCGACGCGTTCATCGACTTCGTCGAAGCGAACGGACTGCTGACCGTCGCATCCGCGGACGAAGGCATCGGCGCCTATGTGATCTCCGGTGCACCGCGCGGCACGACGACCGACGCCGATCGCGAACTCGTGCGCGGGTGGCTGGCCGCCCGTCCGGAACTGACGGACGTCAAGGTCAGCGAATTCACCGACGCGTGGTATCCGGACGCCTGACTTTCCCGCTTCACCTTGCTTCACGCAGCGCCCGCACCTGCCCGCCATGACGGCGGGCAGGACGGCGCGGCACCTCTCCCGCCCCCCACTCCCCTCCGCCTCACCGGCACCGACTCACACGATTCACGCCGCGTCGACCGTAATTACCCCGATTTCCGCATTGAATCGGACGCTTACTTCAATTTAACGATCATTAAAAGACGTCTCGTACCGGCGGACCTACTCTGATCGCCAGGAATCCGGTGTTTTACGGCGCGATCGGCAAGCAATACGAAAGAATGCGATCGCTCGTCCGACAGGTGCGCCGGATTCCGGTACGGGCGAAATGCGACACGGCGACAGGCAATCAGGGAGACAACCAACCATGCGCCAGCCGCTTCCCGTTCGCAGCGACGACACGTCGACGCACGCGACGGCCGCCTGACCCAATCCATCGAACGAGACAAGACGAGGACGACATGACTACGCCGACCATCAATCAAGCAGGACTCCGAATGATCATGATCGCGACGGGCGTTGCGGCGCTGATGTCGCTGTCCGCCTGCGGCGGCTCCGGCTCGCTGAGCCAGGGCACCGGCGGCGGCGGATCGGGTTCGGGCGACACGACCGCGACGACCGGCGGCACGGGCAACGGCTCCGGCGGCACGTCGGCGAATGCGGTCGGCCAGACGACCGCGGCATCGAGCAACGTCGTGACGGCCGCGGGCAGCACCGTATCGGGCGTCGGCACGGTGATCGCGGGCCAGTCGCTGCCCGGCACGAACGCGGCGACCACCCAGGGGCTCGGCACCGTCGTGCAGGACGCCGGCGCGGCCGTCACGACGCTCGGCACCGGCATCGGATCGGGGCTCGGCCAGCTCGGTGCGTCGTCGAATCCGGTCGGCACGACGGTCGCGAGCACGGGCGGCGTGGTCACGAACCTCGGCGACGCGGTCGCCGCGACCGGCGGGGTCGTGTCGAGCCTGGGCGCCAGCGGCTCGGCACTGGCCCCGCTCGCCCCCGTGACGTCGCCCGTCGGCGGCGCGATCACGACGCTCGGCAATACGATCGCGGGTGGCGGCGCAACGCTCGGCACGCAACTGTCGACCGGCCCTGTCGCACAGGTCACGGGCGCCGCCAGTTCGGCGATCACGCCGATCACGACGACGGTCGGGTCGGTCACGCAGACCGTCGCAGCGAGCACGCCGCTCGGCGCGCCGCTCACGAACCTCGTGACGACGGTCGGCAACGGCGTCGCGAACGTCGGCACGACGATCGCGAAGACCGGCGGCAATCCGGTCACGACCGGCGTCGGCAACGTGGTGACGGCAACCGGCAATACGGTGGCCACGGCCGGCACGACGCTGCTCGGCGGCGGCGGTGCCGCAACGAATCCGCTCGCGCCGGTCACGGGGCTCCTGTCGACGGGTGCACTGGGCGGCGCGACGGGCGGCAGCAGCCCGGCAGGCGCGCTCACGTCGGCCGTCGGCGCCGTGACGGGCGCCGTATCGGGCGCGGCCGGCGGCTCGCCCGTCGCGGGATTGACGGGCGGCACCGGCACCGGTGCGCTCTCGAAGGCGGGTGGCGGCGTGCTCGCTCCGGTCACGACGACGCTCGGCTCGCTGGTCAAATAAGCCGCACGCAGGCACGGCGCCCGCATCGTCGCCGACGATCGGGCGCCGCAGCCGCCACCTCGGCCCGTCCCGCCTCGCCCGCGCCCCCTCCGATCCCTACCTTTTCCCCACAGTCCGCCTGCAACAGGCCATCGAAATCGGTCCTGAAAGCAAGACACGTTAAAATCTCACCTCGCGTGGTGCGCCGCCCGCACCCGCCATCCATCGCCAGCCGCGTGCCCTCGGGCCGCCCCCGACCCATGGAGTGAGTGTCAATGAGCGGCGGACTCCCGTTTCCCGCATCCCGCAAGTCGTTGCCGTCCTCGACGGTCTTCCTGATCCTCGCCGCCGTCGCGTTGCTGTCCGGCTGCGGGCTGCTGCCGGTCCAGAACCCGCCCGCGCCGATCAGCGAGGCGCTCGTCGAGCCCGTCGAGGAAACCGCCGGCGAACCGCTGACGATGCCACCCGTGCCGGCGCCGACGCAACCGGAGGCGCCGGAAGCGCCGAAGAAGCCGCACCGCGAAGTGACGCGGCCGAAACCCGTGCAGCGCCCCGAAACACCGACGCCGCCACCGCCTCCGCCCGCGCCGATCGTCGCGACGCGCCCGCTCGACCGCACCCAGATCCATGCGCTGCTCGACAGCGAGGTCGCGCGCCGCAACGGCAAGGTGATCGGCCGCGCAGTCGACATGGTGACCGACGCGAGCGGCAAGCCGCGCGAGATGATCGTCAACCTGCAGGGCTTCATGGGCGTCGGCGACCGCAAGGTCATCTTCCCGTGGGACGTGTTCCGCTTCACGCCGGGCGGCAAACAGGAGCCGATCGTGCTCGACGTGCCGTCGGGCGACCTGCCGCCGGCCGCGCGGCCGAAGGCCGTGCCGCTGTCGGGCTCCGCCGCGGCCTCGCCCGCGACACGGCTGCCGATGCTCGACAGCGATGTCGAGCGCCCGAACGGCACGAAGATCGGCCGCATCGTCGACGTGCTGATCGACCGCGCCGCGCAGCCGCAGGCTGTCGTGCTCGACCTCGGCGGCCTCGTCAATACCGACCGCCGTTCGATTGCCGCGAGCTGGGGCGCGCTGCGCTTCGTCACGCGCGACAAGGCGCTGCACCCGCAACTGGACCTGAGCGACGCACAGATCAAGGCGTCGCCACCCTACGCGGCCGACAAGCCGGTCGTCGCGGTCTTCCCGCCCGTTGCCCCGGCCCCGGCTTCATCTGCGAGTGCCACCCGATGACGATCAAGCATTCCGTCACCGCTCGCAGTCTGCGGTCCCTCGACTGGCTCAACTTCTTCGTTGCAAACGTTCAGACCGGGTTCGGCCCGTTCATCGCGTCCTACCTCGCATCGCACAAATGGACGCAAGGCGAGATCGGCATGGTGCTGTCGATCGGCACGATCAGCGCGATGGTCAGCCAGGTGCCGGGCGGCGCGGCCGTCGACGCGCTGAAGAACAAGAAAGGCGCGGCCGCCTGGGCGATCGCGGCCATCATTCTGTCGGCGGTGCTGCTCGCGTCAAGCCCGACCATCGTGCCGGTGATCGCCGCCGAGGTGTTCCACGGCTTCGCGAGCTGCATGCTCGTGCCCGCGATGGCGGCGATTTCGTTCTCGCTGGTCGGCCGCGCCGACCTCGGCGACCGGCTCGGCCGCAATGCGCGCTGGGCATCGATCGGCAGTGCGGTCGCGGCAGGCCTGATGGGGCTCACCGGCGAGTACTTTTCCGCGCGCGCGGTGTTCTGGCTGACCGCCGTGCTGGCGCTGCCCGCGCTGTTCGCGCTCGCGATGATCCAGCCGACTCACGAAGTGATCCCGCAGTCGTCGAAGCCGGACGATCACCACGACGAAGCCGGCGAACGCGAAACGCTGCTCGAACTGCTGCGCGACCGCCGGATGCTGATCTTCGCGGCGTGCGTCGTGCTGTTCCACCTGTCGAACGCGGCGATGCTGAACCTCGCGGCCGGTGAAGTCACGGCCGGGATGGGGGAAAACGTGCAGCTCGTGATCGCCGCGTGCATCATCGTGCCGCAGGCGATCGTTGCGATGCTGTCACCCTGGGTCGGCCGCTCCGCGCAACGCTGGGGGCGCCGGCCAATCCTGCTGCTCGGTTTCTCCGCGCTGCCGGTGCGCGCGCTGCTGTTCGCCGGCGTGAGCAGCCCGTACCTGCTCGTGCCCGTGCAGATGCTCGACGGCATCAGCGCGGCCGTGTTCGGCGTGATGCTGCCGCTGATCGCGGCCGACGTCGCGGGCGGCAAGGGCCGCTACAACCTGTGCATCGGGCTGTTCGGGCTCGCGGCCGGGATCGGCGCGACGCTCAGCACGGCCGCGGCCGGCTACGTCGCCGACCACTTCGGCAACGCGGTCAGCTTCTTCGGGCTCGCGGGCGCCGGCGCGCTCGCGGTGCTGCTGGTCTGGCTCGTGATGCCCGAAACGCGCGTCGGGAACGGCGACACGGCGGCCGACGAACCGGCTGCCGCCTCGCCCGAACAGGCGCACTGAACGCGGCGCGCCGCCGTTACCCGCTTCTTGGCCGACTCACGATGGATACGATCAGAACACTCAACGAAGCCCGCCAGCAGATCCAGCAGTCGATCTTCGAGCTGTTCAAGGGGCTGTCATTCAACGAACGGCTCGCGCAAGGCGGGCTGATGGCGCTCCAGGCCGTCTGCGGCGCGTGCCTCGCGTATGCGATCGGCCGCGCGATGCACTCCGAGCAGGCCGTGTGGGCGGCGATCACCGCGATCGCCGTCACGCAGCACAACTACTCGGACACGATGTCGCTGTCGCGCGACCAGTTCATCGGCGCAATGGTCGGAGGCGTGCTCGGCTTCGCGGGGGCGGCGGTCGGCGGCGATCGCCTCGTCACGTATGCGATCACGGTCGCGGTCGTGATCGTCTGCTGCTGGTGCCTGAATGTCGGCAGCGCAGCACGGCTCGGCGGCGTGACCGCGACGATCGTGCTGCTGTTCCCGGGCAACGGCCCGCTGTGGGATGTGCCGCTGATTCGGTTCGGCGAAGTGACGCTCGGCACCATATGTGCGCTTGGCGTGTGCTGGGTGATGTCGAGAATCGAGCGGCGCTGGTTCCGCCACGCGGAAGCCAAGTGACGCGGCGGACCGGCTGCCCGGCGCGCATCGCGGCATCGCGACACGTGCCGGGTGACCGGCGAGGTCAGTCGCCGAGCCGCAGCACGATGCCGGAGCCGATCTGCACCAGCAGGTGATCTCCGCCGACGCCCACCCATTGATAGCCGCGCGGCGGCGGGCTCAGGTGATAGCCGCGCCAGTCGTCGATCACGTACTGACGATCGCGGAACTCGGGGGGAAGCCTGTCACCCTTGTGCCACTCGCGGCGCGGCTGGTCGGCCCAGCGCGGCGGCACGTCGTCCTCATGACGCATCTGGCCGGGCGGCATGTGTTTCGGGCCGTGGCCACGCTGCATGCCGTGGCCGCCCTGGTCGTTGTGGTTGTCGTGGTCCTGCGCCATCGCGGCCGGCGCGGCGAAACCGGCCGCGATCACCGCGGCCAGCATCATCCCGTGCATCTTCTTCATCGTGCTTTCCCTCCGTGTTGTCACGTCGAACGAAACCACTCGAACTACCCGATGAAGACTAGCACACGGCACCGCGCGGCCGCATGAGCGCGTGTTACGCCGCCTGCTGCTGGTACTGGATCCGGTGCAGGTGCGCGTAGAGGCCGCCGTGGCGCAGCAGTTCGTCGTGACTGCCCTCCTCGACGATCTTGCCGGCCTCGAGCACGAGGATCCGGTCCGCACGCTCGATCGTCGACAACCGGTGCGCGATCACGAGCGTCGTGCGGCCTTCCATCAGCCGTTCGAGCGCCGCCTGCACATGGCGCTCCGATTCCGAGTCGAGCGCCGACGTCGCTTCGTCGAGAATCAGGATCGGCGCGTCCTTGTAGATCGCGCGCGCGATCGCGAGCCGCTGGCGCTGGCCGCCGGACAATCGCATCCCATTGCCGCCGACGAGCGTGTCGAGCCCGTCGGGCATCGCGGCGACCGCATCGGCGAGGTTGGCCGCCTCGAGCGCGGCCTGCACGCGCGCGCGGTCGGGCGTCTGCCCGTACGCGACGTTCGCGGCGATCGTGTCGTTGAACAGCACGACGTCCTGGCTGACCATCGCCATCTGGCCGCGCAGCGCATGGAGGTCGTAGTCGGAAACCGGTACGCCGTCGACCAGGATCGCACCGTCGGTCGGGTCGAAGAAGCGCGGCAGCAGGTTCACGAGCGTCGTCTTGCCGCTGCCGGACGGGCCGGCCAGCGCGATCATTTCACCCGGCGCGACCTTGAACGAGATGCGGTCGAGCGTCGGCCGCTCGGCCGCGCCGTAGTCGAACGACACGTTGCGGAATTCGATCTCGCCGCGCGCTTGCGGCAGCGGCCGGCCGCCGCCTTGCGGTTCGGCCGGCTCGTCGATCAGCCCGAAGATCAGCTCCGCCGCCGTCATCCCGCGCTGCAGCGGCTGGTTGACGTCGATCAGGTGCTTGAGCGGCGAGATCACCAGCAGCATCGACGTGACGAACGCGACGAAGCCGCCGACCGTCGTCTGGTCGTTCGACGACTGCACGACCGCGATCGTGATCACGACCGCGAGCGCGATCGACGCGAGGAACTGCGTGAGCGGCTGAGCGAGGCCGCCGGAAACCGTCATGCGCATCGCGTAACCGCGCAGGCGCTTGCTCATCTGCGTGAAGCGGTCCATCTCGTACGCTTCGCCGTTGTGCACCTTGACGACCTTGTAGCCGCCGACCGTCTCCTCGACGATGTACGACAGCTCGTTGGTGAGCGTCTGGTGTTCGCGGTTCAGGCGGCGCAGGCGGCGGTTGATCTTGCTGACGAGCCAGCCGATGCCGGGCAGGATCACCGCGACGATCAGCGTGAGCCGCCAGTTCAGGTAGAACAGGTAGCCGAGCAGGAAGATCACCGTCAGCGAATCGCGCACGAGCGTGACCATCACGCCGGTCAGCACCGACAGGATCTGGTTGACCTCGAACACGATCGCGTTGATCACCGTGCTCGCGGTTTCGCGCTGGAAGAACGACGCGCCGGTATGGAGCATCCGCTGGAACATCTCGAGCCGCAGTTGCAGCAGGATGCGGTTCGATACGTAGTTGAGCAGGTAATTCGACGTGTACTGCGACACGCCGCGCACGAGCGCCAGGCCGATCACCGCGATCGGCACGTACCATTTCGCGCTGTCGCTGCCATGCGCGCCGAAGCCGTGGTCGAGCAGCGGCTTGAGCAGCGCCGGGATACCGGCTTCGGTGGCCGCGACGACGCCCATCGTCATCACGGCGAGCACCACGATGCCGATCAGCGGCCGGATGTACGGCCACAGGCGCTTGATGACCGTGACCGGCGAGGTGCCGGTGCCGTCCATCGGTTTGCGAAGTGTGTTCTGGGTTTCCAAGGCAATCCTTCTTGAGCCGCGATGCGGCGCCCGGCGCGTGGCCGCCCGGGAGTTCGCCCCTGTCGGGCGGGTGCCTAAAAGGGCTCAACATTATAGCCGCACCGCCCCGCCGGCACGGGCATGGCCGATGCGGCCGGCGGCCGGGCCGCGGGTATACTGCCGCTCACCGTTTTCTCCGCCTTTCCGACGATTTCATGGCTGAACCCTCCCTCGGCGTCGCCCTCATCGCCCTCAACGCGTCCGCGCGGCTCGCGCAGTGCCTCGATGCACTGTCGTTCGCCGACGATGTCGTCGTCATCGACGGCGGCAGCACCGACGATACCGTCGCGATCGCGCAGGCGCACGGCGCGCGCGTGATCGTCGAGCGCGACTGGCCGGGCTTCGGCCCGCAGAAGAACCGCGCACTCGACGCGCTCGGCACCGACTGGATCCTGTCGCTCGATACCGACGAAGTCGTCACGCCGGAGCTCGCGCAGTCGATCCGCGACACGATCCGCGCGCCGGCCGCGCAGATCTATGCGGTCGACCGGCTGTCGAGCTTCTGCGGCCAGTGGATCCATCACAGCGGCTGGTATCCGGACTGGGTGCCGCGCCTGTTCCGGCGCGGCACCGCGCGTTTCTCGGACGACCTCGTGCACGAGCGCCTGGTGTTCGATGGCGCCGCGCAGCGCCTGGCCGGCAAGCTGATGCACTATTCGTACGAGGACTTCGAAACCGTTGTGCGCAAGCTCGACGCGTATTCGACGGCCGGCGCGCGCCAGCGCCGCGCGGCCGGCCAGCGCGGCGGCTTCGGCAAGGCGCTCGCGCGCGGCACCTGGGCGTTCGTGCGGACCTACGTGCTGCGGCGCGGGTTCCTCGACGGTCGCGCCGGCTTCATGATCGCCGTATTCAACGCGGAAACCGTGTATTACCGCTTCCTCAAGCTCGGCCACGAAGCCGCGCGCTGAGCGCCCGCCCCCGCGCACCGCCGGCGCGCGGGCGGCCCGGCGTTACAATGCCGGGCTGCCCGCGCCGCGCGTGCCCGCCCGAGAGGCGGCGCCACGCGCCGCCCGCCACGACGACCACCGACTCCGACCGCCATGTTCTCCATCATCATTCCGACCTGGAACAACCTGCCGTACCTCAAGCTCGTCGTCGACAGCCTGCGCCGCCATTCCGCATACGACCACCAGATCATCGTGCACGTGAACGACGGCTCGGACGGCACACTCGACTGGGTGCGCAGCGAGGGCATCGAACACACCGCATCGCCGGCCAACATCGGCATCTGCCACGCGGTGAACCTGGCCGCCGCGCGCGCGACGCGCGACTACGTCGTCTACATGAACGACGACATGTTCTGCTGCCCCGGCTGGGACAAGGCGCTCGTGCGCCGTATCGAGCAGATGCCGACCGACCTCTTCATGCTGTCGGGCACGATGGTCGAGCCGGTCGACACGCGCAACCCGTGCGTCGTCGTCAGCAATTTCGGCCGCGACGCCGAGCAGTTCGACGCGGCCGGCCTCGTCGCGGCGACGCCGAAGCTCGCACGCGCGGACTGGCTCGGGTCGACCTGGCCGCCGACGCTCGTGCACCGCGACTGGTGGAACCGCATCGGCGGCTACAGCAGCGAGCTGTCGCCCGGCATGAGCAGCGACAACGACTTCTCGATGAAATTCTGGGACGCCGGCTGCCGGATCTTCCTCGGCGTCGGCGACAGCCTCGTCTACCACTTCCAGCAGAAGAGCACGGGCAAGATCGTCAAGAACGACGGTCGCCGCCAGTTTCTCAACAAATGGGGCATGACCCAGGCGACGTTCGACCGCTACTACCTGCATCGCGGCCAGCCGGCCGGCACGCAAATCGCGCTCGAAACGCCGGCGGTGGAAGGCCGCCTGAAGCGTGCGCTGCTGCGTTCGCGGATCAAGCGCGCCTTCAGCTGATCGAACCCCGAAAACGGCACGGAATCCTGTCCGGCTTCGCGTATACTTCGCGGTTCGTCCCGAATCTCCCGCCGGGACGCGCGGTGGCCGCACGATGCCGGCGCGCCGCATTCGTCCATTCGACAGGTTCCGATGCTTTCGTTTTCCGCTCCCGCCTCGCGGCGCCTGACCGCCGCCCGTGCATTCGCCGTCGCCGCGCTCTGCATGGTGCCGGTCTCGACCGCGCTGACCAACGTGTTCTGCGGGCTGTTCGCCGCCGCGCTCGTGATCTCCCCCGAATTCTGGCGCGACCTGCGCTCGTTCGTCACCGATCAGGCTTCGCTCGCGGCGCTGTTGATCCTCGCGGCGCTGGCCATCAGCGTCACGTACACGGTCGCACCGCACAACAAGGCGTGGAACTGGGTCGCGAAGTACGACAAGCTGCTGCTGCTGCCGTTTGCCGTGCTCGCGTTTCGTCACTCGAACTGGGCGCCGATCGTGCGGCGTTGCTGGTTCGGCACGCTGTGCGTAATCCTGTTGCTGTCGACGACCAATTATCTCGGGCTGACCGCGATCGGGCCCGCGCATGCGACCCAGCTGCCGCTATCGCGCGCGTGGGTGTTCAAGAATCATATCGCCGCCGGCATGTTCGGCGCGCTGCTGTTCTACCAGGCCGCCGATCTCGCGCTGACGGCCCGCACGGCGCTGTCGCGCGTCGCATACGCGGGCATCGCCGCGTGGTCGCTCGTCAACGTGTTCGTGATGCTGCAAGGACGCACGGGGCAGGTCATCGCACTGCTGCTGATCTTCGTGGTCGCGGTGCGTTTCGTGCTGCTGCTGCGCCGGCAGTCGGCGCTGCGCGCCGCGCTTGCCGCAGGCGTATTCGCGCTCGCCGGCGTCGCACTCGTGGTCGCCGCGTGCACGGTTCACAACGGCCGGCTCGTGAAGGTCGTGACGGAAGTGCAGCAGTATCGGCAAAGCGATGCGGCCACGTCCACGGGGCTGCGTCTCGAGTGGTACAAGAAGGGGCTCGAACTGTTTCGCCAGCGCCCCGTGGTCGGCTACGGCGCGGGCGGCCTCGAATCCGAATTCGAGCGACTCACGGCCGGCAAGACGGCGGCCGAAGGCCAGCTCACCTCGAACCCGCATAACGAATACCTGCTGATGGCCGTGCAACTCGGCACGGTCGGCCTGCTGCTGTTCATCAACCTGATCGTGCAGATCGCGCGCGGCAGCCGCGCGCTCGATCCGCGTTCGCGGCATTTGCTGCTCGGGTGGCTCACGATCTTCGCGATCGGCAGTCTCGCGAACTCGCTGCTCCTCGATTTCGCCGAAGGGCACCTGATCGTGCTGCTGGCCGGCATCCTGCTCGGCTGCGGCGAACGCAGCGAAGCGCTGCCGCGCGAAACGTCGGCGATCCGGCGCAGCGCGTAACGTACGACGGCATACGCCCCCGCTGCCGGCCGCTTCCGCGGCAGCGGTGCCGCCGGCAAGGCGATCGGGCTGCGCGTCCTCGGCGCGGTTCGACTCCCCCTCAAATGCAGCGATACGCGCGTCTCCCGCGCGTCAGTCGGACCCGGCGCGATGCAGTCGCGACGTGTCGACGACGACATCCGCCGCCCCCGGCGGATTCAGCCCGAGCATGTCGGCCGCCGCGGCCTTCACGCGCTGCGTACCGAGATTGGCGAGGCAGTCGCTGCGGCTGTCGACCTTGCGCTCGCAGCCTTCGTGCCGGCACGGTACGCAATCGCCCTCCCCCTGCAGCAGCCACACGTTCCCGTGCCGCCCCGAGCCACGCAATGGCCAGGGATTCTCGGTCGCGGGCCAGTGCTGCGGCCACGGCCCCCAGCGCACGGGGTCGGACGGGCCGAACAGCGCGATCGTGTCGGTACCCGTCGCGGCCGCGACGTGCGTCGCGCCGGTGTCGGGCCCGATGAAGAGCCGTGCGCGCCGCACGAGCTCCGCGCTCTCGCCGAACGTCAGCCGGCCGACCAGGTTCAGCACGTCGCCGCCCGCTTCGGCCGCGACCTGCTCCGCATACTCGCGCTCGCTGTCGGCCGGGCCGCCCGACAGCGCGACCGCGAAGCCGTGCTCGCGCAGCCAGCCGATCATCTCGACCCAGCCGTCAAGCCGCCATTGCTTGTAGCGGAACATCGGATACGGATGCAGGACGACCAGCGGCTTGCCGTCGCGGATCGCCGGCGACTCGGCGAGCCACGCGTCGAAGCGCGCGCGCCGCGCGGGATCGTCGCCGATGCCGGGCGCAACGACCTCGGACACCGGCTCGATGCCGATCACCGGGGCAAGGGCGAGCGTGCTGACAACCGTATGCGCGGATTCGTGATGATTGATCGCGATCCCGTTCAGCATCAATCGTGTGAGCCACGTGACGCGATTCGGATCGACGAGGCCGACCCGCTTGCGGCCGGCGAACCAGCTGTAGAAACGCGGCCGGTCGGAACTCAGCGCCGCGCACGCGAGATCGTAGCGGCGCCACATCGACAACGCGTCGCGCAGCCGCTCGCGAAATCCCGCACGTTGCGCGACGACGATCACGCGGCGCACGTCGGGATTGTGCTCGAGCACGCCCTCGGTGCCGCGAAACACCAGCATGTCGATCTGTGCCTCCGGCCAGCGGGCCTTCAGCGAACGCACGAGCGGCGTCGTCAGCAACACGTCGCCGATCCGACGCGGCGCGGCAACGAGGATGGTTCTGGGCGGGCGGGCAGAAGAAAACAGGGCCACGGCGATCGATCTGTCTAGCTGGCTGAACAAGGCTGGCAATGTACAGGATTTTGCCGCAGCCGGCGCGACGTGGCGCACCGGCCGTGCATGCTGCCCTGATGCGGCCCCGCCAGCGGGCCGCGCCGACGTCCGCGCCGTGCGGGGTGCGTCCCGCTACGAGGCGATCGTCCCGATCGCGGGTGCGGCGGCAGCCGGCTGCACATGTCCCGCGGCGGCCAGCGAGTCGTCGCGACGGCCGGCCTGCGGCAGCAGATGGCGCACCGCCCGGTCGACCGCGTCGACGCCGATCGCGTCGACGGTCGCGCCGGCACGCAGGATCACGTGCGGCACGCCGAGCGGGTGCCAGCGCAGGTACTTCTCGGGGCGGTCCTCGAACAGCGCGGCGACCGGCACGCCAAGCGCCGACGCAAGATGCACGGGCGCGCTGTCGGCCGACACGATCACGTCGAGCAAGCTCGCGGCGGCGACCAGGTCGGCGATCGACGACGGCGCCACATGCCGCGCATTCACGTCGCGCCACGCGTCGTCCTCGGCACATTTGCCGATCGCGGGGTCGCGAAACACGATCACGTCGGCGAACGGCGCAAGCCGCACGCCGAGGTCGCGCCAACGGTCTGCGGGCCAGCGGCGCTCGACCGCCTTGTTCGACACGAACAGCCCGACACGCGGCTTCGCGTGCGCGCCGAGCAGGCTATACCACGTGTCCTGCAGCGCGCGATCGGGATGAACCGACAGTTCGAGACGGTCGAGATCCGCACGGCCGAGCTCCGGCACGAGCCGGAAACCCGACAGCGCCTCGTGGCACATCTGCCGCTGCGCGACATGCTCGGGCTTGCGATCGTCGAATTCGGTGTCGGCATCGTGCCAGCGGCAATCCTTCGCGCGGAGCTGACGCGCGAACTGCATGCTGCTGCGGTGCATACCGCCGTTCGGTACGATCACGAGGTCGAACCGCATGCGACGCAGGCGGCGCACGAGCCGCAGCCGGTCGAAGAATGCGCGCATCCTCCCGGGGCGGTCATTGCGCTCGCACTGACGGCTGTACACATAGGTGTGGATTGCGTGCACGTCCGGGTTGCCGGCCAGCGCGGCCGCGTTGTAGCGGTTCGCGACCACATGGAGTTCCGCGCCGGGCCAGCGTTCCTTCAGCGCACCGAGAAACGCCGTCGTACACAGCATGTCGCCCAGAAAATCAATCCGGATCACGAGGATCCGCTGCGTCGGGTTCCCATTGGCCATGGTCATGTGGTGACAGTCAGTTTTTTTATCGTCGCGACGGGCCGTTCCACGGCATCCTGATCCAGGGCGATCGCGTCGCGCGTCGCGCGGATCCGCCCCCGTTTATGCGCACGATAGCGGCGCCGTTCGCCGCGCGAACCCGCGGCTGGCACCGCTTCCATGCGGCTAGCGGCGGATTGTATAGCGTCCGGATGACCAGCCCAAGACCCGATTACCCTCAGATGTAAAAAACGGCCCGCCGCACCGCACGATGGCGATGCGACGGGCCGCCTGTCGCGACAGCCATCGAAACGGGGCGCGATCAGTACGTGATTTCGACGACGCTGCCGTCGAACGCCGCGCGCAGTTCCGCGAGCAGCACATCGCTCGGCTTCACGCGCCACGCGTCGCCCAGGCGCATTTCCCCTTGCGCCCGCGCATTGCTGTAGTGGACCTGGACCGCGAGCCCGTTCGGCAGCGGCGCCTGCGGACGCCGGCCGCCATCGCGCCCGCCGCCGCGCGGCGCCGGCGCTTCGACCGCGGTCGCGGCCGCCGGATCGTCCTTCGACACGTGCGGCTCGAGCACACGGCGCAACGCGACGGCGTCGGCGTTGCCGTTCATCGTCAGCCGCACGGCTTGCGCATAACGACTGCGTGCGCGTTCGAGATCCATCACGGTATCGGTCGTGAAGCGAATGCCGCCCGTGAACGCGTCGTTGCGCGCCTGCCCCTGCACGATCAGCAGCTCGTCTTCCTTGAACAGCGCCTTGTTGGCCTCGAACTGCTCGTTGAAGATCGTGATCTCGCACTGGCCCGACCCGTCGTCGAGCAGTGCGATGAGCATCTTGCCGCGCTGGGTCATCTGCGTGCGCAGCGACGCGATGATGCCCGCGACGAGCTTGTCGCGCCCTTCCTTCAGGTCGCCGACCTTCTGCCGCACGAAGCGGCGCACTTCATCGCGATAGGCGTCGAACAGGTGGCCGGACAGGTAGAAACCGAGCGCGCCCTTTTCTTCCTGCAGGCGGCGCTTGTCGTCCCATGCGGGTTCGTCGACGAGCGCATGCGCGTGCGGCGACTCGGCGCCCATGTCGAACAGGCCGGCCTGCATCGCGTTCGCCTCGGCCTGGTCGGCCGCTTCCATCGCGAGCGGCACCGATGCGATCAGCTGCGCACGGTTCGCGTTCAGCGAGTCGAACGCGCCGGCGCGGATCAGCGCCTCGACCGTGCGGCGGTTGACGACGCGCCGGTCGATCCGTTCGCAGAAGTCGAACAGGTCGGTGAACGCCTTTTCCTCGCGGGCGCGCAGGATTTCCTCGATCGCGTTCTGGCCGCTGCCCTTCACCGCGCCGAGGCCGTAGCGGATCGTGCGCGAGCGCTTGCCGTCGGCTTCGGCGACCGGCTCGAAGCGGTAGTGCGACTGGTTGATGTCGGGCGGCAGCACGGCGAGGTTGTTCACGACACAATCGTCGTACAGGATCTTCACCTTGTCGGTGTCGTCCATCGCGAGCGTCATGTTGGCCGCCATGAATTCGGCCGGATGGTGCGCCTTCAGCCACGCGGTGTGATACGCGAGCAGTGCGTAGGCGGCCGCGTGCGACTTGTTGAAGCCGTAGCCCGCGAACTTCTCCATCAGGTCGAAGATCTCGTCGGACTTCTCGCGCGTGAGACCGTTCGTCGCCGCGCCCTCGGCGAAGATCTCGCGGTGCTTGGCCATCTCCTCGGGCTTCTTCTTGCCCATCGCGCGACGCAGCAAGTCCGCGCCGCCGAGCGAGTAGCCGCCGATGATCTGCGCCATCTGCATCACCTGCTCCTGATAGACCATGATGCCGTAGGTCTCTTTCAGGACGGGTTCGACACGCGGATCCGGATAGTCGACCTTCTCACGGCCATGCTTTCGTGCGCAGAAGCTCGGGATCAGGTCCATCGGGCCCGGACGGTACAACGACACGAGCGCGATGATGTCCTCGAAGCGGTCGGGCTGCGCATCCTTCAGCATGCCCTGCATCCCGCGGCTTTCCAGCTGGAACACCGCGACCGTGTTGGCTTTCTTCAGGATCTGGAACGACGCCGGATCGTCGAGCGGCACCTGCGCGAGCGACCAGTCGGCCTTCGACGGATCGAGGCGGCGAATGTAGCGCTCGGCCCAGTCGAGGATCGTCAGCGTGGTCAGACCCAGAAAGTCGAACTTCACGAGGCCGACGGCTTCGACGTCGTCCTTGTCGTACTGGCTGACGACACCGCCTTCGTCGCCCTGCGTGTACAGCGGGCAGAAATCGGTCAGCTTGCCGGGCGCGATCAGCACGCCGCCCGCGTGCATCCCGACGTTACGCGTGAGGCCCTCGACGCGCTGCGCGAGATCGAGCAGCTGGTGCACTTCGTCCTCGTGGTCGTAGCGCTCCTGAAGCTGCGGCTCTTCCTTCATCGCGTCGGCGATCGTCACGTGCTTGCCCGGCTTGAACGGAATCAGCTTCGCGATGCCGTCGGTGAACATGTAACCGACGTCGAGCACGCGGCCGATGTCGCGCACGGCGGCCTTCGCGGCCATCGTGCCGAAGGTGGCGATCTGCGACACGGCGTCCGCGCCGTATTTTTCCTTCACGTACTGGATCACGCGATCGCGGCCGTGCTGGCAGAAGTCGATGTCGAAGTCGGGCATCGACACGCGTTCCGGGTTCAGGAAGCGCTCGAACAGCAGGTTGTAGCGCAGCGGATCGAGATCGGTAATGCCGAGGGCGTACGCGACCAGCGAACCGGCGCCCGAGCCGCGGCCCGGGCCGACCGGCACGCCGTTGTTCTTCGCCCAGTTGATGAAGTCCGCGACGATCAGGAAGTAGCCGGGGAAGCCCATCTTCGTGATGGTCCCGCACTCGAATTCGAGGCGCTTGTAGTACGTGTCGCGCTGCGCGTCGCGTTCGGCTTCGGCCGGATACAGCTGCGCGAGCCGGGTCTCGAGCCCTTCCTTCGACAACTGGACCAGGTAGTCGTCGAGCGACATGCCGTCCGGCGTCGGGAACAGCGGCAGTTTCGGCTTGCCGAGCTCGAGCTTCAGGTTGCAGCGCTTCGCGATCTCGACCGTGTTCGCGATCGCCGACGGCAGGTCGGCGAACAGCGCGGCCATGTCGTCCTGCGTGCGGAAATACTGGTCGGTCGTGAAACGCTTCTGGCGCCGCGGATTCGCGAGGATGTCGCCTTCCGAGATACACACGCGCGCCTCGTGCGCGGTGAAATCGTCGTCGGTCATGAACTGCGTCGGGTGCGTCGCGACGACCGGCAGCTTCAGCGACGCGGCGAGCGTCGCGGCCTGCTGGATGTACGCCTCGGCGCCCGGCTGGCCGTAACGCTGCAGCTCGATGTAGAAGCCGCCCGGAAACACCTTCGCCCAGCGCTCGGCGTGACGGCGCGCGGCTTCCTCGTTGCCCGCGGCCAGCGCGAGCCCGATATCGCCCTGCTGCGCGCCCGACAGCGCGAGCAGCCCCTGCGAGAGCTCGCCGTCGAGCCAGCTCGCATCGAGCTCCGCGCGGCCGCGGTACTGGTTCGTGAGCCATGCCTTCGACAGCAGCTCGCAGAGATTCAGGTAACCGACCTTGTCCTTGACGAGCAGCAGCAGCCGCGACGGCTTGTCGCGGTCGTCGGGATTGGCGATCCAGACGTCGCAGCCGGCGATCGGCTTGACGCCCTTGCCGCGGGCTTCCTGGTAGAAACGGACGAGGCCGAATGCGTTGCCGAGATCGGTGAGCGCGAGCGCGCCCTGACCGTCAGCGGCCGCTGCCTTGACGATGTCGTCAATGCGCACGATGCCGTCGGCAATCGAGAATTCGGAGTGAACGCGAAGATGGACGAAGCGGGGATCTGACATGGGCGCTATTGTAGCCGCCTCGCCGCGCAGGCTGCCCAAAAAATGCCCGCGCCAGCCGTTCGGCCGATGCACGCGGCGACGCGTCGCGCGGCTGGCCAAACGGCCGGATGCCGATGCGCGCGCCGTTTGCGGGATAATACGGTTTTTCGAATCAACGCCCCGGCTTCGCACCCTTTTTTGCGGGCCGCCGCGCGGCCGTTTTCCCGTCGGACCATCATGACCATCGTCAACCTCGCCGCCTACCATTTCGTGTCGCTCGACGCGACTGAGCAATGGCGCCCGCTCGTCACCGCCCGCTGCAACGAACTCGACCTGCGCGGCACGATCCTGCTCGCACCGGAAGGCATCAACCTGTTCATCGCCGGCACGCGCGAAGCCGCCGACGCGTTCATCGCGTACCTCCGCCACGACCCGCTGTTCGAAGGCAAGTTCGCGACGCTGCAGTTCAAGGAAAGCCTGTCCGACTCGCAGCCGTTCCGCCGCATGCTCGTGCGCCTGAAGCGCGAGATCATCACGATGAAGAAGCCCGCGATCAAGCCGGAACTCGGTCGCGCGCCGTTCGTCGACGCCCGCACGCTGAAGACGTGGCTCGACCGCGGCCACGACGACACGGGCCGCCCGGTCGTGATGCTCGACACGCGCAACGCGTTCGAAGTCGACGTCGGCACGTTCGACGACGCGCTCGACTACCGGATCGACAAGTTCAGCGAATTCCCGGAAGTGATCGACGCGAACCGCGCCGACCTCGAAGGCAAGACGGTCGTGTCGTTCTGTACGGGCGGCATCCGTTGCGAGAAGGCCGCGATCCACATGAAGGAAATCGGCATCGAGAACGTGTACCAGCTCGAAGGCGGGATCCTGAAATACTTCGAGGAAGTCGGCGGCGCGCACTACCACGGCGACTGCTTCGTGTTCGACTACCGCACCGCGCTGAACCCGCAACTCCAGCCCACCGAGAACGTCACGTGCTTCGCGTGCCGCGCGGTCGTCACGCCGGAAGCGCAACAATCGCCGAGCTACGTGCCCGGCAAGTCGTGCCCCGCCTGCGCGCAGGCAGCCAGCGCCGCGTAAGCGCGCGACCCGCGCCCCGATGAACCGCTATCGCGGCCGCTTCGCGCCGTCGCCGACCGGCCCGCTGCACTTCGGCTCGCTGGTCGGCGCACTCGCGAGCTGGCTCGACGCGCGTGCGCACGGCGGCACGTGGCTCGTGCGCATCGAGGATCTCGACGGCCCGCGCACGGTACCCGGCGCGGCCGACGACATCCTCGCGACGCTCGCGCATTTCGGCATGACGCCCGATGAACCGCCCGTGTGGCAAAGCACGCGCGATGCGGCCTACACGGCCGCGCTCGAGCGGCTCGTCGCGGCGGCGCTCGTCTATCCGTGCGGCTGCACGCGCAAGGAAATCGCCGATTCGCTGCGCGCCGCGCATGAGCGCCACACGACGCTCGCGTATCCGGGCACGTGCCGCACCGGCCTGCACGGCAAGCCCGCGCGCGCTTGGCGGCTGCGCGTGCCCGACGGCGGCGACGCGATCGTCACGTTCGACGACCGCTGTCAGCACACGCAATCGCAGAACCTCGCGACCGAAGTCGGCGATTTCGTGCTGAAGCGCGCGGACGGCCAATGGGCCTATCAGCTCGCGGTCGTCGTCGACGACGCCGATGCACGCATCACGCATGTCGTGCGCGGCGCAGACCTGCTCGATTCGACCGCCCGCCAGATCCATCTGCAACACTGTCTCGGCGTGCCGACGCCACGGTATCTGCACGTGCCGGTCGTCGTCGATGCCAACGGCGAGAAACTCAGCAAGCAGACGGGTGCGATGGCGCTCGAACGCGATGATCCGCTGCCGGCACTGCAGGCCGCCGCCGCGCATCTGGGCCTCGCGCCCGACGGCGCGCTGCCCGGCGCGACGCTGGATGCGTTCTTCGCGGCCGCGACGGCAGCGTGGGCGCGCCGCTTCGGCCCGCAAGCCGGCTGACGCGCGCAGCGAGCCGATTTCGCGGCAATTGCGGCAATCGCGACCGAGCCCGCGCCGATTGCATCGCTCACCGCATCACGATCCCCCTTTCCCCGACTCCAAATGAAAAACGGGCACATGCTCATCGCACGTACCCGCTTGTCCGGCAGCGCTCGCACGCCGCCCCTGCCACTCCGCCAGCCTTACACCGACGGCTTGCGCGGCATCCCGAACCCGCCGAGCAGCGCCGCGACCTGACGCTTCGGCCCTTTCTTTTCGGGCTGCTGCGCGTGCTGTGCGTCGTCCGCCTGCTTCGCCGGCGCCGACGGCTCGTACGGCTTCAGGAAGAAATCGTCGACCGGCGCTTCGTGGCGACGGGGACGACCACCACGCTCGGCACCGGCCGACCGGTGTCCCGACGCACCGCGATGCTCGTCGCGTTCGCGACGGCCGCCTCGTTCGCCGCCTCGTTCGCCGCCTCGTTCGCCACTGCGTTCGCCGTGGCGATCGCCGCCACGGTCACCACCGCGCTCGCCGCCACGGTCGTCTTGACGCTGGCGTGCCGGCTTGTCGAGCTTGAGCGTCTGCATTTCGAGCGGACGCTTGATCAGCTTTTCGATATCGGCAAGCTGCTTGCGCTCGTTCGGGCTGCACAGCGACAGCGCGTCGCCCGTCGCCCCCGCGCGGCCGGTACGGCCGATCCGGTGCACGTAATCTTCCGCGCTGAACGGCAGGTCGAAGTTGATCACGGCCGGCAGCTCGGCGATGTCGAGGCCGCGCGCGGCCACGTCGGTCGCGACCAGCGCCTCGATCTCGCCGCGCTTGAACGCGTCGAGGGCCTGCATCCGCTCGAGCTGCGTCTTGTCGCCGTGAATCGCCGACGCGACGACACCGTCGCGCTCGAGATTGCGCGCCAGGCGGCTCGCGCCGATCTTGCTGTTGCAGAACACGATCACCTGCTTCAGGCCGCGATCACGGAGCAGCTGCACGACGGCCGCCTGCTTGTCGCCTTCGGCGACGTCGTAGACGATCTGTGTGACGTTCGCGTTCGTCGAGTTGCTGCGGGCGACCTCGATCGTCTGCGGATTGCGCAGATAGGTCGATGCGAGCTTCTTGATTTCGCCCGAGAACGTGGCCGAAAACAGCAGCGTCTGACGGTCCTTCGGCAGCAGGTTCAGGATGCGCTGCAGATCGGGCAGGAAGCCCATGTCGAGCATCCGGTCGGCTTCGTCGAGCACGAGGATCTGCACCTGGCCGAGGTTCGCGGTCTTTTGCTGCACGTGGTCGAGCAGGCGGCCCGGCGTCGCGATCAGGATCTCGACGCCGCGGCGCAGCTCCGCCGACTGCGGGTTCATGTCGACGCCGCCGAACACGACCGCACTGCGCAGCGGCGTGTGCTTCGCATACGCGTGCACGTTCGCGGCGACCTGGTCGGCCAGTTCGCGGGTCGGCGTGAGAATCAGCGCGCGCACGGGGTGGCGCGCCGGTGACGCGCTCGTGTTGGCCTGGGGCAACAGGCGCTGGATGATCGGCAGCGAGAAGCTCGCGGTCTTGCCGGTACCCGTTTGCGCGGCGCCCATGACGTCGCGGCCGGCGAGCACGACCGGAATGGCCTGCGCCTGAATCGGCGTCGGCGTCGTATAGCCCTGCTCCACAATGGCTTTCAGGATATCGGCGGCAAGGCCGAATTGGTCGAAGGTTGCGTCGACGGGCTTGGCGACAGAATCGGACATGGTGGCGTTTCGCTCAAAAGGCGCGGCGGGGACATCGTGCGTCAGGCCAGCCGGGCCTGCGCTCATCACAATTCGGAAATAGACGGAGCCGCGGCGCGCCGCGCGGCGCCGCTCTGGCGCTTGGGACCGGTTCAATATGAACGCTGGACGCCAGGCCGTGCGGACTCCGTTCGGCGCGAATGCCGGCGGAAAGGGCCGTATTGTAGCACTGCGCGGCCATCTGTCCGTGACAACGCCGCGAACGGCCACACCGGCGGTTCGCGCGGCGGGCCGGTACAGGCCCGTGCGGGCGATGGACGGCCCGACCGGGCTATCCCGATCGGCCGGCAATCAATATCAGGGGTCCGATCGCGGATGATCGTATCCAGACGCCCGCCGCGTGCCCGCGTACCGGGCGGTCAGGCCCGGCAACCGGTCAATACGCGCGCGTGCGATCCACGATCGTGCCCGGCGCTCAGCCCTTCTTCTTTTTCTTCTCGACCTGCACGCAGTCGCCCAGCAGCGGCGGCGCCTTCTGGTCGGCGATCTCGTCGCGCAGCGTCGCTTCCTTGCCCTTCGTCCACCACGTATAGCGGCCGGCCTGATAGCGCGCGCCCGACCCCGATACGGTGTCGACGAACAGCATCTGCTTCCCGTTGACCGGCACGAGCGCGAAGCTCTGGCCGTTGCCCGCGAGCCAGTACGACACGCGCACGGGCTGCTTCTGGTTCGCGCACTGGTAGACGGCCTGCTGGCGCGAATCGGCGTCGATCTCTTCGACGGTCAGTTGCGCGGCGTGCGCGACGGAAACGGCAGTGCCGGCAAGCGCGAGCGCGGCGAAGGTTTGGCGAATCATGCAGGTCCTCTCACGAGACGGGTGGAAACGCGCCCTCGCGGGGCGCGCAATTATTGTTGGCAGGCAATCGAGCCGGTCGCCGGGATCAGGGATCGATGACGTCGGCGCACGCGTCGGTCGGCGCGGCCGCGAGATGGCCGACGAGCGGCACGATCTTGAGCCCGGCCGATGCGACCCGGCACGGCGCGGCCGCGACGCCGCAACCCGCGAGACTCGCGACAAGCGCCAGCGCGGCGCCCAGCTTTCCGATACGCAACCACCTCGACGCCATCGTCCTCTCCTCGTTCTGTCAGCGGGCCGATACGGGCCGGACGGCCGCGGCGGCGTGCTTCGCGCGTTCACGGGCTTCGTCGACGGTCGCACCGGTCGCCAGCGCGACGCCCATGCGCCGCTTCGCAAAACTTTCCGGCTTGCCGAACAGGCGCAGGTCGGCGCCCGGCACGGCAAGCGCGTCGCGCACGCCTTCGAACGCGATCCCGCGCTCGTCGAGCCCGCCGTAGATCACGGCCGACGCGGCCGGCGTCCCGAGCGCCGGATCGACCGGCAGCCCGAGAATCGCGCGCGCGTGCAGCTCGAACTCCGACTGGCGCTGCGACGCGAGCGTGACGAGGCCCGTATCGTGCGGCCGCGGGCTCACTTCCGAGAACCACACGTCGTCGCCGCGCACGAACAGCTCGACGCCGAACAACCCGCGCCCGCCGAGCGCCTCGGTGACCTTGTGCGCGATCTCACGCGACTTCTCGAGCGCCGCGGCGCTCATCGGCTGCGGCTGCCACGATTCGACGTAGTCGCCCGCGACCTGCACATGGCCGACCGGCTCGCAGAAGTAGGTGCGCGTGGCGAGCGTCGCCGGATCGATCGCGCGCACGGTCAGCTGCGTGATCTCGTAGTCGAAATCAATGAAGCCCTCGACGATCACGCGGCCGTGGTTCACACGTCCGCCCGCCATCGCGTAGTCCCACGCGGCCTTCACGTCGGCGTCGGTCTTCACGACCGACTGCCCCTTGCCCGACGACGACATCACCGGTTTCACGACGCACGGCATGCCGATCTTCGCGACCGCCGCGCTGAAAGCCTCGAACGAATCCGCGAACGCATACGGCGACGTCGGCAGGCCGAGCTCCTCGGCCGCGAGCCGGCGGATGCCTTCGCGGTTCATCGTGAGCTGGGTCGCACGCGCGGTCGGAATCACCTCGGCAAGACCGGCCGCCTCGATCGCCGCGAGCGCGTCGGTGGCGATCGCCTCGATCTCCGGCACGATCAGGTGCGGACGCTCGGCCTCGACGATCGCGCGCAGCGCGGCGGCATCCGTCATGTCGATCACGTGCGCGCGATGCGCGACCTGATGACCCGGCGCGTCCGGATAGCGGTCGACCGCGATGACTTCGACACCGAGACGCTGCAACGCGATGATGACTTCCTTGCCGAGCTCGCCGGCGCCGAGCAGCATGACGCGCGTGGCCGAGGGTGAGAGCGGCGTACCGAGCCGCTGACCGATCTGCATGTGATTTCCCGCTTCTGGTGGAGGACGAAAACGGCTCCGATGTTAACACGCGCGATGACGCCGGTTTTGGGCGTTTCGACGCGCCGGTGCCCGACCGCGCACGGCACGTAGGCGGGCTGCGAACGTTTTCATGCGCGAAGTGTCGGCTCGCCTGCCGCGGGGCGGGTGCGTTACTCTTACGCCTTGATCAGAATCCGATGAGGAACGAGGCTCATGTCCCACCTGTCCGCCGCCGCACGCGCACGCACCGGCCTGTTTCGCCCGTTGCGCGCGCCGCTCTGCGCGTTGACGCTTGCCACGCTTCTCGCCGCCTGCGCGATGCCGACCCATCCCGATTCCGCCGCCGCCGCACCCGACCCGTACAACCCGGCCGCCGTCCAGTTGCTCGACGACACGAGCTGGGAACTCACCAGCTGGACGAATGCCGACGGCACGCAGCGCGCGATCCCGCATGGCGACAACGGCGAGCCGATCAAGCTCGCGCTGTCGACCGAATCGGGCATCCGGCGCGCCAGCGGGTTCTCGGGCTGCAATCGCTATATGGGCACCTACGCCATCAAGAACGGCCTGCTGAGCTTCGGGCCGCTTGCCGGCACGCGGATGGCCTGCCCGAATTCGCTGGGCGGCCAGCTCGAGCACGCGTACCTCGACGCGCTCGCGCACGTCGACAAGACCGGCGTGCAGATGCGCGAGCCGCAGCAATTGCAGATCGTGACCAACGCCGGCGCAACGCTCACTTTCACGCACCGGAGCCCCTGATGCATCACGCACGCGAAGGCCGGCCGACCGCCTTCGCGCCGCGTGTCGCGCGCGTGTGCCGAACGCACATGCCGCACGGCGTGAAACGAATTCACGCCGCTCGAGAATCTTGTTCGCCGGCCGGTTAAACTCGGCGGGTCGCGCCTCGCGCGCCCCTCCCCACTCCTGTTTCAAAGCATGCACACGGTTGTCTTCGGCTGGTTCGGCATCTCCGCCGTCTGGTTCCTCCTTCTCTTCTGGCGTCTCGTGCAGGCGATGCTGCCCGGTGGCGGCGGGCTCGCCGGCCGCGGCTCGATCCGCCTGTGGCTCGGCTTCGCCGCGGTATTCGTCGCAAGCTGCACGCTGACGAGCCCGCTGTCGGGCCCCGACACGAACGCACTCGGCCATGCGTTCTCGGCGGGCTTCGCCCACGTACTCGGTCCGATCGGCACGCCGGTCGCGATGGTCGTCCTGTTCTTCGCCGGGTTGCCCTGGCTGACCGGCATCGGCTGGCGGCAGTTCGCCGCGTGGGTCGACACGTCGTTCGGCGTCAAGCTGTCGCGCGACGGCGGCGACGACGACGCGCGCGGAATCGCCGACCTGCCGCGCAGCGCGCTGCATCGTGACGACGACATCGTGCAGCCGACCACCGCGCATACCGTCAACTCGATGGCGCCGCGCCAGAACGGCCGGTATTCGCGTCCGACGCTGTGGAAACCCGACCCGCAGGCGCGGCCGAAGCCGCGCAGCAAGACGCCGCCGCGTCCGCACACGGAACCCGTCGCGCCGTCGGGCTGGCTGAAGCCGACCGCGCCGCAGCGCACGCCGGTGGCGCCCCCCGCGCCGATCCCGACCAGCGCGATGCCGCCGCCCACGACCGGCAGCACCGCGAGCCTCGCGCGCGCGGCGGCAAACTCGCAAATGCCGCGCCCCGATCCGGCCCCGCTTCCTGTCGGCTTCGAACCCGTCCGACCGCGGCCGACTGCCGCGCGTCCGGCCACCGCTGCACTGAAGCAGACGCCGCCGCGTGCGACGGTCACGCCGCGCGCGGCCGGCGCGCAGCCGCAGCGCCCGCCAGTACGCCCGGTCACGGCAACGACCGCCGCCGGCGTGTCGCCGGACGCGGCACGACGCCGTCCGACGCCGCCAACGCCGGCGCGTGCGCCGCTCTATGCGTGGACCGAAAAGCCCGCCACGCCGATCACGCCGGCGCCGAGCGTTCACGACACGCTGCGTTCGATCGAGGCCAGCACCGCCCAATGGGCAACGCTGGGTGGTGCGGAGTCGGCCGATGCGACGCAGGCAATGACGGGGGCCGCAGCCGTGGCCGGGATGGCCGCGACGGCAGGCAGCGTCGCCGCGCCGGCAGCCGCGGCCGTGTCGAACGCGTTCGTCTCCACGGCTCACGGCATCGCAACCCATGACGCCGGTGTTCCTGTCGAACACGTTGCCGCGCCCGCATTCGACGACAGCGCGCCGATCGTGCTGGATGCGTTCATGCCGGCTGAGCCCGGCCTCCACGCGACAGTTGCCGACTGGGCCACCCCGGCGTTCGACAACGCGGCACCGCACGCACTGTCGAATGCCGGCACCGGCATCGACGGTGCCGCGTTTTCGCATCAAGCCGACGACGATATCCGCCACGTCGGCGATGCGCCCGCCGCATCCGCACACGCGATCACGCCCGCGCCGTCGTTCGGCGCCCCCGTCGATCTCGCGCCGTGGGAAGACTTTGGCAGCCCGTCGGTTTCCGCGTTCGACGTATCCGCCGGAAACCCGATCGTGGAATCGCCGGCAGACGCAACGGTATCGGAGCCGGCCCACGCCACCTTCGCGCAACAGGCCGGTGAAGCAGCGGTCGACGAGGTTCCCGCACGCCATCCGGCAGCGTTCGTCGATTCCGGCGCACCGGCAATCGATCGCCCTGCATCGGCCTACGTGCCACCGGGTGTCGATGGCGCGCACGCCGACGTAAAACCTGCCGGTGGCATCGCTCCGTTCGCTGCCCTCCCCTCTTCGTCGATCGCCGGAACATCGGCGCGCGCCGTTTTCGAGGCAAAGCCGGTTGCGGCGACGTCGGCACTGCCCGCAACGAGCCCCGCACCAGAGGCCGCCAAGCCGGCCGCGGCGGAGCGTTGGGCACCGCTGTCGGACATCGCTGAACGCAGCACGCCCGTCACGCGTTGGACTCCGGCGGCGCAACCTGCAACGACACCGGTGGCCGCTTCTGCGGAATTGCCGAAATCGCCAGAGATTCAACCGTTTACCGCAGCGCCGGCGGCTTCGGCCGCTGCTGTGTCGCCGGTCGTCGGCACGGCCCTCGGCGCGACTGCACAGGCACCGGCTTTCGCTTCGAGTGTTGCGCCCGTCACCGCCACAACGTCACCGGCCGGCGTGACCGGCACGGTATCGGCTTCGCCGTCACAACCGGCCGCGTCGACATCGACGGTTGCATCCGTCGCGTCGGCAGCGCCGATCGATGTCACGGGCATGACTGACGGTTCGGTCGCCCGCGCAGCGACGCCTGAGACAACCGCGGCACCCGCCGCGATACCGCCGACAACCATTACGTCGGCATTGACCGCGCAAGCGCCCGCAGCACCGGCATTCGTGAATTTCACGTCCGCCCCGCTCGCGGCGCAACCTTCCGCGCCCGCACCGATGCACCAGGCCAACACGGCAACTTCGTCGACCAGCGCGGCATTCGGCGCAATCGCACCGCAGCCAGTAACCAACCCGCCCGTGCCACCCGCCGCTTCCGCTGCGATCGGATCGTTGGCATCCTTCGGCGCAACGGCCGCGACGCAGGCTCCGTCGATCGTTTCCACGCCGGCCGCAGAAACCATCACGACGTTCACGACACCGCCCGCCCCTGCCGCATCGTCGGCAATGTCGAGCGACGTGTCCGCGGCGCCGGCCACGGCCTCGACCACCACGGCACCGCAGCCGGCAGCCACTGTCCCTGGCACGATCCTGTCGATGCCGGCGGCGTTCGTTACGCCGCCGACGCCCCCGGCGGTCCCGCTGCCCGGCGCAACCGCCGCCGTGACGACCGAGTCGGCCGCAGCCGACACCGTGGCCCCCGACACCCCGGTGCGCCAGCCGCGCCCGAACGCGTTCGAATTCCACGCGCCCGCGTCGTTCAGCGTCGAACTGCCGACGCTCGACCTGCTCGAGCCCGCGTCCGGCGACGTCGAAACCATCACCGAGGAACACCTCGCGCAGACGGCCCAGGTGATCGAGCAGCGCCTGCAGGAATTCAAGGTGCCGGTCACGGTCGTCGGCGCATCGGCCGGCCCCGTGATCACGCGCTTCGAGATCGAGCCCGCGCTCGGTGTGCGCGGCAGCCAGATCGTCGGGCTGATGAAGGACCTGTCGCGCGGCCTCGGCCTCACGTCGGTCCGCGTCGTCGAGACGATTCCCGGCAAGACCTGCATGGGCCTCGAACTGCCGAACGCGAAGCGCCAGATGATCCGCCTGTCGGAAATCCTCGCCTCACGCGAGTATGAGCATTCGCAGTCGCAACTGACCATCGCGATGGGCAAGGACATCACGGGCCACCCGATCGTCACCGATCTCGCGAAGGCGCCGCACATGCTCGTCGCCGGCACGACGGGCTCGGGCAAGTCGGTCGCGATCAACGCAATGATCCTGTCGCTGCTGTACAAGGCGACGCCGGAAGACGTGCGGCTCATCATGATCGACCCGAAGATGCTGGAGCTGTCGGTCTACGAAGGCATCCCGCACCTCCTCGCGCCGGTCGTCACCGACATGAAGCTCGCGGCGAACGCGCTGAACTGGTGCGTCGGCGAAATGGAGAAGCGCTACCGGCTGATGTCGGCCGTCGGCGTGCGCAACCTCGCGGGCTTCAACCAGAAGATCCGCGACGCGGAAGCGAAGGAAAAGAAGATCGGCAACCCGTTCTCGCTGACGCCCGAGGATCCCGAGCCGCTGTCGAAGCTGCCGCTGATCGTCGTCGTGATCGACGAGCTGGCCGACCTGATGATGGTCGCCGGCAAGAAGATCGAAGAGCTGATCGCGCGCCTCGCGCAGAAGGCACGCGCAGCCGGCATCCACCTGATCCTCGCGACGCAGCGTCCGTCCGTCGACGTGATCACGGGCCTGATCAAGGCAAACATCCCGACGCGCGTCGCGTTCCAGGTGTCGTCGAAGATCGACTCGCGCACGATCCTCGACCAGATGGGCGCCGAGTCGCTGCTCGGGATGGGCGACATGCTGTTCCTGCCGCCGGGCACCGGTTATCCGCAGCGCGTGCACGGCGCGTTCGTCGCCGACGAGGAAGTGCACCGGATCGTCGAGTACCTGAAGCAGTTCGGCGAGCCGCAGTACGAGGAAGGCATCCTCGACGGCCCGGCCGCCGACGGCGCGACGCAGGACCTGTTCGGCGAAGCGCCGGACGCGGAAGCCGATCCGTTGTACGACGAAGCCGTCGCGTTCGTCGTGCGCACGCGGCGCGCGTCGATCTCGTCGGTGCAGCGGCAGCTGCGCATCGGCTACAACCGCGCGGCACGCCTCGTCGAGCAGATGGAAGCAGCCGGGCTCGTGTCGGCGATGGGCATCAACGGCAGCCGCGAGGTGCTCGTGCCGGCCGCGGCCGACTGAACGCGGCGGCCGGACGGCCGCCGTCGATCGATACGGGCCACCGGGAAACCGGCCGCCCCGAAAAAAAGGGCGCTGCATCGGCAGCGCCCTTTTCATTTACGGCTGACGCATTTACTGCACCGGCACCAGCTTGAAATCGACCGGCTTGCCGACCGCGACCTTCTGCGGATTCGCGCCGAGCTGCCCCGTTTCGACATCGCGGCTGAACACGTAGAACGCGTCGCTGTCCTGGTTGCCGACGATCAGCCACTTGCCGGTCGGATCGATCAGGAACTCGCGCGGCGTCTTGCCGAGGCTCGACTGGCGGCCGACCTGCTTCAGCCGGCCGTCGGCCTTGTTGACCGCGTAGATCACGAGATCGTTCGCGTCGCCGCGGTTGCTCACGTACAGGAAGCGGCCGTCCGGCGACAGGTGGATCGCGCCGCCGCCGACCTTGCCCTTGAAACCCGGCGCCGTCATCGACACCGTCTCGACCGGCGTCAGCTTGCCGTCGTGATAGCCGAACACCTCGACCGATGCGTTGAGCTCGCTCGTCACGTACGCGAACCGGCCGTCGGCGCCGAACACCATGTGACGCGGGCCCGAGCCGGCCTTCACCGGCGTGTAGCGGGTGTCGGTCGGGCTGATCAGCCCGCGGCTGCCGTCCACCGTGTAGCGGTAGCCGTAGATCTTGTCCGCGCCGAGATCCTGCACGAACAGATAGCGGCCGTCCGGCGAAAACACCGTCGAGTGCACGTGCGCGCCGTCCTGGCGGCCCTTCACGGGCCCCGTGCCTTCGTGGTGCACGGTCAGCACGGACTGGCCGACCGCACCGTCGTCGCGCAGCGGAAACACCGCGAAGCTGCCGCCCGGATCCTTCGCGACCGAGTAATTGGCCGTCACGAGGTACTTGCCGTCCGGCGACAGCGCGAGATAGCAAGGATCGTTCCCTTCCGACGACACGCGGTCGATGAAGCTCAGCGCGCCCGTCTTCGCGTCGAAACGGAACGCGCTGACGCCGCCGCGCTGCGACGCGGGCCCGTCGTCACCGGGCAGTTCGTTGACCGCGTAGACGGTGCGACCGTCGCGGCTCGGCAACAGATACGACGGGTTCACGGTCTTTGCCGACGATACGGGCGCGACGCTGCCATTTTTAGTATCGAAGCGGTAAACATAAATGCCGTCGCTGCCGCCGCCCGTGTAGGTGCCGACCAGCAGGTTGTAGACGCCGTCGGCCGGTGCGGGCGATTGCTGCGCAAATGCGTGGGTCGCGGACAAGGAGAGCACGATCGCGAAACCTTTCATCCAGTGAGCGAGCCTAAGCGGGAACCCTCGTGTCGAAGCGCGTGCGCCACGCTCGCGTAAACGGTTGGGCATTGAATCCTCCTTGCATCGAGTCGCTTCAAGTGTTGAGATAGGACGAAACGCCGGCCGTTCATGCGCTCCGCCGCCCGGCCGAGTATACGGGGCGCGACGCCCGGGCGTGAAGCCCGGCCGCCGCCGTCCGCATTGTGAACTCGAATACCCAAGGATCGCCTGCCCATGCCCGCCCTGATCGAAGACTACGCCCTCGTCGGCGACGGCCACACGGCCGCGCTGATCTCGAAAGACGGCTCCGTCGACTGGCTGTGCTGGCCCCGCTTCGATTCGGGCGCCTGCTTCGCGGCGCTTCTCGGCACGCCCGAGCACGGCCGCTGGCTGCTTGCTCCTGCCGACGCCGCCGCGATCACGCACACCACACGCCGCTATCGCGGCGACACGCTCATCCTCGAAACCGATTACGAAAGCGCCGACGGCGCCGTCACCGTGATCGACTTCATGCCGCCCGGCAACGGCTGGTCCGAACTGGTGCGGATCGTCGTCGGCCGCCACGGCACGATGAAGATGCGCATGGAGCTCGTGTTGCGCTTCGACTACGGTTTCTCGATCCCGTGGGTCACGCAACTGACCCGCGAGGACGGCATGAAGGCGATCGCGGGCCCCGACACCGTCGTGCTGCGCACGCCGGTGCCGCTCACCGGCAAGAATCTCCATACGCTCGCGGAATTCACGGTCAGCGCCGACGAGCGCGTGCCGTTCTCGCTCAGCTATGCGGCGTCGCACATGCGGCTGCCGCCCGCGCGCGATCCGCTGTCGATGCTCGCACGCACCGAGAACTACTGGCTCGAATGGTCGGGCCGCTGCCAGGTGCAAGGCCGCTATGCGGCGGCCGTGCGCCGCTCGCTGATCACGCTGAAGGCGCTCGCGTACGAGCCGACCGGCGGCATCGTCGCGGCGCCGACCACGTCGCTGCCCGAGAAGATCGGCGGCAACCGCAACTGGGACTACCGCTACTGCTGGCTGCGCGACGCGACGATCACGCTGCTCGCGCTGATGCGCGGCGGCTACTACGACGAGGCGCGCGCGTGGCGTACGTGGCTCGGCCGCGTCATGGCCGGTTCGCCCGAGCAGATCCAGATCATGTACGGGATCGCCGGCGAGCGCCGGCTACCGGAAATGGAGCTCGACTGGCTGCCCGGCTATCAGGATTCGACGCCGGTGCGCGTCGGCAACGGCGCCGCGAACCAGCTCCAGCTCGACGTGTTCGGCGAGGTGATGGCCGCGCTGCACCTCGCGCGCGTGGGCGGCCTGCAGGCCGACGACACGGTCTGGTCCGTGCAGTGCGCGCTGCTCGACCATCTCGAGAAGATCTGGCAGGAACCCGACGAAGGGATCTGGGAAACGCGCGGCGGCCGCCTCCATTTCACGTTCTCGAAGGTGATGGCGTGGGTCGCGTTCGACCGCGCGATCAAGTCGGCGGAAATGTTCCGGCTGCCCGGCTCGCTCGACCGCTGGCGCGCGCTGCGCGAGCAGATCCATGCGGATGTCTGCGCCAACGCGTGGCACGAAGGCAAGCAGGCGTTCGCGCAAAGCTACGGCAGCGACGAACTCGACGCGAGCGTGCTGCTGATGCCGCTGCTCGGCTTCCTGCCGCCGGAAGACCCGCGCATCGTCGGCACGGTCGAGGCGATCGAGCGCGAATTGCTGCACGACGGGCTCGTGATGCGCTACCGCACGACCGATTACGACGACGGCCTGCCGCCCGGCGAAGGCACGTTTCTCGCGTGCAGCTTCTGGCTGGTCGACAACTACGCGCTGCTCGGCCGGATCGACGACGCGCACCGGCTGTTCAGCCGGCTGCTCGCGCTGTCGAACGACCTCGGGCTGCTCGCGGAGGAATACGATCCGGTTGCCGGGCGGCTCGTCGGGAATTTCCCGCAGGCGTTCTCCCACGTGGCGCTCGTGCATACCGCGATGAACCTGATGCACCACGAGGAGGCGATGGCGCGGGCAGCCGGCCAGCCCGCGCCAGCCGTGGCGACGGGGCGTTGACGGGGGGCCGGACGGGCGCGCGGGCGGCTTGGTCAGAGATCGTCAAATCGCAAAATTTTGATGAAAAATCGGGGAAATGTTGCATTGCACCACCCATCGTTGTCCGATATGATCGACGCGATTGTCCGGCCGCAGTGCAACATGGCCGGCCGCTGACCCCCACGGCACGCCGCGACGCCCCACGCCGCCCTTGCGCACCGTCCCCCACGCGGGAGTAGTCTGCATGCTTTACCAACTGCATGAATTCCAGCGCGCCATGCTGAGCCCGCTGACGGCCTGGGCCCAGGCCGCGTCCAAATCGTTCGCCAACCCGTCCAGCCCGTTCTCGCTGATGCCCGGCGCAACGCGGATGGCCGCCGCGTACGAACTGATGTACCGGCTCGGCAAGGATTACGAGAAGCCCGAATTCAACATTCATCAGATCGTCAAGGACGGCCACAACATCCCGATCGTCGAGCAGACGATCGTCGAGAAGCCGTTCTGCCGGCTGCTGCGCTTCAAGCGCTATTCGGACGATGCCGATGCCGTCACGCAACTGAAGGACGAGCCGGTCGTGCTGGTCTGCGCGCCGCTGTCGGGCCACCACTCGACGCTGCTGCGCGACACGGTGCGCACGCTGCTGCAGGATCACAAGGTCTACATCACCGACTGGATCGACGCGCGGATGGTGCCGATCGAGACGGGTCCGTTCCACCTGCACGACTACATCGCGTACATCCAGGAATTCATCCGTCACATCGGCGCGCGCAACCTGCACGTGATCTCGGTGTGCCAGCCGACGGTGCCGGTACTGGCGGCGATCTCGCTGATGGCGAGCCGCGGCGAGGATACGCCGCTCACGATGACGATGATGGGCGGCCCGATCGACGCCCGCCGCAGTCCGACGTCGGTGAACTCGCTCGCCACGCAGCACTCGACCGCGTGGTTCGAGAACAACGTGATCCACACGGTGCCCGCGAACTACCCGGGCGAAGGCCGCCAGGTGTATCCGGGCTTCCTGCAGCATACGGGCTTCGTCGCGATGAACCCGGAACGGCACGCGCAATCGCACTGGGATTTCTACCAGAGCCTGCTGCGCGGTGACGAGGAAGACGCCGAAGCGCACCGCCGCTTCTATGACGAGTACAACGCAGTGCTCGACATGGCCGCCGAGTACTACCTCGAGACGATCCGCGTCGTGTTCCAGGAATTCCGGCTCGCGGAAGGCACGTGGGATGTCGAAGGCGAGCGCGTGCGGCCGCAGGACATCAAGCACACCGCGCTGATGACGATCGAAGGCGAACTCGACGACATCTCGGGCAGCGGCCAGACGCACGTCGCGCACGAGCTGTGCACGGGCATCCCGCAAGACGATCGCCGCAGCCTGACCGCCGAGAAGTGCGGCCACTACGGGATCTTCTCGGGCCGCCGCTGGCGCACGATCATCTACCCGCAGCTGCGCGACTTCATCCGCGAGCATGCCCCCGAGCCGAAGCACGGCGCGACGAAGGATCATCCGGATACGCCGGTCGCCACGACGCTCGCGGCCGTGCCGGCCGCCAACGCTCCGACCGAAGCGACGCGCGCCACGGCAGCGAAGCGCACGCGTGTGAAAGCGCCGGCCAAGGCCGCCGCAGCAGCAGCCCCCGCAAAGGCCGCTCCGGCCGCGAAGCGTGCCGCCAGCACCCCGCGCGCAAAAACCGTTCGCACGCGCAAGGCTGCCTGACGCTCCGCGTTCCGACGAAAAAACGCCGCCGTTGCCTGCGCACGGCGGCGTTTTTACATCCGGCGGCCACGCGTCAGCGCCGCAGCAGATACGCCAGCAGCACCTCGGTGTTCATCCGGACCATCTCCGCGCGCTCGTCGGTGTCGGTAAAGTCGCGGCCGAGCGTCGCGGCGAGCGTGAAGCGATTCGACACGATGTAGTAGCCGAGCCCCGACAGCGTCACGTAGAAGCGCAGCGGATCGACGTCGCTGCGGAACAGCCCGGCCTTCTGGCCGCGCATCAGCACGTTGCCGAGCTTCGCGACGATCGGCGACATCATCTCGCGGATCCGCGTCGACTTGTGCAGGTAGCGCGCTTCGTGCAGGTTCTCGTTGTTGATGAGCCTGAGCAGTTCCGGATGGTCGCGGTAGTAGTCCCAAACGAAATGCGCGAGCCGTGTGACGGCTTCGACCGGCGCGACGCCGTCGAGATCGAGCACACGCTCGGCCTCGGTCAGCGCGGAGAACGCGTGTTCGAGCACGGCCGTGAACAACTGCTCCTTGCTGCCGAAGTAGTAGTAGAGCATGCGCTCGTTGGTTTCGGCCCGGCGCGCAATCTGGTCGACGCGTGCGCCGAACAGCCCTCCACTCGCGAACTCTTCGGCTGCCGCCATCAGGATGCGGCGGCGCGTACCTTCAGGATCTCTTTTGATTTTTGGCTGATTCATGGTGGCGTTTTGCTATGTGAGCCGCTTGATCCGGACCGGCACCCCCACCGCCTTGGCGCCGGCCGCCCTGGAACGGGCGCGCCGCGTGCGGCCGCCCTCCTGCTGAGCCCCTGCAAAAAAGCGGTTCGATTATGCGCACAGACGGCGTCCAGCGCAATGCGGGAAATCGGCGATAATCGAGCTTTGGCAAACCTTTCCGGCTGCGTCCGACGCGGCCGAGAGCCATTCGGCGCCGCTGCGCCCGCTGTCACCGTGACCGACTCCAAAACACTCGCGGATCGCATCGAAGATCTGCTTCCCCAGACGCAATGCACGAAGTGCGGCTATAACGGCTGCCGTCCGTACGCCGAGGCGATTGCCGCCGGCGACGCGAACTACAACCAGTGCCCGCCCGGCGGCGCCGAAGGCATCGCGCGTCTCGCGGGCCTGCTCGGCAAGCCGGTGATTCCGCTGAATCCCGTCAATGGCAGCGAGCATCCGCGCGCGATCGCCTTCATCGACGAAAGCCTGTGCATCGGCTGCACGCTGTGCATGCAGGCGTGCCCGGTCGACGCGATCGTCGGCGCGCCGAAGCAGATGCATACGATCATCGAAGCACAATGCACCGGCTGCGATCTGTGCGTGCCGCCCTGCCCGGTCGACTGCATCGCGATGCTGCCGGTGACCGGCGATCGTACGGGCTGGGATGCATGGTCGCAGGAGCAGGCCGACGCCGCGCGCGAACGCCACGACCTCCGGCTCGCGCGCCAGCGTCGCGAACGCGAAGCCGCCGAAGCACGCGCCGCCGCCCGCCGCGCGGCCAGTGCCGCGAAACCGGCCGCGGAACAGCAACCTGCGGCACAGCCGGACGCCCCCGCTGCCGCACCGGTCGCCGACGACGCCGAAGCGAAGAAACGCGCGATCATCGCCGCCGCGCTCGAACGCGCGCGCAAGAAGAAGGAAGAACAGTCCGGGGAAGGCGCCGGGCCGAAGAACACCGAAGGCGTGAGCGCGGCCGTCCAGGCGCAGATCGACGCGGCCGAGGCGCGCCGCAAACGGCTCGCCGAGCAGCAGGCGCAACGCGACGCCGACGCCGCGGCCGCAGGCGGCAACGGTCAAGAGCACGACGCAGGCAACGACGACCCAGGCAGCCCATCCGCGCCGCCCGACCAGAACGCTCCATGAACGCCAGCAAACGACGCGCGATCTACGAAACGCTGCAGAGCCTCAATCCGCATCCGACCACCGAGCTCGAATACTCGACGCCGTTCGAGTTGCTGATCGCCGTGATGCTGTCCGCGCAGGCAACCGACGTGTCGGTCAACAAGGCGATGCGGAAGATGTTCCCGGTCGCGAACACCCCGCGACAAATCGTCGCGCTTGGCGAAGAAGGCGTCACCGAGTACATCAAGACGATCGGTCTGTACCGCACCAAGGCCAAGAACGTGGTCGCGACGTGCCGGATCCTGCTCGACCGCTACGACGGCGAAGTGCCGGCCGATCGCGAAGCGCTCGAAGGTTTGCCCGGCGTCGGCCGCAAGACCGCGAACGTCGTGCTGAACACTGCGTTCGGCCAGCCGACGATCGCGGTCGACACGCATATCTTTCGCGTCGCGAACCGCACGGGGCTCGCGCCGGGCAAGGACGTGCGGGCCGTCGAGGCCGCACTCGAGAAATTCACGCCGAAGGAATTCCTGCAGGACGCGCATCACTGGCTGATCCTGCACGGGCGCTACGTGTGCAAGGCGCGCAAGCCCGAATGCTGGCACTGCGTGATCGAGCCGCTGTGCGAATTCCGGCCGAAGACGCCGCCGCCCAACGAGTAAGCGTCAGGCGCGGGGGCACGCGCGGCGCCGGCCGATCGAACCGCGTCGGCACGGCCCGGATCCGTAGACGCCGTCGCGGCGCGCGCGGCTCGCCCGCTTCCGGCTACGCATTGGACGTCGCCGTCGCATCGTCGGCCGCGGCGCCACCCGCCCGCACGAGCGCGAGCACCGCAGCCAGAATCGCGACACCGCCCGCCCACTGCAGCGGCGACAACGCTTCCCCGAACAGCAACGCCGCGAGCGCAACCGTCACGACCGGTTCGAGCGTCGACAGCATCGACGTCCGCGCGGCCCCGAGCCGCTCCAGCCCGGCGAAAAACGCGAGCATGGCCGCAACCGTCGACACGAGCGCGATCGCGAGCATCGACGCCCAGCCGCCGCCCGTCGCGGGCCAGCGCGGCGGCGTGCCGAACGCGGCCGTCCGCACGACGGCGATCGCCACGAGCGTGGCGGTCGCCGACAGGCAGATGATCGCCGTCGTCGCGAGCGGATCGACGCCGCGCGTCGCCTTCGTGCCGCCGACGATGTACAGCGAATAGATCACCGCGGCCGCCAGGGCGAGCGCGATCCCGAGCGGCTCGCCATGCCCGCCGCCGACCATCAGTGCGGAACCCGCGACGCACAGCACGAGCGCGACGGCCTTCGCGCGCGTCAGGCGCTCGCCGAGCCACCACGCGGCCAGCAGCGTGACGAACGCCGGGTACAGGTACAGCAGCAGCGCGACGAGGCTCGCCTGCGCGTGCTGCAGCGCGCTGAAATAGCAGAACGACTGCCCGACGTAGCCGACCGCGCCCATTGCCACGAGCGGCGCGAGCGCGCGTCCGCGCGGCCACGCGACGCGACGGTGCCGCGCGATCGCGGCGAGCACCGCGCCGCCGATCGCGAAGCGCACGATCAGCAGCCCGAGCACGTCGACGCCGGCCGCGTACGCGTAGCGGCCGAAGATCGCCATCGCGCCGAACGCGGCGGCAGACAGCGCGACGTAGAGCGTGCCCTGCAGGGCGGCGGACGATGGGCGGGCGGTGGCGGTCATGATGAAACGGGCGAGCGAGGCGCCGGGGCGGGAATCGTCGGAGTGTAGCGGCGCGACGGCCGCCGGCCTAGCCCGCGCTTACCCGTTGCGCCGCCCCGCGCGGGGCCGTCGCGACCGGCCTGCGCGGCGCCGCCCGCCCCGGCCCGCCGCCAGCGCCGTCCGCCGACCCGGCGTACAATGCCCGACGCGGCATGAGGCCGCCCGAATCACGACGCTTCCCCACCATGTTCAATCCAAGCCGCGACGAAGTGCGTCGCTTTTTCACCGAAACCTGGCGCAAGCAGCGCGCAGGCGAGATCCTGACGCCGCTGGAAGCAATGGCAGCCGACTGGATCGTCGAACATCCCGAATACCACGACGAACTCGCTGATGCGGATGGCGCGGCCGCGCGCGACTACACGCCCGAGGAAGGCCGCACGAACCCGTTCCTGCACCTGTCGATGCACCTCGCGATCAGCGAGCAGCTGTCGATCGACCAGCCGCCCGGCATCCGCGCCGCGCACGACAAGCTGGCCGCGAAGCTCGATTCGACCCACGACGCGCAGCACGCGATCATGGAATGCCTGGGCGAGACGATCTGGGAAGCGCAGCGCACGAACACGCCGCCCGATACCGACGCGTACCTGCAGCGCATCCTGCGCCGCGCGTCGCGCGACTGAGCGCGCGGGCCCGGCACACCGGCGCCCGGGCAGGCCCGATCGCGGGCAAAAAAAATACCCCGCCGAGGCGGGGTATTTTTGCTGCACGGGCCCGAGAGGCCCGGCACGCTTACTTCTTGAACACGAGGTCGGTTTCCTTCAGCGACTCGATGTAGGACGCGATGTCCTTCATGTCGCTGACCGACAGGCTCTGCACCTGTGCCTGCATGATCGCATTGTTGCGACCGAGCAGCGGGTTCGTCAGGCCCATCTGGTACTGGCGCATCGCCCACACGAGGTAGTCGGCATGCTGGCCGGCGAGGCGCGGATATTCGGCGTTGATCGGCTTGTTCATCTGCGCGCCGTGGCAGGCGGCACAGTTGTGCGACTCGACCAGTTCCTTGCCCTTCGTGATGTCCGCTGCGTGCGCGGTACCGATCGCGAGGCCGGCCACCAGTGCCACCGCCGCCGTCTTGAATGCGTTGTTCATGAATGCTCCTGTCCCGCCGGAGAGACCGGCGGCGCGCGCTTACTTGTAGGGATTGTCCTTCGAGTCGGCCTTCTGGACGGCATAGTAGGCCGCCAGATCCGCGATGTCCTGGTCCGTCAGCGAACCGGCGATCGCATTCATCGACGGGAAGTGACGATCCTTCTTGCGGTAGGCCTTCAGCGCGTTCTCGAGGTATTGCTGGTTCTGGCCGCCGAGGACAGGCACCCGGTAGACCTCCGGATACGCCGCGCGGTAGTCCTGGATGCCGTGGCAACCGATGCACATGGCGGCCTTGCTCGCCCCGTCCTTCGGGTTGCCGACCACACCGGCCGCCTGCGCGCTGCCCGCGAGCGCCACGAGCGCTGCGACAACGACGTGTTTGCCGACGAATTTGTTCATAGCTCTTGTAACCTAGCTTGAGGGGAAACTGGCGCCAAAGCGGCAACGGCCCGCGCCGTTTTGCTTATTGGATCGCCACGCAGGCCAAAAAAAACGGCCAGATTGTACCGCGTCGGCAGGGAACGCGTCCATACGGCGCCCCCGTTCGCCCCGCCACAGCCCCGCAACGATACGCGGGCGCGGCCCAACCGGCCAGCCCTTCTGACTTATACTGGGTTTTTTTCCCGATGAAGAAGAGCGCCGCCATGCGTTTCGAAGGGTCCTCACAGTACGTCGCCACCGACGATCTGAAGCTCGCGGTCAACGCCGCACTGACGCTGCAACGCCCGCTGCTGATCAAGGGCGAACCCGGCACCGGCAAGACCATGCTCGCCGAGGAAGTGGCCGCCGCGCTCGACATGCCGCTGCTGCAGTGGCACATCAAGTCGACCACCAAGGCGCAGCAGGGCCTGTACGAATACGACGCGGTATCGCGGCTGCGCGACTCGCAGCTCGGCGACGAGCGCGTGAAGGATATCTCGAACTACATCGTCAAGGGCGTGCTGTGGCAGGCGTTCGACGCCGAGCACCCGAGCGTGCTGCTGATCGACGAGATCGACAAGGCCGACATCGAATTCCCGAACGACCTGCTGCGCGAGCTCGACCGGATGGAATTCCACGTGTACGAGACGCGCGAGACGGTGCGTGCGAAGCACCGCCCGCTCGTGATCATCACGTCGAACAACGAGAAGGAGCTGCCCGACGCGTTCCTGCGCCGCTGCTTCTTCCACTACATCCAGTTTCCCGACCCGTCGACGATGCAGAAGATCGTCGCGGTGCACTTCCCCGACATCCGCGAGGAGCTGCTGCGCGCGGCGCTCGAGAGTTTCTTCGAATTGCGCGGCGTGTCGGGTCTGAAGAAGAAGCCGTCGACGTCCGAGCTGCTCGACTGGCTGAAGCTGCTGCTCGCCGAGAACATCCCGGCCGACGCGCTGCGCAGCGCGGACGCGAAGCAGATCGTGCCGCCGCTCGCGGGCGCGCTGCTGAAGAACGAGCAGGACCTGAGCCTGCTCGAACGGCTCGTCTACATGAACCGGCACAACCGGTAATCCTCCCTCACCCGCGAAGGCCCGGCCATGCTGCTCAATTTCTTCTACGCGCTGCGCGCAGCCAAGCTGCCCGTCTCGGTGAAGGAATACCTGACGCTGCTCGAATCGCTGAAGGCCGGGCTGATCTCGCCGTCGATCGACGCGTTCTACTTCCTCGCGCGGATGACGCTCGTCAAGGACGAGCAGTACTTCGACAAGTTCGACCAGGCGTTCGGCGCGTATTTCCACGGCGTGTCCACGTTGCCGTCCGAAGCGTTCGACATTCCGCTCGACTGGCTCGAGAAGCGTCTCGAGCGCGAACTGTCGCCGGAGGAAAAGGCGCAGATCGAGGCGATGGGCGGGCTCGACAAGCTGATGGAGCGCCTGAAGGCGCTGCTCGACGAGCAGAAGGAACGCCACGAAGGCGGCAACAAGTGGATCGGCACGGGCGGCACGTCGCCGTTCGGGCACGGCGGCTACAACCCCGAAGGCGTACGCATCGGCGGCCCGTCGAACGGCAACCGCACCGCGGTGAAGGTGTGGGAAGCACGCGCCTATCGCGACTACGACGATTCGGTCGAGATCGGCACGCGCAACATCAAGGTCGCGCTGCGGCGGCTGCGCCGCTTCGCGCGCGAAGGCGCGGCGGAAGAGCTCGACCTGCCCGGCACGATCCGCAGCACGGCCGCGAACGCGGGCTGGCTCGACCTGCGGATGGTGCCCGAGCGCCACAACAACGTGAAAGTGCTGATGCTGCTCGACGTCGGCGGCTCGATGGACGACCACATCAAGCGCACCGAAGAGCTGTTCTCGGCCGCGAAAGCCGAATTCAAGCATCTCGAATTCTTCTACTTCCACAATTGCGTGTACGACCACCTGTGGAAGAACAATCGCCGCCGCCACTCGGAGCGCACCGCGACGTGGGACGTGCTGCACAAGTTCACGCCCGACTACAAGCTGATCTTCGTCGGCGACGCGACGATGAGCCCGTACGAAGTGCTGCAGCCCGGCGGCTCGGTCGAATACAACAACCCGGAAGCCGGTGCCGTGTGGCTGCGCCGTCTCGCCGACCAGTTCCCCCATCATGCATGGCTGAACCCCGAGCCCGAACGGCTATGGGAGTACCGGCAGTCGGTCGCGGTGATCCGCGACCTGCTCGGCCATCGCATGTATCCGCTCACGCTGGCGGGCCTCGAAACCGCGATGCGCGCACTCAGCAAGTAACGCAACCCACTCGCAGATACAAAGGCCGCGTCCGAGCGGCCTCCCCCGGAGATAGCATGAACCCCTCGCCCACCGCGAGCGCCAGCCGCGCCGGCGGCCGCCGCTTTTTCGCCGATACGTCCGTGTCGGCGCTCGTCGCCGGCTTCGTCGCGATGATGACCGGCTACACGAGTTCGCTCGTGCTGATGTTCCAGGCCGGCCGCGCCGCCCACCTCACCGATGCGCAGATCTCGTCGTGGATCTGGGCGCTGTCGATCGGCATGGCGCTGACGACGATCGGCCTGTCGCTGCGCTTTCGCGCGCCCGTCGTCGTCGCGTGGTCGACACCCGGCGCCGCGCTGCTGATCGCGTCGCTGCCCGGTGTGCCCTACGCCGAGGCAATCGGCGCGTTCGTCGTGTGCGCGCTGCTGCTGACGGCCGTCGGCGTCAGCGGCCTGTTCGACACGCTCATGCGCAAGATTCCGGCCGGCATCGCCGCCGCGCTGCTCGCGGGCATCCTGTTCGAGATCGGCATCGAGATCTTCCGCGCCGCGCAGTTCCAGACCGCGCTCGTGCTCGCGATGTTCTTCACGTACCTGATCGTCAAGCGGCTCGCGCCGCGTTATGCGATCGTCACGACGCTGATCGTCGGCACGGCGGTGGCCGGCGGCCTCGGCCTGCTCGACTTCAGCCGCTTCCACATCGCGCTCGCGCAGCCCGTGTTCACGATGCCCGCGTTCTCGATCGCGTCGATCGTCAGCATCGGCATTCCGCTGTTCGTCGTCGCGATGGCGTCGCAGAACGTGCCGGGTATCGCGGTGCTGCGTGCGGACGGCTATCAGACGCCGTCGTCGCCGCTGATCGCGACGACCGGCCTCGCGTCGCTGCTGCTCGCGCCGTTCGGCTCGCACGGCGTGAACCTCGCGGCGATCACGGCCGCGATCTGCACGGGCCCCGAAGCGCACGAGGATCACGCAAAGCGCTACACGGCCGCCGTGTGGTGTGGCACGTTCTACCTGGTCGCGGGCATTTTCGGCGCGACGATCGCCGCGCTGTTCGCCGCGCTGCCGAAGGCGCTCGTGGTATCGGTCGCCGCGCTCGCGCTGTTCGGCTCGATCATGAGCGGGCTCGCGAACGCGATGCAGGACGTGAAACAGCGCGAAGCCGCGCTCGTCACGTTCATGGTCACCGCGTCGGGCCTCACGCTGCTGTCGATCGGCTCGGCGTTCTGGGGGCTCGTCGCGGGGATCGTCACGCAGGTGATCCTGAACGCGCGACGCCCCGCGTGACACGGCTCGCCGCCGCGTTTTAGCGTGTCTCGGGCACGCCAAAACGTGTCCGACACGAATCGGGCCTAAAATGATGGATCGGAAGCGGTGCCCGGCGCCGCTTCGCTTCGCCGCCGCGCTCGCGCGGCCCGTGAGAACCCGGCGCCCCGCGCCCTTCTTCCGAATCGCCATGACTACCGCACTCGACCAGCTGAAGCAGTACACGACCGTCGTCGCCGACACGGGCGACTTCCAGCAGCTTGCGCAATACAAGCCGCAGGACGCGACCACGAACCCGTCGCTGATCCTGAAGGCCGTCCAGAAGGATGCGTACAAGCCGATCCTCGAGAAAACCGTCCGCGATCATCGCAACGAAAGCACCGATTTCATCATCGACCGCCTGCTGATCGCGTTCGGCACCGAGATCCTGAAGCTGATCCCGGGCCGCGTGTCGACCGAAGTCGACGCACGCCTGTCGTTCGACACGCAACGCTCGATCGACAAGGGCCGCGAGCTCATCAAGCTGTACGAAGCCGCCGGCATCGGTCGCGAGCGCATCCTGATCAAGCTCGCGTCGACGTGGGAAGGCATCCGCGCGGCCGAGGTGCTGCAGAAGGAAGGGATCAAGTGCAACATGACCCTGCTTTTCTCGCTCGTTCAGGCCGCCGCATGCGCGGAAGCCGGTGCGCAACTGATCTCGCCGTTCGTCGGCCGCATCTACGACTGGTACAAGAAGCAGGCCGGCGCGGAGTGGAATGAAGAGAAGGACGGCGGCGCGAACGATCCGGGCGTGCAGTCGGTGCGCCGCATCTACACGTACTACAAGACGTTCGGCTACCACACCGAAGTGATGGGCGCGAGCTTCCGCACGACCAGCCAGATCACCGAACTCGCCGGCTGCGACCTGCTGACGATCAGTCCCGATTTGCTGCAGAAGCTGCAGGACAGCAACGAAACCGTCGCACGCAAGCTGTCGCCGGAATCGCTGCAGGACAAGCCGTCCGGGCGCGTGGCGATCGACGAAGCATCGTTCCGCTTCCAGCTGAACGACGAAGCGATGGCGACCGAAAAGCTCGCCGAAGGCATCCGCGTATTCGCCGCCGATGCGGTGAAGCTCGAGAAGCTGATCGACGCGCTGCGCTGAGTCGCAACGGGCGTCAGCGGCTGTCAGCAACACTGACAACAGCCGTCAGCAGCACGCCGCACACGGCCGCAAACATGATGTTCGCGGCCGTTTTTATTTTTCATTCCATCGTCAAGCGCGCGCACTACAATCCACGTCACGGGTACGCCGGCCGCCTCCCGATGTGCCCTTTCCCAGTCAATCTTGCACGACGCCGAACCCGCGCCGACACGCGGGCCCGGCCCATCACAGGAGACAACGATGCAAGTTCAACCGTACCTGACGTTCTACGGTCGTGCCGACGAAGCCCTTCAGTTCTACGAAAAGGCACTCGGTGCGAAGACGATGTTCAAGATGCACTTCAAGGATGCGCCGCCGAACCCCGACTACCCGATGACGCCGGAGATGGCCGACAAGGTGATGCACGCGAGCTTCACGATCGGCGACTCGATGATCATGTGCTCGGACGGCGACTGCAGCCAGCCGGCAGGCGCCGCGCATGCCGGCTATTCGCTGTCGCTGAACCCGGCGACGGTCGAGGAAGGCCAGAAGCTGTTCAATGCGCTCGCCGACGGCGGCGAAGTGACGATGCCGTTCGGCAAGACGTTCTGGGCGCTCGGCTTCGGGATGGCGAAGGATCGGTTCGGCGTGCATTGGATGGTCAACGTCGAAGATCTGTCGCAGCGCGAGGACCTCGCGCAACGCGCGCAGGGCTGATGCAAAAAAACGCCCGTCACCTTACGGTGGCGGGCGTTTTCGTTACCGCGCGTCGTCCGTCTCAGCCCTCGACGACGTCGAGATAATCCTCCGGCCGCGTGCGATCTTCCGCATGTGCCATCCCCATCACGCGCACCAGCACGCTCACGACCACCGACACCACCAGGTTGACGATCAGCGACCACACGGCCGCGTAGCCGGGAATCGCGAGACCGAACAGGTGGATCGTGAAGATCGATCCGGCCAGCTTCAGTGAAATCGCCATCCACGTGCCGCACACGATGCCGGCGGCCCAGCCGGCCAGCAGGCCGCGATGGTCGAGCACGCGCGTGTACAGGCCGAGCACGATCGCGGGCAGCGTCTGGATGATCCAGATCCCGCCGAGCAGCTGCAGCTGGATCGCATAGGTCAGCGGCAGCCCGAGGATGAACGCCACCGCGCCGACCTTCACGATCAGCGACACGAGCTTCGCGACGTGCGTCTCCTGCTCGTGCGACATGTTGCGGTTCACGAACTCGCGGTGGATGTTGCGCGTGTACAGGTTCGCGGCCGCGATCGACATGATGGCCGCCGGCACCAGCGCACCGATGCCGATCGCCGCGAACGCGACGCCGACGAACCACGACGGGAAGTACTCGAGGAACAGCGCGGGCACCGCGAAGTTCGGGCCGAACGCCTTGAAGTACGGCGCGTACTGCGGCATGTCCTTCACGCCCGACGCGAGCGCCATGTAGCCGAGCAGCGCAAGCAGGCCGAGCACGAACGAGTACGCGGGCAGCATCGCCATGTTGCGGCGGATCGAGTTGCCCGACGACGACGACAGGATCGCCGTGACCGAGTGCGGATACAGGAACAGGGCAAGCGCCGAGCCGATCGCGAGCGTCGCGTACGCGCTGTAGCCGTTCAGGCTCATCGCATCGGGTGCCTTCAGCAGCAGCTTCGCGGGCGGCACGCTCGCGAAGATGTGCCCGAAGCCGCCGAGCTTCGCCGGGATCACGATGACGGCAGCCGCGATCGTGATGTAGATCAGGATGTCCTTCACGATCGCGATCATGGCCGGTGCGCGCAGGCCCGACGTGTACGTGTACGCGGCGAGGATCGCGAACGCGATGATCAGCGGCAGGTCGCCGACGAAGCCGGTCGTGTCGAAGCCGAGCGCGCCGATCACCACCTCGATGCCGACCAGCTGCAGCGCGATGTACGGCATCGTCGCGAGGATGCCCGTCACCGCGATCGCGAGCGCGAGCATCCGGCTGCCGTAGCGCGCATTGACGAAGTCGGCGGCCGTCACGTAGCCGTGCCGCTTCGCGATGCTCCACAGCTTCGGGAACACGACGAATGCGAACGGATAGATCAGGATCGTGTACGGCAACGCGAAGAAGCCCATCGCGCCGGCGCCGAACACCAGCGCGGGTACCGCGACGAACGTATAGGCCGTATAGAGATCGCCGCCGAGCAGGAACCACGTGACGATCGTGCCGAAGCGGCGTCCGCCGAGGCCCCATTCGTCGAGATGGGCGAGATCGCCGCGCCGCCAGTTCGCGGCCAGGAAACCGATGATCGTGACGCCGATGAACAGCAGGACAAAGACAAAGGTTGCGCCGAGATTCATTGCCCACCTCCCTGCGGGCCGCTCGCCTTCCACGCGTTCTTGGTCTTGAAATAGACGAACGCGGTGATCACCGCGCTGATGAAGACCCACAACAGCTGGTACCAGTAGAAAAACGGAAAATCGAACAACTGCGGTTCGATCTTGCTGTAGGACGGTACCCAGACCATCGCAATCAGCGGCAGTACCAGCAGCCAGAGCCAGCGCTTGGCGGCCCGGTTGGCGTCGGCATCGTGAGCCATGACGTCTCCTCTTCTTTCCCGGTTATCGATCTTGTTGAGCGGGTACGGCGCCGAGAGGAGCGGCGAAACGGGTAGGCTGCGGCTCCCCTGGCTTCGCGCCAGTATAGGAGCCGCGAGCACGCGGTCAAGCAGGGGCGAACCCGAGGTGATCCGCCCCTTGTCGCGTGGTTGCACCGGCCTGCCGCCGGTGCATGAAGCGTCAGATCGCGAACGAGGTATCGCGTGCGCCGGTCGTTTCTTTCAAAGCTTTCACCCACTTGCGTGCGGGCAGCTTCAGCGTGTCTTCGATCAGCTTCGCGCGTGCGTCGAGCTGCGCGAACGGCACGTCGAGCGCGGGGCCCGAGAACGCGATCGCGATCCGGTTGCCGTCGTGCACTTCGGGCAGCGCGATCACGCGATTTTCGAACGCCGCGTTCAGGTGCTTCATGTTGCGCACGAAGCTCGGATGATCGCCGAACAGGTTGATCGTCGCGATGCCCGCGTCGGCGAGGCAGCCGCGCACCGCACGGTAGAACGCGACGCTGTCGAGCACGGGGCCGCGCGCGGTCGCGTCGTACAGGTCGATCTGGATCGCGCCCGTCGTGCCGCGGTTGGCCGGGTCGTTGACGAAGTCCCACGCGTCGGCTTCGTGCACGGCGAGACGTGCGTCGTCGGGCGGCAGCGCGAACATCGTACGCGCGGCGACGATCACGGCCGGGTTCAGCTCGACGGCCTCGACCTTCGCGTTCGGCAGGAAACGGTGCGAGAACTTGGTCAGCGCGCCGGTGCCGAGCCCGAGCTGGACGATCCGCTCGGGCGTTTCGAGGAACAGCAGCCACGCCATCATCTGCTGCGCATATTCGAGCTCGATGTGCAGCGGCTTGGAGATCCGCATGGCGCCCTGCACCCATTCGGTGCCGAAGTGCAGGAAGCGCACGCCGCCCTCTTCGGAGAACGTAACGGGCGCGAAGCGCGGCTTGCGCGGCGCCTCGAGCACCGGCACGTCGTCGTGTTCGTCGATGTCCGGGCGGCGCTTCACGCGCGGCGGCTGGAGTTTTTCGGAGCCGTTGTACGAGGACGGCTTGCCTTGCTTGAACGCACGCGCCTCGGCGGACGCGCGCTTGATCAGTCGGGTCATGATTGAATCTCGCTGGGTGATGCTGGTTTTAGCGGACGAGAGGATAGCATTGGTGGCGGCTGCGCTCCCGGATGCACGCGTCTGCCGTTTCGACACGATCGCCGCCGTGCCGCTTCTCCGGCATCCCGCCAGTTGACGATGCGAAGGATCGGCGCACCGATCGGGTCTTCTATCAGAACAACGGGCAGATCGATGTAGGCACCGTGATCCGCGACGGCACGACACTTGCGATCACACCGGCCGGCAGCACTGCACCGCAGAACTTCTACATCCTGTTGAACAGCGCGGCCGTCCAGTCGGTGAAGGCAGCGCTCACTTTCTGACGGATCGCCGCTTTCGGGAATGATCGATCGGGGTGATGACCGGACGATCGAGCGCACGACACATCACCCGGTCGTTCAGCCAACTTGCATCCGGCACGAACACACGAGATCATGCATCGCAATTGCGATGCACTCGATGGCATGATGAAAACCGCTACCTTTCCGTCCGTTCGCGTCGAGCCGGAACTGCGCGACGACACCGAGAACATCCTTCAGGAAGGCGAAACGCTGTCGAGCCTCGTCGAACAATCGATCCGCGAAGGCATCGAGCGCCGTCGCCTTCAAAGCGAATTCATTGCACGCGGCATCGCGTCGCGTGACGAAGCACGACGCGCCGGCGAGTGTGTCTCTTCCTCCGACGGACGGTGACGTTCCTTGCGGTACGTCAACAGAGAGAAAGCGACTACCACTGACGACGGGGGATCACATGACCTCAACCGACAGAAAGATCTGGTTTCCGGCGAAACGCTACGGCTGGGGCTGGGGATTGCCGGTCGCATGGCAAGGGTGGGTCGTCCTGCTGCTCTTTGTGATCGGGGTCGTGGCAGTTGCGACGCACTTGTCGCCCGCCCAATCACCGCTGGCGTTCGCGGCAAGCATCGTGGCGCTGGTGGCCGCGCTCACGGCTGTGTGCTGGCTGAAAGGTGAAAAGCCGAAGTGGCGCTGGGGCAAGGACGAATAGACAACGAAGCCACGAACTGTCGAATCGTCAGGCGCGAATCCCCCGCAACCGTGCGCGCGTCTGCTCGAACAACAACATCGCATTCGCCGGGCTCGACGAAGGCAGCACGAGCGTCTCGTACCCGGCCTGGCCGATCACACCGGCGAATCGCCCTGCCGTCTTGCCGTTGAACCACACGCGCTTCAGCAACGGCGCATGCTCCCACAGCGAATCGAAGTCCTTCGACTTCGCATTCCGGATCGCAGAATCGAGGCTACCCTGGCGATGGCACGCATCGAGAACGTCCCAAATGCCGATGCCGTGTGACAGCACGCACACGAGCCGCGCATCGTACGGCAGATCATGAATCGCCGCCTCACCGAGCACCGCCCCCGGCAACCGCCAGAACTGCGCGCTATTTTGTTCAGTTTGACACCGGCGTTGATCGGACAGCATGCTGCTGCCGCGCACGCACTTTCTTGCGACGTGACCTGCAGCGCCGTAATGTCATCGAAGCCTGCCAACATCCGCTCCGACCATACCTGCTCCATCACACGGGATTTCGTAAGCATGAGCCACATCCACTTCATTGGCGGGGAAAAAGGCGGCGTCGGAAAATCGCTCGCTGCCCGCGTGCTGGCCCAGTATTTCATCGATCGGAGCATGCCCTTCGTGGGCTTCGATACCGACCGATCGCACGGTGCGCTATTGCGGTTCTATGCCGATTTTGCCGCGCCTGCCGTGCTCGACCAGCATGACAGCCTCGATCCGGTCATGGAATCGGCGCTCGAAGATCCGCAGCGGCGCATACTGGTCGACCTAGCGGCCCAGACGCGGCAGTCGCTCGCCAAGTGGCTCGACGATTCGGACGTATTGGATTTTGCCGAAGAACACGGCCTTACGCTGACCTGGTGGCACGTGATGGACACTGGACGCGATTCGGTCGATCTGCTGCGGCAGTGGCTCGACGAATTCGGCGGACGAATCAAGCTGGTGCTGGTGCTGAATGAAGTCCGCGGCGATCGCTTCGAGATTCTGGAGGCATCCGGCGAACGCGAGAGGGCCGAAGCCCTTGGCGCCAGCGTGATTACGCTGCGCCGCTTGCCCGATACGACGATGCAGAAGATCGATCGACAAAGCGCGAGCTTCTGGGCGGCGGTCAACCATCCCGACCGCGCCGCCACCGGCCTCGGCTTGCTGGAGCGGCAGCGCGTCAAGGTCTGGCTGCATCGCACTTATGACGAGCTTGGCACGCTCGCCTTGTAGCGAGGGGCGCCGGACGGTGCGGGGTGTGCGGTGAGTTGCTGGAATGGCGCATACTGGGAAACCTGGAGGTTTCAATGGCCGATCACGACAAACTGCATCCGCTGCGTCCGTTCCTGAAAAACTGGGTTTGGGAGCACGGCCGAATCGGGACTCGCTATCTGGACTGCGTCGATGGCGAAATCAAGTTCGATGAAGGCAAGAAATCGCATTTCGCTGCCGAGAAATACATCTACGTGCCCCTCGGCAAGAACGCTGACGACGATGCATCTGCGGATGGTCCTGCGATCCACGAGGCCGGACTTGCCCGCTTTTTGCGGGCTGCGCAGTTGGGCAAGCCTGAGGAAGCCGGTTCCGTAGCGGACGTTCAGCGCGCCGTGCAGGACTGCGTGGAGATTGGCCTGTTCAGCGCGTATCAATGGGAGGCTCGAAAGGCATTCGACCGCTACGCGCAGGAACCCATGTTCGAGGACGAGATCCGCGCGGCGGTTGTCGACGACATCCGGCGAATTTACGTCGGCATGCGAGAGCAGTTGGCGCTGTACGATTTCAGCGTGCTCTACGGCTTGCCCACGCCGCTGCTGATCAGCGAGACACCCTTCATCGACTGGCGCGTGATCGCCAGTCCGGCACTTCCGTTCGTATCGCTTCCGCTGGGACCTTACTGCCTGCTGGTAGGCGCGCCGTCGGGCAGAAGTAGCCGAATCGGCCCGGTGGTCTGGAAGGCCGCTGCCGCGATGGGCCCGTTGAAGGACCACAACCGCCGGATCGAGGAGCACGCACGTCTGTGGCTGGTGGCGACCACCGATGACCAGCTCGTCGCTGCACAAAGTCGCATTGCCGCGGCCACGGGCGCCAGACACCTGCCCACCTGATACCGCTTATCCAACGCGCCTCAGGCGCGAAGTGCGCGCCAAAGCACCAGTTTCTGTTCGAACGACAACATCGCGTTCGCCGGGCTCGACGAAGGCAGCACGAGCGTCTCGTACCCGGCCTCGCCGATCACCTCGGCGAACCGCCCTGCCGTCTTGCCGTTGAAGCACACGCGCTTCAGCAACGGCGCATGTTCCCGCAACGAATCGAAGTCGTTCGGCTTCGCATTCCGGATCGCGGAATCAAGGCTACCCTGACGATGGCACGCATCGAGAACGTCCCAGATACCGATACCGTGTGACAGCATGCACACGAGCCGCGCATCGTACGGCAGGTCATGAAGCGCCGGCTCGCCGAGCACCGCCCCCAGCAATCGCCAGAACTGATTGCGAGGATGCGCGTAATACTGCGCGGCATCGAGCGACGCCTCGCCCGGAAAGCTGCCGAGGATCATCGTGTGCGTATCCGGTCCGACGACCGGCCCGAAGCCCTGCAGCATCACACACCTCCGCCCGGGCCGCCCGAACGCGGCCCGTCGCCGTGCGCATCGAGATGGCGCCACAGCGCCGGCAGCATGCACTCGGTGACCATCAGCGGCTTGCCGTGACGCTGGAACACCGAACGCCGCGCGGCGAACGCGTGCGGCGGCCGGACGCCCGCGCCAAGCGCATGGGTCGCCAGTGCATACAGCGGATGGCCGGCGATCACGCGCCGGCTGACGAGCGCCGAACGCTCGACCTGCGGATCGCTGTACAGCAGCTCCGCGAGCGGCCGCGTGCGCAGCCGCCGCATCGCCTGCCACACGCCCTTGCTGGCGGCGAGCGGCGCGATGCTGTGCGCGGCAACAAAAGGCGTGCCGTCGACCGACAAAATCACCTCGCGCACCCACATCGGCGCGCGCGGCGAACAGGCGAGCGCGTCCGGCTCGTCGAACCACGGACAGTCGACAGCCTCGCGCGTCACGCGTACGTTCACGCGGCCAAGCCGCGCGAGATGCGCGGTCAGCGATCCGCCGCGCGTCAGCCAGTCGCGCTGGTCGAGCGAGCAGCCAGGCCGCGGCGTTTCACGCCAGCCGGCCTGACCGCCGTCGAATCGCATGCGCGCGTTCACGCGGCGCGCGACAGCAGCAGCGCGTTGGTCCGCTTCACGAAGCTCGCCGGATCGTCGAGCATGCCGCCTTCGGCCAGCAGCGCCTGATCGAACAACAGATGGGCCCAGTCGCCGAAATCGGCGCTATCGGCATTCAGCTGCTTCACGAGCGCGTGCTCGGGATTGATCTCGAGGATCGGCTGCATCGCCGGCGCGTTCTGGCCGGCTGCTTTCAGCATCCGCTGCAGGTAGCCGCTCATGTCGTTGTCGTCCGCGACGAGGCACGACGGCGAATCGGTCAGGCGGAACGTGACGCGCACTTCCTTCACCTTGTCGCCGAGCGCTTCCTTCATCTTCTCGACGACCGGCTTGATCGCCTCGCCCGCCTGCTCCTGCGCCTTCTTCTCTTCGTCGTTCAACTCGCCGAGATCGAGGTCGCCACGCGCGACGCTCGCGAGCGGCTTGCCGTCGAATTCCTGCAGGAACGACAGCATCCATTCGTCGACGCGATCGGTCAGCAGCAGCACCTCGACGCCCTTCTTGCGGAACACCTCGAGATGCGGGCTGTTCTTCGCGGCCTGCCATGCGTCGGCCGTCACGTAGTAGATCTTGCTCTGCTCGGGCTTCATGCGCGACACGTAGTCGGCGAGCGACACGTCCTGCGCATCGGTGTTGCCGTGCGTCGACGCGAAGCGCAGCAGCTTCGCGATGCGCTCGCGGTTCGCGTGATCCTCGCCGAGGCCTTCCTTCAGCACCTGGCCGAATGCGCCCCAGAACGTCTTGTACTTTTCCTTGCCGGCATCGTCTTCCGCGTTCGCGAGCTCTTCGAGCATCGACAGCGCGCGCTTCGTCACGCCTTCGCGGATCGCCTTCACGTCGCGGCTTTCCTGCAGGATCTCGCGCGACACGTTCAGCGGCAGGTCCGCCGAATCGACGACGCCCTTCACGAAGCGCAGGTATTGCGGCAGCAGCTGCTCGGCGTCGTCCATGATGAACACGCGCTTCACGTACAGCTTCAGGCCGCCGCGATAGTCGCGGTTCCACATATCGAACGGCGCATGCGACGGCACGAACAGCAGCTGCGTGTATTCGCTGCGGCCCTCGACGCGGTTATGCGTCCACGTGAGCGGATCCTGGTGGTCGTGCGCGATGTGCTGGTAGAACTGCGTGTACTGCTCGTCGGTGACGTCGCTCTTCGAACGCGTCCACAGCGCGCTCGCCTGGTTGACGGTCTCGTCCTCGTCCTTCAGGACCATCTCGCCCTTTTCCTGATCCCATTCTTCCTTCTGCATCAGGATCGGCAGCGCGATGTGGTCGGAGTACTTCTGGATGATCGACTGCAGGCGGTGCGACGACAGCAGCTCGTCCTCGCCTTCGCGCAGGTGCAGCGTGATCGTCGTGCCGCGCTGTGCGCGCTCGATCGCGTCGATCGTGAAATCGCCCTCGCCCGCGCTTTCCCAACGCACGGCTTCGTTCGCCGGCAGGCCTGCGCGGCGCGTCTCGACGGTGATCTTGTCCGCAACGATGAAGCCCGAGTAGAAGCCGACGCCGAACTGGCCGATCAGCGCTGCATCCTTCTGCTGGTCGCCCGACAGCTTCGTGAAGAATTCCTTGGTGCCCGAACGCGCGATCGTGCCGAGGTTCGCGATCGCTTCGTCGCGGCTCATGCCGATGCCGTTGTCGTCGATCGTGATCGTGCGCGCGGCCTTGTCGTAGCCGATGCGGATGCGCAGGTTCGGATCGTTCTCGTACAGCGCGTTGTCCGCGAGCCCTTCGAAACGCAGCTTGTCGGCCGCGTCGGACGCGTTCGACACCAGTTCGCGCAGGAAGATTTCCTTGTTGCTGTAGAGCGAATGGATCATCAGGTGGAGGAGTTGCTTGACCTCTGCCTGAAAGCTCATCGTTTCGTGTGCCATGGATGCTGTTTCCTCTTACTTGAACTGGAATGGTGTGGCGCTGGCGCCCGGTGCGCGATGCCGGCGAGTCCGTGAAGAACGGCCGCCCGGCGCCAGCGGTTTGCGCGCGTATCTGGGGACGGCGCGCGTAATTTCAAGACGCGGCGTGCCGCGCCGCGTCACGACGCGCGCCGCACGGCCGAGTCGATATAGCCTGCCAGCAGCCCCGGCAGCGCCGGATCGCCGCAGTTCGCGACATTGAAGCGCATCCACGTCGACGGCGATTGCTGCGGCGAGAACAGGCTGCCCGGCGTCAGCAGGAAGCCGGCCTCGTGCGCGACCGCCGCGAGCGCGTCCGAATCGACGCCCGTGTCGGCCCACAGGAACATCCCGGCCGCCGGCATCGTGAACAACCCGAGCCCCGTGCGCTCGAGCATCCGCGCGGTCTTGTCGCGCACGCCGTCGAGCCGCGCGCGCAGCCGCTCGACGTGGCGCCGGTAATGCCCTTCGGTCAGGATCTTGTACAGCACGCGCTCGTTGAGCTCGGGCGTCGTCATCCCGACCAGCATCTTCTGGTCGGTGACGGCCTTCGCGATCTCCGGCGCGCAGGCCACGTAGCCGACCCGCAGGTTCGCCGCGAGCGTCTTCGAATAGCTGCCGAGGTAGATCACGCGCTTCAACTGGTCGAGGCTCGCAAGGCGCGTCGCCGGATAGCTCGGCGGGCACAGGTCGCCGTACACGTCGTCCTCGACGACGAGGAAGTCGTACGCTTCCGCGAGCTTCAGGATCCGGAACGCCTGCGCGGCCGACAGCGACGTGCCGGTCGGGTTCTGCAGCACCGAGTTGATCACGAGCATCTTCGGCCGCCACATCTGCACCAGCGTCTCGAGCGCGTCGAGGTCGGGGCCATCCGGCGTGTACGGCATCCCGACGAGCTGCGCGCCCTGCGCCGCGAAGCGGCCGAACATCTGGAACCAGGCGGGATCGCCAACGATCACCGCATCGCCCGGGCGCATGTAGATCCGCGAAATCAGGTCGATCGCCTGCGTGATCCCCGATACGAGCACGATCTGTTCGGGCTTCGCGCCGATCTCGACTTCGGCGAGGCGCGTCTGCAGTTGCTGGCGCAGCGGCAGGAAGCCCTGCGCGGTGCCGAAGCCGAGCATCTGCGCGCCCGACTGGCGCCCGAGCGCACGCAGCGCGCCGGTGATCAGCTCGCCGTCGAGCCAGCGGCCCGGCAGGTAGCCGAGGCCGGGGCCCTTTTCCGGGCTGACGGTATGCAACATGTTGCGCAGCAACCAGACGACGTCGATCGTGTTGTGCACGGGCGCGGCCTCGGCCACGCGCGCGACGCTGTCGGCCGGCTGCGGGCCGGCGGCCGTGCGTTCGCGCACGTAGAAGCCCGAGCCGCGCCGCGAGTCGAGGTAGCCCTGCGCGACGAGGCGCTCGTACGCCTCGACGACCGTGAAGCGCGACACGCTCTTGTCGAGCGCGAGCTTGCGGATCGACGGCATCCGCATGCCGGGACGAAACACGCGTTCGTCGATGCGCCGCCGCGCCCACTGGACCAACTGGTCGACGAGCGTGAGCGTGGCCGTGTCGTGCGGCACGGGAATCTGGGCGAGTGGGACGGTGGACATGGGCGGCAGCTCCAACTGTACCGAAGGGTATCGCGCCGATTGTACCGTTACTGTGCCGGTAGCGACGATTACAGTTGACCGGAATGGCGATCGTGCGGCCGCCGTTCCGGCGCCGCCGCATGTGGCGCGGCGCCCGCCGGCCTGCATCGCGGCCGGTGCGCCGGCCGGGCCGGCTACCGCCCGGCGCCTCGCCCGCCTACCATGACACTTTCGCTTCCCGACCGACGTTCATGCCAGCCCGCTCCCTGACACTCGACCATCTCGTGATCGCCGCGCGCACGCTCGACGAAGGCGTTCGCCATGTCGCCGACGCACTCGGCATCGAACCGGCAGGCGGCGGCCGTCACCCGCTGATGCGGACCCACAATGCGCTGTTCGGCGCGTGGGGCGGGCTCTACCTCGAAGTGATCGCGATCGACCCCGACGCACCGGCGCCAGGCGACGGCACAAAGCCGCCGCGCGCGCGGCTGTTCGGTCTCGACGATCCGGCGATGCACGCACGGCTCGCGCAGGGCCCGTTTCTCGCGCACTGGGTCGCGCGGGTCGACCGCCCGCGCCAGCTTGCCCTGTGGCAGAGCCAGTACCCGGCCCGTATCGCGCCGGTGGTCGCGATGAGTCGCGGCGACCTGCGCTGGGGCCTCACGGTGCCCGACGACGGCAGCTTCCCCGCGTGGCAGGGCTCGGGCGACGGGCTCGCGCCGTCGCTGATCCAGTGGGACAGCCCACGCCACCCGGCCGAATCGCTGCCGGGCGACGGTGTCGCGCTGAAGGCGCTCAAGGGCACCCACCCGCATGCCGACGTCATCCGCGAGCAGCTCGACTGGCTCGGCGCCGCCCACCTGCTCGATCTCGAGGCGGATGAAGGCCCGCCCGCGCTCGTCGCCGAATTCGACACGCCACAGGGCGCACGCACGCTGCGCTGAACGCCCTGCCGCTTTCCTGATGACAACGACCTGCAATACGGAGACACCTGCAACATGAATTCGCGCGAAACCCGGGGCATGCTGCTCGGCCTGATCGGCGTGATGATCTTCAGCCTGACGCTGCCGATGACGCGCATCGTCGTGTCCGAACTCAACCCGCTGCTCAACGGGCTCGGCCGCGCGCTCGCCGCCGCCGTGCCGGCCGGCCTGCTGCTGTGGTGGCGCCGCGAAGCGCTGCCGACCCGCGCGCAGCTGAAAAGCCTCGCGATCACGTCGGCCGGCGTGATCATCGCGTACCCGGTGTTCTCCGCATGGGCGATGAAATCGGTACCGGCGTCGCACGGCGCGGTCGTCAACGGGCTGCAGCCGCTGTTCGTCGCACTGTACGCGGCGTGGCTGTCGCACGAGCGGCCGTCGAAGGCGTTCTGGGCCAGCGCGGTCGCGGGCAGCGCGCTCGTGATCGCGTTCGCGCTGCGCGACGGCGGCGGCACCCTGCAAGCCGGCGACGCGCTGATGCTCGTCGCGGTCGGCATCGGCGCGCTCGGCTATGCGGAAGGCGCGCGCCTCGCACGCCAGATCGGCGGCTGGCAAGTGATCTGCTGGGCGCTCGTCGTGTCGGCGCCGTTCCTCGTGCTGCCGGTCGGCTGGCTCGCGTGGATGCAGCATGCCGCGCATCCGGGCCCGCTCGCGCTGCGCACCTGGCTCGCGTTCGGCTACGTGACCCTCTTTTCGCAATTCATCGGTTTTTTCGCGTGGTACGCAGGGCTCGCGATGGGCGGTATCGCGCGCGTCGGCCAGGTGCAATTGCTGCAGATTTTCTTCACGATCGCGTTTTCGGCGCTGCTGTTCGGCGAAACGGTCACGTCGTCGACGTGGCTGTTCGCGGCCGCCGTGATCGCCACCGTGGTGCTCGGGCGCCGCTCGGCGGTCGCCACGGCCCCGCGTCCCGCTCGCGCCGGTTGATGAGGTGCGCCATAATGTTTGTTTTGCCTGATCGGTTTTGCCCACCCGGCCGCGAAGGCTCGATCGCGTTCGCGCCTGCCCACCCGGCAGCGTCGAAGCGATGCGCCCGAACGACCTTTCTTGACTGACCACGATATCCGAACGAGGAGACTATGAATCCGAGCGACCTGCATCCGCCGCACTGGCAGCTTTCCGAACGCGCCCGCAAGCTGACGAGCTCTGCGATCCGCGAAATCCTGAAGGTCACGGAACGCCCCGAGGTCATCTCGTTCGCCGGCGGCCTGCCCGCCCCCTCGACGTTCCCGGCCGAGCGCATGCGCGCCGCCGCCGACCGCGTGCTGCGCGACGCGCCGGCCGCCGCGCTCCAGTACAGCGCGACCGAAGGCTACCTGCCGCTGCGTGAATGGATCGCCGAGCGCTACAGCGTGCGCACGTCGCAGGTGCTGATCACGACCGGCTCGCAGCAAGCGCTCGACCTGCTCGGCAAGGCGCTCGTCGATCCGGGCAGCCCGATCCTCGTCGAAACGCCGACCTACCTCGGCGCGCTGCAGTCGTTCTCGCTGTACGAGCCGCGCTACGTGCAGGTGCCGACCGACGAACAGGGCCTGCTGCCGGAGGGCCTGACGCCCGAACTCACCCAAGGCGCGCGCCTGCTGTACGCGCAGCCGAACTTCCAGAACCCGACCGGCCGCCGCATGCCCGTCGAGCGCCGCCGCGCGCTCGCCGCGTTCGCGCAGTCGAGCCCGTTCCCGGTGCTGGAAGACGATCCGTACGGCGCACTGAACTACCGTGGCGAACCGCTGCCGACGATGCTGTCGATGGCGCCCGACCACGTCGTGCACCTCGGCACGTTCTCGAAGGTGCTCGCGCCGGGCCTGCGGATCGGCTACATCATCGCGCCCGAAGAACTCCACTTCAAGCTGGTTCAGGCCAAGCAGGCCACCGACCTGCACACGCCGACGCTCACGCAGCGCATCGCGCACGAAGTGATCAAGGACGGCTTCCTCGACGAGCACATCCCGACGATCCGCGCGCTGTACAGCGCGCAGTGCGACGCGATGCTCGGCGCGCTCGAGCGCCACATGCCGGAAGGCGTCACGTGGAACCGCCCGGAAGGCGGGATGTTCATCTGGGTGAACCTGCCCGCGCAGATCGACAGCATGAAGCTGCTCGCCGCGGCCGTCGACGACCATGTCGCCTTCGTGCCGGGCGCGCCGTTCTTCGCGGACAACGCACAGCAGAACACGCTGCGCCTGTCGTTCGTGACGGTGCCGCCCGAGAAGATCGAGGAAGGCGTCGCGCGACTCGGCAAGCTGCTGCGCGAACGTCTCTGATCCCCTTTTTCCTGTCACGACTCTCTACGAGGAATCGAACGCATGGCTAACGTCTACGACAAACTGAAGTCGCTCGGCATCGAGCTCCCGACCGCCGGCGCCCCGGCTGCCGCCTACGTGATGAGCGCGCAAAGCGGCAACACGGTGTACCTGTCGGGCCACATCGCGAAGAAAGACGGCAAGGTCTGGGCCGGCAAGCTCGGCGCGGATCTGCAGACGGAAGACGGCAAGGCCGCCGCCCGCTCGATCGCGATCGACCTGCTCGCGACGCTGCACGCGCACACCGGCGACCTGAACAAGGTCACGCGCATCGTGAAGCTGATGAGCCTCGTCAACTCGACGCTCGACTTCACCGAACAGCACGTCGTGACGAACGGCGCGTCGGAACTGATCGCCGAAGTGTTCGGCGACGCAGGCAAGCACGCGCGCTCGGCCTTCGGCGTCGCGCAGATCCCGCTCGGCGCGTGCGTCGAGATCGAGCTGATCGCCGAAGTTGCGTAACGGGCGCAGCGCGATGCCCGGCCGTCTCGTCCGCTTCAAGCAGGTCGACGTGTTCTCGTCGGTGCCGTTCAAGGGCAATCCGCTTGCCGTGGTGTTCGACGCCGATTCGCTCGGCGACGACGCCATGCTCGAGATCGCCCGCTGGACGAACCTGTCGGAAACCACGTTCCTCTGCTCGCCGACCGATCCGGAAGCCGACTACCGCGTCCGGATCTTCACGACGGGCGGCGAACTGCCGTTCGCCGGCCACCCGACGCTCGGCACCGCGCATGCGTTCCTGGAAAGCGGCGCGCAGCCGCGCACGCCGGGCCGGCTGATCCAGCAATGCGGAGTCGGCCGGGTCGCGCTGCGCGAGCAGGCCGGCGGCTGGGCATTCGCCGCGCCGCCGGCACGCGTCACGCCGCTCGACCGTTCGGACTACGCGGTGCTGGCCGCCGCGCTGCGCACCGACGCGCTCGATCTCGATGCCGAGCCGTGCGCGGTCGACAACGGCGCGCCGTGGCTGGTCGCACGGCTGAAGTCGGCCGACGCGTGCATCGGCCTGTCGCCCGATCCGGTCGCACTCGAGGCGCTTACCCGCCGCTACGGCGTGGACGGCCTCGCCGCCTACGCGCCGCACGCCGAAGGCGGCCCCGCGACGTTCGAGATCCGTTGCCTGATGACGGGCGGCAAGTTCGGCACCCCCGGCGAGGATCCCGTCACCGGCAGCGCGAACGCCGCGCTGGCCGGGCTGCTGACGCGGCAGGAACGCCGCCCCGGCCCGTCGTATACGGCCCGCCAGGGCACGGCAATCGGCCGCGACGGCCGCATCTTCGTCAGCTACGACGAAGACGGCACGACCTGGATCGGCGGCGACGTCGTCACGGTCGTCGACGGTACCTTCCGGTCACCTGCCTGACATTCCGCGATGTGCGATGGCGCCGGCTCGTCCGGCGCCCCCTACGATTCGCCCAACTATCGCAAAAACGTTCCAGCCAGTAATATCGGGCCTAATCCGTTGTTTCGGACGTCTGTCCATGGTTGCGAATCCCGCGAACGAACAGACGTCGGGATAACCCCAACCCAAGCCAGCCATCCAGAGGGATGGCGCACGCGAGCAGGACGCCACCCGCTTCGATGAGCTCCGCCCGGTCCAACCACACGCCGCCGAACCGGCCGCTACGCGCGCCGCGCAAATCGCGCCGGCGTGCGCTATTTGCGATCCCGTTGCTCGGGATGCTGGCGCTCGCGCTGCTGTGGGCCGTGATCATCGCGCGGCTGTCGGTGGAAAAGGACAGCGCCTACAAGGAAGCGGCCGCCTCCGCTGCGATCCTCTCTTCAGCGCTCGAGCAGCATACGGTCAAGGCGATCCACCAGGTCGACCAGATCACCCGCTTCGTCAAGTTCGAGTTCGAGAAGTCGCCCGGGCGCTTCAATCTCGCGAGCGCCGTCGAGAAAGGCGTCGTGCCGAGCGACACGCTGATCCAGGTGTCGCTGGTCAACGCGAAGGGCATCCTGTTCGCGAACACGGCCGAGCTGCATCCGCAGCCGATCAACCTGTCCGACCGCGAGCACTTCAAGGTCCACCTCGCGCACAACGACGATCGCCTCTTCATCAGCAAACCCGTGCTCGGCCGCGTGTCGAGCCACTGGACGCTGCAGATGACGCGGCGCCTGAACAATCCGGACGGCAGTTTCGCGGGCATCGTCGTCGTGTCGGAAGACCCGAGCTACTTCACGAACGACTTCTACAACAACGCGGCGATCGGCAAGGAAGGCGTGATCGCGGTGGTGTCCGACACGGGCACCGTGCTCGCGCGGCGCACGGGTTCGCTGAACAACGCGCCGGGCGCGTTTTCGGCATCGGGCGTCTACCCGATCGCCGAGCGCGTGACGGGCACGATCATCGACCCGATCGACGGTGTGACGCGCATCGTGTCGTACCGCCACCTCGACGGCTACCCGCTCGCGGTGATGGTCGGGCTGTCGCAGACGGAAGAGTTCGCGGACTACTACCACACGCGCAACGTCTACCTGCTGATGACGAGCTTCATCACGCTCGCGATGCTCGCGTTCTTCGGCGTCGCGACGGGCCTGATCGGCAAGCTGCTCGGCCGCGAGCGCGAGATGACGCAGCTCGCCGAATACGACCTGCTCACCGGCCTTGCGAACCGCTATGCGACGCTGCGCGGGCTGCGCAACGACGTGTCGATGCCGACGAGCCTGTCGCGGCTCGGCCTGCTGTTCATCGATCTCGACAACTTCAAGACCGTCAACGACACGCTCGGCCACAACGCCGGCGACATTGTGCTGCAAATGACCGCGTCGCGCCTGGCCGATGCGGTCGGCGACGAAGGCTCGCTCGCGCGCATCGGCGGCGACGAGTTCGTCGTCGTGATGAAGGGCGACGACGTCGAGCGACGCGCGGTGCGGCTCGCGGAAGCGATCATCCGGATGTTCGGCGAGCCGTTCGACGTGCGCGGCAGTTCGTTCGTGCTGCATGCGAGCATCGGCATCGCGCTGCACACCGTCGCCAACGAAAGCGAGATCGACCTGCTGAAGAAGGCCGACCTCGCGATGTACAGCGCGAAGGACGCCGGCAAGAACTGCTACCAGTTCTATGCGCCGCACCTGTCGCACCGTGCCGATCACCTGATGCGCTGGGAACAGCAATTGCGCGTTGCGCTCGCAGAGGGGCAACTGTTCCTCGCATACCAGCCGAAGATCGATCTCACGCATCGCTACATCACCGGCTTCGAAGCACTCGCGCGCTGGGATCATCCCGAGCACGGGATCATCTCCGCGAACGAATTCATTTCGATCGCCGAATCGACGGGCCTGATCGTGCCGATCGGCGACTTCGTGATCCGCACCGCATGCGAGCAGATCGCGCGCTGGCGCGACGAGGGCCACGACACGCTGACGCTCGCGGTCAACATCTCGCCCGTGCAGTTCTGGCGCGGCGACCTGATCGAGACGATCTCACGCACGCTGCTGGAAACCGGCATCGACGCGAACCGGCTCGAACTCGAGATCACCGAAACCGCGATGATGGAATATCCGGAACTCGTGTCCGAGAAGATCGTCGCGTTGAAGAAGCTCGGCATCCGCATCGCGCTCGACGATTTCGGCACCGGCTATTCATCGCTGTCGTACCTGCACCGCTTCTCGGTCGACACGCTGAAGGTCGACCGCTCGTTCGTGCAGGCCATCCCGAACGATCGCAGCGTGTGCGTGATGGTGTCGTCGATCGTGCATCTCGCCCGCTCGCTCGGCCTGACCGTCGTCGTCGAAGGCACGGAAACCGAAGAGCAGATCACGTGGCTGTCCGCGCTCGGCGAGATCGAGGCGCAGGGCTTCCTGTTCTCGCGCCCGGTGCCGGCCGATGCGATTCCCGCGCTGATCGCGCGCTTCGGCGTGCGCGGCCACCATCCGAACGTCATCGCGCATCGCGCGACGGGCAGCACGGGCGCCTGAGCAGCACCGCGTCTGCGACCGCGATGTGCGTTGCGCGCTGCCGCAATTGTTTCGTTTTCCGATCCGATTGTTTAGTTCATTAACTAGCGTTTTCGCGCATGGCAGTGTCACGGTGCGCGGCGGACAATCGGGAGGGCCAACGTATCGGCGGGCCGCCGGTACGGTCACACGCGCGAGATCTGGCCCTGCGCCAATACCACAACCATGACAACCGTCGAAGTCGAAGCGACCGCTCGTGTCGAAGAGGCACAGGCATCCCTGTGGGCCTTGTTCAAGGTCGTCGCCGGCATTTCTGCGATCTCGTGGGGCGGGCTTTCGATGATGGCGCAACTCGAACGCCACTACGTTGAACGGCTGCAGCGCATCGAACCGCACGTATTCGGCGATCTTGTCGCGCTCGCCTGGCTCGTGCCGGGCCCCGTCGGCTGCAATGTGGCAGTGCAGGTCGGCCAGACGCTGCACGGCCGCGCCGGCGCATGGGTCGCCGGTATCGCGAGCGTGCTGCCGTTCTCGATCCTGATGACGCTGTTCGCGATCTTTTATCAGACGCCGCTCGTGCGCTCGCTGGCGGCGCCGATGCTGATCAATCACTTCGGGATGGTGCTCGCCGCGCTGATCGGCGTCACATGGGTCAAGCAGTTGCGCTCGCTCGCGCGCACGCGGCTCGAACAGTTGATCGCCGCGCTGTCGACGATTCTGCTCGCTTTCGCACATAGTCCCGCCGCTTTCGTCGGAATTCTCTTCGCTGCGTTTGCAGCGGGCTGGCTGACGGGGCCGACCCAACGCGACGCGGTCGATTTCACGCTGTCGAAGCGCGACCGCAACCTGCTCGTGCTGCTCGGCGTGCTCGTCGTGCTGTTCGCGGTGCCGCTGCCGGGCGATTACCAGGCGCAGCTGTTGTGGCCGCGCCTCGCGGGTGCCGGCATGACGCTGTTCGGCGGCGGTTTTTCCGCCCTGCCGGTGCTCAAGACGCTGTTCGTGTCGCCCGCAACGGGCATCTCCGATCACGACTTCACGCTGGCGTTCGCGCTGTCGCCGGTAGCGCCGGGGCCGCTGCTGAACGTTGTGCCGTTTCTCGGCTACCTGACGGACGGCTGGGTCGGCGCGCTGCTCGCGACGGCCGCGCTGTTCATTCCGTCGGGGTGCCTCGTCGTGTTTGCGCAGAACCACCTGTTCCGGCTCAAGCGCCACGCGCGCTTCGAACACGGGATGCGCCTGCTGCGCGCGGCGACGACGGGCTTTCTCGTCGTCGCCGTCGTGAAGATCCTGCACCGCGAGCCGGCCGACCCCGTTTACTGGCTGACGGGCGCCTTCGCGACGCTGTGCTTCACGCGCTTCAAGGTGCCCGTCTATGCCGTCTACGGCGCGGTCGCCGTGGCGTGCAGCGTGTGGTTGTGGGCCGCCGCGCGCTGACGGGCGGCGGCCATCGCCCTGCTCTGCCGGCTTCCACCGGCATCGACGAACCTCAACCGGCCTGCACCGCGACCCGGCGCGCCATCCAGCGGGCCCGCAGCGCGTCGTACGCGAGGTTGAAGCAGAACGTATAAGGCAGGAAGAACAGCACGATGCCGAGGTCGAGCAGCAGTGCCTCGACGAGGCTCACGTTCAGCCACCACGCGGCCACCGGCACCACCATCGCGACGAGACCGAGTTCGAACATGACTGCGTGCGCGATCCGCATGCCGAGCGTGCGCTTCAATCCCGCACGCCGCTCGAAGCGGTCGAACAGCGTGTTGAACGCCATGTTCCACGCCATCGCGATCAGCGACACCATCAGGGTCAGCACGCCGACGTGCGACACCGGCATATCCAGCAGCCACGCGCCGATCGGCGCACACAGCGCGATCGCGACCAGTTCGAACGTCAGTGCGTGCAGCAGCCGTTCCGTTACCGTTTTGTTCATCTGTTTCATGATGCCCTCCAATCCGTTACGTCATTCATGCGAGCCATTTTGATCGGCGATACCGGTTGAATCCAGTTTGTTATCATCGGTTTTACCGATATAACGAAGTCTGGAGCGCCGCATGCACCACGCCCCCGAAGCCCTGCTCGCGTTCGCCGAGGCCGCGCTGCTCGGCTCGTTCACGGCCGCCGCGCGCAAGCTCGGCAAGCGCCAGTCGACCATCTCGGAAGCCATCGCGAACCTCGAAATCGATCTCGGCGTGCAACTGTTCGACCGCTCGACTCGCGCGCCGACACTGACAGACGCCGGCCGCGCGCTACTGCCGCAGGTGCAGCGCGCGCTCGAAGCCAGTGCGGCGATCGACCGCACGGCCGCGCGGCTCGCGCATGGCGAGGAAGCGCGGCTGACACTCGTCGTGTCCGACACGTACCAGTCGAAACGTTATGAGGAAACGCTGATGGCGCTCGAACGGCGCTTTCCGGCACTCGAGCTCGAATGCCAGATCGCCGAACACGAGGACGTGCTCGACCTGATCCAGCAGGGCCGCGCGCAGCTCGGGCTGATGGCCGCGCGTGCGGCCTACCCGGCCGATATCGGCGCGGCGACGGTGGCGGAAGAATCGGAGATCGGGCTGTTCGTCGGGCGCACGCACGCGCTCGCCGAATACGGCGACGCCGAGGTCCCGCACGCGGCGCTGCGCGACGTGCGCGAACTGCGCCTCAACACCTATGTGAAAACGGAAGGCCGCGGCGCCGACGACCGAATCGTCGTCGGCACGCAGCACTGGCTGGCGCCGAGCTACCTGATGCTGCTGGAGATGGCCGTACTGGGGTTCGGCTGGGCGGAACTGCCGCGCTGGATGGTCGAGCACTTCGCACGGGATCGCCTGTGCGAGCTGCGCTCACGCGGCTGGCCGCGCCGTGTGCGGGTGGATGCGGTCTGGTCGCGCAACCGGCCGCTCGGCCCGGCCGGCGCCTGGCTGCTCGATGCGATGCTGGCCGCGTAGCGGCGCAGGCCGCCGGGACGGCGGCCGAGCCCGAACGATCAGAAACCGCGCGACAGCACGGCCGCGCCGACCGTGACGACGCCGAGCACGAGATTCACGACGACGAGCAGGCGCACCGCGTTCACCGCGCGCGCGCCGTCCGGCCAGTTCTGCGCCTGCACCGCGCGGCGGATGCGCGGGAACAGCGCGAAGCGGATATGGCCGAAGATCAGCATCATCACGACGCCGAGCCCAGCCATCGCGTGCAGCGACCACGTCGCGTGCGCGCCGCCGAATTCCACGAGCAGGAAGCCGCCGGACAGCAGGATCACGATCACGGAGCCCGCCACCCAGTTGAAGAAGCGGCCGAACACGCCTTCGATCAGCGGCAGCCGGAGCTGCGGCGACAGGTCGGACAGCGCCGGACGCAGGCAGAAGTTCGCGAAGACCATCCCGCCCACCCACACGGCAACGGCCAGCAGGTGAAGAAACAGCGCGACGGCAACAGCGTGGGACATGGCGAATCCTGTGATGAGTGGGGTGCAGCGAACGGCCGCGTCGCGCGCGGCATCAAGCGACGTTCGACCGGCCAGTCGCCTCTCGGTTCAGACCCCCGGCGCGATTTCACAATATTTTGCAAGTTCCGCGTGACAGCGCCACCGTTGCTTACCCGAATCCCCACGCCAAAAGAAAAGGCCGCACACCCGCCGAAGCGGACGTGCGGCCTTCGATCGCGGCCGAACCGGGCCCGGCGTCAGCCGAGCAGCGGACGCAGCTCGTTGACGACCTTGAGCTTCGTCTCCGGCGCGCGGCCCTTGCGGGCGCGCTTCCCGATGTGCGGCGCGAGCCCTGCGTACGACAGCGTGTCGTCCTGCGCCTTGCCGCCGCGGCCGGTGCCGATCAGCACGACGCCGGCCGGATCGATCGCGAGCGCCTGGACCAGCGTTTCCTTGTCGTCGAGCGCCATCAGGATCACGCCGCGGCCACCGCCGGACAGCGTCTTCATCTCGTCCATCCCGAACACGAGCAGCCGGCCGCCGCTCGACAGGCACGCGACCTGTGTCGCATTCGGCAGCACGGGCATCGGCGCGAGCGGCACCGCGCCCGTATCGATCGTCATGAACGCCTTGCCGGCCTTCACGCGGCTCACCATGTCGCCGACCTTCGCGAGGAAGCCGAAGCCGTTGCTCGACGCGAGCAGCAGTTGCTGGTCGGCCGGCGCCGCGTAGTAGTGCATCAGGTGCGAGCCCGATTCGAGCTCGATCAGCGACGTGACCGGCACACCGTCACCGCGCCCGCCCGGCAGTACCGACACGTCGACCGAGTACACGCGGCCGCTGCTGCCCCATGCGATCAGGCGATCCGGCGTGCGGCACTGGAACGCCGCGTACAGGTGATCGCCGGCCTTGAACGAGAAGCTGGCCGGGTCGAGCCCGTGGCCCTTCAGCGCCCGCACCCAGCCCTTCTGCGACACGACGACCGTCACCGGCTCGTCGACCACCTTCGCCTCGAACGTCGCGCGCTTTTCCTGCTGGATCAGCGTGCGGCGATCGTCGCCGTACTGCTTCGCGTCGGCCTCGATCTCCTTGATCATCAGCCGCTTCATCGCGCTTTCGTTCGCGAGCAGCTCCTCGAGCTTCGCCTTCTCGTCGCGCAGCGCTTCGAGTTCCTTCTCGATCTTGATCTTCTCGAGCCGCGCGAGCTGGCGCAGGCGGATTTCGAGAATGTCTTCGGCCTGACGGTCGCTGAGGCCGAACGCGCTCATCAGCGCGGCCTTCGGCTCGTCCGACTCGCGGATGATGCGGATCACCTCGTCGATGTTCAGGAAGACGATCATCCGCCCTTCGAGGATGTGGATGCGATCGTCGACCTTCGCGAGGCGATGGCGGCAACGGCGCGTCATCGTCAGCTGGCGGAACTTCACCCACTCGTCGAGGATCGTCAGCAGACCCTTCTGACCCGGCCGGCCGTCGGCGCCGATCATCACGAGATTCAGCGTCGCGTTCGATTCGAGGCTCGTGTACGCGAGCAGCGTATTCACGAATTCCGTCTGGTCGATCGTGCGCGACTTCGGCTCGAACACGAGCCGCACCGCTGCTTCCTTGCCCGACTCGTCGCGCACCGCGTCGAGCAGGTCGAGCATCGCCTTCTTCGTGTTGAGCTGCTCGGGCGTCAGCGTCTTCTTGCCGAGCTTGAGCTTCGGGTTGGTCAGTTCCTCGATTTCCTCGAGCACCTTCTGGCCCGACGTGCTCGGCGGCAGCTCGGTGACGACGAGCTGCCACTGGCCGCGCGCGAGATCCTCGATCTTCCATTTCGCGCGCACCTTCAGGCTGCCGCGGCCGGTTTCGTACGCCGCGGCGATTTCGGTGTCGCTCGAGATGATCTGGCCGCCGCCCGGGAAATCCGGGCCAGGGATCAGGTTCATCAGCTCCGCGTGCGTCAGCTTCGGATTGCGGATCAGCGCGACTGCCGCGCCCGCGACTTCGCGCAGGTTGTGCGACGGGATTTCGGTGGCGAGGCCGACCGCGATGCCCGACGCGCCGTTCAGCAGCACGAACGGCATGCGGCTCGGCAGCGTCTTCGGTTCCTCGAACGAGCCGTCGTAGTTCGGCATGAAGTCGACCGTGCCCTGATCGATCTCGTCGAGCAGCAGCTTCGCGATCGGCGTGAGGCGCGCTTCCGTGTAACGCATCGCCGCCGCGCCGTCGCCGTCGCGCGAACCGAAGTTGCCCTGCCCGTCGATCAGCGGGTAGCGCAGCGAGAAATCCTGCGCGAGGCGCACGAGCGCGTCGTACGCCGACTGGTCGCCGTGCGGGTGGTATTTACCGAGCACGTCGCCGACCACGCGCGCCGACTTCACCGGCTTCGCGTCCGGGCCGAGGCCCATTTCGTTCATCGCGAACAGGATCCGGCGCTGCACCGGCTTCTGGCCGTCGCACACGTCGGGCAGCGCGCGGCTCTTCACGACGCTGACCGCGTAGCTGAGATACGCCTGCTCCGCGTAGTTGCCGAGCGTCAGCGCGTCGCTCTCGGGCGCGTCCGGGCTCGCAAAGAGATCGGAGGTGTTGTCGTCCATCTGAATTCCGTATTCGTAAGTGGCGTGAGGCCGGGCCGGGCGTCATGCCCGGCCGCGCGGATTCCCGGCTTAAATGTCCGCTTCGACGTCGTTGCCCTTTTCCTCGAGCCAGCCGCGTCGTGCGGCTGCCTCGCCCTTGCCCATCAGCATCGTCATGCGCGCGACGGTCGCCTCGTAATCGAGCTCGCCGAGCTTCACCGGCATCAGGCGGCGCGTATCGGGGTTCATCGTGGTATCCCACAGCTGCTCGGCGCTCATTTCGCCGAGACCCTTGAAGCGGCTGATGCTCCATTGCGTCTCGCGCACGCCGTCCTTGCGCAGCTTGTCGAGGATCGCTTCGAGTTCGCCGTCGTCGAGCGCATAGAGCTTCTGCGCAGCCTTCTTGCCGCGCGCCGGCGCGTCGACGCGGAACAGCGGCGGCCGTGCGACGCACACGTGGCCGCGCTCGATCAGTTGCGGGAAATGCTTGAAGAACAGCGTGAGCAGCAGCACCTGGATGTGCGAGCCGTCGACGTCCGCGTCCGACAGGATGCAGATCTTGCCGTAGCGCAGGTTCGACAGGTCGACGGTGTCGTCGGGGCTGTGCGGATCGACGCCTATCGCCACCGAGATGTCGTGCACCTCGTTGTTCGCGAACAGGCGGTCGCGCTCGGTTTCCCACGTGTTCAGCACCTTGCCGCGCAGCGGCAGGATGGCCTGGTATTCCTTGTCGCGGCCCATCTTCGCGGAGCCACCCGCCGAGTCGCCCTCGACGAGAAACAACTCGTTGCGCGCGATATCCTCCGTCTCGCAGTCGGTCAGCTTGCCGGGCAGCACCGCGACGCCCGAGCTCTTGCGCTTCTCGACCTTCTGGCCCGCGCGCGTGCGCGCCTGCGCCTGCTTGATCACGAGTTCGGCGAGCTTCTTGCCGTGCTCGACGTGCTGGTTCAGCCACAATTCGAGCGCCGGACGCGAGAACGACGACACGAGCTTCACCGCGTCGCGGCTGTTCAGGCGTTCCTTGATCTGCCCCTGGAACTGCGGATCGAGCACCTTCGCGGACAGCACGAACGACACGCGTGCGAACACGTCTTCCGCGAGCAGCTTCACGCCCTTCGGCTGCAGGTTGTGCAGCTCGACGAAGCTCTTCACGGCCTGGTACAGCCCGTCGCGCAGGCCGGATTCGTGCGTGCCGCCGGCCGGCGTCGGGATCAGGTTCACGTACGACTCGCGCACGAGCGAACCTTCCTCGCTCCATGCGACGACCCACGATGCGCCCTCGCCTTCGGCGAACGTATCGTCGCCCGAACGCGAATCGGCGAAACGCTCGCCTTCGAACAGCGGAATCAGCAGCTCGCTGCCGTTCATTTCGTCGAGCAGGTAGCCGCGCAGGCCGTCTTCATATTTCCACGTCTGGCGCTCGCCGCTCTTTTCGTTGACGAGCACGACCTCGACGCCCGGCAGCAGCACGGCCTTCGAGCGCAGCAGGCGCTGCAGTTCGCCGAGCGGCAGGTTCGGCGAATCGAAGTACTTCGTGTTCGGCCACACCTGCACGCGCGTGCCGGATTTCTTCTCGCCGCGGCCCGCGCCCTGCGTCGTGAGCGGCTTGACCACGTCGCCTTCGGCAAAACCGAGCTCGGCGATCTTGCCGTCGCGCCACACCGTGACGTCGAGGCGCGTCGCGAGCGCGTTCGTCACCGATACGCCGACGCCGTGCAGGCCGCCCGAGAACGTATAGGCGCCGCCGGCAGCCTTGTCGAACTTGCCGCCTGCGTGCAGGCGCGTGAACACGATCTCGACAACCGGTACGCCCTCTTCGGGGTGCATGCCGAACGGGATGCCGCGGCCGTCGTCTTCGACCGAGACCGACTGGTCGGCGTGCAGCGTGACCGTGATCTGCTTGCCGTAGCCGCCGAGCGCCTCGTCGGACGCGTTGTCGATGACTTCCTGGATGATGTGCAGCGGATTCTCGGTACGGGTGTACATGCCGGGGCGCTGCTTGACCGGCTCGAGACCCTTGAGCACCTTGATCGATGCTTCGCTATAGGCCGCGCTGGGTTTCTTCGTAGACATAGGCGCTGAATTTCGTCATTCATCGGGACGTTGTCCACACCTCGTGTGGATAACGTCGTGGACAAAACGTTGAGTTCCGTAAAAAAGCGAATCGAAACAACGGTGTGCTTGGACTGCTCCGAAAGCGGGCGCGCGGCGTGCGCGGCGCGGCCCTGAACGCGCGGTATTTTACTGGTTCCGCGTGGCGCGCCAATCAAGAGATCGGCGCGCACCGCACGCGTCACGCCGGCTTGCGCTTCGCCTCGAGCGTTTCCCACCGTTCGAGCGCGGTGAGCAGTTCGTCGTCGATCGCCGCGAAGCGCTCGGTCAGGCGCGTGCCTTCCTGCGGATCCTTCGCGAAAATCGAGCCGTCCTCGAGCTGCGCATTGATCGTCTTCTGCTCCTCTTCGAGCGCGGCGATCTTCTCCGGCAGCGAATCGAGCTCGCGCTGCTCGTTGAACGACAGCTTCACCGTGCGCTGCGCATTGCGGCCCGCGGCGCTCTTCGCCGCGTCTTCCTTGACGGGTGCCGCCTCGCTGACCGCGCGCTTCGCGGCTTCCTGCTGCGCGAGCTGATCCGCGCGCGCGCTCTGGATCTGCCAGTCGCTGAAGCCGCCGACATATTCGCGCCACTTGCCGTCGCCCTCGGCCGCGATCACCGACGTCACGACGTTGTCGAGGAACGCGCGATCGTGGCTGACGAGCAGCACCGTGCCGTCGTAGTCGGCCAGCAGTTCCTCGAGCAGTTCGAGCGTCTGGATGTCGAGGTCGTTGGTCGGTTCGTCGAGCACCAGCACGTTGGCTGGACGCGCGAACAGGCGTGCGAGCAGCAACCGGTTGCGCTCGCCGCCCGACAGCGACTTCACCGGCGAACGCGCGCGTTCCGGCGCGAACAGGAAATCGCCGAGATAGCTCATCACGTGCTTGCGCACGCCGCCGATCTCGACCCATTCGCTGCCGGGGCTGATCGTATCCGCGAGGCTCTTTTCCTGGTCGAGCTGCGCCCGCATCTGGTCGAAATAGGCGACCTGCAGGTTGGTGCCGATGCGCACCGTGCCTTCGTCGGGCTTCAGTTCGCCGAGAATCAGCTTGAGCAGCGTCGTCTTGCCAGCGCCGTTCGGGCCGATGAAGCCGATCTTGTCGCCGCGCATCACCGTCGTCGAGAAGCGATCGACGACCGCGCGGCCGCCGTAGCGCTTCGTCACGTCGGTCAGCTCCGCGACGATCTTGCCGGACTTCTCGCCCTGCGCGACATCCAGCTTCACGTTGCCCAGCGTGTTGCGGCGCTCCGCGCGCTCGTTGCGCATCTGCACGAGCCGCGCGATGCGGCCGACGCTGCGCGTGCGGCGCGCTTCGACGCCCTTGCGGATCCACACTTCTTCCTGCGCGAGCAGCTTGTCGAACTTCTCGTTTTCCACGCGCTCGATTTCGAGCTGCTGTGCCTTGCGCGTCTGGTACGCGGAGAAATTGCCCGGGTACGACAGCAGCCGACCGCGATCGAGGTCGACGATGCGCGTCGCGACGCGGTCGAGGAACGCGCGATCGTGCGTGATGAACAGCAGGCCCGCGCGCTGCGCGACCAGCAGTTCTTCCAGCCAGCGGATGCCGTCGAAGTCGAGGTGGTTGGTCGGTTCGTCGAGCAGCAGCACGTCGGGCTGCAACACCAGCGCGCGCGCCAGCGCGACACGCTTCTGCATCCCGCCCGACAAGGCATCGACGGGCGCATCGACGTCCGCCAGGCCGATCTGCGCAAGCGTCATCGATACGCGCGTGCGCCAGCTCCACGCGTCGTGCGCGTCGAGCGACGACTGCAGTGTGTTCATCCGCGCGAGCAGCGCATCGTGTTCGGCGCCTTCGGGTATATCCGCGAGGCGGTGCGCGATCGAATCGTATTCCTCGAGCAGTTCACGCGTGTGCGCGAGCCCCGACGCGACCGCTTCGAACACCGTCGCGCCCGGCTCGAATTCGGGCTCCTGCGGCACATAGACGGTCACGAGTTCCTGCTGGCGCGTGATCAGGCCGTCATCGGGCTTCGCGAGACCAGCGACGATCTTCAGCAGCGACGACTTGCCCGCGCCGTTGCGACCGATCAGGCCGACGCGCTCGCCGGCTTCCAGCGAGAAATCCGCGTGATCGAGCAACGCGACGTGACCGAACGCGAGTTGCGCGCCGGTAATGGAATAGAGCGACATGGGGAGACGGCGAAGAGAGAAATCGGAAGCGCCCATTGTACCGGTCGCGGAGGCCGGCACCGGCATGGCCGGATGGACGAGCTGAAAGGGGCACACAAAACGCGCTAACGCGGTGCGATGAACGGCTGGCCGCCGGTTACCAGACAGATGCCGCCCGCGCAGCATGCATGCCCGTACAAACGGGCAAAAGCCGGCCCGATGCCCGCGGCCGGCCGATCGGCAGTTCCGCGCGCGGCGCACCGGGCGCCCACGCGGACGTGCGATTACTTCACGTTGACGGTGATCGTCGAGCTCATTTCGGGACCGTACGAACGGTGCGCGCCGTCGCCGAGCTGCAGCGTCAGCGTGTGCTGGCCGGGTGCCAGCTTCACGTCGGTTTCGGTCTGGCCCTTGCCGAAATGCAGCGAATGGTCGCTCGCCGGGATCACGTCACCCTTCGGCACCGGCTTGCCGTCGATCAGCAGGTGATGGTGGCCGGTATTCGGCGTCATGTCGCCGGCCGGCTTGAGATCCATGCCTTCGAGACCGAACTTCACGTGCACGGGGCTCGACACCGTCGCGCCGTCCTGCGGCTCGACGAAGAACACACGCGCTTCGGCGCGCGCGAGCGTCGACACGGCCAGCGCCGCGACACACACTGCACCCGCGATCCACTTTCTGTTGAGCATCGTTTCCTCCTTCAGATTGACAGGCTCACGAAGCATACACTGCATGCCCGCCCCACGCGATGACACCGGTTGTTCGCGATGCGTACGTTTAAAACGACGTTGCGGAGGCGTTCGACGAAATTCCGGTACCATTGCGCCTTTCGTCCGCCGGCCAGGCCGTGGGCGGCATCACCGAGTTTCCATTTTCCCGAGCGCCACATGAGCGAAGTAATCGAATACCAGAGCTGGGTCTGCCTGATTTGCGGGTGGGTCTACAACGAAGCGGAAGGGCTGCCCGACGAGGGCATCGCGGCCGGCACCCGTTTCGCCGACATTCCCGCCGACTGGCGCTGCCCGCTGTGCGACGTGGGCAAGGAAGATTTCGTCGTCGTCGATTTCTGATTTTTCGTTCCCGTCGCGGCTGATCCCGCGATACGCGCGTCGGTCAGCGTGCATTCCGCCCCGCCGACGCGCCGCGCGTTTGCTATACTCTGCGCGCTGTCCACACCGCCGTCCGGTTCGCGTTTTTCGCGCGATTGCCCGGACATGGCTCTCCCCGTAGTTCAATGGATAGAACAAGCGCCTCCTAAGCGCTAGATACAGGTTCGATTCCTGTCGGGGGGACCAGCCAAGCCCCAAACCTCCCCCAAGATTCACAAGGAACTCCCCGCTCACGCCCGTCTGGCGGCCTTCTAGCTCCCATCGTTACCCAAGGTTGCTCAGTGACAGCCGGAGAAAGTGTTGGTATTTTTGTTGGTATCAGCAGATACCAACAACACAGATACCAACAATGCCTCTCACTGACATACAGGTGCGGAACGCGAAGGCCAGCGCGGCACCATACAAACTGACGGACGGCAACGGGATGTTCTTGCTCGTCCAACCGAACGGCGCGAAGTACTGGCGCTTGTCGTACCGATTCCTTGGCAAGCAGAAAACGCTCGCCCTCGGCGTCTATCCGGCCGTGACGCTTGCGACGGCACGGAAGAAGCGCGACGAGGCCCGCGAGCAGATCGCGGCCGGCATCGATCCGGGCGAGGCGAAGAAGGACGCAAGACGGGCCGCCGAGATCGCGGCGGCCAACTCATTCGAAGCGGTAGCCCGCGAGTGGTTTGACTCCCAACGCCCGGGCTGGAGCGAAGGCTACGCAGAGAAGGTGCTGAATTCGCTTGAGGTCGACGTGTTCCCGAAGATCGGTGCTCGCCCGATCGCGGAGATCGACTCGCCGCAGATGCTCAGCATCGTTCGCGAGGTCGAGGCGCGCGGGGTGCGCGAGACGGCGAAGCGAATCCTCCAACGCTCGCGCGCGGTCTTCCAGTACGGAATCATGACCGGGCGATGCTCCAGGAATCCGGCGGCCGACATCGACGCGCAGACGGTCTTGAAGAAAGGTCCGGGTGTACAGCACATGGCACGCGTCAAGGCGACGGAGATTCCGCAGCTCATGCGCGACATTGACGCCTACCAAGGGGACCTAGTTACCCGGCTCGCGCTCCGCCTGATGGCGCTGACCTTCGTGCGGACAACGGAAATGATCCGTGCGGAATGGTCGGAGTTTGACGAAGCCGCCGCAGAATGGCGCGTGCCTCCAGAGCGCATGAAGATGCGCGACCCGCACATCGTGCCTCTATCGCGACAGGCGCTCGACGTGCTCGCCCAGCTCCGCGCCCTCAACGGCCAGCATCGATTCGTGTTCTACAGCGTGCAAGGCCGGAGCCACATTTCGAACAACACCATGCTCTATGCTCTCTATCGCATGGGTTACAAGTCGCGAATGACGGGGCACGGGTTTCGCGGGCTGGCGGCGACAGCTCTGCGTGAACTCGGCTTCGGGCGGGACGTTGTAGAGCGCCAGATGGCACACGCCGAACGCAACCAAGTGACTGCCGCTTACGTCCATGCCGAGTATCTGCCGGAACGCAGACGCATGATGCAGGTGTGGGCAGATCACCTCGACAAACTCAAAGCCGGAGCAGAGATAATCCCAATCGCGGCGACCAGATAGGTCCGTGCCGCCACGCGTATGAGTCAGCGTCAGATCAGGTCCGAGATCGCTTGCCCGTCACTTCATCAAGGACCGTGATCGATCCAACGCAGTCAGTCGCGGCGTTTTGATGAACGTCCGACGCGCACATCGAAGCCACCGTTTGGATAGCCTCTAATAGGAGCGTACGAAAAGAATGACGTTGATAATTACGATTGCGACACCCCGCGTCGTTCTACAGGCAGGGGACCGATTGCTGACCACGAAGAGCCGAGCAGGAAGATACGAATCGTTTGATCCTGTGTCGAACAAGAGCATTTTGTACGAGGCAGTGGACGGACTGGTTACGCTGAGTTATTCGGGCCGAGCACATATTGGAGCACGCACCACCGACGAGTGGATTGCCGCCGCCCTCGACGAAAGCGTCGACCAAATGTTCGACAATTCGGATCCGGATCCAAGCGCGATCTCTCTTACTTCCGGCAGGTCCCTTCGGTACTCCATGACCGCTGTTGTCGATCTTCTGCGACGACGCCTCGTCGAACTGGAGGACTCTGTTTTCGAAGAACACGGCATCGCGATTGCGATGGCGGGCTGGGCGGTCAATGCTCCAGACGGTAAACCCGATCTGTTCGAACTGCGTCGTGGCGCTCGCTCGAACGACGTTCACGTGAATGGATTCAAGCGTCGCCCATGGATAGGTCGCAACACAATGGTGAGCATGATTGGAAGCGGTTGTACCAGCGATGTCGAGAGCTTTTTCGGAGATCGATGGGCTCAAATCCACTCCGATCCATCGATGGCCGCCCCAGAGCGCAACACGGAGTATCTACAAGCGCTACAAGGAGCATTGATCGACACCATTCGTCAAGCCTCGGCAACGAACCAGACGGTCGGGGCGAATGTCCACCTCAACTCGCTGTACGCCGCTGGAGGTGGACAGATCGCTGCCGTCAGCCAGTTCTTCGGGGTTGAACGTCATCCAACGTTGATTCGGCGGCCGAGCTCGCCCATTGAGGTGCCCGACGCGGCGATGACTGGCTGGTTACTCTTACCGGCCGAGGTATACGCCCCGTCGTACCTCGTTGGAACCAAGACACACCGAGGAAACTTCACAACGATCCATCAAGTCGGCGTTGTCGCGGAGCGAGGTCCGTCGTTCGTATTTCGTTCAGTCGAGCGACGACGCGCGTAGGCATTCGGATTTGCATGCAGGGAACCCGTACCTAATCATGGCGCAGAAGCGACAGTCAGCGATGCGATTCACACGGACACTCCGCCTGAATACGCGAATGGCTGGCTTTGGCCGAACTGAGTCAGACGATCTGGCGATGTCTGTATGGTCAAGTCCAGCCCCATACATATGTCCCCCCTTGCCGCGCGCCCCCCACCGATTTTTCAGAATTGCCGCGGCACTGTCGGTCCCCTGCAAGTCGGTATGAATATGCCCCCCCTTAGGCGCGCCGGGAGTAGGAAAAACACGCGGGTGTGAGCCCCCGCGTCTTTGCCCTAGACGCAGGGTCCCCCGCTTTCCGGCCGCCCGGACACTTGCAGTCGGCGCAACAATGCCCGATCGGGGCGCATCGCCGACACCCCCCTCGAAAATACGTCTCTGATGCGCGTCATATCCCGGAGAGCCGTGCCCCGTCTAGCTTCGCGGTAGAAGCAGACGGTCGACGCCTGTCCGGTCAGTGCAAAATGAGTTGGAGATTTGGAGATAAACGTCTGAATCAGCCGCCAAGCCTTATGGGGTAAGGCTTCGCGTGTCTCCAAACGATTTGGAGAACGCTGGAGATACTGGAGATAAACCAGCCCGGATTGTTACGGCTACGGCAAGATTCGCCGCGATCGCCGGCCCGGTTCCGTCTGGAGCGTATCGCTCAAAGTAACTTTGGCGCACGGGCCAAAATGCCGCGCAAAGGAATGCCCGCCACCGTCCTCCCGGACGGCGGCGGTGCTTTTCACAGTTCGAGTGTGAAGATGGACGGCAACACGCGATAGACCATGAATTTCCCATGACCGGGGATGTACTCCTGCCGATACGGATAGCCGTCGCTACGCGGCATCAGCACGCCCCGCTTCATCAGTGCCTTGGCGACGATCTTGTGATCGAACCCGGCGCACACGTCCTTACGAAACACGGCCGCTTCAATCAGGTATTCCGTCTCGACGCTTTCGGCATCGTCGGCGCTCATCTTGCCGCCGAACTCGGCGTAATACTCGCGATCGGATGCGATGGGCGTGCGCCGCTCGTCGCGCTTCACGTGCTGCTTGAAGCCCGCTCGATGCGGCACGTTCGGCCGATGGTCGTCCTGCGCCCGGTTCATCCACACGAAACGGTTGTCGCCGTGTGCCGCGAGGAAATGCTGTACCTGCCGCACGGCTTCCGCCTCGTCCGAATTGCCCGTGCCGCCGCGCAGTTCGAGCCAGCCTTCGAAGCAACGACGTGCTGCCTCGACCGCTTCGCCCTGGGGCCAGCCGGTCAGCCCGTGCGCCGTCGCCAGCTCGCCGGCCACTGCAACGAGGCAGAACCGCTTAGCAACACGCGCGACCTGCGAATGCGAGCCGTCCGGCACCCATTGGCCGACCAGCTCGTCGACGCGCACACGCAGATGCTCGGCCAGCTCGCCAGCCTGCGACGACGCCCACTCGATGAACGCGGGGCCGGCCGTGCCGTAGTGCATGCCGGCGTGTCGCTCTAGATGCTCGATCAGCGCGGCCGGTGTCGGGAAGCCGTGCAGCTTCTCCACCACGCCCATTTCGCCCACCTCGGCCGGGATCGCGGGCAAGCGCACCTCGATACCGCCTTTCATGGGCTTGTTGCCCTCGGCCATCAACGCGGACACGCTCTTTTCGCCGTTCGACAGGAACAGCAGCCGCCAGGTGAGAACGGGCTTTGCCGAGCCGCTACGCGACGCGCGGGCCTTGCCCGACTCGTTCGCGAGCATGTAGATCACGTCGCCAACCAAGCGCGGCTCGACCTGTCCGATTTCATCGAGGATCAGCAGCGCGTCGCTATGCTGCGTGGCGACGGCTTCGAGCGCGTTGTCGGTCGCCTTCCAGCTCCGCACGTAGTCCGGCGAGCCGAACACGGACGCGGCGATGACGCCGCCCGTCGACTTGCCCTTGGACGTCGTGCCGAGCAAGTGAAAGCCGCCCGACTGAAGCCCGGAGAAGTGCAGCAGCGGACCAGCGAAGGCGGTAGCAACGCAGAACAGCAGCCGGCTATTGCCGACGCAGTAGGCTGCAACCTCGCGTTGCCAATCGTCCAGCGTGCCGCGCTCCTTGAACTGGCTCTGGATCGGCGTATCGGCCTGATAGATCAATGCCTCTTTACCCGTCCCGATGACGCGATCGGGCAGCACGAACGCACCGTGATGCCAGCCGACGCGCGGCACGCAGCGCACGCGCTCGTCCGGCTGCGCCATCTGCACATAGTTCGCGATCTGCGTGCGGGCGATCTGCGTCACGCCGAGCTTCACGCCCATATCAAGCAGCATGCGGCGCAGCTCCGTACCGTCGCCGGCAAACAAACCGGCCGGCACCGCCCATCGTTTCAGGATGCCGTCGCGGTCCGTGAATTCGAGCAGGTAGCCCCACTCGCTGTTCATCTCATTCCGCGTCTCCGCGATCACGTCGATACGCGTGCTGACCCAATGCGGCGGCAGCGGATCGCCCTGATTGTTGAAGCCGTGAAACCACACGCCCTTGTCGTCGACGACGAACCGCGACTTGCCATCCTGCGCGCGGGCCGTTTTCGGGCGCTTGGCGGGCTTGGCGGCGGCTGGAGCAGCCTTGCCCTTGCCGGCATCCGCCGAGCCGGCCGGCGCGAGCGCAGCGCGCACGGCGGCGGCCACCGCATCCGGGCCGACGTGCGCAGCCAGGTCGTTGAAGTCGGTGCCGGCGGCCGGGCGGTTCGGACCGAAGTCGGGCACCGCGACGATGCCGGCGATGGCCTCGGCCGCCGCGCGTGCCTTCGTCACGCCCGGATTGCCCTTCGTCGTGTGATCGTCATCGGCGCAGACGACGATGCGGGCGTCCGGATACTGGCCGCGCAGTGCCGTCGCGACCGCGTGCAGGTTGCCGGCGTCGAACGCGACGGCGGCCGGATAGCTCGTCGCGGCCGCGAGCGTCGCGCACGTGGCGTATCCCTCGCCAATCAGCAGCGTGGACGGCGTGGAAGATAGCGGGCCGCCGATCAACGAGAAGCAGCCCGCCTTGCGGCCGTTCGGCAGATACCGTTTCTGGCCGTCCGTGAGGATGAATTCCAGCGTCCACAGCTTGCCGTCCGCGTCACGCGCCGGAATGACGAGTGCGCCATCACATGCGGCCGTGCCGATGCACAAGCCGCCGCGATAGACGCGCAGCGCGTCGACCGGGATGCGCTTGCGAACGAGATACGGGTGATCGGCCGGCGCGGGCTCGGCCGCCGACCAGATCGATTCAGCGAGCGCCGACGCGGCTTGCTGTTTCTCGGTCAGTTCGGCCAGCTCGGCCGCTTCGCGGGCCGCGCGCTCGGCTTTCTGTCGCTCGCGCTCCGCTGGATCGACCGGCTTCGCCCGATGCGCGCGCGGATCGAAGCCGCCGAGCTTGGCGAGGTGAAACAGCGTGTTGATGGTGATCTTGCCGCCCTTGAACGACTTCCACACATCGCGCGCGTCCTTGCCGTTGTAGTTCTGCGCGCCTTGGCTCCATTCGTTCCAGAGGGCGAAGCCCTCCTCGTCAAACTCGGCCTTGAGCGCCATCCCCACCTGACTCCACGTGTCGCGGTCGTCGGGCGGAACATAGCCGAGCGCGACTCTCGCCCGCTCAAATTCGGACATGGGTGCGTTACTCATAGGTTCCCACTGGACGCGCGTCGGTCGGCTTCCGATTAGTAGTCCATATCGGGCAAGCAGCTACCCGACGCGCGAAGAATTGAATGATGCGGCGATGCCTAGCGGTGCAGCGTCAGCCGGCCGCGCGAGGCACCGACAGAACGGCCCCGCCGGCCGTGACGTCGTTGCTGTAGACGTAGCGGCCGAGCCGCGACTCGCCGAGTGCGTCGTTCGCCGCCTCCAGCGCCGCGCCGATCGACGGCAGGGACGCACGGAACAGGCTCAGCACAAGCCAGTAGTCGTCATCGGACATGGCCTTGTCGGCCGCCCAATGCAGGCTGTCCAGCAGCTCCATCGCATCGCTGATCCGCGTGCCGATGCGGTCGTGATCGGTGCGGTTCACCTCGGCCACGAAGTGAGTCGCGAGCGGTTGCACGGCATTCTTGTTCGTCTTTGCCATGGCCGCCCCTCAATGCGTCGTGCGCGGTTCACGCGTGACAAGGCCGAGTGCCGCGAACAGATGTTGCTGCACGCGCCCCATCAGGCCGGCCGCGAACGCTTGGCGGCTGATCGTCACGCGGTGCGCGTCGACGTCGCCCGCGTCCTGCATCGCAGATTCCATACCGCGCGCGAATGCGGCGGCTTGATGCGCCGCGTAGTCGTGCAGCCGCACGTCGCCTTTCAGGTCGAGCCATGCGTCGGCGCATATCGCGCCCAGGTCGACGGCGAATTGCAGCTCGATCGGTGCGCCGGTATCGAGCGGCGGTGCGTTGTCGAATCCGTCGACAACCGCGGTTCGGATGTGCTGGTCAGTCATGGCACACCTCCGGCTGCGCAGTACGGCGCATTTCGGCTGAATACCGGCTCGCGACGCTTTGCCCCATGTCGACGAGCGCTCGCTCGTAGGTGCCCTCCGCAAGATGCGACCGGACAGCATCGAACAGGGCTTCGAGTTGGGCGAACTGATGGGCCGCACACATGGCGATCATCGTGACTTCGTTCGGCGGGCGGTATTTAGACATGGTCCACCTCCAGAATCGACGCGAGGAGTTGCCCGACGTCCATCGTGCAATCCAGCTCCGCTTCGCCGCGAATCGGCGTGAGGTTCCAGTCGTGGACGGCTGCGTGCGTGAAATCGCCGGACCGCCGACCGTAGACACTACGCCCCGAGACGGGGCCGCCCAAGATCCGCACGCGCCAATCGTGATCAGGCGTCGGACGAGCCGATGCCACCTCAACCAGCATGCCGATGCGAGCGCGTGCGTCGCATTTCGTGACGATCGCCAGATCGCCAATCTTGCAGCGCAGCTCAGCCATGACGCACCTCCGCACGGACGAGCGCGGCGATCGCGGCCAGTGCCGCGCCGGTTGCGTCGAGCGCGTCCTGATACGTGCTGGCGGTTGCCGCGTCGCGCAGTGCTGCGCGGACAATCGATTGAATGAGGTGGGATTGCTGCCCGGTACGGGCGTGCGTGGACTGGCGCATTGGCTGCGGCCTCCTTTTGCTGGGTTCGGAACCCGGCCCCCGCTGTCAAACGGGTGGCCGGGCACATGGCGGGGTTGACAGACCGGCGCAAAAGGGAACCGGCGTGCGCGAACGCACCCCCACCAAGGCCCGACCATAGAAGGCGCAAGGTGTACGGACGTAAAAAAACCGCACAGCGGCGGTTGTCCGCCTTTTGCAATTTCCGGCTGTCACCCCGGGTCGCTGTTGTCTCAGCGACATCCACAGGATACTGCGCACCGCCGCGATGCGCAAATCGAGGAAGGGACGGAACAGAAACAGCGGCGCGGCGCTGCCGACATCCCGCGCCGTTCATCGCAGCAAAGTGACTTTCGCAAAGCGTCGCGGTCATACGCTTACCCCACTCTGAATCAGAGTTACCGCGATGCGTTGCAGACGTACGGCAGCGCGTGCGTGCTTGTCATCACCACGCGACCAAAGCAGCTCGGTGAGAACGTCGACCTGCTGCATCACCGGATCGGAATACGAGCGGCCGGCGCGGTCCAGTGCATCGCCAACATCGAGAACCGCCCCTTGCAGTTCGCTCGCCAATACCGCGCGAGGCGTCGCTGGCGGCTTGTCTTGAGCGACGAGTAGCCGTGCAATGTGCATTGCTTGAATAGCTGAGGCGCAGCATGAGCGGTCGCCATGTCCCCAGAGGGCCACCGACATGCGCTCCAGGTGCGCAGCCTTGCCAAGCAATTCAACATCGCCGCACATCTCACGTGCGTCATCAAATGTCGTGCATGCATCAAGCCACATGCGACACGTACGGGCAGTCGGCGGCACCAACACGCGTGCAGCCCTCGTCACACTGATTGCCATTACGCGCCCTCCGTCGCTGGGCGGACCGGGTCAGCGGAACGATAGTTCAGCGGATCAGCCATCCAGCGATGGATCTCACGATTCGGCCAGACGGTGCAACGCTGCGTCAGACGACTTGCGCGCGGAAAGTGGCCCTCCAGCTCGCGTTGGCGGACAGTTTCGCGAGACAACGGGATGAAGCGACGCAGACTTTCCCAGCGCGAGAAGCCGTCAAGTGGCAGTCCGTCCGGGGTTTGTAGCGCATACGCATTCTTGCTCTGCATTTTTACTCCCTAAGCAAATCTAGGCCACCATTGGCAAAGATTGGGAGCTATCGTAATTTTTTGCGACGGCTTGAAGAACGGAAGGTATTTTCTCAATCCCGGCTACAAATCTTCCGGCTTAATCCGGCCTTTCCGCACTCGATCAACGAACCCCTCTAGATCGGGCAAACCCAAAGCCACTTTGCTCTGGAGCGCGAGTAATGTGTCGGGAAGTCGCCAGCACTCGGCCCCACGTGCATCGACATAATCCCATCTCAGCTCCCACATTTTTCGATCGACTGTACGCAAGTAGGTGCGAATCTCTCCTCCCTCCTTTTGCGACGTAAGCCAATCAGCGCTCAGAGTTCCAGTCCATGGAATAGTCTTGCGATCGGCCATCTGTCCATTCAGATCGGCCGCGAAGCTTTCAAGCGCAGCCATAACGTGCGATACAGAAGGAAGGAAGCACGCTGGGCTGCTGTTAAAGCGGAATATGTCATCGAGACGCGGACGCGCATTTTCCTCATAGAGCGCACGGTCGTACGGGTCGACGATGTCTCCCCGCGTAGCGGCCGCATCGATCAGATGCAGGATGTCGGTGAATTCAAGAGGCATTGAAACAGGAGCGTGTTCCTGCTCCTGTTCAATCTCGCTAAGCAGAGCGCTCGCTTCGCCAAGTACCTGCGTGAGGCGCGACACGTTTTGCCTTTGTCGCTCGATAGCTTCGCGCTGCCCTGTTTCGTCAATACCGACTGCGGACAGCGCAATCTGAAACCATAGCCGCCATGCGCTGGGAGCATTTCGCCCTCGCGACCAACTGAGACGCGAGGAGCTATAAAAATCGCGCATTCTGGGATCGGTAGCTAACCGCTTCGCCGCCTCAAGCTCTCGTGCCGAATACGGCGTTCCCTGGCGACACACGCAGTCGCATTCCTGCCGGATCGTAGCCGGCACCCATGAACTATAGATTTGATTCACCTGCGCATCCTTCACATGCGCCCTTCACGAAGAACGCCGAGCCAGCCGGTGAAGGTGTCCGGTTTTCAGGTGGCCGCCCTAGGCTCGACGGATCCCATTTTCTCATGACCTGCGATGCGGGCTGGTCGGTGCCGCTAGTTCGAAACGGCCCATGAAGACGAATTCTCTGATGTCGTTGACCTGACATTCAGGTGTGTTGTCGCAACCGTCGGGAATCGTCGGCGTGAGCCCTTACTCATTGCAACGAGCCTCGGAATCTACGAATGTTCGCAACTCCGCCGGCGTTGGCACAAGAGCAGAACCGCGATTTGCGCGCTCTTGTATGTTCGTGACCTGCACGTATAGGTATTCAACATCAGCCCAAATCGCGCTATCAGTCGCAGCAACGACGGCTCGGTATCTCACCGTGAGATGGTAGTAATGGAAGAATGACTCGTAAAATTCGTGCCACGCGAACTCTGCATCCACAACCTCACGACGGACCAACAATCCAAGCTGTTCGAAGTAGTCGATAACCGCATCAATCGCCGGGTGCGATTTATTCGGGTCCTGCCTCAGATTCTCGGCTGCAGCAGCCCTCGCCTTCCGCATCCGCTGACTGTCGAAGTGTTCGCTGAGCTTGAGAAGAACGTCGACACCAAGCGCGGTACTGTTTTGACGGACCTGTGCGCGAAAGCTAAACGCGGCAACAAAGAGGCCAGACACAGCAATCAGTGAACCAACGCACGTACCGAGCGAACCTACCATCGTCCAATACTGCGTCGGGTCGGACAACTTCAATGCCTTAACCGAAAGGTACGATGCGAGGATGAAGCCTCCTAACGCGATGCCGGCCAGGAACGACAAAGCACACGGGAAAAGTCTATTTTTCATTTGCATTGGCTCCCCCCGACTTCACGCGATACCCACGGGACTGTTACGCCGTCGGAGTGGTGAAGTCTGGTTGCGGCGTTGGCGACCACGGCTCAAGGATAGTCGTCAGGAACGGAAATTCAACGATACACATGCGGTCGATTTGCTTTCGAATACCGCCCCCCGATCCGCCGCCCATGTCCGAAACCGAACCGTTTCGGACATGCTTGTCGGGCCATGTCCGAAAGTATGCCATTTCACTTTTTGGACATATGCTATTATTCGGACACCCTTTTTGAACACAAGAGATACGCCACGTGTCCCGAACCTTTGCATACGCCCGGGTCAGCACGATTGACCAGACGGCCACAAATCAGCTCCGCGAAATTGAGGCTGCCGGCTTCTCAATCGACAAGCGCCGGGTCATTACGGAGTGCATCTCAGGTAGTGTCTGTGCCAATCAGCGCCCCGGTTTCGCCGAATTGCTCGTCAAAATGGAAGAAGGTGACGTACTGATAGTGACAAAGCTCGATCGGCTTGGCCGAAACGCAACGGATGTCCGAGCGACTGTAGAAGCTTTGGCCCATCGCGGCATTCGAATTCATTGCCTCGCCCTCGGCGGCGTTGACCTGACTAGCGCGGCGGGGCGGATGACAATGCAGGTCTTGAACGCAGTTGCGGAGTTTGAGCGCGACCTATTAATCGAGCGAACTCATGCCGGCATGACGCGAGCGAAAGCAGAAGGGAAAATGATGGGGCGGCCGTCCTCACTCACGAAAGAACAGAAAACCGAGATTCGGCAACTATTGAACGAAGGCGCATCCGTTGCGGGTCTTGCGAAGTCATACCGCACCAGTCGCCAAACAATCATGCGGACGCGAGACATGGCCGGTGACTGACACTCCCAGGGTCACGTCTCGCGATCTGCTGGCTTCAACCAACATCAACTAGAACGCACTCAAGTGCACGTTCTTTTTAAGAGTATTTGCCACAACATAAAATAAAGAGCTAAACACTGTCATAGCGACCGACAAAAGAAGCAGCTTTACTGACGTATCGAGTCGCTCCCAGCGCGTCGGATTCAATCTGACTTGATTTCTCCACAGCGCATCCACCGCCCCTTCAAGACGAAGGGTGCCAGAAGGCTCAATGGAGCCATGAATCTTTTTCCCTTGCAAGACGAAATTATCGAATGGAGTCGCATCAATTTTTGAATCATTCAACTTAAACGAATCGACATTACCGCGAAACGTCATAGCTTCGACATGACCAGAATCACTCAACTGAGACGCCACCTCCGGCTTCAATTTAGAAATACTCGCCCAACCGGAAAAATTCTTAATCGACATCAAATTCTTGCGCTCGGCGTATAGCGTCCCAGATGGCGAAGACGGTTCAATCTCGACAAGAATGCCGAATGTTGCGCCCATATCAGGCAATGCATTCTCGCCGGCACCTAGAGGGACATTACGATGAACCGCCTTGCAAGAAAGCTTTGCATTTAGATCAAGCGCCTTGTCGATCGACACAGCGAGCCCATACACAACATCATTAATCTTCATTTTAACATTACGAGAAGTCAAATGAAGATTGTGAAGCGCATCAGTTTTAACAAGGTCCACGACAATTAGAATACGCAACCTATCACTCGACGACGAATATAAAATCACTGAGTCCGAAGTTGTAAATCTGGCAACGGTCGTCTCTTTGGTTTTACTATCCTGATCCAACCAGAACATATCGCCATTAGAATTCGCCATATTAATTGAGGCCAGATCACTTCCACTGGAATGCACCGATAGCTGCGCCGGACCATCGTCGGTGGAAATTTGCAGCGAATTAATCGAAGAAAAAGCCTCCCCCCCTTCCTTTCCTACTCCGTCTGCGGCCTGCACGTCTCCGCAGCCAGTATAGAAATGCATGGCCGCACGGAACTGCTGCGGACGATCCGGTTTTTTCCATTCAATTGTCATTGCCTTCTGCGGATTGATTGCAGAAAAATCCCCACTAAATCTTTCCGGCTTGGTCATAACTCCAAAATTTACCGCAGTCGAATCCAATTTACCCTTGTCCGCACCCTTACGCTCATCCTTTGCCACATAAAGACCCGTAACTGCTGGATTAACCGAAACTTCAATCCTAGACGTCGTCGGGTTAAAAAATAGTGAGCATATGTAGTACGCACCGCAACTCAACAACCCACCTGCAATGATCGGCACCGCAACTGCCACCCCACGCAAAATGAGGACATTGGACTTACTAAAATCAACAACCTCACTACCAAACCGAAGTGCAAGAATGAGCCACCCAGCAACAAGCGGGCCGCCAATCGCATTAGAGATAAGACATTCATACAAATTAACCGGATTATTTGGGTCCGGGAACATCACCTTAAATACGACATCCGCAACACTTAGCGCTACAAAAAAATATATTGCCGCCACAACGAAAATATCACGCGGCAACCTATTCCGCCTCACCAAAAATACAGCGATCGGCAACGACAGAATCGAAAATATGATCAGACCAGTACTAAACACCCAAGAATTAATGGTCGGAAACACTATGAGGTTATCACCATATGCAGACGCATATATGCCGCCCTCAGGGCTCTTCAGAAGAGATAGCAAATACGTCTGCAACGAAGGGCCAATACACAAAACAACACCAAGCCCGATGGAAACAGACAATATATACGCAAATCTCCACGCAAAATCACTCGCACCCGAAGCCCCAAATAGCCCTGCTATTTTTTTAAATTTCATATTAAATTTACTTATTATCAGCAACAACCTTGAGCAATCTCATCGCCTCACTCCATTCAATTGCAATCGGTTGCACTCGCCCGAACATACATGGTCACGAAATTTCACTTCAGGCTCGGACATCAGCACCTAATATCCACGATAGCAGTCGCCCTTAAGCTATGCCGTCATGCCATCCAACCAGTTATCACGTAGCGAGCGAAGCCTGTATGTTTTGAACTTTTAGTGTACACGACCGCGTCAGGTATGCGTCCGCGCCGGGGAGGTGGTGGCTCGGGAAGTTCTTTGCGCGCACTGTTCCAGATAGCGGGCAGTTCGCGGTGCATGGAACGAACATGCTCGACACCCGGGACTGTCTCCAACTTTGTCTCCAAGATATTGAGTGTTTTGGAGACATACTTGGAGATATACGAACCCTTGCCAGACAAGGCAGACAGGCCGAGTCGTGTCCGTGTCTCCAAATCTCCAACCATTTTTGCTTCCGGCAGTGTCGGCGGTAATTGCTTAGAACCCCGCTCCGTCCATGCAAGCCTACGCTCAGATGTCTGTTGGTATTTTTGTTGGTATCTATAACAGCATCATGCCCGCAAGGCATATCCAGAAAGAAGATATGAATTCTGTCGGGGGACCAGCATTTCCCGCACTTCCCCCGCTACGCGCCACCACCAGACTCGTCCTGCCGGAACCGCGCACGCACAACGCTATCAGGCGACGACCGTCCGCACCCTCACATCAACCCCGTCCGTACCTGCGGCATCAAACTCGCATCCGCACCCGTCACGGTAAACGTCCCCTTCGCCGATGCCCCCGACGGCAGCGCCATCAAACTGCCATCGCCCAACCGGTTCGCATCGACAACAATCTGGCTCGCCGCACACCCGCTCGCCAGCAGCGACAGCGGCGCACCCGCGATCGACGAGAACGTATTCCCCGTCACACTGAACGAACACACATTCCCGTACGCCCGAAAACCGGCATAACCGGAGCCGGACACACTGTTGCCCGTCACCGCCACGTTCGTCACCGTTCCCGTCCACGTGTCCAGTTCGATCGCCGCCTGCTGCGTCGGCTGCAGTCCGTTGTTCACGTTCGAATTCTGGATGTTGGTCACGACGTTGCCGGTAATCATGACGTTCGATGCGCCATACGTGTTCCAGCTGTCCTCCTGCGCCACCAGGATACCGGCCGCCTTCTGCACGCCGTCGACCGTATTGTTCGAGATCGTCACGGCCTGCCCGCCGACCACCGCAATGCCGCGCCCCCACGGGTTGCCGGACACCGCGTTATGGTCGATCAGCACGTTGCTGCTGAGGTGGCCGTCGCCGAGATAGCTGACGACGGCGATCAGGTCGTCGCCGGTGGCCGTCACCGTATTGTTCTGCACGAGCACGTTGATCGATCCGTTGGTCGTGTGGATGCCATCGGCCAGTGTCGCGTGGACGGTATTGCCGACGATCGCGACGCCATTGCCACCGAACACGAAAATCCCCGCACTCGCGCCGCCGTTGATCGTCACTTTCAGCACCTGGACGCCCGCGCCTGTCACCTCGACCTTGGTCGACGCCGGCGTCGCAAGCCGCGTCGTGCCGGTACCGACCAGCGTCACGCCCACGAGCGTCGAACCGGTGCCGCTCATCACGATCGTCTGATCCGCGGGATTCGTGGCGGCCAGCGTCGCGCCGTATCCGGAAATCACCGCCTGCGGCACGCTGACCGTGAGCGAATGCCCGACGACGTAACGCCCCGGCGCTATGACGAGGCGCTGGCCGGTCTTCAGGCTGTCGAATGCCTTTTGCAGTGCATCGGCCTGATCGCTACCGTCGGCGGCCGGATAGACGGTTACGTCGGCGACGAGAACGGAATTTGCACCTTGCGTGGGTAAGCGCGCCGCGCCGGACGTCGTGCCGGCCGCACCGGATGCCGTGCCGGACGTCGTGCCGGCCGCACTGGACGCCGGCACGGGGCTGGCGGGATTCGCCGATGAAGGCGAGCTGCCGGACGCCGCGCTGGCAGGCTCGGCGGGCGACGCCGGCGAAACGGGTGCGCCCGCAACGGTCTGCGCCGCATTGTTGTCGCCGCCACCGCACGCGGCAAGGCCAAGGCAAAGCAAGGCGAGCATCGCCCGATCGACTGTTCGCATAGGATTTCTGACGAGCCCGAGATGGCGCCATCCTAAGTACACGTGGCGTCTTTGTAAATGAGGCCTTCGTCCGCCGTGTCGCACTGTGCGCCGTACGCACAAGCCGTTGGCGATCCTCTGCGATTCATCGTCGTGACATGCGACATGCGATCGCACTTTGTCCGATCCCCACGGACACGCACTGCGCATTGCGTAGAATCCCGAACCTTCGCCCGTACCCGTACACGACCATGATTCGAACCATCGCGGCGCTGGCCGCGCTTTCGGCCCTGACCTGCACGGCGAACGCCACCGATACCGGCACGGCGCCCGCCAAGCCGCGCTATGTCAGCCCGGGCATCACCAACGTCACGGCCGCAGCAGCACCGCATCTGGAAAGCACATCGCCCGACGCCCGCTGCCGCGAACTGGCCGCAGGCATCGACGCGGTCACGCACGCCCCCGACCGCGGTCACAAGGTCGTGCGCGGCTTCGGCCCGGACGGCAAGCCGCGCAACGAACTGCGCGCCTATGACAAACGGGCCGACCTGGAAGCCGAGCATCAGCAGCTCGGCTGCCGATAACGAACACCACGCCGCCCGGCCGAATCACGCCGGGCGTCGGACCTTACGCGTTCGCACCGCCGTCGATCGTCAGGCCGGTGCCGTTGATCGATCGCCCTTCCGGCCCGACGACGAACGCCACGAGCGCCGCGACGTCGTCGGCCTTGCCGTACTGCGGAATCGCCATCCGCGATCGCTGCGCACCGGCATGTTCGCCATCGGCCGGATTCATGTCGGTATCCGTCGAGCCCGGGTGCACGATATTCACCGTGATGCCGCGCGAGCCGAGATCGCGCGCGAGCCCCTGCGTCCAGCCGATCAACGCGGCCTTGCTCGCCGCGTAGAGGCTCATCCCCGCATCGGGCACGCGCGTCGCGAGGCAGCTGCCGGTCGACACGATCCGCCCGCCCTCCCCGAGATGTCGCGCCGCCGCCTGCGACGCGACGATCACCGCGCGCACGTTCACGTTCAGCGTTGCGTCGATATCGTCGAGCGTGAGGTCGTCGAGCGTGCCGGCCCGGAAAATCCCCGCGTTGTTGACGAGGATGTCGAGCCCGCCGAATGCCTCCGCGGCACGGTCGACCGCGTCACGCACCGCAACCGGATCGGCGCTGTCGGCCTGGATGGCGACGGCCCGGCGGCCCAGCGCCTCGATGCTCGCGACGACGGCCTGCGCCCGCTCGGCCGATTTTTCGTAGGTGATTGCAACGTCCGCGCCATCGGCCGCCAGCCGTTTCGCGATTGCCGCGCCAATGCCGCGGCTGCCGCCCGTGATGAGTGCACGCTTGCCCTGAAGTCGGTTCATGTCGGTTCCTTTCCTCATTTATGTAACGACCGGCACAGAATGTGGCAAGTTGCGCGCCACAGTCAATTGATTTATTTTATCGATCGATACAGAAATAGACGAAGGACGGATGCAATGGCTGAACGGGGCCGACCGAGAAGCTTCGACAAGGAAGCGGCGCTGGATCGCGCGATGGAGGTGTTCTGGCGCCTCGGCTACGAAGGGGCGTCGATGACCGACCTGACGACTGCGATGGGCATCGCGTCGCCGAGCCTGTATGCGGCGTTCGGCAGCAAGGAAGCGTTGTTCCGGCAGGCGCTCGCGCACTACGGCGCAACGGAGGGACGGGAACTCTGGGGAGGCGTCGAACGGGCGGACACTGCACACGACGCCGTGCAGAACTATCTGATGGATACGGCGCGTGTGTTCACGCGGCGCTCGAAGCCGGCCGGCTGTCTGGTCGTGCTGTCGGCGCTGCATCCGGCCGAACGGTCCGATACGGTCCGGCAAACGCTGATCGCGATGCGCGAGGGCACGGTCGAGGCGCTGCGGAAGCGCCTCCGGCAAGGCGTCGTGACCGGCGAGATCGCGGCGGACGCGAACCTCGATGCGATCGCGCGGTACTACGTGACGGTCCAGCAGGGCATGTCGATCCAGGCGCGCGACGGTGCGAGCCGCCGCGATCTGGAGGCCATCGCCCAAGCCGCGCTGGCCGCATGGCCGGCGCTCGTCGGCGCGCGCGGCGCCTAACCGAATGACGACGCGGCCGTGCGCGGCCGCGCCGGCGCATCGTTACTGCTTCGCCGCGTGCTGCACGTCCTTCGACGCATGCCACACGCGATAGCGCACCTCGAAACCGTCCGGCACATAGACGACGAGCGGCAGGCGGCTGTTGTAGCGCAGCAGCTGGCCGTCGCCGCGCACCTGCACGAAGCGTTGCTGCGGCGCCTGGCCCGGGCACGCCATCAGCGTCGAGGCCGGCCCCTTCACGTCGGTGAGCTGGTAGTACGTATAGCCCCAGCCCTTCACGTCCTCGGCGGTGAGCTCGCCGCCGAACCACTGCTGGTTGCAATCGGTCTGCAGCGTCTTGCCGATCATCAGCTCGACGCGCGCATCGCCTTCGTTCTCGAGCGCGGGCAGCCCGATCACGACGCGCTGCTGGCCGGCCACCGCCTGCGGAAACATCTTGATCGACTCCGCCGGCACGGCGGGCGCCGATGCGGGGCTCGCCACGCACGCGGCGGCAGTCGTGACGCAGAAAGCGGCCAGCGCGGCCCGGATCGCGAATTTCATCGATGTGCTCCTGAAAAACAAATGAGCCCCGGATGCTAACACTTTCACATCAGGCCCTTACGGAGCTGTAATTTGCAGACACAATTGCAAACAGTCGCCGGCTCCCGTGCGCGGTACTTATACGGCAACCAACGGAGAACATCATGCTGAAGCTCATTGCGGCCGCCGGCGTCGCGACCTTGCTGGCCGGCTGCGTCGTCGCCCCGGACGCCGGATACGGCTACGGGCAGCCCTACTATTCCGATCCCGGCTACGCATACGCGCCGTCCCCCGTGTACGGCACGGTCAACATCTGGGGCGGTGGCGGCGGGCGCGACTGGGATCGCGGCCGGCGCGACTACCACCGTTGGGACGGCGATCGCGGCAATCGCGGCAACGGCTGGGGACGCGGCGGGCGCCGCGGCGACTGGAACGATGGCGGCGGGCGCGGTGACGGCGGCGGCGGCCATCGCCACTGACGCGCAATTGCAACCGTTTGTATCCGCGCACGACCCACCAATACCCGGTCGTGCGTCACGCAGGCCAACGGATGGCCGCACAAATGCAAAGGCCCTCGCATGAAGCGAGGGCCTTTTGTCGTCCGGTCCTGCGATATGAACGTCGGCAAGTATCGGGCTGCCGGCACCCTGCCCGTTCAGGTGTCACGTGCCTCGGCTTACCAGCCGGCCGGCTGTGCGTAGCCACCCTGCACCGGCGCACCGCACACATACGCACGCTGGTAGCGGTCGTAGCAATAGTTCGGGCCTTCGTCCTGGTACTGCGCCTGCTGATAGGTCGGATACGCAGGCTGCTGGTATGCCGGCGCCTGGTAGTACGTCGGCGGCTGATAGGCCGGTGCCTGGTACACGGGCGCCTGATACGCGACGGGCGGATTCATCGCGGACGTCACGATCGCGCCCAGCACCGCGCCGCCGATCAAGGCGCCGATGACGGCGCCGCCGTCGCGGCCATGCGCGGACGCCGGCCCCGCGATGGCGAGCGAACCGGCGAGGACACATACTGCGGCAATCTTTTTCATGATGGACTCCCACGCGAAGTGGTACTGGATGCGATGCATTGTGGCGGCACGCGGCCGTAATAGATGCAGCAAGTGGTAACGCGCGATTACCGGTATCGCACCCACCGGAACGCCGCGCCGCCGTGCTACGATTTTCGGCATACAGGAGACGCCTTCATGCAGCCCGAAACCGCCCGCCGTTTCGATACCGAATTCGCGCCGCGCATCGCGCAGGCAATCGCCGCCTTCTTCGCCGAGCACGTGCTGACCGACGTCGTGCCATACGGCGGCCACGGGCATCCGACACGCGTGCAGATCCGCAGCGCGCCGCACGAGCATGTGAGCGGCTTCGAGCATCCGCTGAACCTCGAGCTGACCTGGGATACCGACGAGATCGAACGGTTGATGGAGCCGGACGGCCCGCAGCGCTTCGAGCACTACCTGGCCGCGCTGCCGAAAAAGCTGGGGGCGTGGCAGGGCGCGCGGGACATCGATCTCGCGTCGCGCACGCAGGCCGACCCGCTCGTGCGGCTCGGCGGTCTCGACTTCGAAGGCTGAGTGCCCGCGCCGGCCGGCAGCCGCGCGTGCCGGCGTCGCGTCACGCGGCCCGGTGATACACTCGACCGGCCCCGTTCCGGTGCAGCCGCGCCGGCCGGGCCGTTCATCGCCGCCTCCACCCTTCCGCATGGTTGCGCACGCAACCGGCAACCGGGCGCGCGGACAACCCTGCTCTCGCTCCCGTCATGAACGCCGATACCGGCCTGCCGCTTCCGCAACGTTACTGGGCGATCGTCTGCGTCGCACTGGGCATCACGCTCGCCGTGCTCGACGGCGCGATCGCGAACGTCGCGCTGCCGACGATCGCACGCGACCTGCACGCGTCCGACGCCGCATCGATCTGGATCGTCAACGCCTACCAGCTCGCGGTCACGATCACGCTGCTGCCGCTCGCGTCGCTCGGCGAGCGCATCGGCTATCGCCGCATCTACATCGCCGGGCTCGCGCTGTTCACCGCGGCCTCGCTCGGCTGCGCGCTCGCCGGCTCGCTGCCGATGCTGGCCGTGATGCGCGTGATCCAGGGGTTCGGCGCGGCCGGCATCATGAGCGTCAACGCGGCACTCGTGCGGATGATCTACCCGTCGTCGATGCTCGGGCGCGGGCTGTCGATCAATGCGATGGTCGTGGCGCTGTCGTCGGCGATCGGGCCGACGGTCGCGTCCGCGATCCTGTCGTTCGCATCGTGGCCCTGGCTGTTCGCGGTCAACGTGCCGATCGGCATCGCCGCGGTTCTCGGCAGCCTGCGTGCGCTGCCGGCCAACCCGCTGCACGACGCGCCGTACGATTTCCCGAGCGCGCTGATGAACGCGTGCGTGTTCGGCCTGCTGATCACGGCCGTCGACGGGCTCGGGCACGGCGAAGGCCACGCGTATGTCGCGGCCGAACTGGCGGTGGCGTTCGTCGTCGGTTACTTCTTCGTGAAGCGCCAGCTGTCGCAGCCGGCGCCGCTTTTGCCCGTCGACCTGATGCGCATCCCGATGTTCGCGCTGTCGATCTACACGTCGATGGCATCGTTCACGTCGCAGATGCTCGCCTTCGTCGCGCTGCCGTTCTGGCTGCAGAACTCGCTCGGCTTCTCGCAGGTCGAGACGGGCCTCTACATGACGCCGTGGCCGCTCGTGATCGTGTTCGCCGCGCCGCTTGCGGGCGTGCTGTCGGACCGCTATTCGGCCGGCATCCTCGGCGGGATCGGGCTTGCGCTGTTCGCGGCCGGGCTGCTGTCGCTCGCGACGATCGGCGCGCATCCGGGCACCGTCGACATCGTGTGGCGGATGGCGCTGTGCGGTGCGGGCTTCGGGCTGTTCCAGTCGCCAAACAACCGCGCGATGCTGTCATCGGCGCCGCGCGAGCGCAGCGGCGGCGCGGGCGGCATGCTGAGCACCGCGCGCCTGACCGGCCAGACACTCGGCGCCGCACTGGTGGCGTTGATTTTCGGGCTGTCGCCGGATCGCGGGCCGACGATCGCGCTCTACGTCGCCACGGCCTTCGCGGCGGTAGCGGCCGTCGTGAGCATGCTGCGCATCACGTCGCCACGGCCGGATGCAGCGGCCTGACACCGCTGCGTGTCGGTACACGCGACGCGCGTCACGCGGCGTCGAGCGCGTCCATCACGAAACGCACGCGCGCCTTCACGCTCGCGCGCGGCAACTCGATCAGCCGGTATCCATACGACGTGTAGCAGTCGACCATCGCATCGTAGGTCCGCTCGGCTTCCGCGAAATCCTGCCGGCGCTCCGTGTCCTGCGCATAGATCTCGGGCCACGGCGGGGCGATAAACACGCGCCGGTGATAGCGGAAACGGCGGGCCGCGGCTTCCGCGTGCGCGGGTACCGCCAGCCCGGTCAGCCGCAGGTAGCCGACCACGTCCGGCACGCCGCGATCGAAGAACACGGGCCCGCGCGCCTGTCGCGCGAGATGGTAAGAACGCATCTCCCAACTCAGCATCAGCTCGGCGAACGCGGCCGGGTCGCGCCACGGCAGCGCGACGCCGTCGATGGCCATCTGGTCGCGGATCACGCCGCGCCCGGCCTCCTGCGAACGCGCGAAACCGGCGCGTTCGAGCGCATCGAGCAAGGTGCTCTTGCCCGAACCCGGGCCGCCCGTCACGACGAAGAAGCGGCCGACGGCGTCGTCCGTCTCCTCGTCCCCGGCGCCCGCGCCCGGTGCGAACTCACGCATGCGCAACCCGCCGGCCCGCACGTTGCGTGACCGACGCTACCGCCGCGACACTGCGCAAGTCCGCGACGAACGTGTCGCGCCAGACCGACAGGTCGTTTTCACGGAGCCGCGCGAGGTTCTCCTCATGACGCGCCTGCCGCTCCGCGAGCGGCATCGACAGCGCACGTTCGAGCGCCTCGGCCATCTGCGACAGGTCATAGGGATTGACGAGCAGCGCGCCGGTCAGCTCGGCCGCCGCACCGGCGAACTCCGACAGCACGAGCACGCCCGGATCGGCCGGATCCTGCGACGCGACGTACTCCTTCGCGACGAGATTCATCCCGTCGCGCAGCGGCGTCACGTAGCCGACCTGCGACATCCGGAAGAACGCCATCAGCAGGTTGCGCTCGTACTTGCGGTTCAGGTACTGGATCGGCGTCCAGTCGAGTTGCGAGAAGCGGCCGTTGATGCGGCCGGCTTCGCCTTCGAGCGTTTCGCGAATGTCCTGGTAGGTCTGCACGTCCGAACGCGTCGGCGGCGCGATCTGCAACAGCGACACGCGCCCCTGCCAGCCCGGCGCGTTCGCGAGCATCCGCTCGAACGACTGGAAGCGCTCGACGAGCCCCTTCGAGTAATCGAGACGGTCGACGCTCATCACGAGCTTGCGGCCGTCGAGCGCCTCGCGCAGCATCTTCACCGGTTTGCGCGTGCCGTACTGGACGGCCGCCTGTGCGATCGCGTCGGGATGCACGCCGATCGGATAGGCGGCGACCTTCACGACGCGACCGTGCGCGTGCAGCATTCCGTCGTCGCTTGCCGCGCCGATCCCGCGCCGTTCGATGTAGTCGGTGAATGCCTGCTTGTCGGCCTCGGTCTGAAAGCCCGCGATGTCGTACGCGCACATGAACTTCACGAGTTCCTCGTGCGGCGGCACGAGGCGCAGCATGTCGGGCGACGGAAACGGGATGTGCAGGAAGAAGCCGATCGGGTTCTTCACGCCGAGTTCGCGCAGGTAATGCGCGAACGGCAGCAGATGGTAGTCGTGCACCCAGATCAGGTCGTCGGGCCGCAGCAGCGCCGCAAGCTGCTTCGCAAGCATCGCGTTCACGCGCAGATAACCGGCGTACTCCTGACGATCGAAGCGCGCGAGATCGCCGCGGTAATGGAACACCGGCCACAGCGTCGCGTTCGAGAAACCGCGGTAGTACTGATCGTAGTCGCGCCGGGTCAGCCCGACCGTCGCATACGTGACGTTGCCGTCCCGCTGGATCGTCGGTTCGGCGTCCGGCGTACCGCCGATCTCGCCGTTCCAGCCGAACCAGACGCCGCCGCTTTCCTTCAGCGCATCCATCACGCCGACGGCCAGGCCGCCCGCGCTCGGGCGCGTGTCCTCGCCGGCGGCGACACGGTTCGATACCACGATCAATCTGCTCATGCGGCTTCCCCTCCTCGATTCGATTGGCGGGCGCGCGACGCGCGCCCAAGCGGACACGGCTGCCAGAAGGCGGCCGCGCGTCGGCTCAGTTCCGAGAAATGCAATGAAATACGGCGATGGAATGCGGCGACGACGGCGTCAAGCGTCCTGCTCCTGACCGAGGTCGCGTTGATAGTCGAGCCCTTCCGGGCGAGCGCCGCCCTGGTTGTGATCGCCGTCGGACGGCGTCTCGTCGGGCGCGCCGGCAGGCGGTGCCGATGGCGCGTCGGTCTGCGGACGCGGGCGATCCGCCCCCGCGTCAGGTGGCCGGTGTGACAACCGTTTTGAACGACGCATGGCTGGGTGTCTCATGTGCGGCGCGGCTCGAGGCCGTCGAAGAAACATTCCATAACAAAACAGTCTAGGTCGGTTCCTTGCACGCCGAGGTAACAATTACCTTCAATTTGTAACGTTTCGACCCCTCGTCAATCATCTATCCGACAATAGCGCCGCGCGTAGGCGCGCGAGATGCCGGCCGGCGATTTGTCAAAGCTTTGCAGTTTTCCTATGACAATTGCGAAACAATGATGCGGCATCAGGGCGTGCATGCGCCGCCGCTCACCCAGACAGGACTTGCACTCAGGGATGAACATTCGTTTCGAATCGCCGCGTCGGGCCATGCCGGCGCGCGTCGTGCTGGCCGTCATCGCCACGGCCGCACTGCTGTCAGGCTGCAACTCGCTGTACAGCGAAGGCGCGACAGCCGGCGCCGGTATCGCGGGCGCCGCGATCGCTTCCAAGGTCACGAACAACGCTGCTGTCGCGACGGGTATCGGCCTCGGCGCCGTGGCCGGCGCGCGGGCCGGCGTCCAGTACTCGCAGCGCGTCGCACACCGTTACACACAGGAACAGATCGCGAAGGCGGCCGGCCCGCTCGACGTGGGCGGCGTCGCGCCGTGGTCGACGCACCACTCGTTTCCGATCGAGGACGACGAACAGGGCCGCGTGACGGTCAGCCGGATGATCAGCGTCGGCCCGCTCGACTGCAAGGAAATCGTGTTCGCGGTCGACACGCCCGCGAAGCCCGACAAGGCCGCGCAGTCGGCGTTCTACGTTGCCACCCTCTGCCGCGACGGCCCCGTGTGGAAATGGGCGTCGGCCGAGCCGGCGACCGAACGCTGGGGCGCGCTGCAATGAGCGTCGCGATCCGTCTCGCGGCCATCGGCGCACTGTGCGCGGCGACGGCCGCGCTGTCGGGCTGCGGCTCGGTCGGCGCGGCGAGCGGCGCGCTGGCCGGCGCGGCGACGGGCCTCGTCACCGCGAACCCGGCGGTCGGCGTCGGCGTCGGGATCGCCGTGCAGGCCGCGACCGATGAGGCCGTCAACCGCACGATGAAGCAGCTCCATCAGAACCAGCAGGACGCGATCGCGAAAACCGCGGGCAGCCTGGCAGTCGGCGAAGTGAAGCCGTGGAAGGTGAAGAACACGCTGCCGCTGGAAAACGGCGAAGGCGAAGTGCGCGTCACGCGCGCGTACGCGTCGGCGCTCGCGATATGCAAGGAATTCGCGTTTTCGGTGAAGGACGGCGACAAGGCCGACTGGTATTTCGCGAATGCGTGCCAGCAAGGCACGCACTGGAAGTGGGCGTCGGCGGAACCGGCGGTCGACCGATGGGGGAATTTGCAGTAACCGGGCGATGCGCGGTGCATGCGAATGCCGGGCCGACGGCCCGGCATCGTCGATCAGGACTCGACGTCCTCGAGACTGAAGATCTCGGTCTGGTCGTTGTACGAGAAGATCTCGCCGTAACGGCCCCAATCGATCACCGCGTCGAGCGTTTCCTCGGCCGCGCCGTCGGACAGGAAATCCTCCAGCTCCTGCTCGAAGCGCACGCGCGGCGCGCGATGGCCCGGACGCTCGTTCAGCACCTTCTTGATCCGTGCAGCGAGCGGCACGTGCTTCAGCAGGTGATCGGCGAACATCAGCTTGCGCTCCTGCGTACCGAATTCCGCGAATACACGGCCCGGCGGCGTCAGGAATACGTCGCCTTCGCGCACGTCCGCGAAACCGAGGTACTGCAGCACTTCGGCGATCGGAAACAGGTCGTCGACCTCGAGGTGCAGCGTACGCGCGATTTCCGGCATGTCCGCGCGGCCGTGGTACGGCGCCATCGCGAGCGTTTCGATCAGGCCGGCCATCAGGTTGGTCGACACCTGCGGCAGCCAGCTGCCGGGTTCGAGCCCCTTCTTCGTCGCCTCGTTGGTCTGGCGCGCCGTCATCTTCGCGTAGATGTCGTCGACCAGCTTGCGGAACGCCGGGTCGAGCCGGTTGCGCGGATGCTTGAACGGCACCTTGATCTCGGCGATCACGCGGCCCGGGTTCGACGACAGCACGAGGATCCGGTCGCACATGAACACGGCTTCCTCGATGTTGTGCGTGACGATCAGCACCGACTTGATCGGCATGCGGCCTTGCGTCCACAGATCGAGCAGGTCGGTACGCAGCGTCTCGGCCGTCAGCACGTCGAGCGCCGAGAACGGCTCGTCCATCAGCAGGATCGTCGGGTCGACGACGAGCGCGCGCGCAAAACCCACGCGCTGGCGCATGCCGCCCGACAGCTCGCGCGGATAGGCGTTCTCGAAGCCGTCGAGACCGATCAGGTCGATTGCGGCGAGCGCACGTTCGCGCCGCTCGCGCGCGCCGACACCCAGCGCCTCGAGGCCGGCTTCCACGTTCTGCAGCACGGTCAGCCACGGGAACAGCGCGAAAGTCTGGAACACCATCGCGACGCCTTCGGCTGGGCCGCTCAGCGGCTTGCCGAGGTAGGTCACTTCGCCGCCGGTCGGCTCGATCAGGCCGGCAATGATCCGCAGCAGCGTCGACTTGCCCGAGCCGGAGCGGCCGAGCAGGCCGACGATCTCGCCTTCGCGTAGCGACAGGTTCGCATCGTCGAGCACGAGCAGTTCGCCCTGCGTCTTGTTGAAGCCGCGGCAGACGTGATCGACCCGCAGGATTTCCTCGCCGAGGCGCGGCGGCTGGGACGTCTGGACGGGGGCGTTTACAGCATTCGGATTGTGCATCGCGTTTCGCTCTCAATCGGTCTCAGTCGAGCCGCAGCTTCGCTTCGGCGAAGGCATACAGCGGGCGCCACAGCAGGCGGTTGAACAGGGTGACGAACAGGGACATCACGGCGATGCCCAGGATGATCTTCGGGAAATCGCCGGCAGCCGTGGTCTGTGCGATGTACGCGCCGAGGCCGTGCGCCTCGATCTTGGTGTTGCCCCACTGGACGGCTTCCGACACGATGCTTGCGTTCCAAGCGCCGCCCGACGCGGTGATCGCACCGGTCACGTAGTACGGGAAAATGCCGGGCAGGATCGCCTGCCGCCACCACTGCCAGCCGCGGATGCGGAAATTCGTCGCCGCTTCACGATAGTCGTTCGGGTAGGACGTTGCACCGGCAATCACGTTGAACAGGATATACCACTGCGTGCCGAGCACGATCAGCGGCGACAGCCAGATGTCCGGGTTCAGGTGAAAACGCGCGATCACGATCACGAACACCGGGAACAGCAGGTTGGCCGGGAACGCGGCGAGGAACTGCGCGAGCGGCTGCAGCTTCTCGGCCAGCCTCGGGCGCAGCCCGACCCACACGCCGATCGGCACCCAGATCACGGACGCGATCGCGATCAGCACGACCACGCGCAGCAGCGTGATGAGCCCGAGCACGATCACGTGGCCGACCTCGGCCATCGTCACACCGGTCGACACGAAGCTGATGACGCGCCACACGATATAGGCCGTGCCGATCAGCACGAGGATCGCCCACGTGATGTCGACGGTGCGCGACGCCTTCTTCTCGACACGCGGCAGCGAAAAACGCATCGCGCCCGACAGCGGCAGGCGCAGCGGAATCCGCGCGGCCTTCGCGAACAACCAGCCGGCCGGCACGAGCAACTGATGAATCAGGCGCGTGCGGCGCACGAGGTCGAGCAGCCAGGATTGCGGCGCATCGCCCGATGCGGTGTTCTCCATCCGGAACTTGTCGGCCCACGCGATGAGCGGGCGGAACAGCAACTGGTCGTACGCGAGGATCACGACCGTCATCGTGACGATCACCCAGCCGATCGCGCCAAGGTTCTTGTCCGAGATCGCCTGCGCGAGATACGCGCCGATGCCCGGCAGCGTGATCGTCTGGTTGCCGACGGTGATCGCCTCCGACGCGACGACGAAGAACCAGCCGCCCGACATCGACATCATCATGTTCCAGATCAGGCCCGGCATCGAGAACGGTACTTCGAGCTTCCAGAACCGCTGCCACGACGTCAGGTGGAAACCGCGCGACACTTCGTCCAGATCGCGCGGCACCGTGCGCAGCGACTGGTAGAAGCTGAACGTCATGTTCCACGCCTGGCTCGTGAAAATCGCGAAGATCGCCGCGAGCTCCGCGCCGAGCACGCGGCTCGGGAACAGCGCGAGGAAGAACGTGACGGTAAACGAGATGAAGCCGAGCACCGGCACCGACTGCAGGATGTCGAGGATCGGGATCAGCACCATGCCTGCGCGGCGGCTCTTGGCCGCGAGCGTGCCGTAGACGAGCGTGAACACGAGCGACGCGACCATCGCGGCGAGCATCCGCAGCGTGGTCCGCAACGCGTATTCAGGCAGGTTCGACGGATCGAGCGAGATCTTTTGCGTCTGCAGCGTCCCGATCGGCGCCATCGTTTCGTGGAAACCGACGACCGCCATCGCGATCAGGCAGATGATCAGCGGAAACGCGATGAAGTCCCACCGGTTCGGCAGAACGCGCCATGCGGACGCGTTAGCGGTCCGGTTCGGATTGAAGAATCCGACGTCCATCAGGCGCCCTCCCCGGTAAGGCCGAACGAAGCCGGCAGTCGATGTTGATTCATGGCAAAGCGCACGGGCGCGGTAATTCGATTGACTGACGATCTCGCGCACGCGCGATGCGCCGTGCGTGCAAGCTGCACCCGCACACCCGGGCGAGTCGGCCCGCGACGGCACGACACTACACCAACCTGTATTTCAGGTACAACCGTCCGGGGGCGGCGCACGGATCGTGCCCGACGCGCGGACGGCCGGCCGGTGCAACCCGGCCTGAGTCCTTCGGCCGGCAGCAGGCCCGAATTATGCCGTGATCCGGCCCGGCCGGGAACCCGCCAGCCGCACACGGGCGCAATCCGTGTCCGGCGTCACGAGCCGGATGTGGCGAAGCGGGTATGATCGGGGCTAGCCCCCTTGGGGATCGATCGACGAGCGGGAGGAAAGGGAATGGCAGGAAACTTGGTGATCGTCTGCCGCGATCAGGATGCCGACGCGTTCTACGAACTGATGCAGGAGTATGGGTCGTTCCAGACGCGGCTGTCGTCGACGGCATGGTACCTGAACATGAACGTCGTGCCGGAATCGCTGCAGGAGGAAATCCTGGAGCGCCTCGGCCGGTATACGACCGTCTACATCTTCGAGGCCACCACCGTGACCTACAACACCATCGACAGCAACGCGGCCGAGACGCTCGGCACGCTGTTCGGCGAATGATGCCGCGCGGCGCCCGCCCGGCCGGGCAGGCGCCGCAGCCGCTTACGCGGCCTGTGCGTGGGGTTCGTCCTTCGGCACCACTTCGAACGGGAATGTCATCGCAACGCGCAGGCCGCCTTCGGGGCGGTTGCCGATGTCGCATGCCCCGCCCAGCCTGAGCACCAGCCGCTCGACGATCGCGAGCCCGAGCCCGCTGTGGCCATTCCCGCCGCGCGCGGGGTCGAGCCGCACGAACGGCCGCGTCGCGGCCGCCAGATCGCGCGGCGCAATCCCGCCGCCGCTGTCGCTGACCGACAACACATAGCCGGTCGGCGTGCGCGCCGTCTCGACGATCACCGGCGGCGCGCCATACGCATGCGCGTTGTCCAGCAGGTTCGACAGGATCCGGTCGAGCGTGGCCGTCGGCAGCCGGAAGCCCGGATCGGCGTCGAGCTGCGTCTGGACCGTCGGCGCGTTCGGTGCGACCGCGCGATAGCTGCGTGCGATCCGCTCGCAAGCCTGGTCGACCGACACCGGTTCGCTGCGGTCGGACCCGCCGTGCGCGAACACCAGGAACTGGTCGACGATGTGCGACATCGAGTCGACGTCGCGCACGACACCGTCGCGCAACCGCGCGTCGTCCATCATTTCCGCCCGCAGGCGCATCCGCGCGAGCGGCGTGCGCAGGTCGTGCGCAACGCCCGCCAGCATCACCGCGCGATCGCTCTCGGCCTGCGACACCTGCTCCACCATCTGGTTGAAGCCGTGCGTGAGCTGGCGCAGCTCGCGCGGGCCGCGCTCGCGCAGCGGCGGCACCGGCTGCCCGCGGCCGAAACGCGCGACCGCGCGCGCGAGCGAGCGCAGCGGCTGCTGCAGCTGCCAGGCCGCGAACAGCGCCGCGATCACGCCGGCCGAGAAGATCGTGCCGAGCCACAGCAGCATCCGGTCAAGCGAGCGCGGCGGCCGCAGCGGCTGCACGGGCACCACGATCCAGTTGCGGTCGGCCGGCTCCTTCACCCACAGCACGGGCGGATGGCCGGGTGCGCCGATCTCGACCTGCGTGCCGGGCGGCATGCGGTCGCTTACGTCGTCGCGAAAACGCTTGAGCGGCGGCGGCAGCCCCGAATCGCCGCCCTTCGGTATGTCGGCGCTGCCCGGCGCCACGAGCCGCACGCGCGACGGCAGCGGCTGGTCCGGCGTGCGCGCGACGTGCTGGCGCACCGCGTCGACGAGGAAGGTGGCCTCCTCGACCGCATAACGCGTCTGCATCTGGTTGCGCTCGAGCCGCATCGCGAAGAACCACGCGAAGTGCGACAGGAGCAGGACACCGATGACGAGCAGCGCCAGCCGCCCGAACAGTGAATCAATGGGTTTGCGCATGAGCCTCGCCGTCGGGCACGAACACGTAGCCGCGCCCGCGCACCGTCTGGATGAAGCGCGGCGTCGACGGATCCGTCTCGAGGATACGGCGCAGGCGCCACACCTGGACGTCGATGCCGCGGTCGGTACCGTCGTACTCGGGCCCGTGCAGCAGCTCGAGCAGCCGCTCGCGCGTGAGCGTGCGCAGCGCATGGTTCACGAAGATCTTCAGCAGCGCGAACTCGCTGCTCGACAGCGTGGCCGGCTTGCCGTCGACCGACAGCGTGCGCGCCTGGAAGTCGAGCAGGAAGCGGCCGAACGCGAACGGCTCGCGCTGTTCGGGCGCGGCCGCCGACGGCGTCGCACGGCGACGGCGCAGCACGGCCTGCACGCGCGCGAGCAGCTCGCGCGGGTTGAACGGCTTGCCGAGGTAGTCGTCCGCGCCGAGTTCGAGCCCGACGATGCGGTCGACGTCGTCCGCCCGCGCGGTCAGCATGATCACGGGGATGTCGTCGCCGGCCGCGCGCAACTGGCGCAGCGCGGTCAGGCCGTCCACGCCCGGCATCATCAGGTCCAGCACGATCAGGTCGGGCCGCTCGCGCTCGAGGCGCTTCTCGAGCGTCGCCGCGTCGTGCAGCACGGACACTTCCATCCCCTGGCGCACGAGATAGTCGCGCAGCAGGTCTCGGAGTTCTTGGTCGTCGTCGACGATGAGGATCTGGGTAGTCATGGCTCGAAGTTTACCGCGCGAGGGCGGAGTCGAAGAACGAAACAAAGGGACGAAAGGGTTACTGCGGGTTACCGCGCAAGGGAACTGTAATGCGCGGTAACCGGGCCGCCGCCCCACGTAACACCGGCCGGAGCCTGCATCGCTAACCTGCGTCTTACCGGATGCGGTACCCGACTTTCCCGGCACCGCATCGCCGGACCCTTTGGATACAAGGAGTTTCTGAAATGTATAAGAAGACTTCCCGCGTGGCCATCGCGGCCGCCACCGTGCTCGCTCTCGCATTCGGCGCTGCGCATGCCGCGCAGCCCAACGACATGCCGCCTCCGGGCGGCCCCGGCATGCACCAGATGCACGGCGGGCATGAAGGCGGCCCGTTCGGCGCCGTCATGAAACTGCACGACCAGCTGAAGCTCAACGCGTCGCAGGAGCAGCAATGGCAGGCTGCCGTCAACACGATGAAGCAGAACCATGACGCGATGCGCAAGAGCCACGAGCAGATGCGCGAGCAGTTCAAGGCGCAGCAGAACCAGCCGATCCTCGACCTGAGCGCGATGCATTCGGCCCGCCAGCAGGCCGAGGCGCAGAACGCGCAACTGCGCGAGCAGACTACCGCCGCATGGCTGACGTTCTACAACGGGCTGAACGACCAGCAAAAGACGATGGTCAGCACGGCGCTCAAGCAGCAGTTCGCCAAGATGGAGCAGCGCCACGAGAAGATGAAGGAGCGCTGGGAGCAGCATCGCGCCGCCAAGGGCGCATCGGCGCCGGCGCAGTAAGCCGGCTGGCCGCTCCGTGGAGCGGCGCCGAAGGGGACGCGGGCACCGGCCCGCGTCCCCTTTTTCGTTTCAGGCGACGTCGAACAGCAGCACCTCGGCCGCCCGGCCGCGCGCGAACGCCACTGCGTCCACGCCGCCGATCCGCGCGCCGTCGCCGGCGGCCAGCGCGCGGCCGTTGACCTCGACGTCGCCGCGCACCACATGTACGTAGGTGCTGCGCCCGGCACGCACATCGAACGTCGCCGCCTCGTCGCCGTCGATCAGCCCCGCGAAGATGCGGGCGTCCGCACGCATCGACAGCGCGCCGTCGCAGGCATCCGGCGCCGCGACGAGCCGCAGCCGGCCGCGTTTCTCGTCGTCGGCGAAATGCCGTTCCTCGTAGCCGGGCCGCTCGCCCCGCCCGGCCGGCTGCAGCCAGATCTGCAGCAGATGCAGCGGACGGTCGCGCGACGGGTTGGTTTCGCTGTGCACGAGCCCCGTGCCGGCGCTCATCCGCTGGATGCCGCCGGCGCGGACGATCGCGCCGCAGCCAAGGCTGTCGCGGTGCGCGAGCGTGCCGTCCAGCACGTAGGTCACGATCTCCACGTCGCGTCGCTGCTGCATCCCGAACCCGCGCGTCGGCGCGATCAGGTCCTCGCTCAGCACGTGCAGCGCGCCGAGCGGCGGATACGCGTTCGCGCCGCCGCCAGCGGACGAAAAGCTGTGACTCGATTCGAGCCAGCCTTGGCGCGTGTGGCAGCGGTCTTCGGCGCGGCGGATCTGGAACATGGCGCGGACACTCCGGGGGCAGGATTCTTTCTTCGTTCGGGTTTACCTCGACTGTAGGGGGACACCGAACGCGCCACAATCCGCCGCCGGCGCACCGCATCGTTGCACCCGCGAGATCAATCGCCAGAATATTCGTTGCGAATGCCACTATTGCCGCAACAACCGAATCGAAGAATCGATCGATCGCGCCGGATTGCCGTTTTCCGGGTATCGCGTTCGGGTAAAATACCGCCCTTTTGGCGTTCGCCGTTCCGGCGGCCGCCAACGCCCAAGCGCCGTTCGGCGAATTTTGGCCGTCTAGAATACGCCGCGGCGCCCGGTACGACCGGCCGCGAGCGCCCCCGGAAAGTCAGCAACAGAAGGATGGAAATGAAGAAGGCCGCCCTGTGCGCCGCCCTCGCCCTCGTGGCGGGCAGCGCCTTCGCGAAGGAGTGGAAGACCGTGCGGATCGGTGTCGATGCCAGCTACCCGCCGTTCGAGTCGACCGCGCCGAGCGGCGAGATCGTCGGTTTCGACGTCGATCTCACCAAGGAAATCTGCAAGCGAATCAACGTGAAATGCGTGTGGGTGGCGCAGGATCTCGACGGAATCATCCCGGCGCTGAAGGCCAAGAAGTACGACGTCATCGTGTCGTCGCTGACCGTCACGGACAAGCGCCGCGAGCAGATCGACTTCTCCGACAAGGTGTACGACGCACCGGCGCGAATGATCGCGAAGACCGGCTCGCCGCTGCTGCCGACGGTCGCGTCGTTGAAGGGCAAGCGCGTCGGCGTCGAGCAGGGCTCGACGCAGGAAACCTACGCGAAGGCGTACTGGGAACCGCAGGGCGTAACGATCATTCCTTACCAGAACCAGGACCAGGTCTATGCCGATCTCGGCTCCGGCCGCCTCGACGCGACGCTGCAGGACGAGCTGCAGGCCGACTACGGCTTCCTGCGCACGCCGCGCGGCAAGGGCTTCGCGTTCGCCGGGCCGGAAGTGAAGGATCCGAAGACGATCGGCGACGGCACCGCAATCGGCCTGCGCAAGGACGATACGGACCTGAAGCTCAAGATCAACAAAGCGCTGGCCGACATGCACAAGGACGGCACGTACGACCGGCTGTCGCACAAGTACTTCTCGTTCAGCGTCTATTCGGCTTCGGCCCGCTGAGCGCCGACAAGAAGAAGCAACGGATGCGGGGGCGGCCCCGTATCCGCGCAGTACTGGCAGTCAACCACGCGCCGCCCGCCCCCTTGCCCGCCGCTCGCGCGACGGGCTCGCCCGGCACCGTTGCCGGGGCGGACGGTCATGATACGCACGGGGCGTTCCGCGCAACTTGGCGGGCGCGTCTTTCGCGGCGCACTGCGTGCGCCGTCAAGGACCACATATGTTTCTACAAGGTTACGGCCCGCTGATCCTCGCTGGCACCTGGCAAACCGTCAAACTGGCGGTGCTTTCGCTCGCGCTGTCGTTCCTGCTGGGGCTGCTCGGCGCAGGCGCGAAGCTGTCGCGCAACCGCTTCACGAGCGGCGTCGGCACCGTCTACACGACGCTGATCCGCGGCGTACCCGACCTCGTGCTGATGCTCCTGCTGTTCTACAGCCTGCAGATCTGGCTGAACATGGCGACCGACGCACTCGGCTGGGATCAGATCGACATCGACCCGTTCCTCGCCGGCGTGCTCGTGCTCGGCTTCATCTACGGCGCGTACTTCACCGAGACCTTCCGCGGCGCGTTCCTGTCGGTCCCGCGCGGCCAGCTCGAGGCCGGCAGCGCATACGGGATGACGAACTGGCAGGTGTTCACGCGGATCATGTTCCCGCAGATGATGCGCTTCGCGCTGCCGGGCATCGGCAACAACTGGCAGGTGCTCGTGAAATCGACCGCGCTCGTGTCGATCATCGGCCTGGCCGACGTCGTGAAGGCATCGCAGGACGCCGGCAAGGGCACGCTGCGGTTCTTCTTCTTCACGCTGATCGCGGGCGCCGTCTACCTCGCCATCACGACGATCTCGAACTTCGTGCTGATGTGGCTCGAAAAGCGCTACTCGACCGGTGTCCGCAAGGCTGACCTATGATCGAACTCATCCAAGAATACTGGCGCAACTATCTCTACACCGACGGCTATCGCATCACCGGTGTCGCGATCACGCTGTGGCTGCTGGTCGTGTCGATCGGCCTCGGCTTCTGCCTGTCGGTGCCGCTCGCGGTCGCGCGCGTGTCGAAGAAGAAGTGGCTGTCGAGCGCCGTGTGGCTGTACACGTACGTATTCCGCGGCACGCCGCTCTACGTGCAGCTGCTGCTCTGCTACACGGGCCTCTACAGCCTGCAAGCCGTGCGCGGCACGCCAATGCTCGATGCGTTCTTCCGTGACGGGATGCACTGCACGCTGCTCGCGTTCACGCTGAACACCTGCGCGTACACCACCGAGATTTTCGCGGGCGCGATCAAGGCGACGTCGTACGGCGAGATCGAAGCCGCGCGCGCGTACGGGATGTCCACGTTCACGATGTATCGCCGCGTGATCCTGCCGTCGGCGCTGCGCCGCGCGCTGCCGCTGTATAGCAACGAAGTGATCCTGATGCTGCATGCGACGACGGTGGCCTTCACCGCGACCGTACCGGACATCCTGAAGATCGCGCGCGACGTCAACTCGGCGACCTACATGTCGTTCCATGCGTTCGGCATCGCCGCCCTGCTCTACCTCGTGATCTCGTTCACGCTCGTGTGGCTGTTCCGCCAGGCCGAGCGTCGCTGGCTCGCGTATCTGCGCCCGCAAGGCAAGTAAGTTTTCGCAGGACTATTGATGAATTCCCAGACTCAGAAGCTTTTCGTCGACGATCTGCACAAGCGGTACGGCGACAACGAGGTGCTCAAGGGCGTGTCGCTGAAGGCGAACTCGGGCGACGTGATCAGCGTGATCGGCTCGTCCGGCTCCGGCAAGAGCACGATGCTGCGCTGTATCAACTTCCTCGAGCAGCCGAATGCGGGCCGCATCTTCGTCGACGGCGAGGAAGTGCGCACCGCGCTCGACAAGACGGGCGCGCTGCGCGCGGCCGATACGAAACAGCTCCAGCGCGTGCGCACCAAGCTGTCGATGGTGTTCCAGCACTTCAATCTCTGGTCGCACATGAACGTGCTCGAGAACGTGATGGAAGCGCCCGTGAACGTGCTCGGCATCCCGAAGAAGGAAGCCGAGGACCGCGCACGCGAATATCTCGAGAAGGTCGGCCTCGCGCCGCGCGTCGAGAAGCAGTATCCGTCGCACCTGTCGGGCGGCCAGCAGCAGCGCGTGGCGATCGCGCGCGCGCTCGCGATGCATCCGGACGTGATGCTGTTCGACGAGCCGACGTCGGCGCTCGACCCGGAACTCGTCGGTGAAGTGCTGAAGGTGATGCAGAAGCTGGCCGAGGAAGGTCGCACGATGATCGTCGTCACGCACGAGATGGGCTTCGCGCGCAACGTGTCGAACCACGTGATGTTCCTGCACCAGGGCCGCGTCGAGGAAGAAGGCGTACCGTCCGAGGTGTTCGGCAACCCGAAGAGCGAACGCCTGCGCGGATTCCTGTCGGGCAGCCTCAAGTAACACGCACGAAACGCACGACGTTCGAACGGGCGCCCCGCGGCGCCCGTTTTGCGTTTACGCGGCGCTCACCGGCGCGCTGTCGGCGAACGCGCGCAGTTCGTCGCCCGCCAGCCGGTAACGCACCCATTCGCTCTGCGGCGCCGCGCCGACGCTCTCGTAGAAGCGGATCGCCGGCTCGTTCCAGTCGAGTACGCTCCATTCGAAGCGACCGCAGCCCGACTCGACCGCGATCCGCGCGAGCGTCTTCAGCAGCCGCAGCCCGGCGCCCGCACCGCGAAAACGCGGCGATACGTACAGATCCTCGAGATACAGCCCCTGCCGCGCGAGCCAGGTCGAATACGAGAAGAAATAGATGGCGAAGCCGGCCGGCTCGCCGTCGACCTCGCAGATCAGCGCGCGCGCCGGCGACCCTTCGCCGAACAGGCTGCGCTCGAGCGACGCGGGCGTCGCGATCACTTCGTGCTCCGCCTTCTCGTAGACGGCCAGCTCGGTAATGAAACGCAGGATCAGCGGCACGTCGGCGACAGTGGCGGAACGGATATCGATTTGCACGGGTTGAGCCCTCCTCCGGCCCGGACTTGAAACGGAAAGCGGCGCCGCGCAGCCGCGCTGGCGCCGATCAAACCGTCATGCTACGTTCACGCCATTCCTGCAGGAAGTGCAGTTTCTTCATCCGGACCTGAACATGATGCATCCTGACCTGCGCCGTCTCGACCTGAACCTGTTGCTCGTGTTCGACGCGCTGTACCGCCACCGGTCGGTCGCGGCGGCCGCGCACGAGCTCGCCTTGAGCCCGTCCGCGTTGAGCCACGCGCTCGCGCGGCTGCGCGACGCGATCGGCGATGCGCTGTTCGTGCGCCTCGGCAACGAGATGCAGCCGACCGTGCGCGCCGACGACATCGCCACGTGGGCCGGCGACGCGCTCGACGCGATGTCGAAGGGGCTCGCCCGTGCACGCCGCTTCGATCCCGCGCACAGCGACCGCACGTTCGTGTTCGCCGCGACCGACTACACGGCGTTCGCGGTGCTGCCGGCGTTCCTCGCGCGGATCCAGCACGTCGCGCCGCAGTTGCGGATCCGCGTCGTGCATTCCGACCGGAAGATTTCCGTCGACGAACTCGCGGCCGGCCGTATCGACTTCGCGCTCGGCTATCACGAGGAATCGGCGGCCGACGCGCCGGGCATCGAGGATTTCGACTGGTTCTCCGACGACTACGTCGTGATCGCAAGCGCCGCGCATCCGGCGATCCGCCGGCGGCTGACGCTCGATCAGTACCTGGCCGCCCGCCACGTGGTCGTCACGCCGTGGAACGAGTCGCGCGGCGTGGTCGACTACGTGCTCGACCGGCTCGGCCTCGCGCGGCACGTAGCCGTGCAGTTACCGACCGTGCTGGCCGCGCCATTCGTGATCGCGGAATCCGAATTGCTGATGACCGTGCCGAACCGCGCCGCGCAAGCGCTGCGGCACGCGGCGCCGATCCGCATCTTTCCGGCGCCGTTCGAGATTCCGCGCTACACGGTGAAGGTCTACTCGCACGCGAAGCATGCGCGCACCGATGCGCACCGCTGGATTCGCGCGCAGTTGCTCGACGCACGGCCGGGCCTGGGCTAGGTTCCGCGCGACCGGGCCGCGCGCCTTGTCCGACGGGCGTTTCAGGCGCCGGCCAGCGGCTGCCGAAACCGCCCGAATCATTACGAAATACTTACCAATTTCGCGACTTTCGCGCCTACGCCCGCGCTCAGGCAACGTCAATAGTGGCAATCCTTGACCCATGTTCGCGGAATTCATGTCTCCCTTGCGCGACAAGGGTTTTCCGTTAATTGCTAACCCTCGGTGCACCCATTGCGCACCGTGTTGCATGGCAATTTGGCGACAGCTGTTAGTCAAACAACGATTTCCATCGCCACAAAATTGTATTTTTGCTAAATTAGTAACCAAAGTAGCAAAACGAAGTTCGTGAAATGTAGTTTAGCTTCACGACACTACAAGGAGACCCCGCAGGCCGACCCGGCTGCGCGGGACCGCTCAACGGTTTTCCGTCCGCTTGCCCGCGTGCTGCGCTTACCGGCCCTGCACGAGGTCTCCCTGGTTATCCCGCTTTTGCCCGGCGCTCGCGCTCCGGGCATCTCGTGCAGTCTGGGTTGACTTTTTGACAGGGTATGGAGGAGATGATGAAGAAAGCTTTGGTCGCGGCCGCGCTGATGGCTGCTGGGGTGGTGACGGCGCACGCGCAGAGCAGCGTCACGCTGTATGGCCGCCTGGATGCAGGCATCGAGTACATGAACGGCCTGCAAAACGGCCACCAAGTGCGCGCGGAAAGCGGCGACTGGGGCACGAGCCTGTGGGGCTTGAAGGGTAGCGAGGACATCGGTGGCGGCAACAAGGTCCTGTTCCACCTCGAAGGCGCGTTCAACACGATGACGGGCGGCTTCAGCGGCTCGATCTGGGATCGTTATGCGACGGTCGGTATCTCGAACGATCGCTACGGTACGCTGCTGTTGGGTCGTGAACTCGCGATCGCCAACGGCGTGTGGGACTTCGATCCGTTCGGCCAGTCGGCCTGGTCGACCGCATCGCTCGTCCGCGGCCGCAACTGGAACAAGACCAGCAACAACGTGTCGTACCAGTCGCCGCAGTTCTACGGCCTCGACTTCTACGGCCAGTTCTCGTTCTCGAACTCGACCAGCTTCAACGGCAACACCACGGCCGGCCAACCGGGCCGCGCAATGGGCGCTCAGGTTACCTACACGAACTCGCTGTTCCAGTTGCGCGGCATCTACGACGAAACGCGCGACAGCAACGGCCGCTTCTCGGACGTGTTCAACTACTCGCGTGAATACTTCGCGGGCGTGAACGTGTTCCTCGGCCAGTTCAAGGTGCAGGCGGCCTACCAGGCATCGCGCGCGGACGGCAGCGGCGGCCCGGCTGTGAACGCCGGCGTGACGGGCACCCAGCAGGTCTGGGGCGGCGTGACGTGGCAAGCAACGCCGGCAGCGGCGCTGATCGCGGCCGCTTATCACGTGAACGCGAACCACGGCGGCGGCAACGCGAACATCTACACGGTCGGCGGTTCGTACAACATCTCGAAGCGCACGCTGTTCGATCTGCAGGTTGCGACGGTGCGCAACAGCAAGAACGCGAACTTCGGCCTGAACGCCAACGGCGCAGGTACGGCCGTGTCGACGGGCAACCCGAATCCGGGCGGCAGCCAGACCGGCGTCTACGCCGGCATCCAGCACCTGTTCTGATCAGGCGCCGTCAAAGAACGATTCGACAACACTTTCCACGCTGCTGCGAGAGGCGCGTATCGGTGCGGTACCCAACCGGGTATCGCACCGTTTTTTATTGGCGGGGCCTGAAACGGCCCGCTGACGAATGCGGCGCTCAGACGGCCGCTTCGTTCTCTTCGCCGGTACGGATGCGGATCACGCGCTCGACGTCCGACACGAAGATCTTGCCGTCGCCGATCTTGCCGGTACGCGCCGCGCCGATCACCGCGTCGATCACCTGGTCGACCTGCGCTTCCGCGACGACCACTTCGATCTTCATCTTCGGCAGGAAATCGACGACGTATTCGGCGCCGCGATACAGTTCGGTATGGCCCTTCTGGCGGCCGAAGCCCTTCACTTCCGTCACGGTCAGGCCCGTGAGACCCACTTCGGCGAGCGCTTCGCGGACTTCGTCCAGCTTGAACGGCTTGATGATGGCGGTGATGCGTTTCATGGTGGTTGTCCCCCAATGCTCGTTTGGATGAAAAATCGCGATCCCGATTGTAAGCCTGCGAGCCGCATCCGGCCCAGCACGGCTCAATCGAGACGTTCGGTAAAACGTGACGTGATCGGGTAGCGCCAGTCGCGCCCGAATGCGCGATGCGTGACGCGGATGCCGATCGGCGCCTGACGGCGCTTGTATTCGTTGATCTTGATGAGCCGCGTCACGCGTTCGACATCGGCCTGCGCATGGCCGGCCGCGACGATCTCGGCGAGCGGCCGGTCTTCTTCCATGTACATCCGCATGATCGCGTCGAGCACGTCGTACGGCGGCAGGCTGTCCTGGTCGGTTTGGTTCTCGCGCAGCTCCGCCGACGGCGCGCGCGTCAGGATCCGCTCGGGGACCACGTCGCGCAGCGGATAGTCGGTCGCTTCGTTGCGATAGCGGCAGAGCCGGTACACAAGCGTCTTCGCGATGTCCTTGATCACCGCAAACCCGCCGGCCATGTCGCCATACAGCGTGCAATAGCCAACGGCCATCTCGCTCTTGTTGCCGGTCGTCAGCACGATCGAGCCGAACTTGTTCGACAGCGCCATCAGCAGCGTGCCGCGGATGCGCGCCTGGATGTTCTCCTCGGTCGCGTCTTCCGCGCGGCCCGCGAACTCGCCGGCGAGCGATGCGCGGAACGCGTCGAACATCGGCGCGATCGCGATCTCGTCGTAGCGCACGCCGACGCGCCGCGCCATCTCCGCCGCGTCGGTGGTCGAGATGTCGGCCGTGAAGCGCGACGGCATCATCACCGCGCGCACGCGCTCGGGACCGAGCGCATCGCATGCGACAGCCAGCACCAGCGCCGAATCGACGCCGCCCGACAACCCGATCAGCACGCCGGGAAAGCCGTTCTTGCCGATGTAGTCGCGCACGCCGGTCACGAGCGCGCGGTACACCTGCGCATCCGTCGACAGCTCGGGCGCGATCGCGCCGGGCAGCGGCCGCGCGCCGTCGAATTCGACGATCGCATGGCCTTCGTCGAACTGCGGCATCTTCGCGACGAGCGCGCCCTGCGCGTCGAGCACGAACGAACCGCCGTCGAACACGAGTTCGTCCTGGCCGCCGACGAGGTTCACGTACACCATCGGCAGCCCGGTCTCGCGGATCCGCGCGCGCAGGATGTCGATGCGCACCGCTTCCTTGTTCATGTGGTACGGCGAACCGTTCGGGATCAGCAGCACCTGCGCGCCGGCCGCCTTCGCGATCTGCGCGGCCGATGCATGCCATGCGTCCTCGCAGATGATCACGCCGTATTTCACGCCGTTCAGCTCGAACACGAGCGGCTCGGCGTCCGTCGCGAAGTAGCGCTTCTCGTCGAACACCTCGGCGTTCGGCAGATCCTGCTTGCGGTAGGTGCCGACGATCTCGCCGCCGACGATCAGCGACACGGCATTGAAGGTATCGGTCGGCGGCACGCCGCGCTCGATCGGGCGGTTTGCATTACCATCGACGGCTGGCGCGCGCGCATCGCTGCCCGCCCCGCTGCCCGCACCGCGCACCGGATGGCCGACCAGCACCGCGAGCCCGTCGAACGCTTTCAGCGCGTCGGCCAAGGCGTCGAGCGCAGCGGCCGCCGCCGCGTAGAACGCGGGCCGCAGCAGCAGGTCTTCCGGCGGATAGCCGGACAGCGCGAGTTCGGGCGCGACCATCAGCTGCGCACCATCGTTGTGCGCGGCGCGCGCGGCCGCGACGATCCGCGCGACGTTGCCGGCGAAATCGCCGACGGTGACGTTGATCTGGGCGAGTGCGAGTCGGGTCTTCATGGCGGGATCGGCGCAGCCCGGCGGCGCGCCCTGAACGGCTGACGAAATCGACCCGGACGCGGGCCATAGCGGCACGCATCCGGCAACATCCAACGGTACGGATTCACGCTTGAAACACGAACGCATCGATTATCGCACGGGCATCCTGTCGTCCCCCGCGGAGGTACCGGCCGACGAATGGAACGCGCTGCTCGCCCGCGACGCGCAGCCGACGCCGTTTCTGCGCCACGAATTCCTCGACGCACTGCACGTCGCGCGCTGCGCGGTGGACGATACCGGCTGGTCGCCGCACTTCGTCACGCTGACCGACGAGCGCACCGGCCGCCTGGCGGCCGCCGCGCCCGTCTACGCGAAGCAGCATTCGTACGGCGAATACGTATTCGACTGGGCGTGGGCCGACGCGTACCAGCGCAACGACCTGCCCTACTACCCGAAGCTGCTGTGCGCGGTGCCCTTCACGCCCGTGCAGGGCACGCGGCTGCTCGCGGCCGACGACGACGCGCGCCGCCGGCTCGCGGCCACGCTGCTCGCGTTCGCCGAGCAGAGCGACGTGTCGTCGCTGCACGTGCTGTTCCCGACCGGCGACGAAGCGCGGCTCCTCGAATCGATGGGGATGATGCTGCGCGAAGGCGTGCAGTTCCACTGGCTCAACGACGGCTACCGCCACTTCGACGATTTCCTCGGCACGCTCGAGCAGAAGAAGCGCAAGAACATCCGCGCGGAGCGGCGCAAGGTGCACGACGCAGGCGTGACGTTCCGGCGGCTGACCGGCGATCGAATCACCGACGCCGACTGGCGCTTCTTCTCGCGCTGCTACCGGCAGACCTACCGCGAGCACTATTCGAGCCCGTACCTGAACCTCGAATTCTTCCGCACGATCGGCGCGACGATGCCCGAGAACCTGCTGCTCGTGATCGCGGAAGCCGACGGCAAGCCGATCGCGAGCGCGCTCGCCGTGTACCGGCGCGGCGAGCACGGCGGCGGCACGCTGTACGGCCGCTACTGGGGGGCGATCGAGCACGTGCCCTGCCTGCATTTCGAAACGGCCTACTACCAGCTGCTCGAATTCTGCATCGAGGCCGGGCTCGATACCTTCGAAGGCGGCGCGCAGGGCGAACACAAGCTCGCGCGCGGTTTCCTGCCGACCGTCACGCACTCGGCGCACTGGCTCGCGCACCCGGCGTTTTCCGATGCGGTCGCGCGCTTTCTCGAACGCGAGACCGAGCATATCCACGCGTACGTCGACGAACTGCGCGAACACGATCCGTTCCGGCGCGGCAGCGCGTAGCATCGGCCGGCACACCGGCATGCGGCGAGGCCACGACCGGCCTCGCCGCATGCCGCACGGCCGCCCCCGGTTCAGTGCGCGGCGAGCGTCACCGCCTGCGACAGCGCCTGCGGATCACGCGACGACGCGGCCGCCGACAGCGTATAGCTGCCCGCGCCGATCCGCCACGCATGCGCGTTCGCATCCCAGACCGCGAAGCGCTGCGCCGGCACCGCGACGCTGACCGTGCGCGCCTCGCCCGGCTGCAGCGCGACCTTGGTCCAGCCGACAAGCCGCTTCGGCGGTTCGCCGAGCGACGCGGGCAGCGCCGCGTAGATCTGCACCGTCTGCGCACCGGCCCGCGCGCCCGTGTTCGTCACCGTCACGCCGACCGTCACGTTGCCCGACGCATCGGCCCGTGCAGACATCGCCGATAACCCATACGTCGTGTACGACAGCCCGTAGCCGAACGGGAACAGCGGCTCGATCGCCTTCGCGTCGAACCAGCGATAGCCGTACGCGAGCCCTTCCGCATAGACGGTCTGCGTGCGCGACGGATCGATCGTCGGCTGCGGCAGGTCGGCTTCCTGCTTCGGGAACGTCAGCGGCAACCGGCCCGACGGGTTCGCGTCGCCGAACAGCAGGTCGGCGATCGCCTGGCCGCCCTGCGCACCCGGATACCACGCGTCGAGCACACCGTGCACGTTCGCGAGCCACGGCATCAGCACGGGGCTGCCGTTCTCGAGCACGACGATCACGCGCTTCGCCTTCGCGGCGACGGCCGCGATCAGCGCATTCTGGTCGTATTGCTGGTTGTACGGATCGGCCTTCGCATCGGGCAGCGACAGGCTCGCGAGATCGAGCCCTTCCGTCTGCCACTGCGTCGCGAACACGATCGCGACATCGGCCTGCGCGGCGGCGGTCGCCGCGGCATTCGCGTCGGTCCCGTCGAGATAGCTGACCGATGCATTCGGCGCCTTCGCGCGAATCGCCGCGAGCGGCGCGGACTTGTACCAGGTTGCGCAACCGCCGAACAACGTGTCGGCCGGTTGCTGGCAGGTCGTCACCGCGTTGCCGTCGATCGCCGGCACGGCGCCCGAGCCGCCGCCCGACAATACGCCCACGTCTGCATGACCGCCGATCACGACGATCGACTTGAGCGCACCGGCCGCGAGCGGCAGCACGGGTTGCGCATCGCCCGATGCGGCCGCGTTCTTCAGCAGCACCGCCGATTGCCGCGCGATCGCGAGCGCATCGGCGTTGCCAGCCGCTTCGTCGATCGCGCCGCCCGGCTTCGGCGGTGCGTCCATCACGCCGATGCGGATCAGCGTGCGCAGCTTGCGCTGCACCATGTCGTTCAGCCGCGCGGCCGATACGCTGCCGGCCTGCAGCGCCGCACGCAGCTTCGTATTGAAGAACGAGCCGAGCGGCGCGTTGCCGTCGTCGGCCGCGCCCGGCTGTTCCTCGTCGAGCCCGGCCTGCACGGCCGCGACGGTCGAATGCGTCGCGCCCCAGTCCGACTGCACGACGCCCTTGAAACCCCATTCGTTCTTCAGCACCGTGGTCAGCAGATACGGGTTCTCGCACGCATACACGCCGTTCAGCTTGTTGTACGAGCACATCACGCTGCCCGGCTGGCCGTCCTTCACGCCGATCTCGAACGCGAGCAGTTCGGCCTCGCGCATGGTCCGCTCGTCGACGACCGAATCGATCGTCATCCGGTTGGTTTCCTGATCGTTGAACGCGAAATGCTTGATCGTCGCGATCACCTTCTGCGCCTGCGTCGCCTGCGTGCGCGCGGCGCTCAGCGTGCCTGCGAGCACCGGATCCTCGCCCATGTATTCGAACGTGCGGCCGTTGCGCGGCTCGCGCGCAAGGTTCACGCCGCCGCCGAGCCCTTCCGCGAAGCCGAGCGCGCGCAGTTCGAGCGCGATGCGCGTGCCGTAGGTGCCCGCGAGCGCCGGATCCCACGTCGCCGCGAGCGCGACCGGCGCCGGCAGCGCGGTCACGCGCGCGTTCTTCACGTTCACGCCGCCCGCCGAATCGGCGCTGCTGACCGCCGGAATGCCGAGCCGCGGCACGCCCGGGATGTAGCTTGCGCCGTTCAGCGCGTCGGCCGGGAACGGGCCGCCCAGATCGAGCGCCGGCAGGCCCGTGCCGTGCACGAGCTGCAGCTTCTCGTCGGTCGTCAGTTGCGCGACGAGCGCGGCCGCGCGCTGGTCGGCCGTCGCATCGGGATCGGCCGGCGCGGTCGGGCCCGCGTGGATGTCGTCGCCGCCGCACGACGCGAGCAGCACCGTGAGCGCGCACGCGGACGCAATCGTCGAACACCGGAACAGCGAAGTTTTCATTGATCCTCCTGAATCGATCTGTTGTACTTGTGGCTTAACTCCAGCGTCCGAGTCTAAAAATTGACCGGTCACCACGCTTGACCGGCAGGAGCATGCGTTGACCTCTCGCAGCGGGGACAAACCCGAACGGCATGACGAAGGGGGACAGACATGGAGTTGCAACAGAAATCGGTATCCGTCCGGATCTACCGCTGGCTGTGCGAAGACGCGCGCGCGAACGGTATCGATCTCGCGCCGCTGTATGACACGCTCGGCATCGGGCCGGCCGAGCTCGCCGACGACACGCGCCGCGTCGCGGGCGACCGGCACGTCGCCGCGATGCGGCTCACGAGTGGCTGGCCGCTGTCGTGGCATCGGCCACCGCCGCAAGTCGTGCCGTGGCTCGTGCCGTTTCCGGAGCTCGCGGGCATCACGTGCAACGCGACGACGCTGCGCGACGCGCTGCACGGCTACCTGCGCTATCGCGAGCTGATCGGCAATGTCGACTGGGTGTTCGCGCACGAGAACGGCGACGCGATCGCGCTCGAATACGTGAACGAAGGCGACGGCCGGCATGCGGGCAGCGCGTTCGCGAACCTCGCGATCCTCGCAGCGCTCGCACGCCTTTACGATCCGCACGTAGGCATCGGCGACGCCGAATTCGCCGGCCGCGCATTCGCACCGGCCGCCGCGCTGCGCGACATGCTCGGCGCACCGGTGTCGTTCGATGCCGCACACAACCGCATCGTGCTGCGTTCCGCGCACTTCGACACGCCGTTCGAGCGCTACAACGCGCCGCTCGCCGGCATCCAGCGCCATGCGGCCGACGCCGCACGCGAACGTGTGCGCGTACGCTCGACGTTCGGCTCGTCGGTCGAGCAATGCGTACGCGACTGGCTGCGCACCGCCGACGAAACCGATGCACCGACCGACACGCTGATGCAGCACGTATGCACGCGCTTCGCGATGTCGCGCTGGACGCTGCGCCGGCGGCTGCATCGCGAGGCGGTCGGGTTCCATGCGCTCGTCGCGCAGGCGCGGCTCGGCGAGGCACGCGACCTGCTGCTGAATACGCAACTGCCGATCGGCGAGATCGGCGTGCGCGTCGGCTTCCGTTCGACGAGCGCGTTCACGCGCTTCTTCACGCGCGAACTCGGTGCGGCACCGAGCCGTTTCCGCGACGGGCACGGCGATCGATGGCGTTGACGCGCGCCTTTTCTGAGACACTGGCGGCTTCGCATCCCGCCGCCCTGCCATGTCCTGGTTTCTGTATCTGATCGAATGCGCCGACGACAGCGTCTACACGGGCATCACGACCGACGTCGCCGCGCGCTTCGACGAGCACGCGTCCGGCAAGGGCGCGCGCTACACGCGCTCGCGCAAGCCGCGCGCGGTGCTCGCGTCGTTTCCGCTGCCCGACCGGTCGATCGCATCGCGGGCCGAGTACTGGGTGAAGCGGCTCACCGCCGCGCAGAAACGCGAGCTGGCGGCCGGGATTCGGACGCTCGAATCGGTGTTGCCGGCCGGGATGTCGATCGACGGGAACGTCGATGCGGCCGGGTTGAAGGCCGGTACGCGCGGGCGGAAGAAGGCAAAGGAGAACGCGCAGTCTGCCGACAGCGCGACGCAGGCCGCTGAAACGGACAAGCCCCTCAAGAAAGCCGCGAAGGCCGGAAAAGCATCGGCGCCCGCAAAGACCGCGAAACGCGGGCAAGCCGCGCAGGCGCCCACGAAGGCAAAGACCACGCCCGCCACGAAGCGTGCGAAGAACGACGGCGCTGCCGAATTGAAAACGACCGCGTCGCGTGGCAGGCCGGTCACGAAGACCACGAAGGCCACAAGAGCCGCACCGAAGCAGAAAGCGCCGGCACCCGGCGGCAAGTCCGCCACAAAGCCGCGCACCGACGTCGCTTCCGCACCGGCGCGCCGACGTGCATCGCCAACAAAAGCCACCACCGACGCAGTCGAAACCCCGGCGACTCCCGTCCCCGCCACCCGCCGCGCAACGAGCGCGAAACGTGCGGGGAGCGCTCCGAACGCCACCGCGCTGCCTGCGCCGACCTCCGCCCGCGCACGAAAGAAGACCACCCCGCGCACAAAACAAAACCGCGCGGCCTCCTGAGGAGACACGCGCGGTTTGCGTTCGGTACGAACCGGCCGTCGGCCGGTACGCCGCTTACTTCTTGTAGTTCGCTGCGCCGTCGGTGATTTCCTTGTGCGCGGCTTCGATGCCGGCCCAGCCTTCGACCTTCACCCACTTGCCCTTCTCAAGCGCCTTGTATTGCTCGAAGAAGTGCTTGATCTGGTCCTTCAGGTACTCGGGCACGTCGTCGATCGACTTCAGGTTCGCCGTCATCGGGCAGACCTTGTCGTGCGGCACGGCAACCAGCTTCGCGTCGACGCCCGACTCGTCGGTCATCTGCAGCATGCCGAGCACGCGCGAACGCACGATCGAGCCGGCCAGCAGCGGGAACGGCGTGATCACCAGCACGTCGACCGGATCGCCGTCGCCCGACAGCGTCTGCGGGATGTAGCCGTAGTTCACCGGATAGCGCATGCCCGTGCCGATGAAGCGGTCGACGACGAGAAGGCCCAGTTCCTTGTCCGCCTCGTACTTCACCGGGTCGCTTTGCGCGGGAATCTCGATGATCACGTTGAAATCTTGCGGCAGGTCCTTGCCGGCCGGAACATGATTGAAGCTCATGAGCACTCTCTGTAGGTCGATGGGAATTCGGGACAGGGCGCCGCGGCCGATGCACCGGCGCGGGCGTCCCCCAAGGGAATGCGCCATTATAGCCAATCGACCGGTGGCGTCCGGATGACGATCGGCGCGATAATCGTTCCGGATGGGTCGGCTGTCGAACCACCGGCCGCGTTGCATGGAATCGGCGTCGGCGCTGAAGCGCCAACCCGGGTACACGGGAGCAGGCATGGAAGAGGCGAAGCACTTCATCGCGGGCGAATGGACGTTGCCCGCGCAACTGGAAACCATCGCGGTCGTCGATCCTTCCGACGGCCAGCCGTTCGCGACGATCGCGCGCGGCACCGCGCCCGACATCGAGCGCGCGGTCGCCGCGGCCCGCGACGCGTTCGCGGGCCCGTGGGGCGCCAAAAGCGCCGCCGAGCGCGGCCGCGTGCTGATGCGGCTGTCGGCGCGCGTGACCGATTCGATCGAGGAACTCGCCGCGATCGAGGCGCGCGACACCGGCAAGCCGCTGAAGCAGGCGCGCGCCGACGCGGCCGCGCTCGCGCGCTACTTCGAGTTCTACGCGGGCGCCGCCGACAAGCTGCACGGCGAAACCCTCCCCTACCAGGCCGGCTACACGGTGCTGACGGTGCGCGAGCCGCACGGCGTCACGGGCCACATCGTGCCGTGGAACTACCCGATGCAGATCTTCGGGCGCAGCGTCGGCGCGGCGCTCGCGGCCGGCAACGCCTGCGTCGTCAAGCCGGCCGAGGATGCGTGCCTGTCCGTGCTGCGCGTCGCCGAACTCGCCGCCGAAGCCGGGCTGCCGGCCGGCGCGCTCAACATCGTCACCGGCTACGGCCATGAAGCCGGTGCCGCGCTCGCGCGCCATCCGGGCATCGACCACATCTCGTTTACGGGGTCACCGGCCACCGGCAAGCTGGTCGCGCAGATGGCAGCCGAGAACCACGTGCCCGTCACGCTCGAACTCGGAGGCAAGTCGCCGCAGATCGTGTTCGCCGATGCCGATCTCGAAGCGGCGCTGCCCGTGCTCGTGTCGGCGATCGTGCAGAACGGCGGGCAGACCTGCTCGGCCGGCAGCCGCGTGCTGATCGAGCGCGCGGTGTACGAGCCGCTCGTCGAGCGCCTCGCCACCGCGTTCAACGGGCTGCGCGTCGGCCCGAGTCGCGCCGATCTCGACTGCGGCCCGCTGATCAACGCAAAGCAGCAACAGCGCGTGTGGGATTTCCTGTCCGACGCGCAGCACGACGGCATTCCGATGGCCGCGCACGGTCAGGTCGTCGCCGATGCCCCCGAAAGCGGCTTCTACCAGGCGCCCGCGCTGTTGCGCGACGTGCCGCCGTCGCACCGCCTCGCGCAGGAGGAAGTGTTTGGCCCCGTGCTCGCCGCGATGCGTTTCGTCGACGAAGACGAAGCCGTCGCGCTGGCGAACGGCACGCCGTACGGCCTCGTCGCGGGCATCTGGACGCGCGACGGCGCGCGCCAGATGCGGCTCGCACGACGCCTGCGCGCGGGCCAGGTGTTCATCAACAACTATGGCGCGGGCGGCGGCGTCGAGCTGCCGTTCGGCGGCGTCGGCCACTCGGGCCACGGCCGCGAAAAAGGCTTCGAGGCACTGTACGGCTTCACCGCGCTGAAGACGATCGCGATCCGCCACGGCTGAACGCGCGGCACGCGACACGCGGCCGGCAGCGCCCGGCCGCCGATCGATGCACGACGACTCTCATCACCAGCACAGGAGACACACCATGCGGTTGAGCGGCAAGACGGCCATCGTCACGGGCGGCGGCTCGGGTTTCGGCGAAGGCATCGCGAAGACGTATGCGCGCGAAGGCGCGAACGTCGTCGTCAACGATCTGAACGGTGCGGCGGCCGAGCGCGTCGCAAGCGAGATCGCGCTCGCGGGCGGCAAGGCGATCGCGGTGGCCGGCGACGTGTCGAAGCAGGACGACTGGCATGCGCTGCTGCAGGCCACGCTCGACGATTTCCACTCGGTGCAGATCGTCGTGAACAACGCGGGCACCACGCACCGCAACAAACCCGTACTCGACGTGACGGAAGCCGAGTTCGACCGCGTGTACGCGGTCAACATGAAGAGCCTGTTCTGGTGCGTGCAGACCTTCGTGCCGTATTTCCGCGAACAGGGCGGCGGCGTGTTCGTGAATGTCGCGTCGACGGCCGGCGTGCGGCCGCGCCCGGGCCTCGTCTGGTACAACAGTACGAAGGGCGCGATGATCACCGCGAGCAAGTCGCTCGCGGCCGAGCTCGGCGCCGACCGCATCCGCGTGAACTGCATCAATCCCGTGCTCGGCGAGACGGCGCTGATGACCGAGTTCATGGGCTGCGAGGACACGCCCGAGAACCGCCGCCGCTTCCTCGCGACGATCCCGCTCGGCCGCTTCTCGACGCCGCAGGACATCGCGAACGCGGCGCTTTATCTTGCATCCGACGAAGCCGAATTCATCACCGGCGTCTGCCTCGAAGTCGACGGCGGGCGCTGCATCTAGCGGTATCCCCGTTGCCGCGACGTGCCGCGGCCGGCAACCGCAACGACACACGCGCATTGCTTTGCACGACACCGGACAAGGCGCCGATACGCCTTGTCCAGCCAACTACAAGGACAGCGGTGCATGGGATCCAAGTAACCGCTAAAGCGCTAACTTCGATCGACAGGAGACAACATGGCAACATCGACGCAGTCGCTGCCGGGCTCGTCCGGCGCATTCGAGGAAGCAACCTATCGCAAGGTGTCGTGGCGGCTGGTGCCGCTCCTGCTGCTGTGCTACGTGGTCGCGTATCTCGACCGCGTGAACGTCGGGTTCGCGAAGCTGCAGATGGCGAGCGACCTGAACCTGAGCGACACCGTGTACGGGCTCGGCGCCGGGATCTTCTTCTTCGGCTATTTCCTCTTCGAAGTGCCGAGCAACATCATCCTGCACAAGGTCGGCGCGCGCGTGTGGATCGCGCGCATCATGGCGACCTGGGGCGTGATCTCGATCCTGACGATGTTCGTCACGACGCCCGCGATGTTCTACGTGATGCGCTTCCTGCTCGGCGTCGCCGAGGCAGGCTTCTTCCCCGGCGTGATCCTCTACCTCACGTACTGGTACCCCGCGCACCGGCGCGGCCGGATGACGACGTTCTTCATGACGGCAGTCGCGTTGTCCGGCGTGATCGGCGGACCGCTCTCGGGCTTCATCCTGAAGGCGTTCGACGGCAAGAGCGGGTGGCACGGCTGGCAATGGCTGTTCCTGCTCGAAGGTATCCCGTCGGTGCTGGTCGGCGTGCTCGTGTTCTTCAAGCTCGACGAGCGAATCGCGAAGGCGACGTGGCTGACCGACGAGGAAAAGGCGCTGCTCACCCGCAACGTCGACGCGGAGGAAGCGACCAAGGAAGACCTGCCGCTCGGCGCCGTGATGTCGAGCCCGCGCGTGTGGCTGATGGCGCTGATCTATTTCTCGTTCGTGATGGGGCTCTACGGCGTCGGCTTCTGGCTGCCGACGATCATCAAGGCGACGGGCGTGACCGACACGATCATGATCGGCCTGCTGTCGGCGATTCCGTATGCGGCCGCGGTGGTCGCGATGATCCTGATCGCGCGCAGCGCGGACAAGCGCCGCGAACGCCGCTGGCACCTCGCGATCCCGGCCGCGATCGGCGCGCTCGGGCTCGTGCTGTCGGTGATCTGGGCGCACCAGACCGCGCTCGCGATGCTCGGCCTCACGCTCGCGACGATCGGCATCCTGACGACGCTGCCGCTGTTCTGGAGCCTGCCGACCGCGTTCCTCGGCGGCACGGCGGCCGCGGCCGGCATCGCGATGATCAACTCGATCGGCAACCTCGCCGGCTTCCTGAGCCCGTACATGATGGGCTGGCTCAAGCAGGCGACGGGCGCCAACAATGCTGGCATGGTCATGCTTGCCGCGTTCCTCGTGCTCGGCGGGCTGCTCGCGCTGTCGGTGCCGAAGCGGCTGGTCGACAAGTGACGCGCGGCGCATAGCGGCGCACCGGACACGCCGGCCGACCGCCGGCTCCCGAAACGCCCCGGCGACCGGAACCCCTCCGGTCGCCGGGGCGTTTTCAATTCCGGACAGGCGCGACCCGGATCGGGCGGATGCTACGCCGGCTGGATGATGACACCTTATTCACCAAATTATTCCCTTATTGTCCTTTACACATGGAACAATAAAGGACATTCAGGGAATGTATTCACCAACCATGTTCCACACCGTCGAAGACACTGCCGCCCGCTTGCGCGTCCACCCGAAAACCGTCTTGCGGTTCATTCGCGACGGCAAGCTGCGCGCGACGCGGGTCGGCCGCGCGTACCGCATCCTCGACACGGACCTCGCCGCGTTCGCACAAACGGAGCCGGCCGCGCCCGTACCGCGCGCGGTGCGCGTCACCAGCATCGTCGACATTCCGGACGCGTCTCAGTCGATGCACCAGTACCTGTCGCGCTCGCTGCATGCGATGGCGGCGGGCCGCACGTCGTATGTCGAACCCGTGCGGATCGACGTCACGTTCGACCCCGCTGCAAGCGTGGTCAAGGTCGTCGTCGCCGCGACGCCGGCCGACACGGCGGCGCTGATGTCGTCGCTCGACATGCTGCTGCAGAAAAGCGGGACATGAGCGCGATCTTCCGGTCGCCCCGCCACGCCCGCGCGATTCGCGCCGCGTACGCGGCCGCGCTATCGCACTGGCCGGCCGGACACCGGCGCGTCACGATACAAACGCGCCAGGGCGCGACGCATGTGATCGCCTGTGGCCCGGAACACGCGCCGCCGGTCGTGCTGATTCACGGCGCGCAGACGACAGCGGCAAGCTGGCAACATTACGCGGCCGTTTGGTCGAAGCACTTCCGGCTCTACGCGATCGACGTGATCGGCGAAGCAGGGCCCAGCGCGCCGTCGCGGCCGCCGCTCGCGGGTGACGCGTACGCGCAGTGGCTCGACGACGTGCTGGACGGCCTGCAGGTGTCGCGCGCCGCGTTCGTCGGCATCTCGCTCGGTGCGCGAACGGCGCTCGACTTCGCGCTGCGGCGGCCCGCGCGCGTGACGCGGCTCGCGCTGCTCTGCCCGTCCGGCATCGGCCGACAGAAGCCGTTTCTGTGGTGGGCGCTGCCGCTGTTGCTGCTCGGCGATGCCGGGCGCGCGTGCGTGCGACGGCGCGTGCTCGGCCGTCTGCCGCCCGCGTCGACGCCGGCCGAGCGTGACGCGCTCGCACTGATGCGCGCTGTCGATCGCGGGTTTCGCCCTCGCCTCGAACCGATTCCGGTATTCGACGACGCTACGCTCCGCACGTTGTCCATGCGCGTGCTGGCGATCGTCGGCGGCCGCGATGTGATGCTCGATTCACGCGACACGCGCGACCGCCTGACACGTCTCGTGCCGCACGCGCACGTCCGGTTGCTTCCCGAGCAGCCCCACTTCATCCGCGGACAGCGCGACACCATACTCGCGTTTCTCGCGTCGACGGAAACCCTCGACATGCCCCATCGAATCGTTCAGGCAGCCGGCAGCCGTGTGCTGGTCCGCGACCCTTCCGCCGGCCTCGTGCAGCGGGAAAGCGATGCGCTCGAGCTCGTCGCGCTTGCGCACGAGCACGAAGCCGACTGGATCGCGGTCCCCGCCGACACGCTGCACGACGACTTCTACCGGCTCGACAGCGGGCTGGCCGGCGCCGTGCTGCAGAAGCTCGTCAACTACGGCGTCCGGCTCGGCGTGGTCGGCGACATCGATCGCTGGCTCACGCGCAGCGAAGCGCTGCGCGCGCTCGTTCGCGAGTCCAATCGCGGGAAGTCGGTGTGGTTCGTCGCGAGCGAGGACGACCTGCTGCGCAGGCTCGGCGCGTAACGGACGAAAAAGCCCCGAAGGCCGCTTGGCGTTCGGGGCTTTTTGCAGCGTAGCGCCGCGTCAGACCACGGTGATCGCGAGCGCGCTTTCGCGATAGTGCTTCGCGGCCTTGTCGGTTTCGCCGAGATGCTCGAACAGGCGAGCAAGCGCGCGATGGGCCCGAACCTTCAGCGCCTCGTTGTCGGCCAGCTTCAGCGCCGATTCGAGGAACGACTGCGCCTTGCCCCAGAGCTGCTGCTGCTGGCAGAGGCGGCCGAGCGCGAACAGCAGGTCGGCATCGTCCGGGTGATCCTTCTTCCATCCTTCGGCCTTCTGGATCAGCGGCAGCGCATCGGCGCCGGCCGTGTCCGGGTAGCGGCGCAGCAGGCGTGCATCCCAGTTGTGCGCGAGCGCGTCCTCGACGATGCGGCGTGCTTCGTTGCGACGCTCGAGCGGCACGAGCAGGTCGGCCGCGAGATCGGCCAGACGCGGCGACTGACGCTCGACCGGCGACAGCGACTGCCACACCTCGAGCAGCGCGTCCGGGTCGTGCCGGCGTTCGCGCAGCAGGTTTTCCGCCGCCTGCTGGCGCAGCCGCACGGCCGCGGCCGGATGCAACGCCTCACGCTTCTCGAGCGCCTTCGCAAGCTTCAGCACCTCGGCCCAGTTCTTCAACTGCTGCTGCGCGCGCAGCGCAACCTGCTGCGCATGAATGCGCTTGCCGCCGGCCTGCATGTCGGCCAGCGCGGCGAGTGCGCCGTCGGCATCGCGCGCATCCGCGCGCATGTCGGCCGCCGCGAGCAGCCGTGCATCTTGCCACTCAGGTGCATCGACCTTCGACAGCCAGTCGTCGCGGCGCGTGTACTCGTGCATCCGGTGCGCGGCGGTGGCCGCGACGAGACTCGCGGCGCCGAGATTCGCATCGACCGTCAGCGCTTCACGCGCGGCCTTCTCCGCACGCGAGAAGCGGCCTGCGTACAGGTTCGAAATTGCGTCGCGCAGCGACGCCTGTGCCTTCTCGTTGCGCGAGCGTGCACGATACGCGGCGACCCGCTGCGGCATGCGCCAGATGTTGCGCACGATGCGCAGCAGCGCGTACATGACGATGAACAGCACGACGATGGCGATCACGAACAGGTTCAGCGACACGTCGATCCGGTACGGCGGATAGACGAGCAGCACCTGCCCCGCGTCGAAATGGCCGACGGTGGCGAGTGCCGCGGCGATCGCGAACAGGACCGCGAGCCAGACGATTCCTCGAAGCGTCATCGTTACCCCCGGCTCTTGAACTGCTGAACGGCGTTCAGGCTCGTGTTCAGGTTCGGCACCGCAACCGTCAGCGATGCACCGTCAACCTGCTTGAGCAGATCCTCGACGGTCTGCGTGTCCTTCGATGCCTGGTCGAAATACTTCCCGAGCGACGCCTGAGCGGCGTGCAGGTCGGCCTTCATCGCGCCGTCATTGCGCGCGAGCAGCGACAGCCGCGCGGTGAGCAGGCGCAGCTTCACGTTCTCGCGCACGAAGTAGCCCTGGTCGGGCGACGCGAGCATCGCGTCCGCGTTGTCGATCCGGCGCACCTGCACGAGCCCCTTCAACTGCTGGCCGAGACCGGCCGAGAAGTCGTGCCACCACACCTTCCAGCGCGGCTCGCCGGCCACCGCCGACGATGCGGCTTCGGCCGGCGCGGCCTTCGGCGCTTCGTGCGGGACGATCGCCTCGCCGGACAGCGGCAGCGCGTCGATCTTCGCGATCGCGTCGTCGAGCTTGATCGCGAGGCCCGTGAGGTCGGCCGCCGGTGCGGCCTTCAGCTTTTCGATGTCCAGCGCGAGCGCCTTGCGCACCGTGACGGCCTGCGCGCTCTGCGAGGTGGCGAGGCGCGCGTCGGCGTTCTGCAGCGCGATCAGCGCGAGCTGCGTGTTGCCGGTCAGCTGAAGCTGCTGGCTCGCGCTCGACAGCATCTGGTCGACTTCCTCGAGCATCCACGCATCGCGGTTGCGCGACAGGTCCTGGTATTGCTGCTGCAGCGCCTGCTGCGCGCTCTGCGCGTCGGCGAGCTTGCCGTCGAGCTGTGCGAGCTGCGTGTCGACCTGGTGCGTGCTGGCAAGCGCCTGCTCGGTCTTCATGCGCGTTTCGGCCGTCTGCGCGTCGAGCGCCTTCTGGCGCGTGACGAACGTGCCGTCGAGCCGGTCGATCTTGCGGTTCAGCGCGTAGCCGCCGACACCGGCCGCGCAGCCAAGCACGACGACGACGAACCACAGCACCGCGCTGCCGCCGCGGCGCGCGGGCGGTTCGGACGCCATATAGGCGGGACGGGACGGCGGTGCGGATGCAGCGGCCGGCTGGGATGCGACGCTTTTGGAATCGTTGGTATCTGTCATGCGTTTAGTCACCGGTGCGGCTGTCGCCGGTTGGACGGCCTCGTCGGCCATCGTTCGAAACGCGCGGACGATGCGCTCATCGCCCGCGCCGGTCAGCGTAATCCTATCAAAACCCAGTGCGCGCGCGGTCTGCTCGATCCGCGGGTGCGGCGTGACGAGCGGCGCATGCTTCAGCGCGTCGATCTCGGCATCGTTCAGGTGTGCCCGTGCGAGTTCGTGCAGGTTGCGTACGCCTTCGGAACTCGTGACGAGCCACGCGTGCGGCTGGCCGTCGAGCAGCGCGTGCACGCGCTCCCACGCGCCGACGCGCGGCTCCGGCACGACGCGCCGGTATGCGGCGACGAGCGTGACGTCCGCGCCGGCCTCGCGCAGCCGGTCGGCGAGCCATTCGCGCCCGCCGTCGCCGCGCACGATCAGCACGCGCTTGCCCGTCAGCGCCTGCACGCCGCCGAACGCGGTCTCGATGCACGCGAACAGGCTTTCGGAATCGTAATGGGGCACGCCGCCGTCGGCCGGCGCCTGCGGCGCGATCACGCGATGCGCGGGCGCCGCGATGCCGTGACGCGCGAGCGCCGCGACGCTGCCGGGCCCGACCACGCCGACCGGCAGCGCATTCGGCCAGATCGCGCCGTACTGCGCGAGCGCGCGGTCGATCGCGTTCGGCGACACGAAAATCACGAGCGCGTAGTCGGCGAGCGCCGCGAACGCGGCGTCGAGCGGCGCCGGATCGTCGACCGGCGCAATGTCGATCAGCGGGAATTCGAGCACGTCGCAACCGGCATCGGCCAGTTGCGACGCAAGCGCGTCGGACTGACCGTCCGGACGCGTCAGGACAGCGGTGAACGCGCGCGCGCCGCCCGCCATCAGGCGTCGCCCTTGCCGGCGGCCTGCGAGCCCGCGAGCAGCGCCTGGACGATGTCGAGCGCGCCTTGCGCCTCGAGTTCGTCGGATACCGCACGGCCGAGCGCGAGCGCATCGGCGACGGTCATCACGGCGCCGCACTCCTCGGCCGTCAGCACGCGCTTGCCGTCGGTCGTCGACACGCGGCCAGTCAGATACAGTTCACCCGCGCGCCACACCGCGTGCGCGGCGAGCGGCACCTCGCAACTGCCGCCGAGTGCGCGCGACACCATCCGCTCGGCCTCGACCGCGAGCGCGGTCTTCGGGTCGTGCAGCGGCGCGAGCCACGCGGCGACGTCATCGCGATGCGCGGCGATCTCGATGCCGAGCGCGCCCTGGCCGGCGGCCGGCGGACTGGCTTCGACGTCGATCAGCGTGCGGATGCGTGCTTCGAGGCCGAGGCGTTTCAGGCCGGCGGCCGCGAGGATGATCGCCGCATAGTCGCCACGGTCGAGCTTCGCGAGACGCGTGTCGAGGTTGCCGCGCAGCGGCAGGACCTCGAGGTGCGGATAGCGCGAACGCAGCATCGCTTCGCGGCGCAGGCTCGACGTGCCGACGACCGCGCCGGCCGGCAGCGCGTCGAGCGACGCGTAGTCGTTCGACACGAATGCGTCGCGCGGGTCTTCGCGCTCCATGATCGCGGCAAGCGAGAAGCCGTCGGGCAATGCCATCGGCACGTCCTTCAGCGAATGCACGGCGAGATCGGCGCGGCCGTCGGCCAGCGCGCTCTCCAGTTCCTTCACGAACAGGCCCTTGCCGCCGACCTTCGACAGCGTGCGATCGAGAATCTGATCGCCGCGGGTCGTCATCCCGAGGATTTTCACGTCACAAGCTGGATATAATTTGCGCAGCGCATCACGCACATGTTCGGCTTGCCACATCGCCAGGCGGCTCTCGCGCGAAGCAATCGTCAACGTCGCGGGCGGTTGTGCCTGTTGCGGCCCGGCCGCAGGGGTCTCGGAATTCATTGCTGGAACATCGAAGGACGGGATTGAAGATCGAACAATGGTAGCACGCACGCCCCGGCCCGCCCGGGCCCGGAGCCTGCGCCCGGCCTGCCCCTGCGCGGGTCGCGGCGCCGATGTGCGGATGTGCCGCACGTAGCTGGTTGCTTGACCGCAGTTCCCGCAGTTTTCGCAGTTCCTTTTGACTCGAGCTTTCCCAAGGAAACCCATCGTGAAGTCTTCCGGATCGGCGCGTACGGCGCGCCGCAATGCTGCCCTGTCCTCCTCCGACGCCTCGACGGACACCGTCGCCACCGCCGCGAACGGCCGTGCGAAAACGGCAACGAAACCGAAAGACCCGATACGTCAGACAAAACGCGCAACGAAAGCCGCCGGCTCAGCTGCCCGCAAGGCCGCCGCGCCGAAGGCCGGCACGCGTACGCGCGAAGACAAGGACCGTCCGCTGTTCGAAGACATCCGCTTCCTCGGCCGCCTGCTGGGCGACGTCGTGCGCGAGCAGGAAGGCGATACGGTATTCGACGTCGTCGAGACGATCCGCCAGACCGCGGTCAAGTTCCGCCGCGAGGACGACAACGAAGCCGCACTGACGCTCGAGAAGAAACTGCGCAAGCTGACGCCGGAGCAGACGGTGAGCGTCGTGCGCGCGTTCAGCTATTTCTCGCATCTCGCGAACATCGCGGAAGACCGCCATCACAACCGCCGCCGCCGCATCCACGCGCTGGCCGGCTCCGCGTCGCAACCGGGTACGGTCGCGTACGCGCTCGAACAGCTGAAGACGACCGGCAACGCGTCGAAGCGTCTGCTGCAGCGCTTCTTCGACGATGCGCTGATCGTGCCGGTGCTGACCGCGCACCCGACCGAAGTCCAGCGCAAGAGCATCCTCGACGCGCAGCACGACATCGCGCGCCTGCTCGCCGAGCGCGACCAGGAACTGACCGCGCGCGAGCGCCAGTACAACGAAGCGATGCTGCGCGCACGCGTCACCGCGCTGTGGCAGACCCGCATGCTGCGCGACGCGCGCCTGACGGTCGGCGACGAGATCGAGAACGCGCTGTCGTACTACCGCGCGACCTTCCTCGACGAGCTGCCCGCGCTGTACGGCGACATCGAGGCCGCGCTCGCCGAGCACGGCCTGTCCGCCCGCGTGCCGGCATTCTTCCAGATGGGCAGCTGGATCGGCGGCGACCGCGACGGCAACCCGAACGTGACCGCGCCGACGCTCGAGGAGGCGATCAACCGCCAGGCCGCGGTGATCCTCGAGCACTACCTGGAACAGGTGCACAAGCTCGGCGCCGAGCTGTCGGTATCGAACCTGCTCGTCGGCGCGAACGACGCGGTGAAGGCGCTCGCGGCCGCATCGCCCGACCAGTCGCCGCACCGCGTCGACGAACCGTATCGCCGCGCGCTGATCGGCATCTACACGCGGCTCGCCGCGAGCGCGCGCGTGCGGCTCGGCGAAGGCACGGTGCCCGTGCGCAGCGCGGGCCGCGGCGCGCCGCCCGTGCGCGCGATCCCGTATGCGGATTCCGAAGCGTTCGTCGCCGACCTGAAGGTGCTGACGGCGTCGCTCGACGAACACCACGGCACGTCGCTCGCCGCACCGCGCCTCGCGCCGCTCGTGCGCGCGGCCGAAGTGTTCGGCTTCCATCTCGCGAGCATCGACCTGCGCCAGAGCTCCGACATCCATGAAGCGGTGGTCGCCGAGCTGTTCGCGCGCGCGGGCGTCGAGGCCAACTACGCGGCGCTCGCCGAAGAAGACAAGCTGCGCGTGCTGCTCGCCGCGCTCGCCGACCCGCGCCCGCTGCGCTCGCCGTACTTCGAATACTCGGCGCTCGCGCAGAGCGAGCTCGGCGTGTTCGAGAAGGCGCGCGAAGTCCGCGCGCAATTCGGCGCGCGCGCGGTGCGCAACTACATCATCTCGCATACGGAAACCGTCAGCGACCTCGTCGAAGTCCTGCTGCTGCAGAAAGAGACGGGCCTGCTCGAAGGCGCGCTCGGCGTGCCGGGCGGCGATGCGAGGAACAGCCTGATGGTGATCCCGCTGTTCGAGACGATTCCCGACCTGCGCGACGCCGCGCGCATCATGCGCGAATACTTCGCACTGCCGGGCATCGACGCGCTGATCGCGCACCAGGGCGCCGAGCAGGAAGTGATGCTCGGCTATTCGGACAGCAACAAGGACGGCGGCTTCCTCACGTCGAACTGGGAGCTGTATCGTGCGGAGCTCGCGCTCGTCGACCTGTTCCGCGACCGCAAGATCACGCTGCGGCTGTTCCACGGCCGTGGCGGCACGGTCGGCCGCGGCGGTGGCCCGACCTACCAGGCGATCCTGTCGCAGCCGCCGGGCACCGTGAACGGCCAGATCCGCCTGACCGAACAGGGCGAGGTGATCGCGAGCAAGTTCGCGAACCCCGAGATTGGCCGCCGCAACCTGGAAACCGTCGTCGCCGCGACGCTCGAGGCATCGCTGCTGCCGCAATCGAACGCGCCCGCGCAACTGCCCGTGTTCGAGGCCGCGATGCAGACGCTGTCCGATTCGGCGATGGCCGCGTACCGCGCGCTCGTCTATGAAACCCCGGGCTTCACCGACTACTTCTTCTCGTCGACGCCAATCACCGAGATCGCCGAGCTGAACATCGGCAGCCGCCCGGCGTCGCGCAAGCTGCAGGATCCGAAGCAGCGCAAGATCGAGGATCTGCGCGCGATTCCGTGGGGCTTCTCGTGGGGCCAGTGCCGGCTGCTGCTGACGGGCTGGTACGGCTTCGGCAGCGCGGTGAGCGCGTATCTCGACAGCGCGCAGGACGACGCCGAACGCACGAAGCGCGTCACGCTGCTGAAGAAGATGAACAAGACCTGGCCGTTCTTCTCGAACCTGATGTCGAACATGGACATGGTGCTCGCGAAGACCGATCTCGCGGTCGCGTCGCGTTACGCGCAGCTCGTGTCCGACCGCAAGCTGCGCAAGCACGTGTTCGAGCGGATCGTCGCGGAATGGGAGCGCACGTCGCAGGCGCTCGCGGAAATCACCGGGCACGAAGGCCGCCTCGCGACCAACCCGCTGCTCGCGCGCTCGATCAAGAATCGCTTCCCGTATCTCGATCCGCTGAACCACCTGCAGGTCGAGCTGATCAAGCGTCACCGCGCGGGCGACACGAACGCGCGGCTGCGCCGCGGGATTCACCTGACGATCAACGGGATCGCGGCCGGCCTGCGCAACACCGGCTGATCCGCATGCGGCGCGGGCACGCTCCGCGCCTGCCGGCATCGTGAAAGCCGCGATACGCGAACGTGCGTATCGCGGCTTTTTTCATGCCGCGGCGCGCCGCGTCGTTCAATGCGCGTCGATCAGCAGCGCGTCGTGCTCGAACGATCCGTCGGGCTGCACCGCGTAGTAGGCGCGCACCTCGTCGGGCGCATATGCCCACAGCGCGCGAATGCCGGTCACGCTGTCGGCCGGCGTGCGGATACGCGCGACCCACGTATCGAAATCGATCGGCAGCCGCCAGCGGCTGTGTACCTGCGCGTCGAAACCGGCCTCGCGGAACATCGCGAGCCATTCATCGGCGCGGTAGTCGCGCACGTGCGACGCGTCGCGCAGCACTTCCGCGGCCTGCAGGTACGTGTCGAGGAGCGGGTGGTCGTTGCCGGCGATGTCGATCATCAGCACGCGGCCGCCCGGCTTCAGCACGCGGCGCACCTCGGCGAGCGCCGCGCGCATGTCGTGCCAGTGGTGCGCGCTCATCCGGCTCACGACCCAGTCGAACGTCGCCGTGTCGAACGGCAGCCGCTCGGCCGGCCCCTGCTGCGTGCGGATGTTCGTGAGCCCGCGCTCGCGCGCGGCCGCCTCGACGGTCGCGAGCATCGGCGCGGCGAGATCGTAGGCGACCACGTCGTGCACGTGCGGCGCGACCGCGAAGCTCGCATGGCCGGCACCGCAGCCGAGATCGAGCACCGCGGCATCGGGCGTCGCGCTCACCGCGTCGGCGAGCGTCTGCAGGTCGGCGCCCGTCGCATGAACCGTGCTCGTCAGATAGGCGGCGGCCGTCGTGCCGAATGCGTCGGCGACCTGGTCGTGGTGTTTCATCGTTCGCTCCTTTCTCTTGCGCAATCGTCCGGCGTGGATGCGTCAGCGCGCATTCCGGCCCCATGCAACACGTTTTGTGGGACGCCCGCTGCCCTGCCAGCGCGCGAGCCGCTACAATAGGCCTGCGCCTGTACCAGTACAAGTTAAGCAATTATTCTGGTATTCGATCCACTAGTCTGAACGTTGCCGCGTCCCCGCCTCCCTTTCGCCGCTTCCGCATGAACCAGCCGTCCTCCGCCTCCGTCCCGCCGCTCGACGCCACGCCCGCCCGTGCGCTCGGCGAATTCATCCGTGCCCATCGCGAGCGGCTGTCGCCGCAGGCCGTCGGGCTGCCGCCCGGCCCGCGCCGCCGCACGCCGGGGCTGCGGCGCGAGGAAGTCGCGCAGCTGTGCGGTGTCAGCCCGACCTGGTACACGTGGATCGAACAAGGCCGCCCGGTGTCCGCATCGGCCGACGCACTCGCCCGGATCGCCGTCGCGCTGCAGTTGTCGAAGGCCGAGCGCGCGTACCTGTTCGAGCTGGCCGCGCAGCGCGACCCGGCCGAGCCCGACGTCGCAGGCGGCGATCTGCCGCCAACGCTCGCCGCGACCGTCGCGGCGATCGCGACGCCCGCATACGTGCTCGACCGGCAATGGAACGCGCTCGCATGGAACGCGCCGGCCGCCGCGCTCTTTTCCGGCTGGCTCGACGGCGAGCACGACCGCAACCTGCTGCGCTTCACGTTCATGTCGCCGGCCGCGCGCACGCTGATCGTCGACTGGGAAACCCGCGCGCGGCGGCTCGCGGCCGAATTCCGCGCCGATTCGATCCGCCACCTGACCGACGCGCCGACGCGCGCGCTGATCGACGCGCTGACCGCCGGCAGCGATGCCTTCGCGCAGTACTGGGCATCGCAGGACGTGTTCGAACGCGAAGGCGGGCTGCGCGAATTCGACCATCCGGCCGACGGCCGCCTCGTGTACCAGCAGATCACGCTGAAGCCCGCGCACCGCGAGGACCTGAAGCTCGTCGTGCTGGTACGCGACTGAGCGGGCCGGCCCGCGCGGGCCACGGCCGGCAGGCCCGCGAATGTTAGAATTACAGGATTCCCTCGGCGGCGCACGCTGCCCAACTCCCCTTCGAAGAATCGCCATGACGTCCCAACTGCACAAAAAGGGCGAGGCCTGGTCGGCCCGCTTTTCGGAACCGATGTCGGAACTGGTCAAGCGCTACACGTCGTCGGTGTTTTTCGACAAGCGCCTCGCGCTCGTCGACATCGCCGGCTCGCTCGCGCACGCGAACATGCTCGCCGCGCAGAAGATCATCAGCGCCGACGACCTGGCCGCGATCGAACGCGGGATGGCGCAGATCAAGGGCGAGATCGAGCGCGGCGAATTCGAATGGCAGCTCGACCTGGAAGACGTCCACCTGAACATCGAGGCGCGCCTGACCGCGCTGATCGGCGATGCCGGCAAGCGCCTGCATACGGGCCGCTCGCGCAACGACCAGGTCGCGACCGACATCCGCCTGTGGCTGCGCGGCGAGATCGACCGCATCGGCGGCCTGCTCACCGACCTGCGCGGCGCGCTGATCGACCTCGCGGAACAGAACGCCGACACGATCATGCCGGGCTTCACGCACCTGCAGGTCGCGCAACCCGTCACGTTCGGCCACCACCTGCTCGCGTACGTCGAGATGTTCACGCGCGACGCGGAACGCATGCGCGACTGCCGCACCCGCGTGAACCGCCTGCCGCTCGGCGCGGCCGCGCTCGCGGGCACGAGCTACCCGATCGACCGTCACGCAGTGGCGAAGACGCTCGGCTTCGACGGCATCTGCGCGAACTCGCTCGACGCAGTGTCCGATCGTGACTTCGCGATCGAATTCACGGCGGCTTCCGCACTCGTGATGACGCACGTGTCGCGCTTCTCCGAAGAACTCGTGCTGTGGATGAGCCCGCGCGTCGGCTTCATCGACATCGCCGACCGCTTCTGCACCGGCAGCTCGATCATGCCGCAGAAGAAGAACCCGGACGTGCCCGAACTCGCGCGCGGCAAGACGGGCCGTGTGAACGGCCACCTGATGGCGCTGCTGACGCTGATGAAGGGCCAGCCGCTCGCATACAACAAGGACAATCAGGAAGACAAGGAGCCGCTGTTCGACACGGTCGACACCGTTGCCGACACGCTGCGAATCTTCGCCGAGATGGTCGCCGGCATCACCGTGAAGCCGGACGCGATGCGTGCGGCCGCGCTGCAGGGCTTCTCGACCGCCACCGACCTCGCCGACTACCTCGTGAAGCGCGGCCTGCCGTTCCGCGATGCGCACGAAGCCGTCGCGCACGCGGTGAAGGTCTGCGACGACCGCGGCATCGACCTGGCCGACCTGACGCTCGACGAGATGAAGCAGGAACTGCCGAACGTCGCGCACCTGATCGGCGAAGACGTGTTCGGCTACCTGACGCTCGAGGGTTCGGTCGCCAGCCGCAACCACCCGGGCGGCACCGCACCCGACCAGGTGCGTGCGGCCGTCAAGGCGGCCCGCCCGCTCTGGGCCAGTAACAGCCTGCTGTCATGGACGGACGCCTTCGGCGTCCGTTTTTCATTCGGGCGGCCGTTGCGCCGCTCCTCGCTTTCCCAGCTTCCCGGATGCCGCCGATGACCTTTTCCGCCGCGCTCTTCGACATGGACGGCCTGCTCGTCGATTCCGAGCGGACCATCATGAACACGTGGATCGACGTGTCGAATGCGCACGGTGTCGCGCTGACCGTCACCGACTACCTGCAGATCGTCGGCCGCTCGTTCGCCGAAGGCCAGGTCATCCTGGCGCGGCTGATCGGCAATCCCGATACGTTCGACGCCGTGCGCACCCGCGTGCGCGAACAGCTCGCGGCGCCCGAGCCGCATCCGAAGTTTCCGCTGAAACCGGGCGCGTTTGCGCTGCTCGATGCGCTCGCGCAGGCCGGCATTCCATGCGCGGTCGCATCGTCGTCCGCCGGTGACGTGATCCGCGCACGGCTCGACGCGGTCGGCGTGCTGCCGTTCTTCCGCGCGATCGCGGGCGGCGACGAAGTCGCACGCGGCAAGCCCGACCCGGCCGTCTACCGGCTCGCGGCCGAACGCCTCGGCGTGCCGGCACATGCGTGCGTCGCGTTCGAGGACAGTGACTTCGGCGCACAGTCGGCCGCCGGCGCCGGCGCATCGGTCGTCACCGTGCCCGACCTGAAAGCGCCGACACCCGAAATCATCGCGCTGAGCCTGCACGTGCTCGCGTCGCTCGACGATGCGGTCGCGCTCGTGCCGTCGTGGTTCGGCCAGCAAGGCACGTCGCAGCCTGCATAGGCGTCACCGCACGCCGCGCAATGCAAAACGGGCACCCCAGGGTGCCCGTTTCGTTGGGTTGCCGAACGACCCGTGTCGTGACGGCCCTTACTTGTTGCCGGCCGTCTCCGACAGCCGCTTCATCGTCGCGATGCGCGCACCGATCAGGTCGACGCGCCCGTCCTCGCCGACGAGCGGCGCCGTCGCGTCGCGGAACCCGACCCACGCGCGCTGCGCGCGTACGAGCGTCGCGGCCGAATGGGCCGGCATCTTGCGACGCAGCTTCTGGTAATAACGGTTCAGGTCGAACAACGCGTGCTCGCACGCGGCATCCTGTTCACACGGCCGCACGCGGCGCACGGCCGGATCGCGCGGCGCGTTTGCCGTCGGCTTGGCAGTCGGCGTGGCCGCAGCCTGGGCTGCGCTCGTGCCGCCCTGCGCACCGCTCGTCGCCGCGACCGGTACCGCGGCGGGCGGCGGCGCATAGCGATCGGCCGCGCCGCGCAGCGCCAGCGCGCGATCGCGCACCGGCTGCAGCTGCAGGTCGGCGCTCGACATCGCATACGACGTGCCACGCGTCGTGTCGTACACGGCCTTCAGCAGATGTACTTCGTCCTTGCGCCACGTGAGCCAATGGCGCTGGCTGTCCTGCCAGCCGCGCTTCGCATCGGCCGGCGCATCCTTCAACAGGCGCTGGTACGCGCCGTCCATCACGGCCTGCCACTGCTGCTGCGCTTCGCCCATGCACTGGATCTGGCCGGCCGGCGACGACCGGTCGCGCCGCGCGAGGCATTGCCGCATCGCGACGTCGATCGGGTCGGCCGCCGCGACTTCCGCGTGTGCGACGCCCGACCCTGCCAGCCCCGCCGCGCCTGCCGCCCAGACGACGAGCGCGGCCAACGCCGCGCGCATCGCCCGGATTCGTCCGTGCGCCGCCATCAGTCGCGCACGCAGTCGACGAAGTACTCGACGCGGCCGTTCACCTCTTCCGCGACGAGGCCGTGGATGTCGGTGTGGAAGCCCGGGAAACGCTCGTTGAAGTCGCGCGCGAACCGCAGGTAGTTCACGATCGTCTTGTTGAAGCGCTCGCCCGGGATCAGGAGCGGAATGCCCGGCGGGTACGGCGTGAGCAGGATGCTCGTCACGCGGCCTTCGAGCTCGTCGAGCGGCACGCGGTCGATCTTGCGGTGCGCGAGCTTCGCGAACGCGTCCGACGGCTTCATCGCCGGCTCCATGTCCGACAGGTACATCTCCGTCGTCAGGCGGGCGATGTCGTTCGCGCGGTACACGTCGTGGATCTGCGCGCACAGGTCGCGCAGGCCGACACGCTCGTAGCGCGGATGCTGCGCGACGAACTCCGGCAGCACGCGCCACAGCGGCTGGTTGTTGTCGTAGTCGTCCTTGAACTGCTGCAGCTCGGTCACCATCGAGTTCCAGCGGCCCTTCGTGATGCCGATCGTGAACATGATGAAGAACGAGTACAGGCCGGTCTTCTCGACGATGATCCCGTGCTCGGCCAGGTACTTCGTGACGATCGCGGCGGGAATGCCCGTCTCGCCGAACTCGCCGTCGACGTCGAGCCCCGGCGTGATGATCGTCGCCTTGATCGGGTCGAGCATGTTGAAGCCTTCCGCCAGCGGACCGAAGCCGTGCCAGTGGTCGTTCGGCTTCAGCATCCAGTCCTCGCGCGAACCGATGCCTTCCTCGGACAGGTTGTCCGGGCCCCACACGCTGAAGAACCAGTCGTCGCCGTATTCGGCGTCGACCTTGCGCATCGCGCGGCGGAAGTCGATCGCTTCCGCGATCGATTCCTCGACGAGCGCGGTGCCGCCCGGCGGCTCCATCATCGCGGCCGCGACGTCGCATGACGCGATGATCGCGTACTGCGGGCTCGTCGACGTGTGCATCAGGTACGCCTCGTTGAAGCGGTGCTTGTCGAACGTGCGGTTCTCCGAATCCTGCACGACGATCTGCGACGCCTGCGAGATGCCCGCGAGCAGCTTGTGCGTCGAGTGCGTCGCGAACACGAGCGCGCCCGTGCGCGGACGGCCGTCGCCGATCGCGTGCATGTCGCGGTAGAAATCGTGGAACGTCGCGTGCGGCAGCCACGCTTCGTCGAAGTGCAGGGTGTCGAGCAGGTCGCCCAGCAGGTCCTTGATCATCTCGACGTTGTAGACGACGCCGTCGTACGTGCTCTGCGTGATCGTCAGGATGCGCGGCTTCATGTCCGGGTTCTCGCGCATCGCTTCGCGCGCGAACGGGTTCGCCTCGATCTTCTTGCGGATGTTCTCCGGCTTGAATTCGTCGCGCGGGATCGGCCCGATGATGCCGAAGTGGTTGCGCGTCGGCGTCAGGAACACGGGAATCGCGCCCGTCATCGTGATCGCGTGCAGGATCGACTTGTGGCAGTTGCGGTCGACCAGCACGATGTCGCCCGGCGCGACGGTCGCGTGCCAGACGATCTTGTTCGACGTCGACGTGCCGTTGGTCACGAAGAACAGGTGGTCGGCGCTGAAGATGCGCGCCGCATTACGCTCGGACGCCGCGACCGGGCCCGTGTGGTCCAGCAGCTGGCCGAGTTCGTCCACCGCGTTGCAGACGTCCGCGCGCAGCATGTTCTCGCCGAAGAACTGGTGGAACATCTGGCCGAGCGGGTTCTTCAGGAACGCGACGCCGCCCGAGTGGCCCGGGCAGTGCCACGAGTACGAGCCTTCGTCCGCGTACTTGACGAGTTCCTTGAAGAACGGCGGGGCGAGCGAGTCGAGATAGACCTTCGCTTCACGGATGATGTGGCGCGCGACGAACTCCGGCGTGTCCTCGAACATGTGGATGAAGCCGTGCAGTTCGCGCAGGATGTCGTTCGGCAGATGGCGCGACGTGCGCGTTTCGCCGTACAGGAAGATCGGGATGTCCGCGTTGCGGCGGCGCACTTCGGTGACGAACGCGCGCAGCTCGATGATCGCGGTCGCGAGCTCCGGCAGTTCGCCGTCCTGGCCGGTCTCGCCGAGCATGAGTTCGTCGTCGTCGATCGACAGGATGAAGCACGACGCGCGGCTCGACTGCTGCGCAAACGACGTCAGATCGCCGTAGCTCGTGAGGCCGAGGACTTCGACGCCCTCTTTCTCGATCGCTTCGGCCAACGCCCGGATGCCGGAGCCCGAGATGTTCTCGGAGCGGAAATCTTCGTCGATGATGACGACGGGGAAACGAAACTTCATGGGCGATTCTCCAAAAAGAACGACCGCGGCGCGTCACGCGCAGCGGTCACCCGGAAACTGGTGAGACGTTATGCAACCAGATCAGGTTTTCGGCAGCGTGACACCGCGCTGCCCCTGATACTTGCCGCCGCGATCGGCGTACGACACGTCGCACACTTCGTCGCTCTCGAAGAAGAGCACCTGGGCGACGCCTTCGTTCGCGTAGATCTTCGCGGGCAACGGCGTGGTGTTCGAGAATTCCAGCGTGACGTAGCCTTCCCATTCGGGTTCGAACGGCGTCACGTTGACGATGATCCCGCAGCGCGCATAGGTCGACTTGCCGAGGCAGACGGTCAACACGGTGCGCGGGATGCGGAAATATTCGACGGTGCGGGCCAGCGCGAACGAATTCGGCGGGATGATGCACACGTCGCCCTTGAAATCGACAAACGAACCCTCGTCGAAGTTCTTCGGATCGACGATCGTCGAGTTGATGTTCGTGAAGATCTTGAATTCGTCCGCGCAGCGGATGTCGTAGCCGTAGCTCGACGTGCCGTAGCTGACGATCCGGCGGCCGTCCTCGGACGCGCGAACCTGATCGGGCACGAACGGCTCGATCATTTTGTGCTCTTCGGCCATGCGCCGAATCCATTTGTCGGACTTGATACTCATATCGGGGCGCCAGGAAACGCTGCGTGACGGAAAACGAAAGCCGCCGATACAAGGCGGCGGCCGGGAAAGGCGGACATTTTACGCGATCATCGGCCGGCGCACGCGGCGGCCGTCAACGGATCACGCCGCAGGCCAGCGCGGGCCCCGCGCCATGCTGCGGAAACGCGGGATCGCTCGGTTCGCGGTGCACCAGCACCGCGCGGTTCATCGCCGAGCGCACGCCATCGAGGGCCAGATCGGGGGCAACGATGAAGCCGGCCGCGACGCCGTTCGCGTCCGCATGGATGTTGCCGAGATCGCCGGCGACGCGCGCACCCGCGCGCAGGCGGTCGGCGGCCGGCGCGAACACCTGGCCGGCGCTCGAACCGTCCCCCGCGTTGCAGTCGCCGCGCTCGTGCACCTGCAGCGCATGATCGCTGTTCGGTGGCAGACCGGCCAGGTTGTAGGTGACCTGGACGCCGTCCGGGCGCTCGACGAACGTGACCGCGCCACGCGCCTGCGCGCCGACCGTCGGCTGCAGTTGTGCGTCGGCCCGTTTTTCGTGCGACGAGGAAAAGGAGGTACAGCCGGCCAGCAGGCCCAGCGCGGCGGCGGCCAGCAGCGCGCGCTGCGCGCGGCCGGCGCGCACGCCGTGATGTCGTTGTTTCATTCGATCCTCATGCCGGCTGGCGGTCGTTTGACACGACGGCCGCGCCGGGCGGGTAAAGGGACCCGGGAAAAGTCGCCATGATACCGCGCCTCGTGGCGCCGTAAACAGCGTAAGGGCCCGCCCCGCAAGGGTTTTACGTATTTTGAACAACGATCGACGGGAACTTCGACGTCATGTCGCGCGATCGCTCGGCAATCGCCAGCGCCACGCCGCGCGCGATCTCGCGGTAGCGGCGCGCCAGCGCGCCTTCGGAATCGGCCGCCACCGTCGGCGTGCCGCTGTCGGCGCGCTCGCGGATCGCGATGTCGAGCGGCAGGCTGCCGAGCACGTTCACGCCGTAATCCTTCGCCATCCGCTCGGCGCCGCCGGCGCCGAAGATGTGCTCTTCGTGGCCGCAGTTCGAGCAGATGTGGATGCTCATGTTTTCGACGATACCGAGGATCGGAATCCCGACCTTCTCGAACATCTTCAGGCCCTTCTTCGCGTCGAGCAGCGCGATGTCCTGCGGCGTCGTGACGATCACGGCGCCGGTGACGGGCACGCGCTGCGCGAGCGTGAGCTGGATGTCGCCGGTACCGGGCGGCATGTCGACGATCAGGTAGTCGAGTTCGCGCCAGTTGGTCTGGCGCAGCAGCTGTTCGAGCGCGGAGGTCGCCATCGGGCCGCGCCACACCATCGGGTTGTCTTCCTCGATCAGGAAGCCGATCGAGTTCGCCTGCAGCCCGTGGCCGACCAGCGGGTTCATCGACTGGTTGTCCGGCGACTCGGGGCGCTGGCCGTGGATACCGAGCATCGTCGGCAGCGACGGGCCGTAGATGTCGGCGTCGAGGATGCCGACCGACGCGCCTTCCGCGGCGAGCGCGAGCGCGAGGTTCACGGCCGTCGTGCTCTTGCCGACGCCGCCCTTGCCCGATGCGACCGCGACGATGTTCTTCACGTTCGGCAGCAGCTTCACGCCGCGCTGCACCGTGTGCGCGACGATCTCCTGCGACACGGCGACGCGCGCGTCGCGCACGCCCGGCACGGCCTGGAGCGCCGCGGTGACGCGCGCGCGCACGTCGTCGTGCTGGCTGCGCGCGGGATAACCGAGCACCACGTCGAGCGCCACGACATCGCCGTCGATCGCGACGTTGCGTACGCCCTTGTTCGCCGCGTACGGGCGGCCGGTATTGGGGTCGACGACTGCCGCCAGTGCGGCGTCGACTTGTGCCCGGTCAATGCTCATCGAAACTCCATGAAAACGTTTTTCTCGCGCGCAAACGTCAAAAAATATCAAATTACGCTGCGAAAATCGGGAAAAGTGAAAGAATCTGTTGCACGCCATTGCGCGAACGCGCGACCCGGCGCAATCTTCGCGTGCGGCATGCTATGGGGCCAAATCGGCCACTTACCGCCTATATTGTAGAGGCTGACGCGTCGCCCTGTCCGAACAGCCACGCTGACGGACAGGGCATGCGGCCACCTCGGCGGCTGCCGCGAGCGCAGGCCTGCCCTCCTTTTTCGGGCGGCCCACGCAGGGAGCCGTAACTGTTGTTGTCGTCGTTGTCGACTCGTTCAACCAAGAGAGGAATCCAAGATGAACATGAAAATCGCGACCCGCTTGTCCGTCTTCGCATTGGCCGGCGCACTGCTGGCAGGCTGCGCCACGCAGCAAGGCAACAATACGGCCGTCGGTACCGGCACGGGTGCGGCGCTGGGCGCAGGTATCGGCGCGCTGGCGGGCGGCGGCAAGGGCGCGGCGATCGGCGCAGGTGTCGGCGCACTGGTCGGCGGCGTGACGGGCTACAACTGGCAGGCGATCAAGAACAAGCTCGCGCCGTCGGCAGCGAAGACGGGCACGCAGGTCACCGAACAGCCGGACGGCTCGCTGAAGCTGAACGTGCCGAGCTCGGTCACGTTCGCGACGAACCAGTACGCGATCACGCCGGCCTTCACGCCGCTGCTGAACGACCTGGCCACGACGCTGAACCAGAACCCGCAAGTCACGGCTTCGATCGTCGGCTACACCGACAGCACGGGTTCGGCGCAGCTGAACCAGACGCTGTCGCAGAACCGCGCGCAAAGCGTCGTGAACGCACTCGCCCAGCGCGGCGTGAACGGCGGCCGCCTGTCGGCACAAGGCATGGGCGCATCGAACCCGATCGCGGACAACGCGAGCGAAGCCGGCCGCGCACAGAACCGCCGCGTCGAAATCTACCTGCGCGCAGCGCAGGCGCAGTAAGCACACGACGAGGAGAATGCGCGGGCAGGCTGCCCGCGCAGCCCCGCCGGACAACGCGTCCGGCGGGGCCGGTAACAAATCGAAAATATTTTCGAACTTCTGTCGCAGGCCGCGGTCAGTATTTACGGTACGCGGCTGGTGTTGCCGGCGCGTCACCATTCTCCTCTTGTCGTTGTTGCTCCGGGGCCGTATCCGCCCCGGTTTTTTTTGCCTGCAGAATTCGTGCTGCACCGCAGCACAACACTACCGGGTACGCTACCTGCGCGGCCCCGCCTCCTCCGGCGCGCGGTCCGCGGCGCCCGCTCGCATCGCTGACGTGCGCCCCTGCTAGAATCGCACTTTCCCGTCGTTTTTCCGCAGTTCCTCTACAGACCCTATGTCCGCATCCGACCTCACTTCCGTGCAGGCTGCGGCGCCGCAAGGCGACCGCCAGATCCTCGTAACGTCCGCACTGCCCTATGCCAACGGGCAGATCCACATCGGCCACCTGGTCGAGTACATCCAGACCGACATCTGGGTGCGGACGCTGCGAATGCATGGCCATGAGGTCTACTACATCGGCGCCGACGACACGCACGGCACGCCGATCATGCTGCGCGCGGAGAAGGAAGGCCTGACTCCGAAGCAGCTGATCGATCGCGTGTGGACCGAACACAAGCGCGACTTCGACAGCTTCGGCGTGTCGTTCGACAACTTCTACTCGACCGATTCGGACGAGAACCGCGTGCTGAGCGAGAAGATCTACCTCGCGCTGCAGGACGCCGGCCTGATCGCCGAACGCGAGATCGAGCAGGCATACGACCCGGTCAAGGAAATGTTCCTGCCGGACCGCTTCATCAAGGGCGAGTGCCCGAAGTGCCACGCGAAGGATCAATACGGCGACAACTGCGAAGTGTGCGGTTCGACCTACCTGCCGACCGAACTGCTGAACCCGTATTCGGTCGTGTCGGGCGCGACGCCGGTGCGCAAGACGTCGAAGCACTACTTCTTCCGCCTGTCCGATCCGCGCTGCGAATCGTTCCTGCGCGAATGGGTGAGCGGCCTCGCGCAGCCCGAAGCGACCAACAAGATGCGCGAATGGCTCGGCGACGCCGGCGAAGCCAAGCTCGCCGACTGGGACATCTCGCGTGACGCGCCGTACTTCGGCTTCGAGATCCCGGGCGCGCCCGGCAAGTATTTCTACGTGTGGCTCGACGCGCCGGTCGGCTACTACGCGAGCTTCAAGAACCTGTGCGACCGCAACGGCATCGACTTCGATGCGTGGATCCGCCCGGGCACGAAGGCCGAGCAGTACCACTTCATCGGCAAGGACATCCTGTACTTCCACACGCTGTTCTGGCCCGCGATGCTCGAGTTCTCGGGCCACCGCACGCCGACCAACGTGTTCGCGCACGGCTTCCTGACGGTCGACGGCGCGAAGATGTCGAAGTCGCGCGGCACGTTCATCACCGCGCAGAGCTACATCGACACGGGCCTGAACCCCGAATGGCTGCGCTACTACTTCGCCGCGAAGCTGAACGCGACGATGGAAGACATCGACCTGAACCTCGACGATTTCCAGGCGCGCGTGAACAGCGACCTCGTCGGCAAGTACGTGAACATCGCGAGCCGCGCGGCCGGCTTCCTGATCAAGCGTTTCGACGGCCGCGTGCAGGACAGTGCGATGAACCACCCGCTCGTCGCGAAGCTGCGCGATGCGATTCCGCAGATCGCCGCGCACTACGAAGCACGCGAATACAGCCGCGCGCTGCGCCAGACGATGGAGCTTGCGGACGAAGTGAACGCGTACGTCGACGGCGCAAAGCCGTGGGATCTCGCGAAGGATCCGGCCAACGCGGTCGCGCTGCATGAAACCTGCAGCGTGAGCCTCGAGTCGTTCCGCCTGCTGTCGCTCGCGCTGAAGCCGGTGATGCCGCGTGTCGCCGAAGCCGTCGAGGCGTTCTTCGGGATCGCGCCGCTCGCGTGGGCCGATGCCGCGAAGCCGCTGTCGTCGGAACAGCCGATCAAGGCGTACCAGCACCTGATGACGCGCGTCGACGCGAAGCAGATCGAGGCGCTGCTCGCCGCGAACCGCGATTCGCTGCAGGCCGAGGCCACCGGTGCGGCCGCCGCGAGCGCCAACGCCGCGAAGGACGCAAAGAACAACGCGAAGGCGAACGCGAAGCAGGCGGTTGTGAACGGCGCCGACGACGCACCGATCTCGATCGACGATTTCGCGAAGATCGACCTGCGCATCGCGAAGATCGTCGCGTGCCAGGCGGTCGAAGGCTCGGACAAGCTGCTGCAGCTCACGCTCGACGTCGGCGAGGAAAAGACCCGCAATGTGTTCTCGGGCATCAAGTCCGCGTACCAGCCCGAAGAGCTCGTCGGCAAGCTGACGGTGATGGTCGCGAACCTCGCGCCGCGCAAGATGAAGTTCGGCCTGTCCGAAGGGATGGTGCTCGCGGCGTCGGCCACCGACGAGAAGGCGGAACCGGGCCTCTACATCCTCGAGCCGCACAGCGGCGCGAAGCCCGGCATGCGCGTGAAGTAAGCCGAACACGCTGCCGCTGGCGAAAAAAAGCCCCGCACGAGTCGTGCGGGGCTTTTTTCATGGCTGCTCGGTACGCCGCGTACGCGCGGCGTCGCTGCCGAACCACCGGTCGAAACGCCGCGTGTAGTTCAGGTCGACGCCCTGGAACGTGCCGCCGTACGCGGACACCGACCAGAAGCGCGTCAGGTTGATCGTCGCCTTGAACGCGTTGGCCGCCGATTGCAGCCCCTGCTCGAAACCGAGCACGAACCGCTCGTTGATCGCCTTCGACACCAGCACGACCTGCGGATCGGTCAGGCCGACTTCGCTGCGGCCGACCGACACCTCGTCGAGACCGAAGGTCTGCGCGACGCGCTTGCCGGTCACGCTGCCGAGCAGCCCGAGCGCCGCCGTCATCGCCCCCTGCTGGCCGACGTTGTTGCCCTGGTCGGTGCCGTGCCCGAACAGCAGCCACGACAGCTTTTCGTTGTCCGTGACGTTCGGCTCCGACACGAGCTTGACCGTCAGCGACTGGATCGTGCCCGTCACCTGCACGCCGGCCTCGACCTCCTGGTTGCGCCGCATCGCGAGGATGTTGACGCCCGGGTTCGACACCGGGCCGTTGAACGTGAAGAAGCCGTTCTCGATCGCGAGCTTGCGGCCGAACGAGGTGTACGTCGACCCTTCGGTCACGCGCACGTTGCCGACCGCGCGCAGCGGCACGCCCGGCGCGCTCATCACGGTGATCGTGCCGCGCAGCCCGAGATCGGCGCCGTGCCCCTTGAAGCGGAAGTTGTTGCCAAGGCCGATGTCGATGTTCGCGCGCGGCGCGAGCGACGGCGCCGGCTTGTCCTCGACCGGCTTCGGCTTCGCGATCGCGGTGCCGGTCGGCGTCTCGCCGCGCACCGTGCCGTCCGGCTGCACGATCACGACGTCGTCCGACAGGTGCGGCGCCGATTCCTCGGGCAGGTCGAACAACGCGCGGTCGACCACGAACTTGCCGTCGATCGACAGCGCGCCCCGCGGCCCGTCATTCGCGACGGTTGCCTTGCCCGACAGCGACAGCTTGCGGTCCGGCGCCGCGAACAGTTCGAGCTTGTCCGCGACGATGCTCGCGGTCAGGTCGGGCGCCTCGCCGTCGAGGCGCACGCGGCCGAGCGCGCGCAGCGTGCCGTCGCCGCCGTGGAACTCGACCTGCTGGAATTCGACCAGATTGTCCGACAGCTTCACGCGCACGATGCCATCCTTCAGCTGTACGCCCTGGTCGATGAGCGTCGCGGACAAATCGTCGCCCGTCAGCATCCCCGACAGGTTCGGCTTCACCGGCGTGCCGGCGACCGTCAGCTTCAGCGCCGCACGTCCGCCAAGGAGATAGCTCGGCCCGAACAGGTTGCCGGTCGTCTTCAGTGCCGGAATGTCGGCGTCGATGCGGCCCGACAGCGGACCGTCGTTGACGACACCGAACACGCCGTCGTGCAACGCAAACGGCACCGTGACGTTCGCGTCGAGCGTGCCGATCCGGCTCGCCTTCGCGAGCGCCGTCACGTTGAGCCGGTTGCCGGGCGTGAAGCTCGCGCGCGCGGACAGGTCGGTCAACCCGAGCGACGCGATGCCGCGCCCGCTCTCGATCGTCACGTCGCCGCCGCGGCGCTTCACCTGCACGTAGCCCGTCGCGTTCGCGCCGAGCGAGAAATCCCAGTCGGCGTCGAGCACGACGTCGGTCCGCATCGGCGGGCGCTGGCCCGTCAGTTCCTGGCGAACTTCGAGGAGACGCGCGACCGACGCGCCGCTCACCGAGCCCGCCGAGCGCATCTGGCCGTGATCGAACACGAACGACTTCAGGTCGATCGCCGCGCCTTCGAGCGTGAGGCGCGTCGCGCCGAGTGTCACGCGGCCGGCGCCGGCCGACACCGTCAGCGGCGCCTGCAGCGCGACGGCCGGCGTGCCGCGATTCGCCAGACGCGTGACGGTACCGTCCCAGCGCATTCCGTCGCGGTTCTCGACCACGCCGCCGTTCGCCGCGAGCGTCAGGTCGATCACGCGGCCGCCGGCCATCCCGAGCGCCGACGCGTCGAGCGTGTGCTTCGCGCGCGTGCCGTCGAGGTTCGCGCGCAGCGATTTCAGCTTCAGCGAGCCGAGCGCGATATCGGACGCGTCGGCCGTGAACACGAGCGCGCCGTGCGCGCCGTCGCGGATATCCGCGCGGCCTTGCGCGGCGCCGATCCGGTTCGAGCCGACGACGACGTGCTCGGCCTTGTAGGTGGCCGTCACATTCGGATGCGCGAAGCTGCCCGTCAGGTCGCCCTGCGCCTGCACGAGCCCTTCGACGCCGAAGCCGAGCCGGTCGAGCTGCGGCGCATCGATCACGAAGCGAAGCCGGTCGCCGGGCGCGCCGAAGCTGCCGCGCAGGTCGACGTGGTTGCCCGCGATCGACAGGGTCGCATTGCTCGGCAGGATCCGCGAACCGGCGAGCTGCACGACGCCGGCGCCGGTCAGCGGCACACCGTCGTACAGGCTGTCGCCGAGCTTGAAGGTCGCCTTCGTCGAAACCTGCGGCGCGAACGCGCCCGACGCCGTCAGCGTGCCCGACACGCGCGTCTCGCCATGCGTGGCGGGCGCCTTGGCCACCTTGGCAGGCGCCTTGCCGCCGCCGGCCTTCGGTGCGCTCAGCGCGGCGAGGAGCAGCGGATCGAACGCTGTCAGCGTTGCCTTCGCGTCGTAGCTCGAATGCGCGTCGTGACGGAACACGCCCGTCAGGTCGATACGCCCCTTGCCTGCCGTCACGCGCGCGTCGGTCAACACGGTCTGCTGCGGCGTCAGCGCGACTTTCGCGCGTGCGCCGAGCGCGAGCTTCGGGTCGTTCAGGTTGAAGTCGACGGTCGTGACGTCGCCCGCGAGCGTCACGCCGAGCGGGCCGCCGAGACGCATCGGCCGCAACTCGGCGACAAACGCGTTCAGGTCGAGGTTCGCGACCTTCAGGTCGAAGCGGCCCTTGCCCCCCTTCAGCGTGCCGTTGCCCGTCACGCTGCCGTCGCGGATCAGTTTCAGCGCGAGATCGTCGATCCGCTGCGCGTGCGCGTCGAGATGCACGTTCGCATGCGCGTCGATTACCGGCAGCAGGTGGTCGCCGAGCGTGCCGGGCTTCGCGTTGACGATCGACACCGGGCCCGTCACCGCGAACCCCTTCGCGGGCGCCGAGCCGGCCGGCGCGGTCACGGGTGCGAGCTCCGCCCGCACCGCGAGATCGGCCGCCGGCGCCCCAGGCGAAAGCGCCTGCGGGTTCACGTGGTCGAACGCGAGCGACGCGCGCGTGAGCGGCACCGCGCCGAACGGCGCGGCCTCGACGTGCGCGCGCCCGTTCAGCTTCATACCGCTCGCGTTGACGTCGGCGACGAGCGCCTCGAGCGAACCCGACACGCTGGCCCGCGCGTCGACCGGCTCGTCCGACAGCTTGCCCGCGTAGGTGGCTTCGCCGGTCAGCGCGAACGGCTTCACGCCGTCAAGCTTCGCGCGCGCGGTCAGCGCGCCGTACGGCGTATCAACGCCGTCGAGCACGAGTTCATGGTGACGGCCGTCGCTGCGGCCGTTCAGCGCGATGTGGTCGAGCTGAGTCGTCGAGCCGCCGTCGTGGATCGCGAGGCGATCGACGCGCAGGTCGTCGATCCGCAGCTGCAGCGGCAGGCTCAGGTCCTGCGGCGTGGTGCTCGGCGTCGACGGCCCCGGCGCGACCCGCACGTCGATCGTGCCCGCGCGAAGATAGGCGATCGACAGCCGCCACGGCGCACGGGTCAGCGCCCAGCGGCCGTCGATCCGGTCGATCCGGACCTCGGTGCCCGAGCCGTCGGGGCTCGTCCATGCGAAGCCGCGCAGCCGCACGCCGGTCGCGAGCGAGCCGCCTTCGAGCGTGCCCGCGAGCCGTGTGCCGAGCACGTGCCCGGCCACCTGCCACGCGAGCCGCGTGCCGCGCTCCGTCGTCACCGCGCCCACCACGAGCGCCGCCGCCAGCACGACGAGCAGCACGACCGCCGCGAGCGTCCACGCGACGACGCGCACCGCCCGGCCGCGGCGCGGCGCGCGCGGCGGCGTGTCGGGCGCGCCGTCGGGCGAGTCCGGATCGTGAGGCGGCTGCGTGTCGTTCGGGTCCTTCGTCATGCGGTTCGTCGTCGATGAAGCGGTACGGTCAGAAAGCGATGCCGAGCGTCAGGTACGGGCGCACGCTATGGTTGCGCAACCCGTACGCGACGTCGACGTTGATCGGGCCGACGGGGCTGCGCCAGCGCGCGCCGACACCGACGCCCGGGTAGAACACGCGCTCGCCCCACGCATCGGTCGCGGTGCCGATGTCGAAGAACGTCGCGGCGCCCCAGTCGCGGTTGAACCAGTGCTGGTATTCGGCGGTGCCCGTCATCAGGTATTTGGTCGGCAACACGGAGCCGTCGACACTGTTGCCGATGCTCTGGTAGCCGTAGCCGCGCACCGAGTTCGAGCCGCCCGCGCGGAACAGCAGCGACGCCGGCACGCCGTTCGAGCTGCCGCCCGTGAACACGCCGCCGAGCTCCGCGCGGAACACGAACAGGTCGCGCTTGCCGATCGGCAGGTACTGCTGGCCACGCGCGTAGCCGCGAACGAAGGTCTGGTCGGTCGCCACGCCCTTGATCGCGAAGCCGGCCTCCGCGTGAATCAGGTTGCCCGAACGCGGGAACAGCGGATCGTCGACGTTGCGGCGCGTCCACGCCCACTGCGGCACCAGCGCGCGGCTCGTGGTCGGCCCCGCGCCGTTCTGGTCGAGCCGGTCCTGGTAGTACATCAGCGAATACGAATAGTCGATGAACTGACCCGTGCGCGTGCGCTGCACACCGACCCGCGCGCTGTAGATGCGCGTGTCCGACACGTTGGTGTTCGTATAGGACGCCAGCACGCTGTTGGTCCAGCCCTTCTCGCCCGGCGGCATCGACAGCTGGACCTGCCCGTACTGCTGAATCTGGTCGAGCCGGCCCGACACCGTCAGCGGCCACGCGGCGCCGAACGTGTCGAGATACGTATAGGAGCCCTGCACGTGCGGCCCCGTATCGGTGGCGAAGCCGACGCCGCCGCGGATGTTGTTGTACGGGAACTCGCTGACCTTCACGTGCACGGGCGTGCGCTCGGGCTTCGCCGTATCGTCGCCGACGTCGATCGCGACGCTCGCGTAATAAGGCGTGTTCTGCAACTGCCGCTGCAGCTCGGTGATCCGCTGCACGTCGTAGATCTCGCCTTCCGACAGCGGATTGACGTTCGTGACGATCTTCTCCGGATAACGACGCACGCCGTCGACGTCGACCTTGCCGATCGTGAAGGTCGGGCCGCTCTCGAACGTGACGGCGAGCGTCGCACGCTGCGTACGCGGATCGATGCGCGCCTCGGACGACGCGATCTTCGCGCCGAGATAACGACGCGACTGCAGCTGCCTGAGCGCCGCGCCCTTCGCACCGTCCCAGTCGGACTGCGTGAACGGATCGCCGGGCTTCAGCGAGAACGCGAAACGCGTCGCGGCCTCCTGCTTCGGATCCTCGGTGTCGATGGGCCCCTTGAACGTCAGGTCGACCGTCGACACGAAGGTCTGCTTCCCCGGATCGACCGCGATGCGCACGTCGCGCTTGCCGTCGCGCGTGCGCACGTCGGTACGCACGACCGGCGAGAAATAGCCGGCCGTCGCGGTCAGGTCGCGCACCTGCTGCGGCGTGGCGGTCACGAGGAAGTCGAACTGGTCGTCGCTGATGTCGTCGCGCTTCGCGAAGCGCGCGATATCGAGATGCGACTTGAGGAGCTTGCGGATCGAGCGCGGCGCGTCGATGTCGACGTCGTACTTCGCATGGGCCGGCAGCGCGAAGCACGCGGCGAGGCACCCGGCGAGGGTCGCCCGTGCGATGCCGGCCGCGGCGCCGGCGCGACTGCGTGCCGCGCGCGGGCCCGCGTCGTGCGCCATGGGTGCTTGCTGGTTCGACTGCCCCGCCAAATATGACCTCGCCGTCCTGGATTGTTACGGTTTCGTGGAAAACCCTGTATTTGACCACAGCGCGCGAGCGTCAAAGCCAAACGATTGTGAAAGACTGCTAGGCCCGCCACGGCCGCCGCGCCATGCGCTCCGGCGCCGCCCCGCGGATTCGACGCGCGATTGGCGCCGGCTGTTCCCCGCGATGCGGTAAAATCCCGCCATCGCGAATCCGGCGCATCGTGCGCCGCCCGAAACGGAAGATCCAGCCATGCCGTACCAGTCCGACGTCACGCAGTTCCTGAACCAGCTCAAGCAGCAGAAGCCGACGCTCGAGGAAGAGCAGCGCAAGGGCCGTTCCCTGCTGTGGGACAAGCAGCCGATCGATCTCGAAGAGCGCGCCGACCAGCAGGAATCGCGCGTGAAGCAAACGTCGTACGTCTACTACCAGAACTTCTGACGACGTGAGCGCCGCCGACGAGGCCAGCGCCGCCCGGCAGGACGACGCGATCGCCGCGCCCGCGGGCGCCGATTCGACGCCCGACACGGTCGACGGTGTCGCGGCGTTCGCTCGCCTGTACGGCGAACCGCTCTTCAAGCTGCCGCAGGACCTGTACATCCCGCCCGATGCGCTCGAGATTTTCCTCGAAACGTTCGAAGGCCCGCTCGACCTGCTGCTGTACCTGATCCGCAAGCAGAATTTCAACGTGCTCGACATCCCGATGGCGCAGGTCACCGCGCAGTATCTGGGCTACGTCGACCAGATCCGCACGACGAACCTCGAGCTGGCGGCCGAGTACCTGCTGATGGCCGCGATGCTGATCGAGATCAAGTCGCGGATGCTGCTGCCGGTCAAGAAGGCCGACACCGGCGAGGAAGCGGAAGATCCGCGCGCCGAACTCGTGCGTCGCCTGCTCGAGTACGAGCAGATGAAGCTCGCCGCGCAGCGGCTCGACCAGTTGCCGCAGCTCGGCCGCGACTTCCTGCGCGCCGACGTCTACATCGAGCAGAGCATCACGCCGCGCTTCCCCGACGTGAACTCGGACGACCTGCGCGCCGCGTGGGCCGACGTGCTCAAGCGCGCGAAGCTCGTCCAGCATCACAAGATCTCCCGCGAGGAGCTGTCGGTGCGCGAACACATGAGCCTGATCCTGCGCCGGCTGCAGAACGCGCGCTTCATGGAGTTCGCCGACCTGTTCGACACGTCGCGCGGCGTGCCGGTCGTCGTCGTGAACTTCATCGCGATGCTCGAACTCGCGCGCGAATCGCTCGTCGAGATCACACAGCCCGAACCGTTCGCGCCGATCTACGTGCGCCTCGCGTACCTGCCCGCGTAACACCCGCCCTCGCCGCTTCCCGTTCCCCGCTTCATCCCGATACCGGCGCTCGCCGCTTCGCCGCGGCGGCTGGTCGTCCGGCGGGTTTCCGGCACGCCCCGATAAAAAGCGAACGATCGTTCTTTTATCGATGCGTCCGGCGGCCAAATCCTCTACAATCCGCCGACGCCCGATGCGCCGCCCGCGCGCCGGCGTTCTCCGCTTCGACCCCGACGCCGCTGTTGCGGCGCCAACGCGCGCATGCGCGAGGAACCCGCTACCCGATCATGAAAGTCATCAGCTCGATCCATGAACTGCGCGACCAGCTGCGCGGACAGAACCGCACGGCGTTCGTGCCGACGATGGGCAACCTGCACGAAGGGCACCTGTCGCTGATGCGCCTCGCGCGCCAGCACGGCGACCCGGTCGTGACGAGCATCTTCGTCAACCGGCTGCAATTCGGCCCGAGCGAGGATTTCGACAAGTACCCGCGCACGCTGCAGGACGATATCGAGAAGCTGCAAAAGGAAAACGTCTACGTGCTGTTCGCGCCGACCGAGCGCGACATGTACCCGGAGCCGCAGGAATACCGCGTGCTGCCGCCGGATGACCTCGGCGGCATTCTCGAAGGTGAATTCCGGCCCGGCTTCTTCGCCGGCGTGTGCACGGTCGTCACGAAGCTGATGTCCTGCGTGCAGCCGCGCGTCGCCGTGTTCGGCAAGAAGGATTACCAGCAGCTGATGATCGTGCGCCGGATGTGCCAGCAGCTTGCGCTGCCGGTCGAGATCATCGCGGCCGAAACCGTGCGCGACGAGGACGGCCTCGCGCTGTCGTCGCGCAACCGCTACCTGACGACCGACGAGCGCAAGGAAGCGCCCGAACTCGCGAAAACGCTGCAGCGCGTGCGCGACAGCGTGCTCGGCGGCGAACGCGACCTCGGCAAGCTCGAGCAGCACGCGCGCACGCACCTGGCCGAGCGCGGCTGGGCGCCCGACTACATCGCGATCCGCCGCCGCGCGAACCTGATCGCACCGAGTGCCGCCGAACTCGAAGCCGGCGAGCCGCTCGTCGTGCTCGCGGCCGCGAAGCTCGGCGCGACGCGCCTCATCGACAACCTGGAAATCTGACGGGCCGCCCCGCCCGCGCCTCTCACGACGCATCACGGAGACACCATGCAGCGCCACATGCTCAAATCGAAGATCCACCGCGCGGCAGTCACGCACTGCGAGCTGCACTACGAAGGCTCGTGCGCGATCGACGAAGACCTGCTCGAAGCGGCGGGCCTCATCGAAAACGAACGGATCGACATCTGGAACATCAACAACGGCGAGCGCTTCTCGACGTACGCAATCAAGGGCGAGCGCGGCAGCGGGATGATCTCGCTGAACGGCTCGGCCGCGCGCCGCGCGCAGCTCGGCGACCTCGTGATCATCGCGGCGTTCGCGATGGTCGACGAAGCCGAACTGCAGGCCGGCTGGAAGCCGAAGCTCGTGTTCATCGACGACGGCAACAAGATCAAGGGCCACCGCGATCACGTACCGACGCAGAACTGGACGTAAGCCGGCTGCCGCTTACGCACAAAGGGCCGGATCCCGTACGCCACGGGATCCGGCCCTTCGCGTTTCGTCACGCTCAGGACGCCTTGGCGACCTTCTCTGCCTTTTCCGCCTTCGGCGCACGGCGCTCGGCCCATTCGACGATCGGCCGCCACTGTTCGAGATCCTTCTCGACGCGGCTCTTCGCGACGTCCCACAGCGTCAGGCCGTGCGCGGCGATCTGCACGTAGTTCTGCGTATCGCGCACGTAGCCGAGCACCGGCAGGCCAAGCCCCTCGACGAACCGGTGCAGCTGGTCGGACGAGCGCGTACGCGCATCGACCCGCATCCCGACGATCCCGACCTCGACGCTGCCCTTGCGCACCGCCTTCTCGCCGGCCAGGCGCTCCAGAAACTGCTGGGTCGCGAGAATATCGAACATCGACGGCTGCAGCGGCACGATCACCTTGTCGGCCAGTTGCAGCGCGAGATTGAGGCGGTTGCCATGCAGGCCGGCCGGCGTGTCGATCACCGCATATTCGAGGCCGCGTGGCGGCTTCGACGGCGCGTCCGGATCGAGATCCCACGCCTCGATCGGCGGCAGGCCGGCGGGCCGCAGGTCGAGCCACGCATGCGCGGACTGCTGCCGGTCAAGGTCGGCCAGCGCAACCCATGCGCCCTGCGCCGCGAAATAGCCGGCAAGATTGGTGGACAGCGTGCTCTTCCCCACGCCGCCCTTCGGATTCGCCACCACGATCACCGTCATGAATTCCCCCGAAAAAGCCGCGCGGCGCCGGCCGCATGGCTGGCGCCGCTCGATTGCGGATACAGGGAGCGATGATATCGGCAAACGGGGTGTCACCGGAACGGGTTGCGCCGATCCGCGCGCCGCTTTCGTTCACCTTACGCGTGCTGGGCCGCCGCCTCCCGCGCGCCGATCGCAAACGCACCGCCGCCCAGCAGCGCCTGCACGGCCAGCGTGACGGCCCAGAACGCCGGATATTCCCAGCCGCCGTTCGGCGACGAGAAGCTCCAGCCGTTCGGCAGATGCGCGGCGGTCGCGCCGAGCATGAACGGCAGCAGCGCGAGCGCGGCAACACGCACGCGGAAGCCCGCGAGCAGCGCGAGGCCGCCCGCCAGCTCGACGAACGTCGTCAGGTACGCGAGCCAGCCCGGCAGGCCGATCGACGCGAAGAATTGCGCGGTGCCGGGCAGCGTGAAGACGAACACCTTCTGCGCCACGTGCGCGAGGTACAGCACGCCGAGCGTGACACGCAGCAGCGTCGCGGCGAAATCGTTCAGGCGATTGGAGTTCATGGCGGATTCCTTCGTGAGTGGATGAGAATGGATCACACTCTATTGAAATCAATTTCGCCGATAAACACGCCAGTACGCTTTAATTGATTCCCGAAAAGAACGAATCAAATTAAAAACGGGCATGACCGATCATGCCCGTTGCGATGCTTCAGTAGCCGCTCTTGCCTTGTGTGGCGTCGCCGGAGCCGGACTGGCCGCCCGGCGTGTACGAATCGCACGCGTGCGCCACCGCCGACGCGCCCAGCAGCGCCGCGAGCAGCATGCTCCACCACCATCGAGCCTTCATCGTCGCACTCCTCCGGGCGGACCTCCGCCCTCCTCTGTTGTACGCGATCGGGCGGAAAAAGCGAGGGCCGGCCGCACGCACGTCAACGAAATTCGGCGTATAGCGCGTCGAGGTCGAGATGGTCGGCGAACGTGTCGGCCAGCCGCTCGAGCGATGCCTCGCGCAGCGCCGGATAGTCGATGCGTTCCGCGCCGTCGAGCCCGGCCCACGCGAGCAGCGCCGAACATGCGTCGGGTGCGTCGAACAGCCCGTGCACGTAGGTCGCGAGGATCTGGCCGTCGGCCGACACCGCGCCGTCCGGACGCGCACCGTCCTGCGCACCGTCGGCTGCCAGCGTCAGCGCGGGCGCCGCGAGCGCGGGCCCGCGCGTGTCGCCCATGTGGATCTCGTAGCCGCGCACGGCGGCTCCACCCGGCAGCGCGAGTTGCCCCGTCACGTTCTTCAACGTCTTGTCGGGCTGCAGCGTCGTGTCGAAATCGAGCAGAGCGAGCCCCGGCACGCTGCCGGGCACGCCTTCGAGGCCGAGCGGATCGTCGAGCGTGCGGCCGAGCATCTGCATCCCGCCGCAGATGCCGATCACCTTGCCGCCGTAGCGCAGATGGCGACGGATCACCGCATCCCAGCCCGCGTCGCGCAGCCATGCGAGGTCGCGCTGCACGCTCTTCGAACCGGGCAGGATCAGCAGGTCCGCGTCCGGCACGGGGCCGCTCTTCCAGTACGTGAATTCGACTTGCGGATGCGCGCGCAGCGGATCGAAATCCGTGTGGTTGCTGATGCGCGGCAGCGCGGGCACGACGACGCGCAGCACGCCGGCGTCGCCGCGCGCGGCGGCGCTGCGCGCCTGAGCGGGCAGCATGTCCTCGGCGTCGAGCAGCAGCCCGTGCAGGTACGGCAGCACGCCGAACACGGGCTTGCCCGTCTGCGTGCGCAGCCAGTCGAGCCCCGGTTCGAGCAGCTTGATGTCGCCGCGGAAGCGGTTGATCACGAAGCCGCGCACGCGTGCGCGTTCGCTGTCCGACAGGCACGCAAGCGTGCCGACCAGGTGCGCGAACACGCCGCCGCGGTCGATGTCGGCGACGAGCACGACCGGACAGTCGACGCGTTCGGCGAAGCCCATGTTCGCGATGTCGCCTTCGCGCAGGTTGATCTCGGCCGGGCTGCCGGCGCCTTCGACGATCACCGTGTCGTAGCCGGCACGCAGGCGCGCATACGACTCGAGCACCGCATCGAACGCGACCGGCTTGTAGTCGTGATACGCGCGTGCGTCGAGGTTCATGCGCGCCTTGCCGTGAATGATCACCTGCGCGCCGCGGTCGCTCGTCGGCTTCAGCAGCACGGGATTGAAATCCGTATGCGGCGCGACGCCCGCGGCCAGCGCCTGCAGCGCCTGCGCGCGGCCGATCTCGCCGCCGTCGGCCGTTACCGCGCTGTTGAGCGCCATGTTCTGCGGCTTGAACGGCGCGACGCGCGCGCCGGCACGGTGCGCGAGGCGGCACAATCCCGCGACGAGCGTGCTCTTGCCCGCGTCGGACGTCGTGCCCTGGATCATCAGCGTGCCGCGCGGCCGCGGCTCGGGTGCATTCATCGTGTAAAGGTCATTGCGAAGCAAAGGCCGCATTATCGCCCGCGCCGGCATGCCCGCGCCGTTACAATCACGCGATGATTCCGCACGACCTCACCTTCGTCCTCGGCGGCGCGCGCTCGGGCAAGAGCGCCTACGCCGAGCGGCTCGCCGCCGACAGCGGCCGCCCCGTCACCTACATCGCGACCGCGATCGCCGCCGATGCCGAATTCGCGCAGCGCATCGCGCATCATCGTGCGCGGCGGCCGGCCGACTGGGGCTTCGCCGACGCACCCGTCGACCTCGCCGGCACGCTCACGCGGCTCGACGATCCGCACGCGTGCCTGCTCGTCGACTGCCTGACGCTGTGGCTCACGAACCTGCTGTGCCCGGCCGACGGCGAACCGCTCGACGATGCGCAGTACGCGGCCCAGGTCGACCGTCTCGAGCACGCATTGCGCGGCGCGCGCGCGAAGGTGATCGTCGTCAGCAACGAGATCGGGCTCGGCGTCGTGCCGCTCGGGTCGGTCACGCGCCGCTACGTCGACGAACTCGGGCGCCTGAACCAGCGCGTCGCCGCGCTCGCGACGCGCGTGACGCTGCTCGTCGCGGGGCTGCCGCTCGACCTCAAGGCGGGAGCATCGTCATGCTGATGCTGTCGCTGCCTGTTGTCGCGATGCTCGCGGTCGCGGCCGCGATCGTCGACCGCGCACTCGGCGAGCCGCCCGGCTGGCATCCGCTCGTCGCGTTCGGCCGCCTCGCCGCACGCATCGAAGGCGCACTGAACACCGGACGGCGCGGCCGCATGATCGGCGTCGCCGCGTGGATCGCGGCCGTCGTGCCGCCGGTGGCCATCGCGGCATGGCTTGTCACCGTGCTGCCGTGGCCGCTCGCGGCCGCGCTGCACGTCGCGCTGCTGTGGTTCGCGCTCGGTGCGAAGAGCCTCACCGACCATGTCGCGCCGATCGCCGCCGCGCTGCTGCGGCACGACCTCGCGGCCGCCCGCACGCTGACCGCGCGCATCGTGTCGCGCGATACGAGCGACGCCGACGAAGGCGCGCTGTCGCGCGCGGCCGTCGAATCGGCGCTCGAAAACGGCAACGACGCGATCTTCGGCGCGCTGTTCTGGTTCGTCGTCGCAGGTGGTCCCGGCGCGCTGCTGTTCCGGCTCGCGAACACGCTCGACGCGATGTGGGGCTACCGCACGCCGCGCTTCCTGACCTTCGGCTGGGCCGCCGCGCGTCTCGACGATGCGCTCAACTGGCTGCCCGCGCGCCTCACGGCCGCGAGCTACGCACTGCTCGGCGATACCGCCGCCGCATGGCGCTGCTGGCGCACACAGGCGCGTCACTGGGACAGCCCGAACGCAGGCCCCGTGATGGCGGCAGGGGCCGGCAGCCTGAACGTGCAGCTCGGCGGCCCCGCCGTCTATCACGGCGAGATCGAGGATCGCCCCGCGCTCGGTACCGGCGCGTCTGCAACCGCCCTCCACATCGTCGCCGCGCTGTCGCTCGTCACGCGCACGCTTGCCCTGTGGCTCGCGCTGCTGGTCGCGAGCGGCGCACTCGCCATGGCCACCCATCATGTCTGATACACGCATCGTGCACGGCGGCAACCTGCATGAAGCCGCCCGCCGCCACGGCATTCCGTACGACGCGTGGCTCGACTTGTCGACCGGCATCAATCCGGTCGGCTATCCGGTGCCGCCCGTCCCGGCCGACGCGTGGCGCCGGCTGCCCGACGACGGCGACGGCCTCGCGGCCTGCGCCGCGCAGTACTACCACGCGCCCGATCCCGCCCACGTGTTGCCGGTTGCCGGCAGCCAGGCCGCGATCCGCGCATTGCCCGCGTTGCTGCCGGCCGGCGACGCCGGCGTCGCGACGCTCGCGTACGGCGAATATGCGCCCGCATTCGTGCGTCACGGCCATCGTGTCGTACCGCTCGACATCGGCGCCGATACGCTGCCCGCGACAATGCGCCACGTCATCATCGGGAATCCGAACAATCCGACCGCCGAATTCGTGCCGACCGAGCGCCTGCTCGGCTGGCATGCGCAACTGGCGGCACGCGGCGGCACGCTGATCGTCGACGAGGCATTCGCCGATACCGGCGCATCGCAGTCGCTCGCACCGCAAGTCGATCGCCCGGGGCTCGTCGTGCTGCGCTCGGTCGGCAAGTTCTACGGGCTCGCCGGCATCCGCGCGGGCTTCGTGCTCGCGTGCCCCGAACGCATCGTCGCGTTGCGCGACATGCTCGGCGCGTGGACGGTCAGCGGCCCCGCACGTCACGCGGTGACCGCCGCGTTTGCCGATCGCGCGTGGCAGGCCGCCGCCCGCGAACGGCTCGCGGCCGACGGCGAACGACTGGCTGCATTGCTGCGTACGCATGGCTTCGCGGTTCGTGCAACACCGCTCTTCAGCTGGACCGACGACCCGCGCGCCGCGGCGTTGCATGCGGCACTCGCGGCACACGGAATCTGGACGCGGCACTTCCCGGCGCCGTCGAGCGTACGCGTCGGCCTGCCAGGCAGCGAAGCCGAATGGCGGCGCCTCGGCGACGCGCTTGCGCGCTGCGTGCCGCTGCTGCAACAGGCATCCGCATGAGTCCGCGCCTGTTTCGCCGGCTGGCGCCGGTCGCGATGCTGGCCGCGCTTGCGCACGCTCCGCTCGTCCACGCCGAGGTGTCGACGCGCGACGACGCCGGCAACACCGTCACGCTGCCCGCACCGGCGCAACGCGTGATCAGCCTCGCGCCGCACGCGACCGAACTCGTCTACGCAGCCGGCGGCGGTGCGAAGCTCGTCGGCACCGTCACGTACAGCGACTATCCGCCCGCCGCGCAAGCGGTGCCGCGTATCGGCGACAACAAGGCGCTCGACCTCGAGCGGATCGCCGCGCTGAAGCCCGACCTGATCGTCGTCTGGCGGCACGGCAACGCCGAGCGGCAGACCGACGCGCTGCGCGCGCTGCACATCCCGCTGTTCTTCAGCGAACCGAAGCATCTCGACGACGTGTCGTCGTCACTGCGCCGGCTCGGCACGCTGCTCGGCACCCAACCGGCGGCCGACGCGGCCGCGGCCGCCTATACGCGCGATATCGTGGCACTGCGCACCCGCTACGCGGCGCGCGCGCCCGTCACGATGTTCTTCCAGGTCTGGGACCGGCCGCTGACGACGCTCAACGGCACACACCTGATCAACGAAGTGATCGAGCTATGCGGCGGCCGCAACGTGTTCGCGTCGCTCAAGCCGCTCGCACCGACCGTCACCGACGAGGCCGTGCTCGCGGTGAATCCGGAAGCGATCGTGACGACCAGCGCCGGTGCGACGCGTTCGAACGAACCGCTGCCGAGCCTGGCACGCTGGCGCGCGTGGCCCGCGCTGACGGCCGTGACGCGCAACAACCTGTTCGCGATCGACGGCGATCTGCTGACACGGCCTTCGCCGCGGATCGCACAGGGTGCGGCTGCGCTGTGCGAGGACCTCGATGCCGCGCGTGCGCGGCGGCCGGCGCGCTGAATTCCTGCAACATGCCCGCTCATCGCGCACCTGCGCCCGATGTGACCGCTATCCGAGGAACGGATTGGCCGCGCGCTGCGTCGTTCACACGCAGACGCCAGCGCGCCTATTCGTCCCAGTGCATGACTTTCCACGCTCGCGTGTCGCGGTCCGCGCGCAACCAGACGACTCCGCCCGTCGGCACCGGCCGCGACAGCATCGTCTCGAGCGGTACACGCAATACATGAGACGCGAAGGCACGAATCACGCCTGCATGCGTAACGATCCATTGCGGCCCGTCAAACTGCGCAACCGCATCGGTCTGCCGCGCAACCCGCTCGACGAACCGCGCAACGCTTTCGCCGCCATGCGAGCACGCATGCATCAGGTCGGCCGCCCACGCATCGAGCGCCGCGCGGTCGATGTCGTCCCAGCGCTGCATTTCCCACGCGCCGAAGTCCATTTCCTGCCAGCCGGCATCGCACCGCAACGGCACATCGAACGCCTGCGCGAGCCGGTCGGCAACCGATAAGCAACGCGTCAACGGGCTCGTCCAGACCTGTGCGGGCAACGGCGCGCCGAGAGCCGACAGATGCGCACGCACGGCCTGCGCGCCGGCATCGGCCGGCGCGGCGAGCGGCACGTCGCTGCGTCCGTAGCAGATGCCCGGTTCGACACCGACGGCCGGATGACGGATCAGGACGACGTCCATCCGAGCACCACGAGATAGATCGCCAGTTCGCACAATTGCTGCGCAAAGCCGAGACAGTCGCCCGTATAACCGCCGATCCGCTTCACGAAATAGCGGGCTGCCCACGCGCGCACGAGCACGAGCGCCACGCACACCGCGACGCCCATGCGCCAGTCGGGCCAGAACAGCCACGGCAATCCGAATACGGCCGCGACGCACGCCGCGCGCGTGCCCATCCGCTGCGCGACCGGCTTCGCCTTGCCTTCCGGTCGCACGTAGTCGTGCGTCATCAGCAGGCTCACGGCCGCCGCGCGGCTCGCCGCATGCGCGGCGATCATCGTCCATGCGGCACGCAGCGGCAGCATCGACGCAAGCGCCTGCCATTTCAGACCCAGCGTGAGCACGAGCGCGACCGCGCCGAACGTGCCGATTCGCGAGTCGTGCATGATGCGCAGCACGTCGTCGCGCGTATAGCCGCCGCCGAACGCATCGCAACTGTCGGCGAGGCCGTCCTCGTGGAAGGCGCCGGTCGCGAGCAGCGTCGCGGCCATCGACAGCCCGACCGCGATCGACGGGGGCAGCGCGCGCAGCGCGACGAGATAGACGAGCGCGCCCCACGCGCCGACGCACGCGCCGACGAGCGGAAAATAGCGCGCGGCCTGGTCGAGATCGCCGGCCGCGTAGCCGATCGAACGCGGCACCGGCACGCGCGTGAAATAGCCGAGCGCGACGAAGAAGTAACGCAGTTCGGCCCGCACGCCGCGCGCGCGCTCAGGCGTCACGATTGTCAACGCCTGCGGATTCGAAGCTCGCCATCTCGGTGAGGAACGCCGCTGCCGCACGCACGAGCGGCAGCGCAAGCGCCGCACCCGTGCCTTCGCCGAGCCGCAGGTCGAGCGCGAGCAGCGGCTTCGCGCCGAAATGCTCGAGCATGCGCCGGTGCCCGGCCTCGTGCGACGTATGCGAGAACACGCAGTAGTCGCGCACGCCGGGCGCGATGCGCTCGGCGACGAGCAGCGCGGCCGTCGCAATGAAGCCGTCGACGAGGATCGTCATCCGCTCGCTCGCGGCCGCGAGGTACGCGCCCGTCATCATCGCGATCTCGAAGCCGCCGAACGTCGCGAGCACGTCGAGCGGCGCGATCGCGTGCGAATGCTTGACGAGCGCACGGCCGAGCACCGCGCGCTTGTGCGCGAGGCCCTGGTCGTCGAGGCCCGTGCCGCGCCCGACGCACGCGTCGATCGGCACGTCGAGCAGACGGCTCATCAGGCACGCGGCCGACGACGTATTCGCGATCCCCATCTCGCCGAAACCGATCACGTTCGTGCCGAGCGATGCATGGAGGCGCACGCGCGCCGCACCGGCGGCCAGCGCCGTCATCGCCTCGTCACGCGACATCGCCGGCTCCGCCGCGAAGTTGCGCGTGCCGCGCGCGACCGGCAGCGACACCAGCCGGTCGGACAGCGGCAACGGCGACGCGACGCCCGCATCGACGATCTCCAGCGTGCTCTGCGCGACGCCCGAGAACGCGTTGATCGCCGCACCGCCGGCCAGGAAGTTCGCGACCATCTGCGCGGTCACCGCCTGCGGATAAGGACTGACACCCTCGGCCGCGATCCCGTGATCGCCGGCGAACACGATCGTCACCGGGCGCTGCACGACCGGCCGCTCGGTGTGCTGGATCAGGCCGATCTGCAGCGCGAGCGCCTCGAGCTGGCCGAGGCTGCCGGGCGGCTTGGTCTTGTGGTCGATCACATGCTGCAGGCGTATGCGCAGCGCGTCGTCGAGCGGCGCGATCGCGGGCGGGAAGTGGGTCGGAGTCGTCATCGGGAAGCCGTGTCGTGGGCGCGGCACACGCCGCGCATCGGAAGAATCGGAAAAGGAAAGGTCATTGTCGCGCAGGCCACGCCGGCAACAGCGCATCGCGGCCATTCTCGCGGATCAGCACGAGCGGATAGCCGAATGCGTCGCTCGCGCGTTCGGGCGTCAGCACGTCGTGCACGGGGCCGGCCCACGCGCGACCGCCCCCGTCGAGCAGCAGCGCATGCGTCGCGAAACGCCGCGCGAGATTCAGGTCGTGGCACGAGAACAGCACCGTGCGCGGGCCCGCATCGAGCCATGCGGTCAGCGCGCTCAGGCAGTCGATCTGGTGATGCAGGTCGAGATGCGCGAGCGGTTCGTCGAGCAGCATCAGCGGCGCATCCTGGCACAGCGTCGCGGCCAGGGCGACCCGCTGCCGCTCGCCGCCCGACAGCGACAACACGTCGCGCGATGCGAGCGCGGTCAGGTCGAACGTCGCAAGTGCATCGTGCGCGGCCGCGCGATCGCCGTCGCGCTCCCAGCCCCAGCCACCGAGATACGGAAAGCGGTTGAGCAGCACCGTGTCGAATACGGTCGCGCTGAACGCGTCGTGCAGTTGCTGCGGCATCAGCGCGCGGCGCTGCGCGAGTGGTTCCGGGCGCCACGCGGCAAGCGGCCGGCCGTCGATCTCGACCTGTCCGCCGGCTGGCGGCTGCAGCCCCGCGAGCGTCGCGAGCAGCGTCGTCTTGCCCGCGCCGTTCGGCCCCGCGACGCACCAGATCTCGCCGGGGCAGAAGGCCTGCGTGAACCCGCCGAGCAACGTGCGCGCGCCGGCCTTCAGCGTCAGGTCGACAGCCGCGTAGCGCAGGTCGCTGCCAGCGTCCAGTGCGGCATCCGTCATCGCATCGGCCTCCTCAACAACATCCACAGGAACACCGGCACGCCGATCAACGCGGTCATCACGCCGACCGGCAACTGCGCGGGCGCGATCGCGGTGCGCGCGAGCAGGTCGGCCGCCATCACGCCGCCGCCGCCCGCGAGCATCGCGGCCGGCAGCAGCATCCGCTGGTCGTTGCCGAACGCGAGCCGCAGCGCATGCGGCACGACGAGGCCGACGAAGCCGATCGTGCCGGCCGTCGTTACCGCAGCCGCGGCGGCCAGCGACGCGACGAGATAGATTCGCACGCGCAGGCGCGCGACGGGCACGCCGAGCGCCTGCGCGGTCGCATCGCCGCGCAGCAGCACGTTCAGTTGCGGCGCGACCGGCAGCGCGACGCAGACGGCCAGCAGCAGCGCGCCCCATGCGAACCACGGCGTCGTCACGCCGTTCAGGTCGCCCGTGAGCCAGAAGATGATGCCGCGCAGCCGCGCATCGGGTGCGAGCGACAGCAACAGCGTGACAAGCGCGCCCCACCCTGCCGCGATCACGACACCCGTGAGCAGCAGACGCGGCGACGCGTCGCGCGAATCGCCGCGCCACAGCTCGCGGCGCGCGAGGCCGAGCACGAGCGCGACCGAGACGAGCGAGCCGGCAAATGCGGATGCGTCGACGAGCCACCACGCGCCGCCCGCGATCATCGCGACGAGCGCGAAGCCGGCCGCGCCGCCGGACACGCCGAGCACGTAGGGTTCCGCGAGCGGATTACGCAGCAGCACCTGCAGCAGTGCGCCGGCCAGCGCGAGCAGCGCGCCGCACGCGAAGCCCGCGAGCGCACGCGGCAGACGCAGCGTGCGGACGATATCGGCAAACAGCGCATCGCCGCCGTGCGGCACGAGCGATGCAAGTGCCTGCCACGGCGACATCGGCACGCTGCCGATCGACAGCGATGCGACGAACAGCAACGCGACCATGGCGGCCAGCGCGGCCCAGATTGCGGCAGCGCGCGCGGCGCTCATGCCGTGCACGGCCGCGCGCATGACGCGCGGCGCATCCGCTTGAGGTTGCCGGCCGGACGTGACAGGGACGCCGCGCGGACGATTGGGGTCAGCATCGAAGAACATTCCGTGAAGCATTGCGCGCCCCGCCTCCCCGCAGGCCGCGTGTCACGAAGCCCGTGCGGGCTTCCCGTCTCGGCCGGTATCCGGGCTGGCGGCGGTCCGGCTCGCCTTCCCGCGCGTTTCACGCGCAGTGGCCCGCGCCCGCGTGCGACACCTGCACGCAAAACGCGCCCGAGCCGGCCTGCGTCGGGAGACGCGGCCGCTTACCGTTGCGGGGGCAGCGCAGGTTGGCACGCTCTCGAAGCGCACGCCCTGCTTCCCGTTTAACCGCGCGTGCCACGCGCGAGCACCGAGGCGGCGCCAGTTTAGGAGCCGGTCGCGCGAGCGTCAAGGAAGCGTCAGGACACGTACGGGAAGCACCGATTCACGGCAAGAAGCAGGGGTGTTACGACTGGAAACGATACAGATGTCGGATTGCGCGTTATTCCGCGCTAAAATGCTGGGTCTTTAGAGGACGCAGCAAATGCTCAACGAACTCGAAACCTTATCTCAAAATATTGGCCGTCTGATTTCGCTGAACAAGCGCTATCACGCGGAACGGCTCGCGCTCGAGGAGCAGGTCGCGCAATTGCGCGCGGAAGCGGACACGGTCCGCGCGGAACTCGCGGAACTTCGCGACGAACGCAATGCACTCGCGGCCGAGCGTGACACGCTGTCGGCAAAGATCGACGACGCCCAGGTGAAACTGAACGCGATTCTCGAAAAGCTGCCGCGCTCGAAAAGCGCGGAGCAAGCCGACAACCAGCTCGACCTGCTGGATGCGCAGGCGCGTACGGATGGCGATGACGCGGCCAGCCACGGAGAACATGCATGAGCACCAAGCAGATCGAAGTCTCGATTCTCGGCCAGCCCTATCGGTTGGCCTGTTCGGCCGAGACCGAAGCGGCGCTGCTCGAGGCAGTCGCGCGTGTCGACGCCGAAATGTCGAAAATCCGCTCGAACAGCTCGGTACGCGGCACCGATCGCATTGCGGTGATGGCGGCGCTGTCGCTCGCATCGGAATTGCTGCGGCTGCAAACGAGCGTGCGGCACGGTGAAGCATTTCCGGCGGAGGAAATCCGTCGTACAATGCACCAGATGAACGAACAGCTCGGCGCGGTGCTCGCACAGCACGAGACGCAGTAACGTTTTAATCGATACGTCGATTCCCCTTGATCTCGGCGGTCAACGGTGGTCAAATTGGCGCATCGAATCACAGTTCAGTCAGCTTCCCTGCCTGGTTCGCCAAGGTCATATATTCCTTGAACCAATGCCATGTGCACGGTTGCGGAAATTTGTAGCACGGGCGCGCGCGTCACTCTGTCTGATGTACCCGAAGTGCTGCTAACTGCGACCAATTCTGAACCCCAGGTTCAGGATGCCGGCCTAGCGGCCAAGGCGGGGACCTATCCAACGGCATCGGGCACGTCCCGGTGCCGTTTTCTTTTGTAGCAGCCTCTTTCTGCGTCGATCACGATCCATGCAATACTGGCTGATGAAGTCCGAACCGGACGAAGCAAGCATCGACGATCTCGCCAACGCACCGCAGCGCTCGCTGCCGTGGACCGGCGTGCGCAACTATCAGGCGCGCAATTTCATGCGCGACACGATGAAGATCGGCGACGGCGTGCTGTTCTATCACTCGAGCTGCCCCGAGCCGGGCATCGCTGGCCTCGCCGAAGTATCGTCGACGCCCTACCCCGATCCCACGCAGTTCGATCCGGCAAGCCCCTATTACGACCCGAAATCGACGCAGGAAGCGCCGCGCTGGCTGCTCGTCGACGTGCGCTACGTGAAAAAGTCGCCGCTCGTGCCGCTCGCCGCACTGCGCGAACACGACGAACTCGCCGACATGCGCGTGCTGGCTCGCGGCAACCGGTTGTCGATCACACCCGTGACGCGCACCGAATGGCGCTTCATCACCGAAAAGCTGATGAAGTAGGCCTGCGCCAAAGGTCAAATCTGGTCAGCACACGCGGCCGACACGGAACTCGCGGGTCTTTTGCGCAGCCTAAGCAACCGCTGTCGGCCGATCAGGCCGGCCGTGGTTTATTTCGTCGCGCGGTACGCCCGCGTCGTGCACGCGTGATCCGCGTGCGCGCCCTCGCACAAGGAGTCCAACAATGACCAAGAAATCCGCACTCGCGCTGTCGCTCGCCCTCGCCGCCGCCGTTCCCGTCGCGCTGACGCTCGCGTCGCCGGCCGCGCACGCGCAGACCGCAAACCCGCATTTCCCCGAGCCGGCGGGCGTGCTGTCGCTGTCGTCGCAGGCCAGCGCCGACGTGCCGCAGGACATCATCCACATCACGCTGTTCTACGAGCAGCAGGCCAAGGATCCGGGCAGCCTCACGGCGCAGTTGAACCAGCGCGCCGACGCAGCGCTGTCGCAGGCGAAGGGCGTGTCGGGCGTCACGGCGCACACGGGTGCGTTCTCCGTGTATCCGAGCACCGATCGCGACGGCAAGATCTCCGCGTGGCGCGGCCGTACCGAAGTGGCGCTCGAATCGCGCGATTTCGCCGCGGCGTCGAAGCTCGCGGGCCAGTTGTCGAACCTGATGCAGGTCGCGAACGTCGAGTTCTCGCTGTCGCCTGAAGCGCAGCGCACGGCCGAGCAGAAGCTCACGACCGAGGCGATCAAGTCGTTCCGCGCACGCGCGGACGAAGCCGCGAAGGCGTTCGGCTACAGCAGCTACACGATTCGCGACGTGAACGTCGGCAGCGGCCGCAACGTGCAGCCGTACCCGCGCATGATGGCGATGGCCGCAGCACCGATGGACAGCGCGAAGATGAGCGCGCCGATCGCGGTCGAAGGCGGCAAGGCCACCGTGTCGGTTACCGTCAACGGCTCGGTGCAGATGAAGTAACGCACCACGCGCCGCTGTCGCAAACGAAAAACGCCGGCCCGAGGGCCGGCGTTTTTTATGTGCCTGCGCGTTATCGATGCACGCATCGATTGCGCGCGCATCGATTTCGCATCACACCGCAGCGTTTGCCGCGCGACGGCGATACGCCCAGACCATCAGCGCGACACCCACGAGGATCATCGGCAGCGACAACCACTGCCCCATCGACAGGCCGAGCGCAAGCAGGCCGAGGAAGTCGTCGGGCTCGCGCGCGAACTCGACCGTGAAGCGTGCGAGGCCGTAGCCGATCAGGAACAGCGCGGACACGGCGCCCATCGGCCGCGACTTGCGCGAGAAGAAGAACAGCGCGAAGAACAGCACGATGCCTTCGAGCACGATTTCATAGAGCTGCGAAGGATGCCGCGGCAGCATCTGGTACTGCATGAACACGTCGGCGAGATGCCACTTCTCGACGAGTTCCGGATGCTTCGGCAGCCACGCCGCATCGTCGCGCATCGCGCCCGGGAACAGCATCGCCCACGGTGCGGACGGATCGGTCACGCGGCCCCACAGCTCGCCGTTGATGAAGTTGCCGAGCCGCCCGGCCGCGAGCCCCGTCGGCACCATCGGCGCGACGAAATCGGTGACCTGCAGCCAGTGGCGCTTGCGCTGCCACGCGAACAGCATCATCGCGAGCGTGACGCCGAGGAAGCCGCCGTGAAACGACATGCCGCCTTCCCACACCTTGAACACGTCGAGCGGATGCGAGAAATAGAAATCGGCCTTGTAGAACAGCACGTAGCCGAACCGGCCGCCGAGCACGGTGCCGAGCACGCCGTAGAACATCATGTCGTCGATGTCCTTGGCAGTCCAGCCCTGCGCCGCGACGTGCGGCAGCTTCAGGCGGATCCGGCCGACGACGATCGCCGCGATGAAGCCGACGAGATACATGAGGCCGTACCAGCGTACGGCCAGCGGCCCGAGATGGATCGCAACGGGGTCGAAATTCGGGTGAATGATCATGGGTTAGCGAAGAAGTTTTCGAATGCGGTACGGCTGTCGCACTGCGCAGCACCGCGCATTGGACGGCACCGGTGCACCATCGTTCACGTCACGCGGCAAGGCCCTGCGCGCGCACGACGTCGATGAAGCCGGCCAGCACGGGGCTCACGTCGCCCGTGCGCCACACGAGGCCTGTCTCGACGGCCGGCGCATAACCGGCAAGCGGCCGGTAGACCACGCCGGTGCGCCGCAGGTTACGCAGCGATTGCGGCACCAGTGCGACGCCCATGCCGGCCGACACGAGACTGACGATCGTCTGCATCTGGATCGCCTCCTGGCCGATGCGCGGGGTTTCCCCCGCCGCGCCGTAGCAGCCCGTAATGATGTCATAAAAGCCGGGCGCCAAACGGCGCGGAAAGATCACGAGCGGCAACGCGGCCACTTCGGCGAGATGCACGGGTTCGTCTTCGGGTGCATCCGACGCCGCTGCCGGCATCGCGACCACCAGCGGCTCGCGCACCACGGGCAGGTACGACAGGCCGGCTGCGTGGCGCGGCGGCACCGGCGGAATGACGAGCCCCGCGTCGATGCGGCCGGCGACGAGCTCGTCGATCTGCACGTCGCTCGTCGCCTCCGCGAGTTGCAACCGAACCTGCGGATAACGTGCGCCGAACGCGCGCAGCAGCGACGGCAGCAGCCCGTAATCGGCGGTCGACACGAACGCGAGCGACAGCGAGCCGGCCTCGCCGCGCGCGAGCCGCCGCGCGAGCGGCGGCAGCGCATCGGCCGACGCCAGCAGCCGGCGCACGTCGGGCAACAGCGCCGCACCGACCGCCGTCAGCGCCACCGAGCGCTTGGTGCGCACGAACAGCGCGACGCCCAGCGCGTCCTCGAGTGCGCGGATCGCTTGCGACAGCGGCGGCTGCGTCATCGACAGGCGCTCGGCCGCGCGGCCGAAATGGCGCTCTTCGGCGACGGTCGCGAAATAGCGCCACTGGCGCAGGTCGGGTGTCGGATCGGCCATGCTCGACTCATTCGTGAAACGACTTAATAAGCGACAAATAATATATTGGACATCCCAATCCGGAAACTCCATTCTTGATTGATCCGAACCGGCGCGCCCTCACGAGCGACGCCCATACAACGATGGAGTCCCCCATGTCGTACAACCGTCGCTCGAAGCACATCACGCAAGGCGTGGCCCGTTCGCCGAACCGCTCGATGTATTACGCACTCGGCTACCAGAAGGACGATTTCGACAAGCCGATGGTCGGCATCGCGAACGGCCATTCGACGATCACGCCCTGCAATTCCGGCCTGCAGCGCCTGTCGGACGCGGCAGTCGAGGCCGTGAAGGCGTCCGGCGCGAACCCGCAGATCTTCGGCACGCCGACGATTTCGGACGGCATGTCGATGGGCACCGAGGGGATGAAGTACTCGCTCGTGTCGCGCGAGGTAATCGCCGACTGCATCGAGACCTGCGTACAGGGCCAGTGGATGGACGGCGTGGTGGTGGTCGGCGGCTGCGACAAGAACATGCCGGGCGGCATGATCGCGCTCGCGCGCCTGAACGTGCCGGGCATCTACGTGTACGGCGGCACGATCCGCCCCGGCCACTGGAAGGGCCGCGACCTGACGATCGTGTCGTCGTTCGAGGCCGTCGGCGAATTCACCGCGGGCCGGATGTCGCAGGAAGATTTCGAAGGGGTCGAGAAAAACGCGTGCCCGACGTCGGGGTCGTGCGGCGGCATGTACACCGCGAACACGATGAGCTCGTCGTTCGAGGCGCTCGGGATGTCGCTGCTGTATTCGTCGACGATGGCGAACCCCGACCAGGAGAAGGTCGATTCGGCCGCCGAATCGGCGCGCGTGCTCGTCGAGGCCGTGAAGCGCGACCTGAAGCCGCGCGACATCATCACGAAGGAAGCGATCGAGAATGCGGTGTCGGTGATCATGGCGACCGGCGGCTCGACCAATGCGGTGCTGCACTATCTCGCGATCGCGCACGCGGCCGAGGTCGACTGGACGATCGACGACTTCGAGCGCATCCGCAAGCGCGTGCCGGTGATCTGCGACCTGAAGCCGTCCGGGAAGTATGTCGCGACCGATCTGCACCAGGCCGGCGGGATTCCGCAGGTGCTGAAGATCCTGCTCGATGCGGGGCTGCTGCACGGCGACTGCATGACGATCACGGGCCGCACGATCGCCGACGAACTGAAGGACGTGCCGAGCGTGCCGCGCGCCGACCAGGACGTGATCTACCCGATCGACCGCGCGCTGTACAAGGAAGGCCACCTGGCGATCCTGAAGGGCAATCTCGCGGAAGACGGCGCGGTCGCGAAGATCACCGGCCTGAAGAACCCGGTGATCACGGGCCCAGCCCGCGTGTTCGACGACGAACAGAGCGCGATGGATGCGATCCTCGGCGACCGGATCCGTGCCGGCGACATCCTCGTGCTGCGCTATCTCGGCCCGCAGGGCGGCCCCGGCATGCCCGAAATGCTCGCGCCGACGTCCGCGATCATCGGCAAGGGGCTCGGCGAATCGGTCGGCTTCATCACGGACGGCCGCTTCTCGGGCGGCACCTGGGGCATGGTGGTCGGCCACGTCGCGCCGGAGGCGTTCGTCGGCGGCACGATCGCGCTCGTGCAGGAAGGTGACTCGATCACGATCGACGCGCACCGGCTGCTGCTGGAGCTGAATGTCGACGACGCGGAACTCGCGCGCCGCCGCGCCGCGTGGCAACAGCCGGCGCCGCGCTACACGCGCGGCGTGCTCGCGAAATTCGCCGCGCTGGCCCAGCCGGCGAACAAGGGGGCCGTCACCGGTTGAGGGCAGCCCGCCTTAACATGCGACCCCAATAGACATGGCCGCGGGGAAACGCGCAAAACGCGCTTTCCCTTTGCTTTTATAATGCGCGGACCATGAAGCCGGCCGTCCCCGCCGGCGGAGAACCGCATGAAACAGACGATATTGCGCGCGCTGCTCGTGACGCTGCTGACCGGCAGCGCGGTGGCCGCGCGTGCCGACCAGGCCGACGGGCTCACGCTGGCGCAGCGCAAGAACTGCATGGCCTGCCACGCAGTAACCAAGCCGCTGATGGGCCCGTCGTTCCGCGACATCGCCGGCAAGTATGCGGCGCGCGGCGACGCCGTCGACTACCTGGCCCAATCGATCGTGAAAGGCAGCGTCGGCGTATGGGGCAACGTGCCGATGCCCGCCAATACGCAACTGACGAACACCGAAGCCCATACGCTCGCGCAATGGGTGCTGTCGCTGCGCTGAACCGGATGCCCCGGACGGCGATCGCCGTTGCGCCGGGCGCTGCCGACAGGCGGGCCTGTACCGGCTGACCGGCGCCCTGACGGCCGCGTCACCGGTACCGACTGGAACCGCACCCTCTTTTCCGCCACGGATCGACCGTGCGCTCAGCCGGAGTGACTGGTGCGGCGGCGCGCGATCTCTTCATCGACCGCGTCGCGGACCCAATCCATCACCTCGGTTTCCAACGCGAGCGCCACCTCGCGCGTAACCTGGCCGACGAGCCAGGCCGAATGCTCATGCAGCGCGTCGCGGCAGCGTGCCTCGATCGCGTCGCGGCCGGCTCCGGTCAGATAGTTCGTCAGCCGATTGCGCAGGCGCTCGGCGATATGCTGCGCGTCCTCCGGCGTCAGCCCCGCGGCAGCCGCTACATCCGGCTGCGGCGCCACGGCCGGTACGACCGCCTCCGGCAGCACGGTTTCAGGTGCCTGCCCGGCCGCTTCGTGCGCCATCGCGGCAGACACGTGCCGCGGCACGGCGTCGTGTACCAGCGACGACTGCAGCGGCGCATTCATCACCACCGCATCTTCGGCGACCACGTGCTCCGCGGCGCCCGGTTCGGCCGGCGCATCGGTCTCGCCCATCGCGGCCGCCTCGGCGGTCGCCACGTCGCCCGGCAGCTCGATCGCCGGCACGTGCGGCGTCGGCACCGGCTCGACGATGACGGCTTCGGGGTCGGCCCCGGTTTTCATGGAATCACCTGACGCGATCACGTCGGTGAGCACCGGAATCGCCGCGCGGTCATGCGACTGCGGCTGCGGTGCGTCGGGCGCGGACGCGCGCGCCGGCACCGGCTTGCCCGGCACCAGCACGTCGGTAAGCGTCGGGATCGAGGATGAATCGGCTTCTGTCACGGCAACACTCCGTCGACGGTTGCGGTTAGCTGCCCTGCTTGTAGTTGTTCAGCGCGTATCCGCGGTCGCGGTAGAACCGGTAGCGGTCGCGGCCCGCGGCCAGTTCGTCCGGCGCGTTGCCGACCACTTCGAGCAGGCGCTCGAAGCGGGCGAACTGCGCGGGCACGGCCGCGCCGAGGTTCAGCAGCACATGGTGATGCGGCGCGCGGTCGAGATCGGCGGCCAGCACGATCGGCGTGCCGGCTGCGTGCTCGCTGTCGACGCTGCAATGCGGGATGAAATCGAGCGGCGAGAACGTCCAGAGCTGCTCGTCGAGCGCGCGCAGGCGCGCGGGCTCGGCGAGCACGACGACCGGCTGCCCGGCCTGGTAGGCCTTGCGCAGCAGCCGGCACGCGTACGCGAGCGAATCGCCGACGTTCGAGTGGAAATCGATCCGCGTCATTGCCCGCGTACCCGCATCGTCGTCAACCCCACCATCACTGGCCGGCGCGGTCGATCAGGAACTGCGCGAGCAACGGCACCGGACGGCCCGTCGCCCCCTTCGCCGCACCACCCTTCCATGCGGTACCCGCGATGTCGAGGTGGGCCCACGGATAGCTCTCGGTGAAGCGCGACAGGAAGCACGCGGCCGTCACGGCGCCGGCCGGACGCCCGCCGATGTTCGCGAGATCCGCGAAGTTCGACTTCAGCTGGTCCTGGTACTCGTCGTCGAGCGGCATGCGCCATGCCGGGTCGTTCGCCTCGCGCGATGCGTCGAGCAACTCGCCCGCGAGCGCGTCGTCGGTCGAGAACAGGCCGCTGTTGTGGCCGCCCAGCGCGATCACGCAGGCGCCCGTCAGCGTCGCGACGTCGATCACCGCCGCCGGCTTGAAACGCTCGGCATACGTGAGCGCGTCGCACAGGATCAGGCGGCCTTCGGCGTCGGTGTTCAGCACTTCGATCGTCAGGCCCTTCATGCTGGTGACGATGTCGCCCGGCTTCGTCGCGTTGCCGCCCGGCATGTTTTCGCAGGTCGGCACGATCGCGACGACGTTGATCTTCAGGCCCATCTCGGCGACCGCACGCATCGTGCCGAGCACCGAACCCGCGCCGCACATGTCGTACTTCATCTCGTCCATGCCCTCGCCCGGCTTCAGCGAGATGCCGCCCGTGTCGAACGTGATGCCCTTGCCGACCAGCACGACCGGCGCGGCCTTCGCGGCGGCGCCCTGGTAGTGCAGCACGATGAATTGCGGCGGCTCGACCGATGCACGCGCGACCGACAGGAACGAGCCCATCTTCAGCGCCTGGATCTGCTTGAGCCCGAGGACTTCGGCCTTCAGGCCCCAATCCTTCGCGATCTTCTTCGCGGTGTTGCCGAGGTAGGTCGGCGTGCAGACGTTGCCGGGCAGGTTGCCGAGATCGCGGGTCAGATCCATGCCGTTCGCGAGCGCGACGGCCTGCTTGACCGCGACCTTCGCGGCCTTCTCGTCGGCCGGGTCGACGCTGAACACGACACGCTTGAGCGTGTGCGACGCCGGTTCCGGCTTGCTCTTCATCTGCGTGAAGCGGTAGGTCTCGTTGCGCAGCGCGAGAATCGCGGCACGCACGCCCCAGTCGGAGCTGCGCTCGTCGACCGGCAGTTGCGCGAGCGAGAACGTGACCTGGACCACCTTGGTCGCCAGCAGCGCGCGCCACGCGGCCGTCACTGCGTCGTTATAGGCTTTCTGATTGAAAGCATCCTGCTTGCCGAGGCCGACGAGCAGCACGCGCGATGCGCCGATGCCCGACACTTCGTGCAGGAACAGCGTCTTGCCGCGCTTGCCGTCCATGTCGCCGGCCTTCACCACGCGCGAAATCAGTCCCTTGGTGGCCGTGTCGATGTCGAGCGCCGCGCCCGAAAGCGTCTGCGCCTCGAAGATGCCGAGCACGATGCAGTCGGATTTCCCGGTCAGGAACCCCTTGGCCTCGCCTTTGCTCCAATCACAGCCTTTTATGCTAAAGTCCATCGCGCTTGTCCTCGGATAAAATCTGGGCTAAGGATGAAAGCCGCAATTATCCGCTATTTTTCCCTCGGCGGCGCGAGCGCTCCACCACGCGTGCGCAGCCTCCCGCCCTCTTCTCATCAAGAATGATCTTCGAACGCTCCCTCCAGCGCGAGCTTGCGTATACGGCTGGCGCCGTGTTCATGGTGCTGCTCACGATCATGCTCACGACGATGATGATCCGCATCGTCGGCTACGCCGCGTCCGGTGAAATCGATCCGCGGGACGTGCTCGTGCTGATCGGCCTGACCGTGATCGGCTACCTCGCCGTGATGCTCGTCGTCACGCTGTTCGTGTCGATCCTGTTCGTGCTGACCCGGTGGTACCGGGATTCCGAAATGGTGGTGTGGCTCGCGTCGGGCGTGAGCCTCACGCGCCTCATCAAGCCGATCGGCGTGTTCGCCACGCCGATCATCCTGCTGATTGCCTTCTTCGCGTTCGTCGGCTGGCCGTGGTCGAACCAGCAAAGCAAGATGATCAAGGCACGCTTTCAGCAGCGCGACGAGATCTCGCTGCTCGCGCCGGGCCAGTTCCGCGAGTCGGCCGCGAACCACCGCGTGTTCTTCATCGAGAAGATGACGCCCGACCAGAGCAAGGTGCAGAACGTGTTCGTCACGTCGACCGAGAACGGCAAGGTCAACGTGGTCGTGTCGCAGACGGGTCACACCGAAACGCACGACGGCAGCCGCTTCGTCGTCCTGGAGGACGGCCGCCGCTACGACGGCACGCCCGGCCAGCCGAACTTCAAGATCATGGAGTTCGAGCGCTACGGCGTGAAGATCACGAGCACGCCGGTCACCAACGTGCCGACCACGAACAGCACGTCGACGCCCGACCTGCTGCGCAACCCGACGCGCGACAACCTCGCGGAATTCGCGTGGCGCGCGGGGCTGCCGCTGATCGCGATCAACCTGCTGGTGCTCGGCATCCCGCTGTCGTACCAGAACCCGCGCCGCAGCCGCACGATCAACCTCGTGATGGCCGTGCTGATCTACCTCACGTACTCGAACCTGCTGAACGTCGTGCAGGCGCAGATCGAGCAGGGCAAGATGTCGTTCGGCGTCGGCCTCGTCGGCCTGCACCTCGTCGTCGCGGCGATCGTCGCGGTCATCTTCTGGTTGCGCGTGCGCAATCGTCCGCTGTTTACACGCGCGCTGTTCGGCCGCTCGGGAGCATGATCGATGCGGCTCTATGAAAAGTACTTCGCGCGACAGATCTACGTCACGTTCGTCTTCATCCTGTTCGCGTTCTCGGGCCTGTTCTTCTTCTTCGACCTGATCAGCGAACTGAATTCGGTCGGGCACGGGAACTACAAGTTCGGCTACGCGGTGCTGCGCGTCGCACTGCAGACGCCGTCGCGCTTCTACGAGATCATCCCGGTCGCCGCGCTGATCAGCGCGATCTACGTGTTCGCGCAGATGGCCGCGAACTCGGAATTCACGATCTTTCGCGTGTCGGGTCTCGCGACCAACCAGGCGCTGCGCTCGCTGCTGAAGATCGGCATACCGCTCGTGATCGTCACCTACCTGATCGGCGAATTCGTCGGCCCGTACGCCGATCAGTTGTCCGAACGCGTGCGGCTGCAGGCGCTCGGCGCCTCGGTGTCGTCGAACTTCCAGTCGGGCGTGTGGGTGAAGGACACGCTCGCGGCCCGCGACAACGGCGAGCAGGTCACGCGCTTCGTCAACGTCGGCAGCCTGTCGCCCGACTCGACGATCAGCAACGTGCGCATCTACGAATTCGATTCGAAGTTCCAGCTGCAGAACGTGCGGATCGCGCAAACGGGGCGCTACGAGCCGCCCGGCCACTGGCTGCTGAAAGGCGTCACCGAGACCGAGCTGACGCCGATCAAGCCGATCAGCGGCCAGCCGACCGACGCGCTGAACCCCGTGTACCGGTCGCAACAGGTATCGCTGCCCGAATACCGGCTACGTTCGGACCTGACGCCACAGATCCTGTCGGTGCTGCTCGTGTCGCCGGAGCGCATGTCGATCATCAACCTGTTCCGCTACATCCAGCACTTGCGCGAGAACCAGCAGGACACGCAGCGCTACGACATCGCCCTGTGGCGCAAGCTGCTGTATCCGTTCGCCGTGTTCGTGATGCTCGTGCTGTCGCTGCCGTTCGCGTACCTGCACACGCGTGCGGGCGTGGTCGGCATGAAGGTGTTCGGCGGCATCATGCTCGGCATGAGCTTCCAGCTCCTCAATACGCTGTTCTCGCACATCGGCACGCTGAGCGCGTGGCCCGCGCCGCTCACCGCTGCGACCCCGGGGCTGATCTATCTCGCGCTCGGCCTGTTCTCGCTCAAGTGGGTCGACCGGCACTGAGCGCTGCGTCATGACGGAGGCTTCGACATGAGTTCGCACGGCATCGTCCTGTTCGGCCACGGCGCCCGCGATCCGCGCTGGGCCGAGCCGTTCGAGCGGCTCGCCACGCGGCTGCGCGGCGCCGGCTCCCCTGCCCCGCACGTGTCGCTCGCGTTCCTCGAACTGATGACGCCGTCGCTCGCCGACGCGGTGGCCGCGCAGGTCGCCGCCGGCTGCACGCGCATCACCGTCGTGCCCGTGTTCTTCGGCCAGGGCGGCCATGTCCGCCGCGACCTGCCGCAGCTCGTCGATGCATGCCGCGCCGCGCATCCCGCGGTCGAGATCCGCTGCGCGACGGCCGTCGGCGAAGACGACGGCGTGCTCGACGCGATCGCCCGCTACTGCATCGACCAGCTCGGCAGCGACGCGTAAGCCACGTACTCCCCGCACACAAAGAAAAAGCGCTGGCATCTGCCAGCGCTTTTGTCGTTTCGGACTGCGGTCGAGCCGCCCTCAGGCGGCATTGCGCATCGGGTCCCCCGCTTTCGCCTGCCGTGCGCGCTCGGCGAACGCATCGCCGATCATCAGCAGGCTCGGTTCCGCGGGATCGAGCCACGCCTGCGCGTCGCCCGCCGCCATCTGCGCAAGCGTCAGCGTCAGCGAGCGCTCGCGCGCGGTGCTGCACGCCTCGACGATCGCGACGGGCGTCGCCGGCGCACGGCCGGCGTCGATCAGTTCCTGCGCGATGCCGGGCGCGCTGTCGCGGCCCATGTAGTAGACGATCGAATCGGCGCGCGCGGCTTCGCGGATCTCGTCGCTGCCCGGCGCACGGCTGTGCGTCGCGAACGCGACGCTGCGCGACACGCCGCGCAACGTCAGCGACCGCTTCAGCGTCGCCGCACCGGCCAGCGCCGCGGTGATGCCCGGCACGACCTCGTAGTCGATGCCGGCCGCTTCCAGCGCGCGCATCTCCTCTTCGGCGCGACCGAACAGCATCGGGTCACCGCCCTTCAGCCGCACGACGCACGCGTGTTCGCGCGCCGCATCGACGATCTGCTTGTTGATGAAATGCTGCGCGGTCGAACGCTGCCCGCAGCGCTTGCCGACCGCGATCCGGCGCGCATTCGGCGCGTAGTCGAGCATCGCGGGCTCAACGAGCGCGTCGTGCAGCACGACGTCGGCCTGCGCGAGCAGGCGCGCGCCGCGCACCGTGATGAGGTCCGCCGCGCCCGGCCCTGCTCCGATCAGATACACCTTGCCCATGTTTGTCGCTTCGCTTCGTCCGTGCGGACGTTTGCGTACGGCCCGCGCCGCCGTGTGGCGGCGCGGTTTGCCGCGCAGATTGACGATTACGCCGAGAACGCCCGGATCATGCCCGCGGCGACCGTGTGGTGCGTCGCTTCGTCGATCAGCACGAACGCGCCCGTGCCCGGATGCGCATCGTACGTATCGCAGACGATCGGCTTCTGCAGCGTCAGCGCGACGCGGCCGATGTCGTTCATCTTCAGGTCGTGGCGGTCGGTCGCGTGCGACAGCGTATGCACGTCGAGCACCTGCTTGACCGCGCCGATCTTCGCGAACACCGTGCTCGTGGTCTGCTTCAGCAGGTACTTGCGCTGCGGCGACAGCGGCGTCTCGTCGAACCAGCACAGGTCGGCCTCGAGCTTCTTGGCCGGCTCGACCGGCTCGGCGGTCGTGACGAACATGTCGCCGCGCGACACGTCGACATCTTCCTCGAGACGAATCGTCACCGTCTGGCCCGCGAACGCGTGCGCGACCGACGCGGTGCCGCCCGGCACCGGCGCGACGATCTCGGCGACCGTTGCCGTGCGGTTCGACGGCAGCACGACGATTTCGTCGCCAACCTTCACTTCGCCCGACTCGATCCGGCCCATGTAGCCGCGGAAATCGTCGGCCGAGCTGCCGTCCTGGCGCGCGACCCACTGCACCGGGAAGCGCAACGCGTCATGCGCCTGCGTCTCGACCGGCAGCGATTCGAGCACGTCGAGCAACGGCTCGCCCGCGTACCACGGCATGCGCTCGCTCGCGCCGACGATGTTGTCGCCCTTGAGCGCCGACACCGGCACGAAGCGCACGTCGGTCAGGCCGAGCTGCTTCGCGAGCGTGACGTACGCGTCGCGGATCTCGTTGAAGCGCGCTTCGCTGTAGTCGACGAGGTCCATCTTGTTGATCGCGACGATCACGTGCTGCAGGCCGAGCAGCTTGACGATCGCGCTGTGGCGCTTGGTTTGCGGCAGCAGTTGCACGACGCCGTTCTCGACCGTGATGCGCGTCGCATCGATCAGGACGATCGCCGCGTGCGCGGTCGACGCGCCCGTCACCATGTTGCGTGTGTACTGCTCGTGGCCCGGCGTATCGGCGATGATGAACTTGCGCTTCGCGGTCGCGAAGTAGCGGTACGCGACGTCGATCGTGATGCCCTGCTCGCGCTCGGCTTCGAGGCCGTCGGTCAGCAGCGCGAGGTCGAGCTCGTCGCCGACCGTGCGCTTGTTCTTCGCGCGCGACAGCGCGGACAGCTGGTCGGACAGCACGGCCTTGCTGTCGTACAGCAGGCGGCCGATCAGCGTGCTCTTGCCGTCGTCGACGCTGCCTGCGGTGATGAAGCGCAGCACGCCGAGGTCTTCGGTGTTCTCGATGATGCTCATGATGTGAATGTCCTCGTGTGCTTCAGAAATAACCTTGCTTCTTGCGCGTTTCCATCGCGGCTTCGGACGCCTGGTCGTCCATCCGGGTCGCGCCGCGCTCGGTGATCTCGGTCACCGCCGTCTCGGCGATGATCTTCTCGACGTCGTCCGCGTCGCTCTCGACCGGGCACGTGCAGGAAATGTCGCCGACCGTGCGGAAGCGCACCTGCGCGAGCTCGCTCGACTCGCCTTCACGCATCGGCGTGAGCGGCGTGACGGGCACGAGCAGCCCGTTGCGGCGCACGATCTCGCGCTGGTGCGCGTAGTAGATCGACGGCAGTTCGAGGTTTTCGCGCGCGATGTACTGCCACACGTCGAGTTCGGTCCAGTTCGAGATCGGGAACACGCGCAGGTGCTCGCCCTTGTGCAGGCGGGCGTTGTACAGGCTCCACAGTTCCGGGCGCTGCGCCTTCGGATCCCACTGGCCGAATTCGTCGCGGAACGAGAAGATGCGTTCCTTCGCGCGCGCCTTCTCTTCGTCGCGGCGCGCGCCGCCGATCAGCGCCGTGTAGGCGTGCTCCTCGATCGTCTCGAGCAGCGTGACGGCCTGTGCGGCGTTGCGCGAATCGGTTTCGCGGCGCAGCACGACCGTGCCGCGCTTGATCGAATCCTCGACGTGACCGACGACCAGCTCGGCGCCCAGTTCCTGCGCGCGGCGGTCGCGGAAGTCGATCACTTCCTCGTAGTTGTGGCCCGTGTCGATATGCACGAGCGGGAACGGCAGCGCCGTCTTGCGGTTCGCGCCGAGGCCGAACGCTTTCAGGGCCAGATGCAGCACGACGACCGAATCCTTGCCGCCCGAGAACAGCAGTGCCGGCTTGCTGCACTCGGCAACCAGCTCGCGCAGGATGTGGATCGACTCGGCTTCGAGCCAGTCGAGGTGGCCCATGCGGTTGTCAGCGCCGGTGGCCGGGGCAAAGGCGGATTGCTCGAGCGTCGTGCTCATGATTTCAGTCCTTCTCTTCTGGGTTCGTGCCGCCCGCTGTCGCGGGCGGCGCAATATTCAGTTTCTTGTCAGGCTTTCAGTGCGAGGCGCCGGCAACGGCTTCCGCAGGAATCGGCGTGATCGTGATGTGCAGGCCGCATTCCTTCGTATCGCGCGATTCCCACCACCAGCGGCCCGCGCGGCTGTCCTCGCCAGGGCGGATCGCGCGCGTACACGGCTCGCAACCGATGCTCGGGTAGCCGCGAGCATGCAGCGGGTTGACCGGCACGTCAAACGCGCCAAGGTACGCCCATACGTCGGCTTCCGTCCAGTCGGCCAGCGGGTTGTACTTCGCGATCCCGCGCGCGTCGTCCTGTTCTTCCTCGTGCAGCTCGGCCCGCGTGACCGACTGCTCGCGGCGCTGGCCGGTGACCCACGCGCCGACGTCGGCCAGCGCGCGGTTCAGCGGCTCGACCTTGCGGATGTGGCAGCACGACTTGCGCAGCTCGACGCTCTCGTAGAACGCATTCAGGCCGTGCTCGGCGACATACTGGTCGACGGCTTCCGGTTGCGGGTGGAACTGCTCGATCTCGTAGCCGTAGCGCTCGCGCACGCGGTCGATCATGCCGAGCGTTTCCGCGTGCAGGCGGCCCGTATTCAGCGAGAAGATGCCGATCGACACGCCCTTCGACAGGATCGCGTGCGTGAGCAGCATGTCTTCCGCCGCGAGGCTGCTCGCGAACTTCACCTTGTCGTGACGGGCGCCGATCCGCGCGAGCAGTGCATCGAGGCGCTCGACCTTCGCGGCGAGTTCCGGCGTCAGCGCGGTGGCGGTGCTCATGCGCTCACCTTCGCGTCGGGCGTCGCTACGTCGGCCGCACGGCGGCGGAACAGCGGCGCCGGCTCGTCGAACGCGCCCTGGTAACGCTGCGTGAATTCCGTGAACGCGTTCAGCGCGTCGTGGATGTCCTTGTCGGCGCGCACCGCGAATGCGTCGAAGCCGCAACGCGACATGTACAGCAGCTGGTCGCGCAGCACGTCGCCGATCGAGCGCAGCTCGCCCGTCCAGCCGTGGCGCTCGCGCAACAGGCGCGCGATGCTGTAGCCACGGCCGTCCGCGAAGCGCGGGAAATCGACGGCGATCAGCGAAATCGCGCCGAAGTCGGCCACGAGATCGGCCGGCTCGCTGTCCGGCGCGAGCCACACACCGAGTTCGTCCTTCGTCTTCGCGGCGACGAGCGCCGCGCGCTCGGCCTGCCACAACGCGAACGGCACCAGCACCTTGCCGGCCGGCAATGCGTCGACCGCGGGCAGCGCACCGTCTTCCGCCGCGCGCACGACCTGCCATGCATCGTCGATCACTGCGCGGTTCTTGATAATCGAAGCCATCTGCTAATTCCTTGTACCCGGTTGGTTACGCGTTCACTGCCTGGCGCGCCGCATACACGCGCTCCTTGAACGGCGCGATGCCGATGCGGTCGTACGTGTCGACGAAGCGCTCGCCGTCGATGCGCGATTCGACGAATGTGTCGATCAGCTTCGCAATCACGTCCGGCACTTCTTCCGCCGAGAACGACGGTCCGATCACGCGGCCGAGGCGCGCGCCGTTCTGGCCCGTGCCCTGCTCGCCGCCAAGCGACACCTGGTACCACTCGGCGCCGTCCTTGTCGACACCGAGGATGCCGATGTTGCCGACGTGGTGGTGACCGCACGAGTTCATGCAACCGGAAATGTTCAGCGACAGGTCGCCGAGGTCGTACACATAGTCCAGATCGTCGAAACGCTGCTGGATCGCCAGCGCGATCGGGATCGACTTCGCGTTCGCGAGCGAGCAGAAATCGCCGCCCGGGCACGCGATGATGTCGGTCAGCAGGCCGATGTTCGGCGTCGCGAAACTCGCCGCCTTCGCCTTTTCCCACACCGCGAACAGGTCGCGCTTCTTCACGTTCGCGAGAATCAGGTTCTGCTCGTGCGACACGCGCAGCTCGCCGAGCGAGTATTCGTCGGCCCAGTCGGCCACCAGCTCCATCTGCGCGTCGGTCGCATCGCCCGGCGCCACGCGGTGATCCTTCAGCGACAGCGTGACGGCGGCATAGCCGGCCACCTTGTGCGGCGCGACGTTACGCTCGACCCAGCGCGCGAACGCCTTGTTCTCGAGCAGGTGCTGTTCGAACGAAGCGTCGGTATCGGCCAGCTTTTCGTACACGGGCGGCTGGAAGTACTGCGACACGCGATCGACTTCCGCCTGCGTGAGCGTCGACGGGCCGTCCTTCAGGTGCTGCCACTCTTCCTCGACCTGCTGCGCGAACTTCGCCGGCGACAGCGCCTTCACGAGGATCTTGATCCGCGCCTTGTACAGGTTGTCGCGGCGGCCGTAGCGGTTGTACACGCGCAGCACGGCTTCGCAGTAGGTCAGCAGGTGCTGCCACGGGAGGTCTTCCTTGATCACCGCGCCGATGATCGGCGTACGGCCGAGGCCGCCGCCCGCGAGGATGCTCGCGACCACTTCGCCCTGCGCGTTCTTCTTCAGGTACACGCCGAGGTCGTGGATCTGCACGGCCGCGCGGTCGTCCTTCGAGCCCGACACCGCGATCTTGAACTTGCGCGGCAGCCACGCGAATTCGGGATGGAACGTCGACCACTGACGCAGGATTTCCGACCACGGACGCGGATCGATCTCTTCGTCCTGCGCGACGCCGGCGAACTGGTCGGCCGTGATGTTGCGGATGCAGTTGCCCGACGTCTGGATGCCGTGCATCTGCACCGATGCGAGCTTCGCGAGGATCTCGGGCGTGTCTTCCAGCTCGATCCAGTTGAACTGGATGTTCGAGCGGGTCGAGAAGTGGCCGTAGCCGCGATCGTGTTCGCGGGCGATGCGCGCCAGCATCCGGAGCTGGTCGCTGCGCAGGTTGCCGTACGGAATCGCGATGCGGTGCATGTACGCGTGGCGCTGCATGTACAGGCCGTTCTGCAGGCGCAGCGGACGGAATTCTTCTTCGCTCAACTCGCCCGACAGGCGGCGGCGCACCTGATCGCGGTACTGCGCGACACGCTCGTCGACGATCGTCTGGTCGTATTGGTCGTACTGATACATTCGGGGACCCCAGGGGTTTTCGTGGTGACCGCGCGACGTCCTAGCCACGTCGCGCCCGAATCTCCGTTCCGCCGTCACCGCCCCCATCCGCCACCGGATGGATTGCTAATGACGAAAACAGATATCCATATTTGAAAAACTCCGGTGAATCGTAATAAACTCGCCTTATATTTCAAACGACTAAAAAATTCTGTTGATATGCGGAAGGGTTATAAATGAACCTGCACCAATTTCGCTTCGTGCGCGAGGCCGTCCGGCAGAATTTCAACCTCACCGAGGCCGCGAAGGCGCTCTACACGTCCCAACCGGGGGTATCGAAGGCGATCATCGAGCTCGAGGACGAGCTCGGCGTGGAGATCTTCACGCGGCACGGCAAGCGCGTGCGCTCGCTCACCGAGCCGGGCAGGATCATCCTCGCGTCGGTCGAGCGGATCCTGCAGGAGGTTGAAAGCCTTAAAAGGGTCGGGAAAGATTATGCCGCACAGGACCAGGGCAACCTGACCATCGCCGCGACCCACACGCAGGCCCGCTACTCGCTGCCGGCCGCGATCGCCGAATTCAAGAAGCGCTTCCCGAAGGTGCACCTGTCGATCCTGCAAGGCAGCCCGACGCAGGTGGCCGAGATGGTGATCCACGACCAGGCCGATCTCGCGATCGCGACCGAGGCGATCTCCGACTACAAGGAGCTCGTGTCGCTGCCCTGCTTCCAGTGGCACCACGCGGCCGTCGTGCCGGCCGACCATCCGCTGCTCGAACGCAAACCGGTCACGCTCGACGATCTCGCGCAGTACCCGCTGATCACCTATGACGATGCGTTCGCGGGCCGCAAGAAGATCAATCACGCGTTCGCACTGCGCGGGCTGTCGCCGGACATCGTGCTCGAGGCGATCGACGCCGACGTGATCAAGACCTACGTCGAACTCGGCCTCGGCGTCGGGATCATGGCCGACATCGCGTTCAACCCGGAGCGCGACCGCAGCCTGCGGCTGATCCCGGTCGGCCACCTGTTCGGCAGCAACGTGACGCGCGTCGCGCTCAAGCAGGGTGCCTACCTGCGCAGCTATGTGTATACGCTCGTCGAACTGCTGTCGCCGACGCTGAATCGCAAGCTGATCGAACAGGCGCTCAAGGGTGAAGCCGAATCGTACGAGCTCTGAGCCGCGTGTATAAACAGAGGGGCGCATATCGCGCCCCTTTTTGCTGCCCGACGGAGATTCCCGCATGACGCTTCCCGCCCTGCTGCGCCGCGCCGCCGGCACCGCCCTCGTGCTGGCCTGCGCGGCCGCGCATGCCGACCTGAAGGTCGGTGTCGACCTGTCGTCGACCGGCCCGGCCGCCGCGATCGGCATCACGAGCAAGAACGCGATCCTGATGTGGCCGAAGACGATCGCCGGGCAGCCCGTCCAGGTGACGGTGCTCGACGACGCGTCCGATCCCGGTACCGCGGTGCGCAACATCCGCAAGCTGGTCGACGAGGATCACGTCGACGTCGTGGTCGGGCCGAACATCACGCCGGCCGCGCTCGCGGCACTCGACGCGGTCGCTGCCGCACAGACGCCGATGATCACGCTGGTCGGCTCCGGCGCGATCGTCGAGCCGCAGGAAGGCGCGCGGACCTGGGCGTTCAAGATGGCGCAGAGTGACCGCGCGATGGCCGACGTGATGACGCGCTACATGGCGAATCACGGCGTGAAGACGGTCGGCTTCATCGGCTTCGCGGACAGCTACGGCGACAGCTGGCTGAACGAATTCACGCGCTTTGCCGATTTGCGCAAGATCCGTGTCGTCGCGACCGAGCGCTTCAACCGCACCGACGCGAGCGTCACGGGCCAGGCGCTGAAGCTGATCGCGGCGAAGCCCGACGCGATCCTGATCGCGGGCTCGGGCACGCCGGCCGTGCTGCCGCAGCGCACGCTGATCGAGCGCGGCTACAAGGGCCCGGTCTACCAGACGCACGGGATCGCGACGCCGGAATTCATCAAGCTCGGCGGCAAGGACGTCGACGGCACGCTGTTTCCGACGCAGCCGGTGGTCGTCGCGCGTACGCTGCCGGCCGACCATCCGGCCCGCAAGGCCGCGCTCGCCTTCGTCGACGCATACGAGGCGAAATACGGCGCCGGCACGGTCACGCAGTTCGCGGGCGACGCGGCGGGCGTCTACCCGCGCCTCGCCGACGCGGTCGGCCGCGCGCTGAAGGCCGCGCAGCCCGGCACGCCCGCGTTCCGCGCGGCGCTGCGGCGCGAGCTGGAACGCGCGCACGAGCTCGTCGTGCCGAACGGCGTCGTCAATGCCAGCGACAAGGATCATGTGGGGCTCGATCAACGTGCGAGTGTCATGGGGATCGTGAAGCAGGGCCGATTCGTCTACCTGAGCCAGTGACGTGCGCGACCGGCACCCGGGCAGCTTGCCCGGCGTCGGGATTTCGGACATAATCCGCGTTTCGCCGCGCGCAATTGCATGCGCGGTCAGGATTAAGCCCAGGTGGTGAAATTGGTAGACGCAGGGGACTCAAAATCCCCCGCCGCAAGGCGTGCCGGTTCGATTCCGGCCCTGGGCACCAGTATTTCGCAGCGTCATGCGCTGCACCGTCGAAACCCGCGCAAGCTCACCGCTTCGCGGGTTTTTTGTTTTGGCCGCACGCGATGCCCGCCGCAACGCGCACCCTTCCGCGACTGTCCAAGCATCAGGGAACGCAGCAAGGAGGCAAGCCATGTCCAAGCGCGTCATTTCAATCCCGATCCGCGTCGGCATGCTCGTCGCACTGCTGTCGATCATGTTGGGCGGATGCGACCTGCTCCGCGAGCCGCCCGTACCCGACTGGCCGGGGCCGCATGCGCCCTACCCGTTCCCGGACAACATTCCGCATCGCACCGAATGACCACGCCGGACGGCCACGCGCCGCGGCACGGGCCGCGCGTTCAGTCGCGCTCGCAGAACCGCAGGATCGCGTCCGCGACGGCCGCCGGCGCCTCGCGTTGCGGAAAGTGCCCGACCGCATCCACGATCTGCCGCTCGTAGCGGCCAGCGAAGAACCGTTCTCGCCCCGCCGAGCTGTCCTGATGATTGCAGGTATCCGTGCCGCCGTGCAGCACGAGCGTCGGCACCGCCAGCACGGGCGCCGGGTTCAGCCGCGCATTGTCGTCGGCATAGGTCGGCGTGCCCGGCGCGAAGCCCCACCGATGCCGGTACGAATGCAGCACGACGTCGATCCAGTCGGGCCCGTCGAACGCGGCGGCCGCCGCGTCGAAATCGCTGTCGCGATACCAGCCAGTCGGCGACCACGTGTCCCACATCAGGCGGGCAAACGCACGGCGGTCGTCACGCAAGGCCTGCTCGCCGCGCGGCGTCGCCATGAACCAGTGATACCAGTAATTGCGCGCCTGCTGCAGCGACAGCGGCTGGCCGGGATCGTTGGTGCCGTAACCGACCGACAGCATCACGAGATGCGAAGCGGCGCCGTCACGCAACCCACACGCGTTCGCGGCCGCCCGGGCGCCCCAGTCATGCCCGACCAGCACGGGCCGCTCGACACCGAGCGCATCGGCGAATTCGAGCAGGTCGCGCCCGAGCGCAGCGAGCTCGCCGCTGCGCGGCACGGAGGCATCGCGAAAGCGCGTCGGCGCAAAGCCGCGCAGCGCGGGCGCCAGCACGCGGTAGCCGCGCCCGGCGAGCGCTGCCGCCACTGCTTCCCAGCCGACAGGACTGTCCGGCCACCCGTGCACAAGCACGGCCACGCGCTCGCCGCGCGGGTTCCATTCGAGATAGGCAATATCGAGCGACGCGGTCGTCGCATGCGCATAGGTCGTCATCGTGTACTCCGTTGGGTCAGCCTGAGCGCACGATGGTAGGCCGGCCTTTCATCACGATTCACGGAGTATCATGATTCATTCTTTGAATTTCACGTTGAATCGACTGATGGAACCGCTGACCGATCCCGCGTCGACCGCACTCGACATCACGCTGCTGCGCACCTTCCTCGAAGTCGTCGACAGCCGCGGATTCGCGCCGGCCGCGGAACGTCTCGCGCTCACGCCCTCCGCCGTCAGCGGCCACATCAAGCGGCTCGAACAGGCGGCCGGCACCGTGCTGCTCGCGCGCACGACACGCCGTATCGCGCTCACGCCGGCCGGCGACACGCTGTACGCCTACGCGCGCAACATCGTCGACATGGAGCGCGAAGTGCGCGCGCGGCTGCGCGGCGCGCCGGCGCACGGGCCGCTGCGGGTCGGCGCGTCGGAGGACTTTGCCGGTGCGTGGCTGCCGCACGTGCTGCGCACGTTTCGCGACCGCCACCCGCGTACGTCGATCGAGCTGAAGGTCGGGATCACCGCATCGCTGCTGCGCGAACAGACGCTCGGCCGGCTCGATGTCGTATTCGGCAAGCAGTGTCGGCAGGTCGACACGCCGGGCGAATTGCTGTGGGAAGAGCCGCTCGTGTGGGCCTTCGCGTCGGACCGCACGCTCGACGCGGGCGGCGAAGTGCCGCTCGCGCTGTTTCCGCAGCCGTGCGTCTATCGGGAGGCGGCCGTCGCGGCACTCGCCGCCGCGCTGCGGCCGTTCCGCGTACTGTTCGAGAGCAGCAGCATGGCCGGCTGCGTGTCGGCCGCGCTCGCCGGCTTCGCGGTCACCGCGCTCGCGCGCAGCCAGTTGCGCGACGGCCTGCGCGAATGCGGTCCGCAGGACGGCCTGCCAGCGCTGCCGGCCGCACGCTTCTATGCGTTCGCGGCGAAGCCCGACGGCCCCGGCGCGGCGTTGATCGACGCGGTGCGGGACGCCGGGCGCCACCGGCGGTTCGCGGCGCTAGGCGATTGAAACGTACGCGACGGCTGCCGCGATCAGTCGCCGTCCGCGCCCTGCCCGGCCGCCGTCTTCGTCAGCGCATCGGCCATCAATTCGCCGAACCAATCGATGAATGCATTGAGCCGGCGCGACCGATGGCGGCGGTGCGGATACACGGCCGACACGTCCATCGGCTCGGCGCGGTAACCGGGCATCACGTCGACGAGTGCGCCGCTTTCCAGCAGATGTTCGACGTCGAACCGCGGTATCTGGATCAGCCCCATGCCGGCAATGCAGCCGGCGATATAGGTTTCGGCGTTGTTGACGATCACGCGGCTCGGCAGCGTCAGCGTGTGCCGCTGGCCGTCCGCGCAGTATTCCCACCCGAGTTCGCGCCCCGTCGTCGGCGACGCATAGCCGATCGCCCAGTGCCCGTGCGCAAGCGCATCCGGGTGCTCGGGTACGCCGCACTCGCGCAGATAGTCGGGGCTCGCGCAGTTGATCAGCGTGAACTGCCCGAGCGGCCGCACGACGAGGCTGCTGTCCGCGAGCCGCCCGACGCGGATCGCGCAATCGACGCCTTCCTGCACGAGATCGATCGAGCGGTCGGTCGAGCCGAGCGACAGTTGCAGCTTCGGGTAGCGGTGAAACAGTGACGGCAGTGCGGGCGCGACGACACGGCGCGCGATCCGGCTCGGCACGTCGACGTTCAGCCGTCCGACGACGTCGCGGTCGCGACGCCGAAACAGGCGGTCGAGATCGTCGGCTTCCGCAAGCAGGCGCCGGCCGCGTTCGAGCAGCAGCGTGCCGTCGGCCGTGAGCTGCACCTGACGCGTCGTGCGATGCAGGAGGCGCGTGCCGAGCCCCATCTCGAGCTGCTGGACGGCCGCCGACACGGTCGCGCGCGGCACGTCGAGCGCATGCGCGGCCTTGATGAAGCTGCCCATTTCGGCAACCTGCAGGAAGATTCTGACCTGATCCAGCTTGTCCATCGGTGGGGAGCGTGGGTTTGGAAGATCGTCGCCGCCGGCTGTTGCGCGTCGCGGCGAGGTCCGGCGGCACAAAAAAACGGGCGCGCAGCCGCAGGGCCGCGCGCCCGTCCATTGTCCACGCAAACGCGCCATTGCGGTTCGCGACACGCCCGCGACGGCCGCCGGCGCGGCCCGTCGCAGGCCCGGTTACTTGGTCGTGTAGCCGCCGTTGATCAGGATCGTCTGGCCGGTGATCCACCAGCCGTCGGTCACGAGATGGCGGATGAACGGCACGACGTCCTCGATGTCGGTCAAGCCCGTCTTGCTGAACGGCGACAGCGCGGCCGCCGTCTTGTGATAGGCAACCGCATCGGCGCCTTCGGCCGGATAGAAGAACGGCGTATCCATCGGGCCCGGCCCGACGGCCGTCACCGAGATCCCGCGTGCGCCGTATTCCTTCGACGCCGCGCGCGTGAAGTGCTCGACCGGCGCCTTCGACCCTTCGTACGCCGCATAGAACGGCGTGAACGCGCCGAGCAGCGACGTCACGAGCGTGACGAGCTTGCCATGATCCTCGAGGTGTCGCCCGGCCTCCTTGATGAAGAAGAACGCCGACTTGCTGTTGACCGCGAACATCTCGTCGTACTCGGCCTCGCTGATCTCGGTGAACGGCTTCTTCAGCACCTTGCCGACCGTGTTGATCGCGATGTCGATCTTGCCGAAGCGCTGCTTCGCGTCGTCGAACAGCTTCTCGACCGCGGCGGCCGTGGTCAGGTCGGCCTGGAACGTTGCGGCTTCCGCGCCGGCCGCACGTACAGCGGCGGCCGTCTCCTCGGCCTGCGCCTGCGACGCCGCGCTGTTGTAGTGAATCGCCACCGCCTTCGCGCCGTGGCTCGCCAGGTCCCGCGCGATCAGGCCGCCGAGATTCTTTGCGCCGCCTGCGATCAGGACGACCTTGTCTGCGAGCGTGTGAGTTGCCACGGTTGACTCCTTTTTCCGTTGAACGAAGCTAGGAGTGTAGGCACGCGCGACGCGCCGGTCAGCCGGTCGCGGCTGGATGGATTATCCAGAAAAGCGATCCAATCGGAGCGATGCAATGTGGTCGGCCGCACCGACAGCGGCCGCGGCTTCCGAGCCAGGCCGTACGGACGCCAGCCGTCTCAGCGAGCGTAAAGCGCCGCGTCGATCTTGCCGAGCAGCCACTGCATGCCGGCCAGATGCTGCTGGTCGTGGCTGCACAGGTAGTGGACGAGCCCGCGCACGGTCAGCGAACCGTAGCCGTCGAACTCGCCGGTGCGCTCGAACTGCTCGGGCGTCACGCGCGAGAGCAACTCCAGCGTTTCGCGTCGCGCTTCGCGGATCGCGGCGAGCACGTCGGACGCATACGCATCGTTGTAGCGGCGCTCGATCGCGAGCGCGTCGCCGTCGATCGACGCGAGCAGCGGCCGGTCCTCGTCGAGCATCCGCCGCAGCCGCACGTGATAGCCGTCGATCTCGATGTCGCGCACGTGGCAGAGCTGCCCGAGCGGCGAGAAATGCTCGCTCGGGATCCCGGCCCAGTCGTCGGGCGTCCAGCGCGCGTAGCCGTCGGGGACGGCCGCGAAATGCGCTTCGAGCTGACGGGGGAAATCGGCGAGTGCATCGAGCGTCGTCGGATTCATGCGGGAAACTCCCTGTCGGATGAGGGCGACGACAACCCTGGCACGGGCCTGCCGCCGCCGTTGCGTCACTTCACGCTGAAGCCGTACGCACCCTGCGTGCGGTGCCCGTCGGTCGCGACGGCCACCCATTTCACCGTATAGGCACCGGCGCCGATTGCCGTCAGCGGCACCGTCATCCGCTTGCGGTTCGACGCGTCGATGCGCGCGCGGCCGTCCGACACCGTGTTGCCGCCGCCGTCGACGACGACGATCGAGCTGAATGCCGGCTCCAGCGGCTCGGTGAAGTCGATCGTGACGGCAGCCGGTGCGGCGGCCACCGCCGCGCCTGCCGCCGGATCGCTCTTCGCGAGATGCGCGTGCGCGAACGCGGCCGACGAGACGGTCGTGGCAACGATGATGGCGGCTGCCTGGCGGCCGAACGGGAATGAATCGAAACGCATGGACTTTCCGTGAAGAGTGAACGGGCGCCGCACCCCGCGCGGCGTTCCGGCAGCTTACCAGCGCATGCGCGTTCATGCCGGTCATCGGCCGCCGCTTGATAGAATGCGCGCGCTATGGATCTCGAAAGCATTCTCTACACTCAGGGCTTCGGCTCGCGCCGCCAATGCCGCGGCCTGATCGAAGCGGGCCGCGTCGCCGTCGCGGGCACCAGCGCGACCGACCCCGACGCCACGTTCGACACCGACGGCCTCGTGTTCTCGGTCGACGACACGAGGTGGCCGTTCCACGCGCGCGCGTATCTCGCGCTCAACAAACCGGCCGGCTACGAGTGCTCGCGCGATCCGCAGCACCACGCGAGCGTGTTCAGCCTGCTGCCCGCGCCGCTCGTCGCGCGCGGCGTGCAGTGCGTCGGCCGTCTCGACCAGGACACGACCGGCCTGCTGCTGCTGTCCGACGACGGCCAGTTCGTGCATGCGTACACGTCGCCGAAGCGCAAGGTGCCGAAGACCTACGTCGCGACCGTGCGCCACCCGCTCGACGATGCGCAGCTGAATGCGCTGCGTAGCGGCGTGCAGCTGCACGGCGAGCCGAAGCCGATCGCGGCCGTCGCCGCCGACGCGCGCGACACGCACGCGCTCGCGCTGACCGTCCTCGAAGGCAAATACCACCAGGTCAAGCGCATGGTGGCGGCGGCGAGCAATCGCGTCGAGTTGCTGCACCGCGAAAGCATCGGCGGCTTCACGCTGCCGGACGATCTCGCACCGGGCGCGTGGCGCTGGCTCGATGACGCCGACCTTTCAGCACTGCGCAATCCCGTCAAAACCCTGTAAGGGAAAATCCGCACGACCGTTCGGTGCCCGGCCGCGTCTCGGTCGCATGTTCCCCCGCTATACTGAAATCACAAGCTGCAAGAGCAGCGATGCAGGGGGAGATACCATGAACATCAACCATTCTTTCGAACTGTCGTCCGTGATGATCGCGTTCGCGGTCATCGGTGTCGTCGTGATCGGCGGCCTGCTGGCCATGATGCACGCGAAGCACAAATATCATCCGAACCTGATTGGCGCGCTGATCGGTGCGCTGCTGTGCTTCCTGCTGATCGAGGCGTTACCGGCGCTGACCTGACGCGCTGCCCGGCGCGAGCGTTTGAAGGAAATCGTCTACGGTCGGATATCGCAACGTCACGCACAATTCGGCCTTGAGCCGTGCGTTGGACAGGCGTCGCGACTCGCGCATGAACGACAGCAGTGTCGGTTCGAGCTGACGCTCGGCGTCCGCGCGGCTCACGCGCGGCGGCCTCGGCAGGCCGAGCACCTGCGCGACCCGGTCGAAATACTCCCCCATCCGCAGTTCGCTGTCGTCCGACGCGTGCACGGCGCGCGCCGGTCTGCCGCGCTCGGCCGTGCGGCGCAGGATCGCCGCGAGATCGTCCGCGTGGATGTGGTTCGTGTACACGTCGTCGGCCGGTTCAAGCGCCGGCGTGCCGCGCTCGAGCCGCGCGACCGGCAGACGGTTCGCCGCGTAGATGCCGGGAATGCGCACGATGCGCGCGGACAGCACGCCGCGCACCGTCGCCGCACGCAGTTGCCGCTCGGCCGACACGCGCCGGAACGCGCGCGGATTGGCGGGGCGCAGCGGGTGCGTTTCGTCGATGCGCGCGCCGCCGCAGTCGCCGTATACGCCCGTCGTGCTCGCGTAGACGAGCCTCGGCGCGCGAAGGCCGTCGGGTACAATACGCGCTCCCCGAACGGGTGCGCCGGCCTGCCGTGCAGCGGTGCGCAGCGTTCGGAGCCGGCCGACCGCCGGTGCCGGCGGGGTCGATGGCCGACGCGCGGGCATGGACGTTGCGGCGATCAGCGCACGCGTGCGCCGGTCGTCACGGCCATCGGATTGCGGCGGTGCGAGATGCAGGATCGTGCGGGCAAGGCCCGCGAGGCGGCCGAGCGTCGCCCGGCGATCGAGATCGCCGACGATCGGCGTCGCGCCTGCGGCGCGCAGTTCGTCGCGGCGGGCCGGGTGGCTCGTCAGCGCGAAGATCCGCAGGTTGCGGCGCGCGTCACGCCATTGCGCGACGCAGCGCATGCCGACGTCGCCGCAGCCGACGATCAGTGCGCGCGGCCGGCGCAGGATTCGTGTCGCGATCATGTTGGTTGCGAAATCAGTAGCGGCCGTTGCGCGACGCGCAACGGTCTTGCATTGTAGCTGCCGTGCGCGACATGCACGGTCCCCACATTTTGTTCTAGTTTGGTTCTATGGCATTCAACGTCACTCTCAAGCAAAGCGGCCGGCAATTCCAGGTCGAGTCGGACGAAACCGTGCTGGCCGCCGCGCTGCGCCAGAACGTCCATCTGCCGTACGGCTGCAAGAACGGCGCGTGCGGCTCCTGCAAGGGCCAGATCGTGTCGGGCCAGATCGAACAGGGCCCGCACGCCGCGTCGGCACTGTCCAACGACGAACGCACGCGCGGCCTCGCGCTGCTGTGCTGCTCGAAGGCCCAGTGCGACCTCGAAATCGACGTGCGTGAAATCGCCGGCGTCGACGGCGTGCAGGTCAAGAAGCTGCCGTGCCGGATCGCCGCGCTCGAGCGCAAGGCCGACGACGTGATGGTCGTGAAGCTGCAACTGCCCGCCAACGAGCGCCTGCAGTACCTCGCGGGCCAGTACGTCGAGTTCATCCTGAAGGACGGTTCGCGCCGCAGCTACTCGATGGCGAACGCGCCGCACGAGGAAGGCCCGATCGAGCTGCACATCCGCCACATGCCGGGCGGCAAGTTCACCGACCACGTGTTCGGCGCAATGAAGGAGCGTGACATCCTGCGCTTCGAAGGCCCGCTCGGTACGTTCTTCCTGCGCGAGGATTCCGACAAGCCGATCGTGCTGCTCGCGTCGGGCACGGGCTTCGCGCCAATCAAGGCGATCATCGAGCATGTGAAGCACTCGGGCATCACGCGCCCGATGACGCTTTACTGGGGTGCCCGCCGCAAGAAGGACATCTACCTCGACGAACTCGCCGAGCAGTGGGCGCGCGAGATCCCGAACTTCAAGTACGTGCCGGTGCTCTCCGAGCCGGACGCCGGCGATCAATGGACGGGCCGCACGGGCTTCGTCCATCGCGCGGTGATCGAGGACCTGCCCGATCTGTCGGGCCATCAGGTGTACGCATGCGGTGCGCCGGTGATGGTCGAATCCGCGCAGCGCGACTTCACGCAGCATCACGCACTGCCCGCCGACGAGTTCTACGCGGACTCGTTCACGAGCGCCGCCGATCTCGCGCATCCGGTCTGAGCGCCAGGGCCGCCCGCGTCCCGAGCCGCACGCTGCGATGTCACATCCGTGGCATCGCAGCGGTTTACAGTGAGGCGCGGGATGCCTTATGCTTGCGCACATGAACTGCTTCCTGTCCACCCTTCGACGTCGCCGCTCGCCGCTCCGCCCGGATGCCGCAGGCTCGTCACGGACTCGCGCGTAACCTCCACACCGCTTCACCGGTTACGCACAAGCTGTTCGAATCCACCAGCCACGGCCTTCCGTGGCTTTTTTATTGCCCGTTCCCTTTCAACGTCCGCTGGAGTCTGCTGCCATGCCCCTGAACGATTTTCCGATCGACTCGCTGATGTACATCACGAACCGCCCCGACATCGTGTTCACGCACGGCAAGGGTTCGTGGCTCTACGATCACACGGGCAAGCGCTATCTGGACTTCATCCAGGGCTGGGCCGTCAACAGCCTCGGCCACTGCAACGACGGTATCGTCGAAGCACTGAAGACTCAGGCCGAAAAGCTGCTGAACCCGTCGCCGGCGTTCTACAACGAGCCGATGGCGAAGCTCGCGGGCCTGCTCACGCAGCACAGCGTGTTCGACAAGGTGTTCTTCACGAACAGCGGCGCCGAGGCGAACGAAGGCGCGATCAAGCTCGCGCGCAAGTGGGGCCGCAAGTTCAAGAACGGCGCGTACGAGATCATCACGTTCGACCACAGCTTCCACGGCCGCACGCTCGCGACGATGTCGGCCAGCGGCAAGCCGGGCTGGGACACGATCTACGCGCCGCAGGTGCCGGGCTTCCCGAAGGCCGAGCTGAACGACATCAACTCGGTCGAGAAGCTGATCACCGACAAGACCGTCGCCGTGATGCTCGAACCGATCCAGGGCGAAGGCGGCGTGATTCCGGCCACGCGCGAATTCATGCAAGCGCTGCGCGCGCTGACGAAGCAGCACAACCTGCTGCTGATCGTCGATGAAGTGCAAAGCGGTTGCGGCCGCGCGGGCACGCTGTTCGCGTACGAACTCGCCGGTATCGAGCCGGACGTCATGACGCTCGCGAAGGGCATCGGTGGCGGCGCGCCGCTCGGCGCACTGCTGTCGAAGGCCGACGTCGCGGTATTCGAGGCGGGCGATCAGGGCGGCACCTACAACGGCAACCCGCTGATGACGGCGGTCGGCTATTCGGTGATCTCGCAGCTCGTCGCGCCCGGATTCCTCGAGGGCGTGCGCGCACGCGGCGAATACCTGAAGCGCAAGCTGCTCGAGCTGTCGGAAGAGCGCGGCTTCGAGGGCGAACGCGGCGAAGGCCTGCTGCGCGCGCTGCTGCTCGGCAAGGACATCGGCCCGCAGATCGTCGAGAAGGCGCGCGATATGCAGCCGGACGGCCTGCTGCTGAACGCCGCGCGGCCGAACCTGCTGCGCTTCATGCCCGCGCTGAACGTAACGACCGAAGAAATCGACCAGATGATGGCGATGCTGCGGTCGATCCTCGACACGCTCTAAGGAGACCGCCGCGATGGATGCCACCGCCGATGCTGTCGCCATCCGCCCGTTCGAACGCGCCGACACCGATGCCGTGCTTGCGGTATGGCGCGACGCGTTCCCGCAATACGAAGACACCGATGCGCCACCGCATCGCGATCCGCTGCGATCGATCGAGCTGAAGCTCGCGACGCAGCCGGAACTGTTCTTCGTCGCGACCAGCGGCGCGCGCGTCGTCGGCACGCTGATGGCGGGTTTCGACGGACATCGCGGCTGGCTCTACTCGTTTGGCGTCGCAAACGACGCGCGTCGGCTCGGCGTCGGCCGCGCGCTGATCGCGCACGCGGAACGTGCGCTGGCCGCGCGCGGCTGCCTGAAGATCAACCTGCAGGTGCTGCCCGGCAACGACGACGCGTGCCGCTTCTATGCGGCGCTCGGTTATCGCGTCGAGGAGCGCATCTCGTTCGGCAAGACGCTGCCGGCAGCGTGACGCCAAAGCCGGCAGCCGGCGATCTCAGCGCGTGATCGGCCCCGCGCCCGGCAGCGGATTGCCGAGCGCGTCGGTTGGCACGGCCTGCTGCTCGAACGCCGCGAAATACGCGGCCCACTGCGACTGGCTCACGCGCACGATCAGCGCGCCGTCCTGCCACACGTCGTTGTGGTCGTTATGGTCGTCGCCCGCGCGATGCAGGTAGTTCGGGCCTGTCGAGCCCTGGTTCATGTGCGTATCGTGAATGCCGTTGCCTTCCGTATAGGTGCGGCCGAACACGACGACGTCGAGGCCCTGCGACTGCGCGGCGTTCACGAGCCGCAGCAGCGACGGAATCGGCTCCGGATTTTCGGTGCCGTCCATCACCGCACTCGCGCGCCACGCGCCCGTCTCGTTCAGGATGTCGCTGCGCAGGTAGTCGAGCGCGGGCAGCGCGGTCTGCCCCGTGAGGTCGGTGTAGCCTTCGGCCGCGGCCGCGAGCGTCTCGGTGACGGGATGATGGAAATCGTAGACGAGCTTGTAGTTCAACAAGTCGTCCGCATCGCTGGTGCCGACATTGATCGCGACATCCCAGTCGCCCGACGGCAGCGCCAGTGTCAGGTGGATGTGATACTGGATCTCGCTGCCATGCGGCGAGCCCTTCAGCGTCGCCACCGATGTCACCTTCGCCTTCACGAAACCGTAGTCCAGACTCATGCGTGCCCTCCGTGTTCGGATGGGCCGTCGATGCTACGCGGCCCGTGTGTCGGTTTGTGGGCCACCGGCATCGAACCACCTGCCGCCGGCCTGCGTTCCACCATTCCCGCGCCGGATGCGCGGCGCAACAGTCGAATGGAGTCGCGTTCACGCGCACAGTTCGGCACGAATCGCACAACATGAAAAAAAGGCTGTCACGGCATCCCGTGACAGCCTTTCGAAAGCCCTGGTGCGTCGCCCGCGGCACAGGCCGCCACGCGTCACCGGACTCGCTCGTTCACACGCTCATTCACCCAGATACGCGGCGCGCACCTTCGGATCGTCGAGCATCTTCTTCGCGTCGCCTTCCATCGTGACCGTGCCCGAATCCATCACGTAGCCACGGTCGGCCGCCTGCAGCGCGAGGCGCGCGTTCTGCTCGACGAGCAGCACCGTGATGCCCTCCTTCGAGATCTCGCGCACCACTTCGAAGATCTTCTCGACCATGATCGGCGACAGCCCCATCGACGGCTCGTCGAGCAGCAGCAGCTTCGGCTTCGACAGGATCGCGCGCGACATCGCCAGCATCTGCTGCTCGCCGCCCGACAGCGTGCCCGCGAGCTGCGTCGCACGCTCCTTCAGGCGCGGGAAGAAGCCGAACATCCGCTCGACGTCCTTCTTGATCTGGTCGTTGTCGTTGCGCAGGTACGCGCCCATCTGCATGTTCTCGATGATCGACATCCGCGCGAAGATCCCGCGGCCTTCCGGCACCATCGCGAGGCCGCGCTTGAGCAGTTCGTGCGACGGCACGCCCTTGATCGACTTGCCGTCGTACTCGATGTCGCCCGCCGAATACGGCTTCAGACCCGTGATCGCCTTCATCGTCGTGGTCTTGCCTGCGCCGTTCGCGCCGATCAGCGTCACGAGCTCGCCCTGACGGACTTCCATGTCAACGCCCTTGACGGCCTGGATGCCGCCGTAGTTGACCTGCAAGCCCTTGATTTTCAACATTGCCGCTGCCATCAGTGCACCCCTGCGCCGAGATATGCCTCAATCACCTTCGGATTCTTCTGCACGTCCTGCGGCAGACCCTCGGCGATCACCTTGCCGTAATCGAGCACCGTCATCCGGTTGCACAGCCCCATCACGAGCTTCACATCGTGCTCGATCAGGAGAATCGTGCGGCCGTCCGAGCGGATCTTGTCGAGCAGGCGCGTGAGTTCGACCTTCTCGGTCGCGTTCATCCCGGCCGCCGGCTCGTCGAGCGCGAGCAGCTTCGGGTCGGTCGCCAGTGCGCGCGCGATCTCGAGACGGCGCTGGTGGCCGTACGACAGGTTGCGCGACGTGTAGTCCGCGTACTGCAGCACGCCCACGTATTCGAGCAGCTCGATCGCGCGTTCCTTGATCTCGCGCTCTTCCTGACGTTCGGCCGGCGTCTGGAACACCGCGCCGAGCAGGCCGTGCTTGGTCCGCACGTGGCGGCCCACCATCACATTCTCGAGCGCCGTCATCCCGCCGAACAGGCGGATGTTCTGGAACGTGCGCGCGATGCCGGCCTTGGCCACCTGGTGCACGGCCGTCGGCGTGTAGTTCGTGCCGTCCAGCTTGAAGTCGCCGGAATCCGGCGTGTAGAGGCCCGTGATCACGTTGAAGAACGTCGTCTTGCCGGCGCCGTTCGGGCCGATCAGGCCGTAGATCTCGCCTTCCTTGATCTGCAGGCCGACGTCGGACAATGCCTGCAGGCCGCCGAAGCGTTTGTTCACGCCCTGCACGGACAGTCGGATTTGCTTGTCGCTCATGTGGATATCCCCTTGTCCGTTCGTTACGCGCGCACCGGCTTCTTGCTGGCGCGCTTCGCCAGTTTCGCGATCTTGTCCTCATGCTTCGGCGCGGGCCACAGGCCTTCCGAGCGGTACAGCATGATGACCACCATCGCGAGGCCGTACAGCGCCTGACGAATCACTTCCGTGTCGACGATGTCGTGACCGAACAGCGCATGCTGCAGCGGGCTCATCGTCGAGCGCAGGAATTCCGGGAAGATCGCGAGCAGCACCGCGCCCAGGATCACGCCCGGGATGTGGCCCATGCCGCCCAGCACCACGCACGCCAGCACCACGATCGATTCCCAGAACGTGAACGATTCCGGCGACACGAAGCCCTGGAACGAACCGAACATCGCGCCCGACAGGCCGCCGAACGATGCACCCATCGCGAACGCGAGCAGCTTCACGTTACGGGTGTTGATGCCCATCGCCTTCGCGGCGATTTCGTCCTCGCGGATGGCTGCCCATGCACGGCCGATACGCGAGTGCTGCAGGCGCGTACACACCCAGATCACCAGCAGCGAGCACAGCACGAACAGGTAGTAGTACATGTAGACCGACGGCAGCTGCAGGCCGAACAGCGAGTGCGTCTGCGACAGGTTGAAGCCGCCGACATGCACCGGATCGATGCCCGTGATCCCCTTCGGGCCGTTGGTGATGTTCACCGGACGGTCGAGGTTGTTCATGAAGATCCGGACGATTTCACCGAAGCCGAGCGTCACGATCGCCAGGTAGTCGCCGCGCAGGCGCAGCGTCGGCGCGCCGAGCAGGATCCCGAAGGTCGCCGCCAGCGCCATCGCGATCGGCACGATGATCAGGAACGGCACATGCAGGCCGTTCGGCGCGATCGCCGCGATCCACTCGAACTGCGAGCTCAGGTGCGGCGAGCTGAGCAACGCCGCCGTGTATGCGCCCACCGCGTAGAACGCGATGTAGCCGAGGTCGAGCAGGCCGGCGAAGCCGACCACCACGTTCAGGCCCAGCGCGAGCATCACGTACAGCATCGCGAAGTCGAGCACCCGGACCCAGTAGTTGCCGCCGGCCGAGCCGATGATGATCGGCGCCGCGATCACGAGGACGGCGGTCAGCAGGCCGATGACGACGGTCTTGGCGGTGTTGCGCTCTTCGACGAGCGACGTCGAGGATTCGATCGGTTGAATGGATGTCATGTTGTTTGCTCCCTTCCGTTACGCGCGATCCGCGACCCGTTCGCCCAGCAGGCCCGACGGACGGAACACCAGCACGATGATCAGCACGATGAAGGCGAACACGTCCTGGTAGTTACTGCCGAACACGCCGCCCGTGAGGTTGCCGATGTAGCCGGCCCCGAGCTGCTCGATCAGGCCGAGCAGCACGCCGCCGACCATCGCACCGCCGAGGTTGCCGATCCCGCCCAGCACCGCCGCCGTGAACGCCTTCATGCCGGGGATGAAGCCCATGTAGAAGTGCACGTTGCCGTATTCGGACGCGATCATCACGCCGGCCAGCGCGGCGAGCGCGGAGCCGATCATGAACGTCGCGGAGATCACGAAGTTCGGGTTCACGCCCATCAGGCTCGCGGTGTTCGGGCTTTCGGCGATCGCGCGCATCGCGCGGCCGAGCTTGGTCTTGTGCACGAGCAGCAGCAGGCCGCCCATCACGATGAACGCAACGGCGATGATCACGATTTCAGTGACCGAGATCACGGCGCCGGGCGTCGTGTCGGTCGCCTTGATCACGTTGATCGGATCGGTCGGCAGCAATTGCGGGAACGGCAGCGGGTTGCGCGACCAGATGATCATCGCGGCGGTCTGCAGCAGGATCGACACGCCGATGGCGGTGATCAGCGGTGCGAGACGCGGTGCGCGGCGCAGCGGCCGGTATGCGACGCGTTCGATCGTGAAGCCGACGAACGCACAGACGACCGCGGCGATGCCCAGGCCGATCGTCAGCGTCGCGACGTTGCCGAGTCCGGGGAAATGGTTCTGCAGCACGGTAATGGCCGACAGGGCGACCATCGCGCCGATCATCAGCACGTCGCCGTGCGCGAAGTTGATGATGCCGAGAATGCCGTACACCATCGTGTAGCCCAACGCGATGATGGCGTAGACACTGCCGAGCACCAGCCCGTTGAGAACCTGCTGGACGAAAATATCCATTTAAAGCTCCTTGGCCCGTGCTGCCGGAGGACGTTGCGCCCCGCGGGTAAGCGAGGAATCGCGCCTTCTCGGCGACACTGCGAGTACTAGTCGATACCGGTAAGGGTGGATCGTCCCGGCGCGCGCCGCCCGGCCTGTACGGCCGGACCTGCCGCCGGAGCGGATACAAAAACGGCACCGCACTGTCCCGGTGCCGTCATGAGTCCCGTCGCTAAATCGTCACGACATCGAGGACGGTGTTCGTGGCCTCCTTGAAGTCGTGGGACAGCATGCCGAGACGGCCTTCGTCCGGTTTCCCGGCATCCGTGCCTTGGCCCGTCCGACGCGACGCAAGCGCCACACCCGGACGGATCGGATTCCGCGCCGCGCCGCCCGCCGGGGCATTGCGCAAGCCGCACCCGACATTCGTCAGGACTGCGTCGGAATCCGTCGTACGAACCAGACCGCGCGCCAGGACCCGACCGGTCGTGGCGGCACGCTGTTTCATCGAATTGAAATGAAGGGGGGCCGGTGACATCTGCGCGTCGCCTGCAGCGCCGCGACCGGCCGGCATCCGTCGATCGGCGCGTACGGTCACCGTCGCGCCACGATCGGCGGCTTGCCGCGACGCAACCGGCATGCCCGCTGCCGGACCGTTCGTCACGCCAAGCGCGTTGATTTCGTCAATCGTCAAACGTGCCCCGTATTCCTTGTCGTTGCCCAATTGCGCGATACGGCACGCCGACGGCGCCGCACGACCGGTTCCGGCGACGCGCACGCCGCTGGCCGGCGGTGCCGCGAACGCCGCAGCCTCCCTGCCCGCCCCGTCGTCGCTCTTTTTGCTGCATCCGGCAAGCATTGCAACCGGTACGGCGACGGACTCGGCGTAAGCCAACTTCACATGCATTGAATGGTCTCCCGCGCCTTGCCAAAACCCGATTTCAAAGCCATTCCGGCTTGAAAACGGGCGCATTGTAACTCCATTTATAGGACGCCAATAATCCTGATTCGATGGGGTTTTCCTGCATTGCAACCAATTTTGAGAGGCAGTTAGGAACGAACGGAGCAACCGGGTTGCACCACGACGGCGAATAATGGTTGCGATTACAATTTCGAAACGCAAAAAAAAGCGCGCCGGGAGGCGCGCTTTGGTGTTCCGCGGGTGCGATGCGGCAATCAGGCGGCGGGCGGCAGGTTCAACCCGCGCGGCAGCGGAAACGACACGTTTTCCTCGATGCCGTCGAGCGCGCGGACATTGCGCACGCCGAGTTCGCGCAGCCGCGCGATCACGGCCTGGGCGAGCACTTCCGGCGCCGACGCGCCGGCCGTCACGCCGATGCGGCGCTTGCCGGCGACCCATGCCGGATCGATCTGGTCGGGTGCATCGACCATGTACGCGTCCACACCGCGCTTCTCGGCCACTTCACGCAGGCGGCTCGAATTCGAGCTGTTCGGGCTGCCGACGACGATCACGACATCGCACTGCGGCGCCATGAACTTCACCGCGTCCTGGCGGTTCTGCGTCGCGTAGCAGATGTCCTGCTTCTTCGGCTCGCGAATTTTCGGATACTTCGCCTTCAGCGCCCCGATGATCTCCGCGGCGTCGTCGACGGACAGCGTCGTCTGCGTGACGAGCGCGATGCGCTCGGGATCGGCGAGCTCGAGCTTCTGCACGTCCTCGACGCTCTCGACGAGATGCATGCCGCGCTCGACCTGCCCCATCGTGCCTTCGACTTCAGGGTGGCCCTTGTGCCCGATCATGACGATGTCGACGCCGTCCTGGCGCATCTTCGCCACTTCGACGTGCACCTTCGTGACGAGCGGGCAGGTTGCGTCGTAAATGCGCAGCCCGCGCACGTCGGCCTCGTCGCGCACGGCCTTCGACACGCCGTGCGCACTGAAGATCACGGTGTTGCCGGCCGGCACTTCCTCGAGTTCCTCGACGAAGATCGCGCCTTTCTTCTTCAGATCCTCGACCACGTACTTGTTGTGGACGATCTCGTGACGGACGTAGATCGGCGCACCGTGCATCGCGATTGCGCGCTCGACGATCTCGATCGCGCGGTCGACGCCCGCACAGAAGCCGCGCGGCTGGGCCAGCAGGATTTCGGCATCGGCCGCGACGGTCTGCCCGGACAGCGTATCGGTGGTGCTCATGATTACAGGATTCCGATGATTTTCACTTCGAACGTGAGCGCCTGGCCCGCGAGCGGATGATTGAAGTCGAACAGCGCCGAGGTCTCGCTGACTTCCTTCAGCACCCCCGCGTACCGGCCGCCGTCAGGCGCGTTGAACTCGATCAGCTCGCCCGGCGTGAAATCGTCGCCGACCATCCCGTTCTCGCGCAGCGTCGACAGCGTCACGCGCTGGAGCATGTCGGGATTACGGGGACCGAACCCTTGATCGGGGGCTAGCTGAAAAGTCGAATGGTCGCCGACCCGGAGCCCGAGCAGAATCTGTTCAAGCGAGGGCGCCAGTTGCCCCGCGCCCAGCAGCAGCGTGGCCGGCTTGTCGGAGAAGGTGTTGACGATGTCGGCGCCGTCGGCCAGTGCCAGCCGGTAATGCAACGTGACATGGGAACCGGGCTTCACTTCGGATAGATCGATGAGGCTCATGAATTACTCGTTCGGTCGGCGCCCGATACGGCCGAATGGCCCGGCGCAAAGCCAATATTGTAAGTCACCTGAGCGCGCAAGGCGGAAAGTGCGACGACGTCGCGCATACCGCCCTGCCGCCAATGGAGTTCGAGCATGACGTCACCCTGCCTCGCCCTGTCGCCGGTCGAATGCTGCGACACCACCGATGCGCCGGCCAATCCGCCGGGCCGTGTCCTACCGATCCGCCCGCGCAAGCGCCGCACCGGCGACTGGCGGCCCGAGCGGCCGCGCGAGCGATTGCTGGAGCGCGGGCCGGCCGCGCTGACCGACGACGAACTGATCGCGCTGCTGCTCGGCACGGGCAAGCCCGGGCACGATGTATTCGTCACTGCCCGCGCACTGGTCGGTCAGTTCAAGACGTTACGCGGGCTGCTCGAAGCGAGCACCGACGATTTCGAGGCACACCCCGGCATCGGCCCCGCGCGCGCCGCACGGCTGGCCGCAATCGTCGAGATCGCGCGGCGCGTGCTGAACGAGAAGGCGCAGGTACGGACGCCGATCGACTCACCCCGGGCCGTCGAGGATTGCCTGCGGCTGAGGATCGGCTCTCGTGCGCACGAAGTGTTCATCGCGGTGTATCTCGATGCGCGCAACGGCCTGATCGACATGGAGGAAATCACGCGCGGCTCGCTCACGCGCATGGCCGTCTACCCGCGCGAGATCGTGCGACGCGCGATGATGCACAACGCCGCGTCGCTGATCGTCGCGCACAACCATCCGTCGGGCGCCGTGCAGCCGAGCGCGGAGGACCGTCGCCTGACCCGCGTGCTGAAAGACGCGCTCGAACTCGTCGACGTGCGGCTGCTCGACCACGTCGTCGTCGGCGTCGATGACACTTTTTCGTTCGCACGTGCCGGTTGGCTGTAGACTGTGCCGCGGCAGCCCACCCCGGGGCGCCGCAACGACGTAGCGAAATTAGGTTTGATTTTTCTGAACTTTTTCTGCTAGAATCGTCGTCTGTCTTTTTTCCAACCAGTTCTAGCCATCGAAGGGCCTTGTCTGTAAGGGCTACGGCGTTCTGAGTGCAGCCATGGATCACGTGGCGGTGCGATGGAACCTTCACCGGCGATCGAACCCCGAATTTAGCGTATTAGGAGTGCTCTCATGGCACGCGTATGCCAAGTAACTGGGAAAGCGCCGATGAGCGGCAACAACGTTTCCCACGCCAACAACAAGACCAAGCGTCGCTTCCTGCCGAACCTGCAAAACCGCCGGTTCTGGGTTGAGAGCGAAAACCGCTGGGTGCGCCTGCGCGTCTCGAACGCCGGCCTGCGCCTGATCGACAAGAACGGCATCGATTCCGTGCTCGCTGACCTGCGCGCACGCGGCGAAGCCTAAGCCCAAGGAGCACAATCATGGCAAAAGGCGCCCGCGACAAGATCAAGCTTGAGTCGACCGCTGGTACGGGTCACTTCTACACGACCACGAAGAACAAGCGCAACATGCCGGAAAAGATGGCGATCAAGAAGTTCGATCCCGTCGTCCGCAAGCATGTGGAATACAAAGAAACCAAGATCAAGTAATCTCCGGTTTCTGCCAGCCTGACGGCAACCGAAAAGCCCCGCTCCTGCGGGGCTTTTTGTTTTGCGCGCACGCTCGGGCCCGACGCGGTATGCTCTCCCCTTTCCGCGGCCCTGGCCGCCGGAACGCACAAGATCAAAAGCGTAACGATGGAGATGCAGCATGAAATTCGACGTGGCGATCGTCGGCAGCGGCCTGGCAGGGCTGTCGGTCGCACTCAACCTGGCCAGCACGCGACGTGTCGCGCTGATCGCGAAACGTTCGATGATGGAGGGGGCAAGCGATAACGCGCAAGGCGGCATCGCGGCGGTCCTCGACTCGGCGGACAGTATCGAGAACCATGTCGACGACACACTGGTCGCCGGTGGCGGGCTGTGCGACGAAGGCGCGACGCGCTACATCGTCGAGCACGGCCGCGAAGCGATCGAATGGCTGATCTCGCAAGGCGTGCCGTTCACGAAGGACGACGCGGCCGAACTCGGCTTTCACCTGACGCGTGAAGGCGGCCACAGCCACCGCCGCATCATCCACGCGGCCGACGCGACCGGCCACGCGGTGCTGGCGACGCTGTCGGAGCGTGCACGCCAGCATCCGAATATCACGTTCTTCGAAAACCACCACGCGATCGACCTGATCACGTCGGACCGGCTCGGCCTGCCCGGCCGCCGCTGTCACGGCCTGTATGCGCTCGACGTCGACCACGACCGCACGATCACGATCGAGGCGCCGCATACGGTGCTCGCCACGGGCGGCGCCGGCAAGGTCTATCTGTACACGACGAATCCCGACACCGCGACCGGCGACGGCATCGCGATGGCGTGGCGCGCGGGCTGCCGCGTGTCGAACATGGAATTCATCCAGTTCCACCCGACCTGCCTGTTCCACCCGTATGCAAAGTCGTTCCTGATTTCGGAAGCCGTGCGCGGCGAAGGCGGCCTGCTGAAGCTGCCCGACGGCACGCGCTTCATGCCCGCGCACGATCCGCGTGCCGAGCTCGCCCCGCGCGACATCGTCGCGCGCGCGATCGACTTCGAGATCAAGAAGCGCGGGATCGACTGCGTGTATCTCGACATCAGCCATCAGCCGGAAGCGTTCCTGCGCGAACACTTCCCGACGATCCACGCGCGCTGCCTCGAATTCGGCATCGACATCGCGAAAGAGCCGATCCCCGTCGTGCCGGCCGCGCACTACACGTGCGGCGGCGTCGTCACCGATCTCGCCGGGCGTACCGATCTCGCGGGCCTGTATGCGGTCGGCGAAACGTCGTACACGGGGCTGCACGGCGCGAACCGGCTCGCGAGCAACTCGCTGCTCGAATGTCTCGTGATCGGCCGCGCAGCCGCCGAAGCGATCGAGGCGGCCGGCTTCGACGCCGAAACACCGTCCACGCTGCCCGCATGGGACGAAAGCCGCGTGTCGGATGCCGACGAGGAAGTCGTCGTCGCGCACAACTGGGACGAACTGCGCCGCCTGATGTGGAACTACGTCGGCATCGTGCGCACCGACAAGCGCCTCGAACGCGCCAAGCACCGGCTGTCGCTGCTGCGCGACGAAATCCACGAGTACTACGCGAATTTCCGCGTGACGCGCGACCTGCTGGAACTGCGCAACCTCGTCGACGTGGCGACGCTGATCGTGAAGAGCGCGCACTCGCGCCGCGAAAGCCGCGGGCTGCACTACAGCCGCGACTGGCCGCACTCGCTGCCGAAAGCATTGCCGAGCGTGCTCACGCCGCGCGCGCGCCGCTGAGCGACACCCCTTCCCGGCCGCGGCCGGGTCACGCACAAGAAAAAAGCCGCTGGCGTTTGCGCGCCAACGGCTTTTTTTGTCTGACTGGACGATGTTCCGTCAGTCGACGATCCGCATCGAATAGTCGGTCGCGCGCACGTCCTTCGTCAGCGCGCCGATCGAGATGCGATCGACGCCCGTTTCCGCGAACGCTCGCACCGTCTCGAAATTGACGCCGCCCGACACTTCGAGCACGGCCTTGCCGGCCGCCACGCGTACGGCTTCACGCATCATGTCGAGTGTGAAGTTGTCGAGCAGCACCGACTGCGCGCGATGCGCGAGCGCCGTGTCGAGCTGCGCGAGCGTCTCGACTTCGACCTGCACGGGCACGCCCGATTCCAGCGCGAATGCCGCATCGAGCGCTTCGCCGACACCGCCTGCCGCCGCGATGTGGTTCTCCTTGATCAGGATGCCGTCGTACAGCGCAAGACGCTGGTTCTCGCCGCCGCCGACGCGCACCGCATACTTCTGCGCGAGCCGCAGGCCCGGCAGCGTCTTGCGCGTATCAAGGATCTTCGTGCGCGTGCCTTCGACGCGATCGACGTAGCGGCGCGTCGCGGTCGCGACGCCGGACAGCAGCTGCAGGAAGTTCAGCCCGTTGCGCTCGGCCGTCAGCAGTGCGCGCGCCGGCCCGTCGAGTTCGCAGACGATCGAATCGGGCGTCATGCGTTCGCCCTCGCGATAGCGCCATTGCACGGTGATCGACGGATCGATCCGGGCGATCACGGCCTCGAACCAGGGCACGCCGCACAGCACAGCTTCTTCGCGCACGATAATGCGCGCGCGGCGGCGCCCGCCGGCCGGCACGAGCCGCCCGGTCTGGTCGCCGGCGCCGACGTCTTCCGCGATCGCGTCGGCCACGTTGCGCACGATCGCGTCGTCGAACGCCGCGCCGTATTGCTCACGAACGATGTCGAACAGCGGGGATACTGCCTCGCTCATGCGGCCCCCACGTTCGCAAACAATTGCTGGTCGCGCTGCAGATCGCCGCTCGCCTGCACGCGCTTCTTGTGCGCGGCCGCGAATTCGAGCATCCGGTCGATCGGCAAACGCGCACGCTGGCCGATCGCGGGATCGACGAAGATCTCGTTGTGACCGCGCTCGAGCACGTCGGCGAGGTTCGCGAGGCCGTTCATCGCCATCCACGGGCAGTGCGCGCAGCTCTTGCAGGTCGCGCTGTTGCCGGCCGTCGGCGCGGCGATGAAGGTCTTGCCGGGCGCCGCGAGCTGCATCTTGTGCAGGATGCCGAGATCGGTCGCGACGATGAAGTGCGTGGCATCGAACTTGACCGCCGCATCGATCAGTTGCGTGGTCGAGCCGACGACATCGGCCTGCGCGACGACGTTTTCCGGCGATTCGGGATGGACGAGCACCTTCGCGTCCGGGTATTCGGCGCGCAGCAGGTCGAGCTCGATGCCCTTGAACTCGTCGTGGACGAGGCACGAGCCTTGCCAGAGCAACATGTCCGCGCCGGTTTTTTTCTGGATATAGCTGCCGAGATGGCGATCGGGCGCCCAGATGATCTTTTCGCCGCGTGCGTGCAGGTCGGCCACGATCTCGAGGCCGATCGACGACGTGACCATCCAGTCCGCGCGCGCCTTCACGGCCGCACTGGTGTTTGCGTAGACGACGACGGTGCGATCCGGATGGGCATCGCAGAACGCCGAGAATTCGTCGACCGGGCAGCCGAGGTCGAGCGAACAGGTCGCGTCGAGATCGGGCATCAGGATCCGTTTGTTCGGGCTCAGGATCTTCGCGGTTTCGCCCATGAAGCGCACGCCGGCGACGACCAGCGTCTGCGCGTCGTGATCGCGGCCGAAGCGTGCCATTTCGAGCGAATCGGCAACGCAGCCGCCCGTTTCGTCGGCCAGCTCCTGCAGCTCGGCATCCACGTAGTAGTGGGCGACCAGCACGGCCTTTTCACGGACGAGCAGCGCCTTGATGCGCGCCTTCAGTGCAGCCCGCTCCTCGGCGGACGGCGTGTCGGGCACCTTGGCCCATGCCTGCCCCACGCCGCACACGGTCCCTGCTGCGACGGGCCGGTCGTACTCGACGGGTTTGATCGTCGATTGCATCTCCATATCTCCTGTCGACCAGAGTTAGCGCTTTAGCGCTTACTTTGGTCCCATGCTTCGCGGTCGACCAGAGTTAGCGCCTTAGCGCTTACTCGGGTCCCATGCTTCGCGGACGACCAGAGTTAGCGCCTTGGCACTGGCTCCAGCCCCGTCTCCTCTGGTCATACAAATTCCGCCCTGCCGACGTCCATCAAAAACCGGCGGCCCAAATGAAAAAACCCCGCCAACGCGGGGTTTGTGACGTCCTGAGATTCTAATCGATTTCGAATCAGGCGTAGCGGCGCAGGCGCGTCGCGAATTCCTGCAACGCCTTGATGCCGCTTTGTTCTGCGCGATGGCACCAATCCTGCAATTGCGCGAGAAGCTGTTCGCGCGACGCGGTCGAACGATCCCAGATCGCGGCCAGATCCTGGCGCAGCTGGAAGTACGTATGCAGCTTCTGGCTGTTCGCGAAGATTTCCGGCAGCAGCTTCTTCTGCGGCTCGTCGAGGCCGTCGGCGTCCTTGTGGAACCACTTGCGCGCGCCGCGCATCAGCTGGTACTTCTCGCTCGAGCCGAGTTCCTTCAGGTGCGCGAGCTCCTGCGCATACGCACGCTTCACGGCCTTGCCGTAGCGCGCCATCACTTCGTAGCGGTTCGACAGCACGGCCTGCAGCGTTTCCTGGTCGAGCACCGTCTTCGGCTTGTTCAGGCGCGGGGTCGGCGCGACCTTCTTCACCTTCGCAAGACCGAACGCCGACATGATGCGGATGTACATCCAGCCGATGTCGAACTCGTACCACTTGTTCGACAGCTTCGCCGACGTCGCGAACGTATGGTGGTTGTTGTGCAGCTCTTCGCCGCCGATCACGATGCCCCACGGGAACAGGTTCGTGCTCGCGTCAGCCGAGTTGAAGTTGCGATAACCCCAGAAGTGACCGAAGCCGTTGACGACGCCAGCCGCCCAGAACGGAATCCAGACCATCTGCACGGCCCACACGGTGAGGCCGAGCACGCCGAACAGCGCGACGTCGATCACCATCATGATGCTGATGCCGAGAATCGGGTACTTCGAATAGACATTGCGCTCAACCCAGTCGCTCGGCGTGCCGTGACCGAACTTGCGCATCGTCTCTTCGTTCTTCGCTTCCGCGCGATACAGTTCCGCGCCTTCGAGGAACACCTTCCAGATGCCGCGCGTCTGCGGGCTGTGCGGATCTTCCTCGGTCTCGCACTTCGCATGGTGCTTGCGGTGAATCGCGGCCCACTGACCCGTCAGCATGCCGGTCGTCATCCACAGCCACAGGCGGAAGAAGTGGCTCGCGATCGGATGCAGTTCCAGCGCACGGTGCGCCTGGCAGCGGTGCAGATAGACCGTCACGCCGATGATCGTGACGTGCGTGACGGCGAGCGCGAACAGCGCGACCTGCCACCACGAAAAATGCAGGAGCCCGTGGGAAAGAAAATCGAGCAGGGAATTCAACAAGGCAGGTACCTGTGATGAGAGCGACACCGGCTCGCGCCGAGCGTCAGAAAAATGAAAGCATACCGCGTACAGACTTGAATTTTACTTCAACCGTTCCAAGTCTTTGTAAAAAATGAATATTTTCTTGCCCTGGCGCAACTGGAGCAGTCCACGGGCGGACTTGGAAAGGCCCGCGATCCGGTTCCGGTCGCGGGGTCAAACCATTTGACGGCCGGTGCGCGCTACGCAGCCGGTGCGCGCCCGTCCGCCGCACCGTTCACGGCCGCCGGATCGAGCCCGGCCGTCGCACCCGCGGCGGAAAAACCGTCCGGCAATCCGACCACACGCACCTCTCGCTGCGGGAACGGAATCGAAATCCCGTGCTCGCTGAACAGCCGCCAGATGTTGCGGTTCACGGTCGAACGCACGCCCGACGTGCCTTTCGCGGAATCCTCGATCCAGAAGCCAAGCTCCAGGTCGATCCCGTCCGCACCGAAACTCACCAGATACGGCGTCGGCGCGGGCTCCGCCAGCACGCGCGGCACGCCCTTCGCCGCGTCGGCGAGCAGCGCAAGCGCGTGCTCGACGTCGCTCGTGTACGCGACCTGCACCGCGACCTTCGCATAGCCCCGCGTCAGGTACGACGACTGGTTCTGCACGACGTCGGTGATCAGCTTCTCGTTCGGGATCAGCGTCTCGTTGCCGTCGAGCCCGCGCACGACCGTATAGCGCGTGCGGATCTGCGTGACGATGCCCTGCAGCCCGCCGACGCTGATCGCGTCGCCAAGCCGCAGCGAGCGGTCGAGCAGGATGATGAAGCCCGACACGTAGTTGCTCGCGATCTTCTGCAGCCCGAAACCGAGGCCGACACCCACCGCACCGCCGAACACGCCGAGCACCGTCACGTCGATGCCGACCAGCGACAGCCCGATCAGGATCGCCGCGAACACGAGCAGCGCGCGGCCGACCCGCGACAGCACGACCTTCAGGTTCGCGTCGAGCGTGCTCGCGCGGGTGAGGCGATCCTCGAGCACCGAGCCGAGCCACATCGCGACCATCAGCGTCACGCACACCCACAGCGCGCCCGAGATCAGCGACAGCAGCGTGAGGTGCGCATTGGCGACGCGGAACTGCACGCTGTCGAGCCAGCCGAGCACGTCGCGCTGGATGCCGAGCACGGTCAGCACCATCGCGGCCCACACGACGGTCGACACGATCTTCTCGACGATCGACAGCCACGCATGCGTGTGGCCGTCGCGCGCGAACACGCGCCGCGCGAAGAAGAACAGCACGTAGATCAACCCGATGCCGAACAGCGGCACGAGCGCGAGCGACAGCAGCGACGTCGACATGAACGGGTCGAACGCGAGTTGCGCGGCGCCGACGAAGACACTGCCGAACAACGGGAACAACGCGCGCTTCAGGCTTTGCGCACCCGCACCGGGCGCGCGGCCGGCTGCCCGGCGGCGCGCATCGATGCGGCCGTGCACGAAGCGCGCGGTCACCCATGCGAAACACAGCGCGCCGACCAGGATCGCCGCCTGCCAGATCATCACCGGCTGGTGGAAGTCACGAATGACCGATGCCAGCCGGTGCGACAGCAGGCGGCTCTGCAGATTTTCCATCGTCCGTCCGGGCCGCCGTTACTGCGCGGCGCGCCGTTCGAGCACCGCGGCGAAGAAGCCGTCGGTCGCGTGACGATGCGGCCACAGCGACAGGTAGTCGCCCATCTCGAGCTCGATGCGCTGCTCAGCCAGCACCTGCTGCGCCGGCACCAGCACGAATTCGGGATGATCGGCCAGGAACTGCTCGACGATCCGCTCGTTCTCGGCATCGAGCACGCTGCAGGTCGCGTACACAAGCCGGCCGCCCTTCTTCACGAGGCGCGCGGCGCTCGCGAGGATCGACGCCTGCTTCGGCGTCAGCTCGTCGATCGCCGTACGCGTCTGACGCCACTTCAGGTCAGGATTGCGGCGCAGCGTGCCGAGGCCGCTGCACGGCGCATCGACCAGCACGCGGTCGATCTTGCCGGCGAGCCGCTTGATCTTCGCATCGTGCTCGCTGTCGATCAGCACCGGGTTCACGTTCGACAGCCCGCTGCGCGCGAGGCGCGGCTTCAGCTTCGCGAGGCGCTTTTCCGACACGTCGAACGCATAGAGGCGCCCGGTCGAGCGCATCATCGCGCCCAGCGCGAGCGTCTTGCCGCCAGCACCCGCACAGAAATCGACGATCATCTCGCCGCGGCGCGGCGCGACGAGCGAGCACAGCAGCTGGCTGCCTTCGTCCTGCACCTCGATCTGGCCTTCCTCGAACAGCTTCAGGCGCGTCAGCGCCGGCTTGCCGACGACACGCACGCCGAACGGCGCGAACGGCATCGCACCCGCATCGATGCCGTTCGCACGCAGCGCGTCGATCACCTGGTCGCGGGTCGCCTTCTGCGCGTTGGCGCGCAGGTCGAGCGGCGCCGGGTAGTTCAGCGCGGCGGCGAGCTGCGCGAGTTCCTCGGCGTCGAATCGGGCCGACAGCGCCTGGTGGATCCAGTCGGGCAGGTTCGTGCGCACGCGCACCGGCAGGCTCGCCGGATCGATCTTCGACACGTGCTCGAGCCACGCGGACTCGGTGTCGGACAAAAACGGCCTCAGCGCGTTGCGGCCGGCCGTCTGCATCAGGCCGAGCAGCGTGAGACGCCGCGCGGGCGTGCCCGTGCCGCTCTCGGCCAGGTGCGAAAACTCCATCTTGCGGCGCAGCACCGCGAAGACGGCCTCGGCGATCACGCCGCGCTCGGCATGCCCGAGCTTCGGGTGCGCGCGGAAGAACCGGCTCGTCGTCGCGTCGGCGGGGCCGGCGAACTTCAGCACCTCGGCCAGCAAGGTCTCGGTCTGGCCAATCAGGAATCCGTGCAGCTTCATACGCCCTCACTCGTTTCGGTATGCGGTTGATCCGCGAAAATCCAGCGTGCTTCTTCCGGCGCCACGACGGCACGGCCGTTCTCGAGGCGCAAGCGCCCCTCGACGAACCAGCGCACCGCGCGCGGATACAGCACATGCTCGACGGTCAGCACGCGCTGCGCGAGCGCGGCCGCGTCGTCGCCCGCGCGCACGGGCACCGCGCCCTGCGCGACGATCGCGCCGCTGTCGAGCTCGGGAATGACGAAATGCACGCTCGCGCCATGCAGCGCGACGCCCGCGTCGAGCGCCTGCTGATGCGTATGGATGCCCTTGAAGCTCGGCAGCAGCGACGGATGGATGTTCAGCAGCCGGCCTTCGTATCGTCTGACGAATGCGGGCGTGAGGATGCGCATGAAGCCGGCGAGGACGACGAGATCGGGGGCGAAACGGTCGATCTCGGCGGCGAGCGCCGCGTCGAAGCTGTCGCGGCCGTCGAACGACCGGTGGTCAACCACCGCCGTCGCCACCCCGTGCGACGCGGCAAAAGCCAGCCCGCCCGCATCGGGCCGGTTGGCGATCACGGCGGCAATCTCGGCCGGCCAGCGTTCCTGCGCGCACGCGCGAACGATGGCCTCCATGTTGCTGCCGCGACCGGAAATCAGGATCACGAGTTTTTTCATCCGCGAATTTTACCATTCGCCCCCGCGTTTCCCGCCTTCTCGGCCGCCGACCCGTCCGAACGTTTATAATCTTCTGCTTTGCGGCATCCCACCGCCCATTCCCCGACGCTGCATCCGCTATCGTGAAAGTCTTCCGCGGCCTGCCCAACGCCGAGAGCCGCGCCCCGTGCGCGCTGACGATCGGCAACTTCGACGGTGTCCATCGCGGCCACCAGGCCCTGCTCGCGCGCGTGCGCGCGGCAGCGGACGCACGCGGCCTGCCCGTGTGCGTGATGACGTTCGAGCCGCACCCGCGCGAATTCTTCAACCCGGCCGGCGCGCCGCCGCGCATCGCGATGCTGCGCGACAAGCTCGAGGCGCTGCGCGATCACGGTGTCGACCGCGTCGTCGTCGAGCACTTCAACCATACGTTCGCGAGCCAGTCGCCGCAGGCGTTCGTCGAGCGCACGCTGGTGAACGGGTTGCACACCCGCTGGATGATGGTCGGCGACGATTTCTGCTACGGCGCGAAGCGCGCAGGCACCTTCGACACGCTGAAGGCGGCCGGCGAGCAGCACGGCTTCGAAGTCGAGCAGATGGGCACGGTGGCCGGCAGCGATGGCACACGCATCTCCAGCTCGGGCGTGCGCGCGGCGCTTGCGGCCGGCGATCTCGATGCGGCCGCGCAGGCGCTCGGCCACGGCTATGCGATCAGCGGCCACGTCGCGCACGGGCTGAAGCTCGGCCGCGACCTCGGTTTCCCGACGCTGAACCTGCCGATTGCGCACAAACGACCGGCGCTCGCGGGCATCTTCGTCGTTCAAGTGCACGGCCTCGGCCCCGAGCCGCTGCCGGGCGTCGCGAGCCTCGGCCTGCGCCCGACCGTCGACGATTCGGGCCGTGTGCTGCTCGAAGTCCACCTGCTCGACTGGCACGGCGACGCGTACGGCAAGCTCATCCGCGTCGAATTCCTGAAGAAGCTGCGCGACGAGGCGAAATTCGACGATCTCG